>NZ_MWLN01000119.1 GCF_002198655.1 Kineosporia sp. A_224
CGGTCCCACGTGCCGTCCTTCGACCAGCGGTCGAACCGGCCCCACACCGTCTCCCACGGCGGCATCTCCTCGGGCAGATCCCGCCACGGAGACCCGGTCCGGAACCGCCAGATGATCGCCTCGAGAACCTCACGGTGATCCCGCCACCGACCACCACGTTGCGGCGTCCGGTCCGGCAGCAGCGGCTCCAGCCGAGCCCACATCTCGTCAGTCAGCACATCGCGATCGCTCACGACCGACACTCTGGTCGAACCCAAGGTCAAGATCTACAAGACACGCCCTAGTCGGTAGTGCTCAAAGGTGCGGAAGCCGTGGGCGAGGCGGCGGACCTTCTCGATGAGCAGGTTGATGGCTTCGGTGCCGCCGTTGGAAACGCGGCCGGCGCCGGCCTCGTCAGTGGCGAACCGGGCCATGACGTGTGTCCGCCAGGCGCGCAGGGTCCGGCCCAGACGTGCGACCTCGGGGACAGGGCACATCGGTAGCGTCGCGATCAGTTCCTCCGCGAGTCGTCCGCCCTGCGCGGGGTCGGCCGCCTGGTAGGTCGCCCGCAGGCGCTGGTAGGCGTGCCAGGCGATGGTGACCGCCCAGGTGGGGTCGCCAGCCGGCGTGCAGGCAGGTGTTGAGCTTGGCGAGCTGGCGGTCGTTGAGGTGCTCGGCGCCGCGGCGCAGCGGCCCCCGGATCCGGTAGAGCGGGTCGTCCTTGAACCCTCGGTGGCCCAGGGTGTCTTGCTGCACCCGGCGGGGGACTTCGTCGACGACCTGGGTGCCCAGGCGGACGTAGAGCCGTCAAAGCAGGTTGGATCAGCGGGGCTCGAGCAGGTCCACTGAGCAGGCGGCATGCTCCAGGTACAAATGAGCGCTGCGGCCGATGGTGATGGACTCTTCCCCTTCAATGACCGCTGAACTCTGCCGACTGGCAGTTGCGGCTAGGGCACATGGCCTCGAGGATCTCGGCGTAGGCGTCGCGCAATCGGTCCTCGTACCCGTCCCAAGTCCAGGATTTCAGTGCTTCAGAACGCCCCAACACGTTCACATGAGCACCGCACTCTTCGACCAGTGCCCTACCCAGCTCCTCAGAGTCACCCGCCGGAAAGACGCGACCAAAGTCCGGATTGGATGCGACTATCGCGGATGCCCCGCACCCATCGCTGACCACTACGCGACTGCCGCAGGCCAGGGCCTCGAGAACTACCAACCCGAATGCCTCCTGTCTGCTTGGCAAGACGAGGACAGTCGCTTGTGAGTACTGCTGCACAAGCTCTCGCTTCGAGAGTGGCCCTAAGAACTGGCATCTCGGAAAGGCCGCCCTCAAGGCGGTCGACACTTCTGGTTCTGGAGATGGCCCCGCAAACACCCATTCAATGTCGTCTGGAAGTCTGGAAGCGGCATCCACAAGATCCAAGAGTCCCTTGCGCCCAGCTATTGCGCCGACAAACAGCACGCGTCGCGTTGCGCGTGCGACATGTGGGAGCGCAGTCCACTCCGCTCGATCAAAGCCCAGCGGCACCACGACGACACGCTCCAGAGAGACTCCCTGACTCACGAAGGTCCGGCTTGCCAGGTGGCTATTCACGAGGATTACATCGGCCATCCGGATCTCACGAAGATCAGCCCAGTTCATCGGAGCGCCGAGCGGATGTTCAACTCGTGGGTGAAGCGCACGATAGTCAAGAATCAGGTGCATTCCGATTGCGCGCGCAAATGTGGGTGAAGCGACAAGACAATTGTTGTTCCAATGAAAGATTGCACCACGGAACTTCCCACACCTTAAGACCAAGCGAGTCAAGATCTCCAAATCTAGCGCTACGCACTGCACATAGTGCCGCCAACGAGACGGTAGCCGCAGAACGCTAGACGCGAACGTGACCATCTCAGCGAACCACAGCCATCGTCTCCCTAGACCCCTTGCCGCACTGAACGATCTACGCCTAGTAAGGAACGCTGGGAGCCGCGAGGGCGATTCATCAAGAAGGACGGGCGACCAGTAGTGAAAGTGGGTCGAGAGCCGGGCTAGCGCCCGCGCCGCATACAGGCTGTGGGGAACCCGCGAGGCCAGCACGATCGTTACGTCGCCGGATGGGCGATGACCCGCATCACTGCTCTGCCAGAGGCTTGGGAACTTGCCCACGTTAGTCCTCCCGTCTGGCGTCCGGACATGCTATCCGCGAGAGCAGCATGCCCAGCGTAACTGTGGCGGCACCCTGCACGGAGGCCTGCGTGTTTATCTGCCCGGCAAGCAGAGGGGGAACGGCCGCAGCCGTTAACACGAAGAGCACCCGTGCATCTGCCCTTCGCCGACCTACGACGGCGTGAACGATCAGTGCCAGTCCCAGCATCTGCCTACCTAGCGCGGCGACCAACCCGAACAGGCCCAACTCGGCAACCCACCGCTCTAGCTCTTCCTCGATCCATGTCCCCTCTTGCGCCAATTGGATGCCAGCCTGCGTATGCACAGCCATTCCGTCCCCGAGGGGTGTCGCGCGCGAAACAGCATCGACCGCCCCCAGGACAAGACCGTAAACGCGAGCCCCCAAGGACTCGGAACGGCTCGCATCGGCGAAACGTGTAGCGAAACTGTCAACAACCAGCGGAAAAGCCCACGCCCCCACAGCGACCAGGGCCGTGAGCCCTGCGGCTCCAAAGAAGAGCCGCCGCAGGAAACTCGCACGACCTCTTCTGCCTACCGACGAGGCAAGTAGAATGAGCCCACAGAAGAACACAGATCCTCGCGAGCCGCTGATCACCACGGTCAGGACTACGAGCCCCTGCATCCATCGGGCCAGCATTCGGATTTGCGATGAATGAGTCCCCGGCTCGCAACGAATCAGAATCGTGACCGCTAAGGCCAAAGCAAGAAAGCCAGCCAGCCCCGCGGGGGCAGTAAAGGTGCCTGTAGTCCTTACGACGCCGTTTGCATTCACGAAGTCTTGATAGACCTCTGGGCCAACTCTGTTTATAAAACTTGCCTGCGGGGAAACCGCCTGCAGAGCGCAGATGATGAACTGGACGGGGACCATTGTGAGTACAAGGACTTCGAGGCGACGCCGAACAGTAGTCGACATCAGGCACCCGAACAAGCAAACCCCGGTGATCAGGCCGAGATACTGACTCAGGCCCAGAATGATGAGCGTGAGGGACTGCGACGCATGGATGGCTGAAACCACACCCATGAGGGCAGTTACACTGCCCAAGAGCCGCGCGCTGACTACCCACCGGACCGCTTGTCGACTCACGCTAGCCGGCAACGGAACAACTAGCGCGATCGACCCGAGGAAGAGAATCAGCAGGCCATCGGCCATATAGATGACGCCGCCGCCGCCAGAGACTACCCACTTCCTAAGGGCGCCCTCCGCAATCCATAGGAGAGCATAGAGCATGACTACCCTATCGATCCAATGACGATGGGAAGGTGTTGCCCGTATCCCTGGGACATGGCGGACTCGTGGCCTGTCGGGCATCGACCTATCAGTCTTCGGCCTCACCATAGCGGTCACTTCACTTGTGCGCCTTCTCGTGGAGTTAGAGCCGCGCGCGCTTCCAGAGCCACGCTCGTCATGAGAGTCACGCTGAAGCCACCCTGAAAGAGGAAGACTTCCTGAAGGTTGTCGATGGGCCAGAAGAAGAAGGCGAATCCACACCAAGCGAGATTCATTGGTATCTGAATACTTGCATATCGCGTGAATCCACGATTCGCTAGCAGATGCCACGCCGCGCCGCTGACGGTCGCGAGAAGCGTGACAGCGGCCGCCCACATGACTTCAGTGTGAAGATTCTGATAGTTACGACCCAGCAACCATAGGAGCCAGTTCGGAGCGAGAACAGATATTGCCACCAAGATAATTCCGGGCAGCGCAACGATCCCGAGCAAGCCGAAGAAGGTCGACACAAGCCTTCTATTCTGACGAGCGAAACGAGGAATCAGATAGGCAGTAAGAACTGCATTGACAGGGAGCATCACTTGAGTCAAGCGACTCAGTGCGCCGAATTGTGCAATCTCAGTTGTCCCGAGCTTCAGCGTAAGGAGAAGCAGAATCATCTGCGGCTGGAGCACGTAGATTGCTTCCACTGGAAGCTGTCGAAGTGTCATCTCGCGAACGAACTTTCGCTCGGCCAATACAGGCTCATGGCGGTCAGGGAACTCAGAGTTTGACCATCGGTCGATGAAGGGCACGCGCCCTAGGGCGGCAGCGGCAGCAAGAAGTAGGGCAACATTGAGATTGCCCTTAGTGACAATCATGGCCACGAGCGTCGCGGCCATTCGAGTACCGCTCAACAATGCGTCCAAGGTCTGGACTCTCACTTGATAGCCAGCATAGTAGAGAGATTGATCAATTACGTGGGACCGGAGATCTGCCCACCAACCTAGGAGCAGGACCGCAAGGAGGACGGCCGTGGCTTGAAGTGTTGCACCATTCGCATGGAAGAGCGCGACTGCAATACTCGCCAGGGGTAGCGAGAACAGGAGGAACATGCGTCTACGCACATCTCGAATCGCAACGAGTGCGCGACCCGCCGCCATCCGATCAGGCCAGTGACGAGATATGAGCGCATTCAGTGCCGGCCCCATGCCTGGCTTTGTTAGGACCGTCGCGGCCCCCAAGAGCACAAAGGTAATGGAGTAGAGTGCATAGTCGCTAACACTCAGCCACCTGACCAGTAGTAGGCCGGTGACGGCCATGAAGCCTTGGTTGACAACTGCGCCGGCAAGGAATTTCCCGCCAGTCGCCAGTGTAGCTCTGAAAGGTCGAGCATCGCGAGCTCGTAGTCGAGTCATCCGAGAGTCCGCGGATTGGGCTTCCCTGGCGAGCGCACGATCATCTGTGCGCTCATGCCCTGTCTGATTTCGCGTTGCGATTGTCGACTGCCCTAGACGCATGCGGCGGTTGAGCCCGTGCCAGCGACGAGAGCGAGGTCAGCGTCCACCATGAGCCGCGCGAGTTCTGGCGCTAGTGTTTCTGGTTTCCATGCGAGCCAGCGCTTCGCTCGACCCGCATCCCCGATCAGCGAGTCAACCTCCGAGGGGCGGGTATACCTTTCGTCGAACCGTACGTACTTCTGCCAATCAAGGCCGACGTGACCGAACGAGAATTCGAGGAAATCCCGGACGGAGTGGGCTACGCCAGTCGCAACGACATAGTCGGCTGCTATGTCGTGTTGGAGCATTAGCCACATCGCCTCCGCATACTCCTTCGCGTATCCCCAATCTCGCGCCGCATCCAGGTTGCCCATATAGAGCTCCTGCTGATTCCCGGCGACTATGTTGGCAACTGCGAGAGTAATCTTGCGGGTGACGAAGGTGGCGCCCCGCCTGGGACTCTCGTGATTGAAGAGAATCCCATTCACCGCGAACATTCCATAGGCTTCACGATAGTTGCGTGTCATCCAGTAGGCGTAGACCTTTGCAGCACCATAAGGGCTGCGGGGCCAGAATGGGGTTTCTTCGTCCTGTGGCGGCGGGCTTGCACCGAACATCTCTGAACTGCTGGCCTGGTAGTATCGGCAGTTGAGGCCAATCATTCGGATAGCCTCAAGTAGCCGCGTGGCACCCATCCCTGTCGTCAGCCCAGTGAATTCCGGCTCATCGAACGAGACTCGGACGTGGCTTTGCGCCGCAAGGTTGTAGACCTCGTCAGGCTGCACCTTCTCCAGCAGGGTCACGAGGCGCGAGGCGTCGGTGAGGTCACCGAAGTGCAGGAACAGGCGAGCATGCTCGTCGTGCGGGTCCTGGTAGAGGTGGTCGATCCGGCTCGTGTTGAACGAGGACGAGCGACGGACGATGCCGTGCACCTCGTAGCCCTTCTCCAAGAGAAGTTCTGCGAGATAGGAGCCGTCCTGCCCCGTGATCCCCGTGATGAGTGCCTTCTTCATTGCATTTCCCCCATCGCCGGCACGCCTCAGACGGGTGCCGCGAGTTCGATCGTCGGGTGCGTCACACGAATGCGCACGAAGGTGCGGGAACTCCCTCGGCCCGCGCCGCGGCTACCGTAACGTGTAGCCGAAGCAGCACGCAGGGTGATGGTACAAACGGGGAGAACTTCGCTAATGTCCAATTTCGGGCGGGTGTACGTCGCGGGTCACCGCGGGCTGGTCGGCTCCGCCGTGTGGCGGGCCTTCGAGGCGCGCGGGTGCGATGACCTCGTCGGCGCGGCGTCGAGTGACGTCGACCTGCGCGACCGCGACGCGGCGTTCGCGTTCGTCGGGGCGCAGCGGCCGGACGTCATGGTCATCGCCGCGGCGAAGGTCGGCGGCATCCTCGCGAACTCGACCTACCCGGCGCAGTTCCTCTCCGAGAACCTGCGGATCCAGGTGAACCTGCTCGACGCCGCCGTCGAGCACGGGGTGGGCCGGGTGCTCTTCCTCGGGTCGTCGTGCATCTACCCCAAGCTCGCCGAGCAGCCCATCAAGGAGTCGTCACTCCTCACCGGCGCGCTCGAGCCGACGAACGACGCGTACGCCATCGCGAAGATCTCCGGGATCCTCCAGGTGCAGGCGATCCGCCGGCAGTACGGCCTGCCGTACATCAGTGCCATGCCGACCAACCTCTACGGGCCGGGCGACAACTTCGATCCGCTCGGCTCGCACGTGCTGCCCGCCCTGCTGCGCCGGTTCCACGAGGCGAAGGCGTCCGGCACCCCCGAGGTGACCATCTGGGGCTCCGGCACACCTCGCCGCGAGTTCCTCCACGTCGACGACCTCGCCGACGCCGTGCTCTTCCTCCTGGAGCACTACGACGACCCCGAGACGATCAACGTGGGCACCGGCGTCGACGTGACGGTCCGCGAGCTCGCCGAGACCGTCGCCGACGTCGTGGGGTGGGAGGGCCGGCTCGTCTTCGACGCGAGCAAGCCCGACGGCACGCCCCGCAAGCTGCTCGACGTCTCCCGGCTCGCCGACCTCGGCTGGCACGCGCGCACCGGCCTGCGCGAGGGCGTCGAGAGCACCTACCGCTGGTTCGTCGAGCACCACGCCGCCGCGCGGCTCTGACCGCCGCCCCCGCCGGGTGCCCGCAAGCCGAACGCCCACGACAGAGGACTTCTCATGACCCTGGCTCAGTACCTGCGCATCGCCCGCGCCCAGTGGCTGCTCATCGTGGCGGTCACCGTGCTCGGCGCGTTCGGGGCCGCCGCGTACGCGTGGAGCCAGACCCCGGTCTACAGCGCCTCGGCCCAGCTCTTCGTCACGACGAGCAGCGGCAGCGCCGACATCAGCACCCTGAGCCAGGGCAGCACCTTCACCCAGCAGCGGGTCAAGTCCTACGCCGCCGCGATCTCCTCCCCCGACGTGCTCCAGCCGGTCATCGACGACCTCGGCCTGCGCGAGACGCCGCAGAGCCTCGCCAAGCGGGTCACCGCGTCGAGCCCGCTCGACACGGTGCTGCTCGACGTCACGGTCTCCGACACCTCGCCGGCCCGGGCCCGCGACGTCGCGAACGCCATCGGTCAGCGGTTCACGGCGTTCGTCGGCGCACTCGAGGTGCCCTCGGCCAACCGGGCCTCGCCGGTAAAGATCACCGTCATCAAGCCGGCCGTGCTGCCGGTCGTGCCCGACTCCCCCCGCAAGAAGCTCGACCTCGCGCTCGGGCTGCTCGTCGGGCTCGGGCTCGGCCTCGGCGCAGCGGTGCTCCGCGACACCCTCGACCAGTCGATCGGCACCCGGCACGACGCCGGCGAGATCGCCGGCGCCCCGGTGCTCTCGGCGATCGTCGACGACGCGACCGTCAAGGACGCGCCGCTCATCGTGCACGACGCGTTCTCGCCGCGCGCCGAGGCGTTCCGCCAGCTCCGCACGAACATCCGGTTCCTCTCGGTCGACACCGAGGTGCGCAGCCTCGTCGTCACGAGCAGCGTGCCCGGCGAGGGCAAGAGCACGACGTCGGCGAACCTCGCGATCGCCATGGCGCAGAGCGGCGAGCGGGTCGTGCTCATCGACGCCGACCTGCGCCGGCCGACGATCGGCGACATGTTCCTGCTGCCCGGCGGCGTCGGGCTCACCTCGGTGCTCCTCGGTGACGTGCAGCCCGCGGACGCCGTCCAGAAGTGGCGCGACGACCTCGAGCTCTGGGTGCTCGCGAGCGGGCCGATCCCGCCGAACCCGAGCGAGCTCATCGGGAGCCACCGCATGGTCGAGATCGTCGACTCGCTCGTCGAGCAGGGCTACATGGTCATCGTCGACTCACCGCCGCTGCTGCCCGTCACCGATGCGACGATCCTCGCCCGGATCACCGCCGGCGCCGTCGTCGTCGCCAAGGTCACCTCGACCCGGGTCGACCAGCTTGCCGCCGCCGCGGACACCCTTCGCGCCGCGGGCGCCCCCGTGCTCGGGGTGCTCGTCAACCGGGTGCCGAAGACGGGCGCCGGCTACTACAGCTACGGCGGCTACAACTCGGAGGGCTACCGGTCGGCCACTCCCCCGGCCCCGGTGGCACCCGCACCCCAGATGTTCGGCCCCCGACCGGACAGCGCCGCACCGGCACCGGAGCAGCCGCCTGCCGCGAACGGGCGCAAGCGGCGCCGGGCCCACGCCCCGACCGCTACGCCGACGGCCGCACCGGTCCCGCCGATGCCGCAGGACGTCACGCGCTTCACCGCGCCCACGGCCCCGGCCCCGCCGCCCGTCGTCACCCTTCCGGCCGAGCAGGCACCGCACCAGCCGTACGAGCCGCCGCAGCCGTACGAGCAGCAGCAGCCGGGCCGGGCGCACCGGCACCAGGGCGAGCAGTTCCCGCCCACGGTCGAGCCGGTGCCGCAGAGCTGGATGGTGCCGCCCCCTCCGCCCCGCACCGCACCGCAGGAGCAGCCCGAGTCGATCGACCTCGAAGGGCTGCTGCGCGACCTGCGCCGCCCGAGGCGCTGAGGCCCGAGGCCCTCCGCGAGCCGGGTGGGCCGCGCCGGACGGACGGGTGCGCCGGTGTCAGCCGGCGTCTGCGACCGCCGGCACGACGGCCGACAGCCGTTGCGCCGCAGCGGACGCCGCCTTCGCCGTGAGCGAGCGGCCGTCATCTGCGAGGACCGCCGGAAGGTCGCGGAACCAGCCGGCAGGGTCCGCGAACCGGACCTCCCGGCCGTCCGCCTCGCCGCGGAGCACGTCGCGGATCGCCGTCCCGCCGGGGCCGCTGCCCCCGCCGGTGTCGAACGGCGGCACGAGGACGATCGTCGCCGCCGGAAAGGTGTAGACCGCCCGGGCGACGAGCCGCTCGGCCGCGCCCCGGGCCGCGTCGGCGGAGGCCGTGCGGTCCACGCCACCGCCGCTGACGACGACGAGCCCGACGTCGTCCAGCGAGCCGGCCTTCGCGAGCTGGTCGAGGTAGGTCCCGTCGTCCCCCCGGGAGAGGTAACCGCTGCCGGCCGCCGCGAAGCTGCGGCACTCCCAGCCGCGGCGCACGACCGCGGCGCACGCGAACGCGGAGTCCTTGGCGGGCGTCGCGGAGAGCCCGTCACCGAGGACGACGGCCACGGTGCCGCCGGTGGCCGGTTCAGCGTCGTCCGGGGCGGCGTCGTCCGGGGCAGCGCCGTCGGGGGCCGTCGTCGCCGCAGCAGACCCACCGGCGGACGGCGTCTGCGAGGGGTCCGCGCCGCCGGTGGTGCCGGGCGCGGGAACGTCCGCAGCGGCCGGTGCGACGTCCACCGGGGAGCGATAGTCGGGCGGGGCCTTGGGGCCGCTGAACGTCAGCGCGACTGCGGCCACCCCGGCGAGCGACAGCCCGCCCACGACGGCGAGCGACCGCCCCGATGCGGCCTTCCGCCGTCTGCCCGTCCGCCGCGATCCCATCCAGCTCCCCGTCCTCCGACGCACCGTGCTCCGGCGCGCGGTCCTGCGATGCCTCGACGCAGCCCATACAGGACCACGGAGGGTAACGCGATGAACACTCCCCGACGCAACAGGCTACTGCGGTGGCCCGTGCGGGCGCGGCAGGTCAGCGAGAGAGGGCGCCGACGATCGTCGTCACGGCGGTGAAGGTCTCGTCCGCGCACCGCCGGACCGTGGCCGCCGACCGGCCCGCCGGATCGTCGACGTCGAGCGCGGCCGGCGGCGGGGCCGCGACCGCACCGCGCGCCCGCCGGGCATGCTCGGGGAGCAGTCGGAGCCGCTCCGGGAGCGACTCCCCCGCCCACACCGGCGGCTGGGCCGTGACGAGCCAGGCGAGCTCGCGCCAGGTGAAGGTGCGGGCGAGAACCGTTGGCACCGAACAGATCACCTCGTCCCGCAACGCCCGGGTCGCCGCGAGGACGACGCTCGCCTCGCCCGCGATCGCCGGCGTGAGCATCCGGGACGTGAAACCCTCGGGGTCGAGGCCGCGGGACCAGGCCTCCTGGGCCGCGGGCCCCCACATCGGTTCGCCGCCGCGGGTCCAGGTGCCCGCGCTCGCCACGGCGACGTCCGCACCGCCGGGCACCTGCGCGAGCAACGCCCGGCACGCGAGCTCGGCCCACGGGGACCGCGCCCGGTTCACCGCGCACACGAACAGCACCCCCGCCACGGCGGCCATCCTGGCAGTTCGACCGAGCCGGGCGTCGGCCGTTCCACCCACTCATCGGTACCAATTCGTCACAACGTGCACTCGCGTGATCGCTGAATGCAACAATCCACGGGTGCTCCGACCGGTCTCCCATGCCCGCGGCAGGCTCAGCCGCCGTGTCCGGCACCCGCGCTACTACGTGCGCTTCTGGGTGCTCGCCACGCTGGCCGCGCTCGTCGTGCTCGTCGTCGTCGCCGTCGCCTGGGTCGGGTTCCGCGCGCTCTCGCTGCGGCCCGTCGCCACCGACCTCGTGAGCGACGCGCAGGCGTTCAAGCGCCAGGTGGCCGCCGGGGACCTCGATGCCGCCGCGGCCACGCTCGGCCGGCTCCGCGTCGAGTCCGCGCGCGCGCACGACCTCACCGACGACCCGGCGTGGGCGCTCGTCGCGCACGCCCCGGTCGTCGGCACGGACGTCGCCGCCGCGCGCACGCTGACCGCCGTCGCCGCCGACCTCACCGCGGCCACCGAGCCGCTCGAGAGGACGCTGCCTGCTCTCGCCGGCGGGAAGGGCTCGCGGATCGACCTCGCAGCCCTCGGCAAGGTCGCCGCGACGCTCCCCGCGGTGTCGCACGCCGTCGACGACGGGCTCGCCGCCCTCCAGGGCGTGGAGACCGACACCGCCGTGCCGCAGATCGGGGACGGCGTCGCGCAGGTCCGCTCCATGCTCGACACCGCGCGCGGCCCGGTGCACAGCGCCGGACCGTCGCTCGAGGTGCTCACGACGCTGCTCGGCGGCAACGGCCCCCGTACCTACGTCGTCCTCATGCAGCAGGACGCCGAGGCCCGCGGCACCGGTGGCCTCGTCGGCTCGTTCGCCGTCATCGGCGCGAAGAACGGCGACATCAGCCTGAAGTCGGTCGCCTCGCGGCCGACGCTGCAGAACGGGCTGAAGATCCCCGTCAACGCGGTGCCCGAGGACGTCGCGGACCTCTGGGGCCCGGACCTCCAGGAGTGGGCCGGGCTCAACCTCAGCCCGCACTACCCGTGGACGGGCCGGCTCGTCGCGGCCGGCTGGGCCGCGCAGGGCCGGCCGAAGATCGACGGTGTCATTGCCGTCGACCAGTACGTGCTCGCCGGGATGCTCCAGGCGACCGGGCCGCTCACCGTCAGCGGTGTCACGGTCGACGCGAACAACGCAGTGTCGTTCCTGTCGAAGGACGTCTACGCACGCTTCCCGAACTACCTCGACGTCGACCGGGTGACCGGCGAGCTCGTCGCGGCGGTCTTCCAGAAGGTCGCCGCCGGGCAGGTCCCCCCCGCCGGTCTGGCCAAGGCCCTCATCGAGCCGGCCCGGCAGCGCCGGGTGCTCGTCTGGGCGGCCGACCCGGCCGAGCAGCGGCTCATCGAGACGACGAGCCTGGGCGGCGTCATCCCCGACCGGCCAGGGCCGTTCGCGATGGCCGTCGTCAACAACGGTGGCGGCAACAAGCTCGACGCCTACCTCAAGACCGCGGTGCGGTACGACCCCGGCACCTGCACGGACGGCGTCCGCATCGGCTCCGTGAAGGTGGCCCTCGCGAGCACCGCACCGAAGGCCGGGCTGCCGGCGTACGTCGTCGCGGCCCCCGACCTCACCGGCCCCGCGGACCGGACCGTCACCGAGCCGACCCGGGTGCTGCTCGACGTCTACGGCCCGGTCGGGGCGACGAACGCCGGGGTGCTCATCGACGGCAAGGACGCCGAGGTCCTCGCCGAGGGCATCGACCGCAACCACCCGGTGTGGCGGGTCGCCGTCATGCTGCCGCCCGGTGGCAAGCGCACCGTCGAGGTGGGCGTCGTCCAGCCGACGAGCGCCGAGGACACCCCGACCGCGACGGTGCTCACCCAGCCGATGGCGAACCCGGCCAAGGTCACCGTCGCGCCGCTCACGCCCTGCTCCTGAGCGCGGTGTCGCGACATGCTTTTCTGCCATTTCGCGACACGCCGGGAAATCGGCATGACGCGCCGCACGCGGCACGAAGAAGAAACACGACATCGGCCGTTCGGGCGGGCCGAACGAGCAATTCCGAGGAATGCGTTCCTCTAAGGTGGGGGCAATGAACGAGAAGGTGGGGGCATGAACAAGAAAGTGACAGCAGCAGTCGTCGCGAGCGTGTCGGCCGCGGCGATCGGCGTCGGCGGGTTCCTCGCGCCGGCGTTCGCGTACCCGCCCGGCAAGCACCTCGCCGTGACGGCGTCCGACCCGGTCTCGACCAAGCCGTACAGCTTCAGCGCGACGGTGTCGCAGGGTCTGCCGGGTGCCAAGGTCAAGGTGACCGTCTACTACGGCCGGGGTGGGGGCAAGTTCGCCGCCGAGCAGGAGGCGATCCTCGGGCTGGACGGCAAGGTCACGGTGTCGTTCTCGCTCAAGCTGCGGGACCCGGACGACTACAAGGTGCTCCGCATCCGGGCCGTCGTGCTCTCGGACACCAACGCCGAGAGGGCGAACACGGTCGTCGCGGTCTACTCGCGCGGCATCTCGGCGCCGAAGGAGGCGTACGTCGACGAGGAGTTCTCGGCGACGGCGAGCGGCTTCCCGGCGAGCAAGCCGATCACCCTGACCGCGATCCGCGGCTCGCAGCGCGTCACCGTCGCGGGGACGACGAACGCGCAGGGCCGCTTCACCGGGCAGTTCACGCTGCCCAAGGTCGGCAAGTGGTCGATCGTCGCGACGTCGGAGGGCAAGAGCGCCACCGGTCGCGTCAACATCAAGCGCGACCACTCGACGACCTCGTAGCGCTCGCACGATCGAAGGGCCGGCGGGAGGTTTCCGCCGGCCCTTCGGCGTCGGTGCGATGAATACGGGGAACCCGACCGGTCGCGGCGGCCGGCGGTGCTTTCTGCGGAAACTCGTGAGCGTCACCCGCGAACTCTTCTCGGCAATTCTCGCGGAGAGTGTCGATCGGTCCCAGGAATTCTCGATTCCTCCCCGATATCGCCACTCGGCGTCACGACTGAGATGATTCCCGGTGCCAATGTCACGCCATGTCACTGCGGCCACGCTTGCTCGTCCCCGTCGTGCGTGCCGGCCACGCGTGTGGCCGGGCATGTGGGCGAGCGTGTGCCGCAGGGGCTGCGCCAGTGACCACACCGGCACACGCTCACCCGCACACTCACGCACACGCCCGCAGCCGGTGCGCCGCGCCCACACCGTCGCGTCGTCCGCGTCGTCGCGTCGTCCGCGCCGTCGNCCGTCGCGTCGTCCACGCCGCCCGCGCCGTCGCCTCGTCCGTGTCCGTCGTCCCCATCGACCGTGCCGGAGGTCACCGCCGCGCACAGACACCTGTCCGCCTTCGACCCGTCCACACCCCGGGTTGTCCACAACCGGACCGGCAGCATCGGCCAGGCGAACCGTTGGCGGCGCAGGATTCACGGCGTGAGGATCCCCGACGAGCTGGCGACGCTGCTGCACGAGCAGCACGGCCTCGTCACGACCGCACAGCTCGAGCTGCTCGGCGTGACCCGCTCGGCCCGCCGGCACGCCTGCGCCCGGAACGGCTGGCGGCTCGTGCTCCCTGGTGTCGTCGCGACCCTCCGCGGGCCGCTCTGGCCGAGGCAGCGGCTCGTCGCGGCCCAGCTCTGGGCCGGTGACGACGCCGTGATCGCGGCCCGGACGGCCGCCGCCTGCCACGGTGTGAAGGCCGCCGACGGCGAGCACGTCGTCCGGATCCTGGTCCCGGCCCACCGGTTCCTGCGCACCCAGGGCTTCGTCGTCGTCCGCCGCACGCGCCGTCCCGACCCCAGACCGTGGTCCAGGCCGCCGTTCATGCTCAGCTCCCCCGCCCGGGCGGTCGTCGACGCCGCACGCGAGGCACGCACCCTCGACGACGCCCGCGCGATCGTGCTCGAGGCGGTGCAACGCAGGATCGTGCCGGTCGAGGCTCTGCGCCACGAGCTCGAGGACGGCCCGCGCCAGGGCAGCGCCTTCGCCCGGCGTGCGGTGCAGGACGCCGAGGCCGGGGCGTGGTCCGTACCCGAGGTGAAGCTCGCGTCAGCGCTCGCCCGCAGCACCGTGCTGCCACCGGTGCTGCTCAACCCCGACCTCGTCACCCCGGACGGTACGACGCTGCCCCGCCCCGACGGCTGGGTCGACGACGTCGGTCTCGCCATCCAGGTGCACTCCAAGCAGCACCACTCCCACGTCGACGACTGGGAGGCCACCGTGCTCAGCGACGGTGTCTACGCCGAGCACGGCATCCCCGTCGTCGGTCTGACGCCCCGGTTCTTCGCAGCGGACCCGGCGGCCGCGGTCCGCCGCATCGAGAAGGCGTACCTGGCCCGGGCCGGCCTCCCCCGGCCTGACGTCGTCGCCACCGCCATCGGGCACGGCCTCGTCTCGTGAGTCTGCACAAGGCGTGTGGCCGAGCGTGCAGTCGAGGGTGTGCGTGCGCGGTCGCTGTCGCAGCCAGACGCGCACACGCTCGGCCGCACGCTCAGGTACACGCTCGCGGGAAACGCTCCCTCAACCGCTCCCCCGCCCGCCACCGGCCGGCACGGTGTGAGACTGCCCCCGTGCACATCCTCGTCACCGGCGGAGCCGGCTTCGTCGGCTCGTGCTTCACCCGCATGGCGCTCGCCGATGCCCTTCCAGGTCTCGTGGGTGCCCGCGTGACGGTGCTCGACGCGCTCACCTACGCCGGCACGACGACGAACCTCACGACCGTCCTGGGGTCGCCGCGGCTGCGCTTCGTCGAGGGCGACATCCTCGACCGGGAGCTCGTGCGCGAGCTGGTCCGGGGCGTCGACGCGGTGGTGCACCTCGCCGCCGAGAGCCACGTGGACCGCTCGATCACCGGCGCGGCCGACTTCGTCAGGACGAACGTCGTCGGCACCCAGACGCTGCTCGACGCCGTCCTCGACGGCGCGGACGTGCGCTTCCTCCACGTCTCGACCGACGAGGTCTACGGCTCCATCGACGTCGGGAGCTGGCCCGAGACCCGCCCGCTGGACCCGACCTCCCCGTACGCGGCGAGCAAGGCGGCAGCGGACCTCATGGTTCGCGCTGCCTTCAAGACGCATGCGACCGACGTCGTCGTCACCCGCGGCGCCAACAGCTTCGGGCCGCACCAGTTCCCCGAGAAGGTCATCCCGCTGTTCGTCACGAACCTCGTCGACGGCGGCACCGTGCCGCTCTACGGCGACGGCCTCAACGTGCGCGACTGGCTGCACGTCGAGGACCACTGCCGCGGCCTCGCGCTCGCCCTGACGAAGGGCCGGGCCGGCGAGATCTACAAC
This sequence comes from Kineosporia sp. A_224, assembly GCF_002198655.1. GTDB lineage: Bacteria > Actinomycetota > Actinomycetes > Actinomycetales > Kineosporiaceae > R-H-3. Next base: position 15,731 of record NZ_MWLN01000119.1, read on the forward strand.
ATCGGCGGCGGGACCGAGCTGACGAACCGGGAGCTCACCGAACGGCTGCTCGCCGCCACCGGGCGGGACTGGAGCTCCGTCGTCCCCGTCGAGGACCGCAAGGGCCACGACCGTCGCTACTCGGTCGACATCCGCAAGATCTCCGAGGAGCTCGGCTACGCGCCCCAGGTGCCGTTCGAACAGGGGCTGGCCGACACCGTCGACTGGTACCGCGCGCGGCGCGACTGGTGGGAGCCGCTCAAGACGGCCGCGCCGTCCGTCCGATGACCGGCGCCGCGTCCCCCGGCCCGGCCCGCCGCTGGGTCGTCGTCGGCGCCGCCGGCCTGCTCGGCACCGACCTGAGCATCGCGCTCGCCGCGGCCGGGCAGAGCGACGTCACACGCCTCGACCGCGGCGACGTCGACATCACCGACCCGCCCGTCGTCCGGGACGTCGTCGGTGCGGCACTCTCGGACGGCGGCCGCACCGCCGGGACGACCGGCGCCGCGGTGCTCGTCAACTGCGCCGCCTGGACGGCCGTCGACGACGCCGAGACGCACGAGGCCGCGGCCTTCGCCGTCAACGCGACCGGCCCGCACCTGCTGGCCCGGGCCTGCGCCGACGCCGGGGCACGGATGCTCCACGTGTCGACGGACTACGTCTTCGACGGCACCAGCCGGACGCCGTACGCGGAAGACGCGGCCCTGCGGCCCGCATCGGCGTACGGCCGGACCAAGGCGGCCGGCGAGTGGGCGGTGGCCTCGGCCCTGCCCGGCGCGCACTGGCTGGTCCGGACCGGCTGGCTGTACGGCGCGCACGGGTCGAACTTCGTCACGACGATGCGCCGGCTCGCCGCCGAACGCCCCACCGTCGACGTCGTCACCGACCAGGTCGGGCAGCCGACCTGGTCGGCCGACCTGGCGGGCCGGCTCGTCGACCTCGTGCTCGCGGACGCCCCCACCGGGACCTACCACGGCACCTCCGCGGGCGAGTGCTCGTGGTTCGACCTCGCCCGGGCCGTGTTCGAGGGCAGCGGCCACGACCCGGAGCGGGTGCGGCCCACGACGTCCGCCGCGTTCGTCCGGCCCGCACCGCGACCCGCCCGATCGGTGCTCGGGCACGACGCCTGGGCGCGCTCCGGCCTGCCGCCGCTGCCGCACTGGCGCGACGCCCTCACCCGGTACCTCGCGACGGCGGACGCGCCCGCCGTCCCCCGCTGAAGGAGAGCACCACCATGGACATCCGCCCGCTGGGGATCGAGGGTGCCTGGGCGTTCACCCCGAGGCAGTTCCGCGACGACCGCGGCGTCGTTCTCGAGTGGTACCGGCACGAGGGACTCGCCGAGCACGTCGGGCACCCGCTCGACCTACGGCAGGCCAACTGCTCGGTCTCGTCGGCGGGCACCCTCCGCGGCGTCCACTTCGCGGACGTGCCGCCGGGCCAGGCCAAGTACGTCACCTGCGTGCGCGGCGCTGTCGTCGACGTCGTCGTCGACGTGCGGGTCGGCTCGCCGACGTTCGGCGCGTGGGAGGCCGTGCGGCTCGACGAGACCGACCGCACCGCGGTGTACCTGTCCGAGGGCCTCGGGCACGCGTTCGCGGCGCTCACCGACGACGCGACCGTCGTCTACCTCTGCAGCAAGGTCTACACCCCTGCCGCAGAGCACGGGATCACGCCGCTCGACCCGGACCTCGCCGTCGACTGGGCGTCGTTCGGGGTCGGGCAGCCGCTGCTCTCCCCCAAGGACGCCGCGGCGCCGACGCTGGCCCAGGCCCGCGACAGCGGGTTGCTGCCCCGGTACGTGGCCTGCCTCGAGCGCCGCCGCGCGCTCGCCGCCCGCAGCGGGGCGAGCGCCTGATGCGCGGGATCCTGCTCGCCGGCGGCACCGGCACCCGGCTGCACCCCGCGACCCGGGCGATCAGCAAGCAGCTCATGCCCGTCTACGACAAGCCGATGATCTACTACCCGCTCTCGACGCTCATGATGGCCGGCATCCGCGAGGTGCTCGTCATCACGACCCCGGACGACTCGGCGTCGTTCCGGCGGCTCCTCGGGGACGGCGACTGGCTCGGCATGCGGATCGAGTACGCCGTGCAGCCGCGGCCCGAGGGCCTGGCCCAGGCATTCCTCATCGGGGCCGACTTCGTCGGTGGCGAGAAGGTCGCGCTCGCGTTGGGGGACAACATCTTCCACGGCACGGGCCTCGGGACGGCGCTGCGCGCGTGCACGGACATCGAGGGCGGGCACGTCTTCGCGTACCACGTGGCGAACCCGCGGGCCTACGGCGTCGTGGAGTTCGACGCCGACGGCCGGGTGCTCTCCATCGAGGAGAAGCCCGAGCGGCCCAAGAGCCGGTACGCCGTCCCCGGCCTGTACTTCTACGACAACGACGTGCTCGGGATCGCCCGATCCATCACGCCGAGCGCCCGCGGTGAGCTCGAGATCACGAGCGTGAACACGACGTACCTCGCCCGCGGCCGGCTCAGCGTCTCGGTGCTCGAGCGCGGCACCGCCTGGCTCGACACCGGCACCGTCGAGTCGATGATGAACGCCTCCGAGTACGTGCAGGTCATCGAGGCCCGGCAGGGGTTCAAGGTCGGCTGCGTCGAGGAGGTCGCCTGGCGCAACGGCTGGATCGACGACGCGGTGCTCCGGGCGCACGGCGAGGCGCTCGCGAAGTCCGGGTACGGCGCCTACCTGCTGGACCTGCTGAATCCCTAGATCAACCCGCGCCGCGCCGCCGCCCCGACCGCCTCGGCGCGCTTGCTGACCCCGAGCTTGCCGAAGACGACCCGCAGCCGGCGCTTCACCGTCGTGTCGCTCATGTAGAGCTCCTCGGCGATCTGGCCGTTGCTCATGCCGCGGCTGAGCATCGAGAGCATCCGCAGCTCGACCTGGTCGAGGTCGGGCTCCGGGGAGCTCGCCTCCCCCATGAGCTGCTCGACGAGGTGCGCGGTGACCCGGGGGCTCAGCGCGCGCTGCCCGGCGGCGACGGTCTCGATCGCGGTGACGAGCACGGACGGCGAGTCGACCTTGAGCACGTACCCGAGGGCGCCCGCGCGCAGCGAGCGGGTCACGTACTCGTCGTCGTCGAAGGAGCTCACGACGACGACGCGCGCGCCGGGCTCCTCCTCGAGGATCGAGTCGACGAGGTCGAGGCCGGAGCCGGTGCCGAGCCGGATGTCGACGAGGCTCACGTCCGGGCGGTAGCGGCGGAAGGCGGCCAGGCCCTCGTCGACCGCGGCGGCCTCGCCGACGACGTCGAACTCCGGGTAGTTCGAGAGCAGGCTGCGCAGGCCCTGACGCACGATGGGGTGGTCGTCGACGATGAGGATGCTCGTCATCTCGCCGCTCCCGGCCACAGTGCCATTGGCGCAGCGTAGGTCGAAGGCCCCTGGCTGCGCGACCGGGAGCCTAGGCTGGACGGATGACGGACGACGGCACCCCGGACGGCGGCGGCACCGTCACCCTGCGGTTCCTCGCGGCCCCGACGGACGTCGCCCTCCTCGGCGGCACCGGCGTCGCCGGCGGGCGGGTGCTCGAGTGGGTCGACAAGGCCGCGTACGCGTGCGCCGTCGCCTGGGGCGGCGGGTACTGCGTGACCGCGTATGTCGGGAACGTGCACTTCCGCCGCCCGATCCACAGCGGCGACCTCGTCGAGGTGACGGCCCAGCTCGTGCTCACGGGCCGGTCGAGCATGCACGTCCAGGTCACGGTGCGGGCGGCGCCGGTGGCGACGCGGGTCTTCACCGAGACGACGTCCTGCCTCGTCGTCTTCGTCGCCGTCGGCCCGGACGGCCGGCCCTCGCCGGTGCAGCCCTGGACGCCGCCGACCCCGGCCCTCGCGCTCGCCGAGCAGGACGCCCGCGCCCGGATCGACGTCCGGCGCAGCATCGAGGAGGCGATGGCAGCCCAGACGTACACCGGCGACTCGCAGGCGCCGGCGTCCGTCATGCGGTTCCTCGCCGCGCCGACCGACGTCAACTGGGGCGGCAAGACCCACGGCGGCACGGTGATGCGCTGGATCGACGACGCGGCCTGGGCCTGCGCCGTCGGCTGGAGCGGCCACGACGCGCGGTCGGTGTTCTCCGGCGGGATCCGGTTCTACCGGCCGATCCCGATCGGCAACCTCGTCGAGGTGCGGGCCCGGCTGCTGCACACCGGACGCACGAGCATGCACCTGTCGGTGCACGTGCTCACCGCGGACCCGAAGGTCGGCGAGTACGCGCTGACGACGCACTCGCTCACGGTGTTCGTCGCGCTGGACGGCGGCCGGCCGGTGCCGACGCCGTCGTGGGTGCCGCAGACCGAGGAGGACCGCCGGCTCGACGCGCACGCGGTGCACCTCATGGGCTTGCGGCGTCCGCGCCCCGAACCGGTCTGACGCCCCGGCGACCCGAAGATCAGGGCAGCGGCACGCAGGCGCGGATCGTCGTCCCGCCGCCGGGCGTCGACTCGATCCCCCAGCGGCCCTCGAGGGTCTCGACGCGCCGCCGCATGCTGCCGAGCCCGAGGTGCAGCCGGCCGCCGGCCCCGGCGCTGCGCTCGGCGTCCGCGGGGTCGAAGCCCGTGCCGTCGTCCGAGACCGAGACCGTGAGGCAGCCCTCGTCGGCCTCGAACGCGAGCCGCACCAACGCGTTGCGGGCGCCGGAGTGGACGGCGACGTTCTTCAGGGCCTCCTGGACGAGCCGGTACAGGCTCGTCTCCGCGCCGGCCCCGAGCCGCACCGGGCGGCCCGTGACCTCGACGGTGCAGGCGATCCCGCTGAACGCGGCGAACCGGTCCGCGACCTCGCGGATGCCCGCGGTGAGGCCGAGGCCCTCGAGCACCGGCGGGTGCAGGTCGTGGACGACGCGACGCAGCTCGGTCTCGACGTCCGACAGGATCGCGCGGGCCGAGTCGAGCGAGCCGAGAGCCGCGTCGTCCTGCCCGGCCTCGACCCGGTGCCGGCTGCTCGTCAGCTCGAGCAGCGCCCCGACGATGAGCTGGTTGACGCCGTCGTGCAGGTCTGCGGCGATCCGGCGGCGCTCGGTCTCCTGGGTGTCGACGGTCTCGGCGAGCACGACCTGCAGCCGGGACGCCTTCTCCGCCAACGCGTCCCGGGCCTGGGCGAGCTCGCTGGTCCGCTCGGTGACGAGCCGCTCGAGCCACGTGTTCGTCTGCTGGAGCTGCTCGTAGAGCTGGGCGTTGTGCACGAGCACCGAGATGAGCGAGGCGTACGTGAGCACGAGACGCTCGTGGTCGTCCTCGTACGGCACCGCGCGGTTGGCGAGGCCGATCATGCCGATCGGGGCGCCGTCCAGCCGCAGCGGGACACCCATGAACGCCCCGACCGGCGGGTGCCCGCTCGGCTGCCCGACGCGGTGCGGGTCGGCCGCGGCGTCCGCGGTGCGGACCGGGCGGTTCTCCAGGACGACCGTGTTGAAGATGTTGGGCTTCAACGGGATCACCCGGTGCTCGGCGAAGAAGTGCGGCGCCGGGTGGAAGCCGTGGATCGCGACGATCTCCAGCTCGCCGACGCCGTCCTCGTGCTGGGGTGCACGGATCAGCCCGATGAAGCCGAACTCGGACGCCGTGAGCGACAGGCACTGCCGCAGTGCCACGTCCAGGGTGTCCTCGACGTTGCGCTGGCTGGAGACCTCGCGGACGAGGTCGGTGAGCGCGTCGAGCTCGTCGCGGGCCCCGGGCGCGCTCGGCGGCGCGGGCCTCTCTGTCACAGGCCGGCCGGCCGCGGGCCGGGGAGCCGCGGGCCGCGGGACGGCGGGCGAGGTCATACGGGTGACTGTAGGCGCGGCGTCCGGGCACGGGAACCCTCCGGGCGGGGGCTCCCGGGCACTCGGACTGGAGCCGGAGGCCCCGCGAGCCGATGACTCCAGGGTGGTGGGCGAGACCTCCCCTGCCGTGGCGCGCGCCCGGACGCTCGCCGCGGCCCTCGGCGTGGGCGGGCTGCTCGTCGCTGCCCCGGTGGCGGGGTACTGGCTCGCGTCGCACACCTCGTCGGCGCCGGGCACGGCCCCGGGCCTCGCCGCGCCGTCCTCGCTGAGCAGCACGGTGACGCCGACGTCCATCACGCTCGCCGTCCTCGCACCGGCGAGCGGGCCGACGCCGACGGGATACACGGTCGCGCCGGCGGGCGGGGGTGCGCGGGGNGTGCGCGGGGGTGCGGTCCGGGCGGAGGTTCGGGTGCTGGTTCGGGTGGCGCTGCGGCCAGGGCTGCTGCGGTCTGCGCGCTCACGGGGCTGCGCAGCGGGACGACGTACACGCTCACCGTGCGCTCGATGATCGGAGCCGTGACGAGCACCGACGGGCTCGCCGTCCGGGTGACGACCGCCGCCGCACCGCCGCCGGGCGCACCGCGGCTCGCCCCGGCGAGCGACTCGGGCGTCTCCCCCGTCGACGGGATCACGAACGTCACGACCCCGACGCTCACGGGCGACCTCGCCCCCGGGCTCGGCGGCGCCGCCGTCGCCGTCTTCGACGGCCCGACCCAGGTCGCGGCGACGACCGCTGCCTCGGACGGCAGCTGGGTCGCCGCGCTCGGCCGCCCGCTCGGGGCCGGCGTCCATGCCCTCAGCGCGCGGGCGGCGCTCAACGGCGGGGCGCGTGGGTCGGCGAGCCCTGCGACCACGGTCGTCGTCGACGTCGTGCCGCCGGCCGCCCCGACGGTCGCCTCGGCGTCGTGCGGGCGGGGTCAGGCCGTGCTCACCGGCGGGTCGTGGACGTGCACCGCGTCGACCCTCGGGGACGACGGCCTGCGGTACTCGTTCACGGCCTCGGACACGACGAGCGGCATCGCGTCGGTCGTCTACACCGCCGCGACGAGCACCGTCGCGATGCCCGCGGCGGTGCCGCTGCCCGGCGCGGGCGTCGTCCTGCCATTCGCGGCCGGGGTGGCGACCACTCCCGCGATCACGTCCGTCGAGGCGTACGCGACGGTCGCGGTCGCGGCGGTGGACCTCGCCGGCAACCGGTCCGCCACGCAGACCCTGCCGGCCGTCGTCGACACCACCGCGCCCGAGCCGGGGGCCGCCGTCACCGGGTGCTCGGTGGCACTCGTTGCCGGGGTCTGCCCGGGGGCGACGACGGTGACCGTCACCGGCATCGCCGACGGCGAGGTGACGAGCGGGGTCTCGCTCGTCGAATGGTCGGTCGCCGGCGGGCCGAGCGGGGTGGCCGGGGTGAGCAGCGGGACGGCGCGGTTCTCGTTCTCGGCTCCTGACGGGCGGCCGGCCGTGACGTTCACGGTGCGCGACGTCGCGGGGAACGCCGCCGTGCCCGGGCACGTGACGCCGGAGGTGCCGCAGGACGGGTCGGGGCCGACCGTCTCGTCGGTCGTGCTCACGGACGGCGGCTCGCCCGGCGCGGTCGGACCGGGCGACAGCCTCGCCGTGACGCTCGCCGACGGGGTGAGCGGGGTCGACCCGAACTCGCTGTTCTCGGGGTGGACGAGCGGGACGACGCAGGGGTTGTCGAGTGCGGACGGGGCGGTCGTCGTCACGGTGACCGACGCAGGGGCGGACGACGTGCTGACGGTCGCTGTCGCCGGGGCTGTCACGAACGTGGGGTCGTTCGCCCTCGGTGGTGACTACGTCGAGGGTGACGCGGTGACGTTCTCGGGGAACGGGTCCGGGGCGTCGGCGCTGCGCTGGGTCGGTCGGGACGCGAACACCCTGGGGACCCTGACGGTCAGCCTGGGAGCGCTGGCCTCGGGTTCGCCACGGGTGGCGGCGGGGGCGCCGGTGGCGGTGTGGACGC
>NZ_MWLN01000012.1 GCF_002198655.1 Kineosporia sp. A_224
GCGGCGGCGGTCCGGGCACGGGCCCCGGTCCCGGTCCCGGTCCCGCGGGCGAGGCCCACCCAGCGTCCGTCATCGTGCCCCCGCCCGTCGCTCCGTGCGCCGGTCCTGCCGACCGGCCCTGTACCCGTTCACCCGGCCCCAACGCACGGGGCGCCCGCTCGGTGCCGTGCCGCCCGTGGTCAGGCCCCGAGCCGGCCGCGCAGCGCGGCCACCCTGGCCAGCGTCGAGTCCCGGCCGAGGATCTCCATCGACTCGAACAGCGGCGGCGAGACCCGGCGTCCGGTCACGGCGACCCGCAGCGGGCCGAACGCGAACTTAGGCTTGATCCCGAGCCCCTCGACGACCGCCGTCCGCAGCGCCGCCTCGATGTCCGCGGCGGTGAACGCCGGCAGCGCTCCGAGCGCCGAGGTCGCGGCGTCGAGGACGGCCGCGGACTGCGCGGCGTCCTTGGTGACGGTCGCGAGCGCGTCGTCCTCGACGACGAGGTCGCCGTCCGCGGTGAGCAGGAACGCGACCATGGGCACCGCCTCCGCGAGCACCTGGACCCGGGTCTGCACGAGCGGTGCCGCGGCCTCGACGACCGCGCGCTGCGCGCCGTCCGGGGCGCCGTCCGCCCCCGTCACGACGACCCCCTGGCCCGCGAGGTAGGCCACGAGCCGGGCGGCGAAGTCCTCCGGGGCGAGCAGCCGCAGGTGCTCGGCGTTGATCGCGTCGGCCTTCGCCTGGTCGAACCGCGCCGGGTTGCCGTTGACGTCGGTGATGTCGAACGCCTGCGTCATCTCCGCCATGGAGAAGACGTCGCGGTCCTCGGCGATCGACCAGCCGAGCAGCGCGAGGTAGTTGAGCAGCCCCTCCGGGACGAAGCCGCGGTCGCGGTGGTGGAAGAGGTTCGACTGCGGGTCGCGCTTGGAGAGCTTGCGGGTGCCCTCGCCGAGCACCATCGGCAGGTGCCCGAAGCGCGGCACGGACGTCGTGACACCGATCGCGACGAGCGCGCGGTAGAGCGCGATCTGGCGCGGCGTCGAGGAGAGCAGGTCCTCGCCGCGCAGCACGTGCGTGATCCCCATGAGCGCGTCGTCGACCGGGTTGACGAGCGTGTACAGCGGCTCGCCGCCCGCGCGCACGACGACGAAGTCCGGCACCGTGCCCGCCTTGAAGGTCACCGGGCCGCGGACGAGGTCGTCGAAGGTCAGGTCGTCGTCCGGCATCCGCAGCCGGAGCACGGGTTCGCGGCCCTGCGCGCGGAACGCCGCCCGGTCCTCCTCGGTGAGGTCCCGGTCGTGGCCGTCGTACCCGAGCTTGGGGTCGCGGCCGGCGGCGCGGTGCCGCGCCTCGACCTCCTCGGGCGAGGAGAACGACTCGTAGACGTAGCCGCTCGCGACGAGCTTGCCGACGACGTCGGCGTAGAGGTCCTTGCGCCGGCTCTGCCGGTACGGCTCGTGCGGGCCGCCGACCTCGACGCCCTCGTCCCAGTCGATCCCGAGCCAGCGCAGCGCGTCGAGGATCTGCTCGTAGCTCTCCTCGCTGTCGCGCGCCGCGTCGGTGTCCTCGATCCGGAAGACGAACGTGCCGCCCGTGTGCCGGGCGTACGCCCAGTTGAACAGGGCGGTCCGGACCAGGCCGACGTGCGGCGTTCCGGTCGGCGAGGGGCAGAAGCGCACGCGGACGTCGGCGCCGGAGGCGGTCGTCACGGGTGCGTCGAGGGCGCTTCGGAGGCTGCTCATGATGCGGCACAGCCTATCGGCGGAGCCGCCGCGGTCCGGCCCGCCACCCGCGCCGGAAACCCGCTCGGCCCCCGGTCTCCGCCCGCACTATCGTGGGTGACTCGCCGCGGTGACGGGCCTGACACCCCCGGAGCGGCGACGGCCGGCCCCCGTCATCGGGCCGAGAGGCCGACCGGTCCGGTCGGCGAAGGTGTGGTGGCACCGCGAGCGACCCGATCGCCCACACCTCCCGGGAGCCGTACTTCCCGGAGGTGACCACCATGAGACGCACCCTGAGCAGCACCCTGCCCGAGCACGTCGGCGAGACCGTCCGCCTCGAGGGCTGGGTGCACCGCCGCCGCAGGCTGGCCGCGGTGACCTTCCTCGTGCTGCGCGACCGCGCCGGCCTCGCCCAGGTCGTCGTCGCCGAGGAGGCGGTGCGGCGGCTCGTCGAGGGCGTCGGCGAGGAGAGCGTCGTCCGCGTCACCGGCACGGTGACGGCCAACGCCAAGGCGCCCGGCGGCGTCGAGGTGACGTCCCCGGCCGTCGAGGTGCTGTCGACCGCGCAGACGCCCCCGGTCGAGCTGTGGCGCCCGACCCTCGACGTCTCGCTGCCGACCCTGCTCGACCACGCCTCGACGACGTGGCGGCACCCGCGCCGGCAGGCCGTGTGGCGGCTCGCGGCGGCGTCGGTCAAGGGGTTCCGCGAGACGCTCGACGGCACCGGCTTCACCGAGATCACGACGCCCAAGCTCGTCGCGTCGTCGACCGAGTCGGGCGCGAACGTGTTCGGCGTCGAGTACTTCGGCCGGACGGCGTACCTCGCGCAGTCGCCGCAGTTCTACAAGCAGGCGATGGTCGGCGTCTTCGAGCGGGTCTACGAGGTCGGCCCGGTGTTCCGCGCCGAGCCGCACGACACGGTGCGGCACCTCGCGGAGTACGTCTCGCTCGACGTCGAGCTGGGCTTCGTCGACAGCCACCGGGACGTCCTCGCCGTCCTGCGCGACGTCCTCGCCGGGATGGTGGCGTCGGTCCGGGAGAACGCCTCCGAGGCGCTCGCGCTGACCGGCGCCCGGCTGCCCGAGGTGCCGGAGCAGATCCCCGTCGTGCACTTCCGCGAGGCGCTGCGGATCGCCGGCGCCGAACCCGACGAGCCCGACCTCGCGCCCGAGCACGAGCGGGCGCTCGGCGCGTGGGCGCTCGCCGAGCACGGCAGCGACCTGCTCGCCGTCGAGGGGTACCCGGCGGCGAAGCGGCCGTTCTACACGCACCCGCAGACGACCCCGGAGCCGGACAGCCGCTGGACGAACTCCTTCGACCTGCTCTTCCGCGGGCTCGAGCTCGTCACGGGCGGCCAGCGGCTGCACCGGTACGAGGACTACGTCGCGGCGCTCACCGGCCGCGGCGAGTCGCCCGGGCCGTACGAGAGCTACCTGGAGACGTTCCGGTACGGGATGCCGCCGCACGGCGGCTTCGCGATCGGGCTCGAGCGCTGGACGGCCCGGCTCGTCGAGGCGGACAACATCCGCACGACGACGCTCTTCCCCCGCGACCTGCACCGCCTGACCCCCTGAGGGGGCGGGTGGTCAGGAGCGGGTGACGACCGGGTTCGAGAGGGTGCCGAGGCCCTCGACCTCGACCTCGACGCGCTGCCCGGCGACCATCGGGCCGACGCCCTCCGGGGTGCCGGTGAGGATGACGTCGCCGGGCAGCAGCGTCATCGCGGCCGACACGTGCGCGACGAGGGTCGGCACGTCGAAGATCATCTGCGACGTGCGGCCGTCCTGGACGACGACGCCGTCGAGCCGGGTCGTGACCCGCAGGTCGCGCACGTCGACGTCCGTGACGAGGTACGGCCCGAGCGGGCAGAACGAGTCGAAGCCCTTGGCGCGCCACCACTGCCCGTCGGACGACTGCAGGTCGCGGGCCGTGACGTCGTTCGCGACCGTGTAGCCGAGGACCACCTCGGGCACCCGCTCGACCGGGACGTCGCGGCACAGCCGGCCGATGACGACCGCGAGCTCGCCCTCGTAGTCGACCCGCGACGACTGCGGCGGCAGGACGATCGGGTCGCCCGGGCCGACGACGCTCGTGTTCGGCTTGAGGAATGCCAGCGGCTCGGCGGGGACCTCGTTGCCCAGCTCGGCGGCGTGCGCGGCGTAGTTGCGGCCGATCCCCACGACCTTGCTCCGCGGGATGACGGGCGCGAGCAGCCGGACCTCCTCGAGGTCGATCTTCTCCCCCGTCGGCTGCACGGGCATGAAGAGCGGGTCGCCCGTGAGGACGACGAGCTGCTCGGAGCCCGGCTCCCCCTCGACGACGCCGAACCTGGGATCCCCGCCGGCCGTGAACCTCGCGATACGCACGGGCGCAGCCTAACGACCGGTGGCCGGACGGCCCGCGCAGGCTCGTTACCGTGGTGGG
>NZ_MWLN01000120.1 GCF_002198655.1 Kineosporia sp. A_224
CCGACCTTCCGGTGCGCCTACTGGCCGCTCATGGCGAGCGACCTCGAGGCCGCCGCGGCGCAGGTCGAGCAGGCGCCCGCCGAGGAGCCGGCCGCCGTCCCCGTCGCCGCGACCGTCGTCGACGTCACGGAGCCGGCCGCTGCCGAGGAGCCGGTCGCGACCGGCGGCGGCGAGCCGGCCGCCGCGACCGCCGACGTCACGGACGTCACGGACGTCACCGCCGTCACGGACGTCACGGACGTCACCGACGTCCCGGACGCGCCCGCCGCCGTCACGGTGGACGTCACCGAACCGGCCGTCGACGTCACCACGAAGGCCGTCGACGTCACCGACCCCGCGCCGGAGCCGTTCCTCGACGAGTTCGAGCGCATCGAGGGCGTGACGCTCTCCGCCGCGCGGGCGCTGCGCGGCGCCGGCATCACGACGTTCACGGCGATCGCCGAGGCGCCGCACGGCAGGCTGCGCGAGGCGCTCACCGCCGCCGGGGTCCGGATCGCCCCGACGGTGCAGACCTGGGGCACGCAGGCCCGCCGGCTCGCCGCGTCCGACGCGGGCGCCGCCCGGGCCGCCGCCCGCTCCGGCGGCACGGGCGCCCGGCTGTGACCACGGCGCCCGCCCCGCCGTCCGACCCGTTCCTGGGGCTCGCCGAGGACGACGACCCGCCGCACGTCCGCTGGTACCGCCGGCTGCGCCCGCCGGGCCGCCGGACGAGCGCCGCGATCGTCCTGTCGCTCGTCGGGCTCGCCGGGCTGACGGCCGTGCAGGTCGTCCTCGTCGCCCCGTCCGTGGGCAGCGAGCTCGAGCAGCGCTCGCAGGAGGCCCTCGCCGACGCCGGCATCACGTCGCTGCAGGTGCGGGTCGACGGCCGGGACGTCGTCCTCACCGGGCCCGCGAAGGACGACCGGCAGGCGTTCGCCGCCGAGCACGTCGTCGCCGAGGTCGACGGGGTCCGGTACGTCGACGCGACCGGGGTCGTCGTCGACGCCGCCGCGGCGCTCGCCGCTGCACGCGCGGCGGCGAGCGCGGCCCCGGCGGGCACCCCGTCTCCCGCCGGCCCGGGCCCCTCGCCCACGCCGTCCCCGACGGCCCGCGGCGCGAACTCCGCCCGGACGACGCTCGTCGTCGTCGCGACCGGCGGCCGGGTCGTCGTCGCGGGCGCCTTCCCGGACGACGCCACCGCGCAGAAGGTCGTGACCTCCCTGGGCCGCACGTACGACCCGGGCGACGTCGAGCTGCTCGCGCCGACGAGCGACACCGTCACCGGCACCGGCTCCGACGCGGTGGCGAAGACCGTCGCGGCGCTCGGGGCCGACGCCGTGGGCGTCACCGTGAGCCTGGACCGCGGCACGATCACCGTCGCCGCCCGCGTCGCCGACGCGGCGACGAAGGCGAAGGCCCTCGCGGCGGCCGCCCGCGCGGTCCCCGACCCGGCCGGAGTCGTCGACAGGGTCACCGTCGGGGACGTCACCGCGCCCGACGCCGCCACCCTCGACGCCCAGCTGAGCAGCCTGCCGGCCCTCGTGTTCGGCGCCGGGCAGACCGCGCCCGGCCCGATCGGGCGCAGCGTGCTCGCCGCCGCGGCCGCCGTCCTCGTGGCGAGCCCGGAGGCGACCGTCACGCTCGTCGGCCACACCGACGACAGCGGCGACCCGACGGCGGACACCGCGGTCAGCCTGGCCCGCGCCCGGGCCGCCGAGCAGTACCTCGCGACGCTCGGCGTCCGCACGTCGCGGGTGGCCACGACCGGGGCCGGCTCGGCGGACCCGGCGCAGCCCGGGACGTCGCCCGATGCGCGCGCGGCCGACCGGCGGCTCGTCGTCGTCGGCGGCTCCTGACCCGTAGCCTGACGTCATGCGGCTCTACGTGCGGTCCCGGGACCGGCGACCCGACCCCGAGCCGGTGCGGACCGACGACCGGCGGACAGTCCTCGTCGGCACGGCGGTGTGGGCGGTGCTGCTCGTCGCGGCCCTCGTCGGGCACGGCCGGCTCTCGGACGCCGGCCGCGGCTGGTGGGTCTGGACCCCCGTCGTGGGGATCGCCCTGGGCCTGTACGGCCTGCGCTACCTGCGGCTGCGCGACGAGCGGCCGGCTCAGCCGCCGAAGGCGTCGTCGACGAGCTGAGCCCCGAGCGCGGCCGGGTCCTCGAGGACGGCCGCGACCCCGGAGCGCCGGGACCACGCCCCGGCCGCGGCGGCCAGCCCCCGGGCGAGCCCGTCGAGCGTGGCCGCGTGGACCACGGCCGAGGGTCCCGTCGGAGCAGCGCCGGCGGTGCGCGGCCCGTCGACCCACCAGTCGACCTCGACGCCGTCGACGCGCAGGACCTCGTGCTCGCACCAGGTGGCCGGTGCGTCGGGCAGCAGGTGCCGGACCGCGTCCGGCACGTCCGTGCGCTCGCCCGCCGCGTCGCCGTCCTCGGCGACGACGCCGCGGACGACGTCCTCGGCGAGCGGGACGTCGAGCAGGTCGGCGAGCGCCTCCCGCGCGGCGCGGTCCGCGGCGACGACGACCGCGCCGGTCACGCCGTGCGCGGCGAGCAGGCCGGGCTGGAGGTGCTGCGGCGACCCGACGACGGCCGCCGACGCCGCGTCGACGACCCGGGTGCGCGCGGCCCCCGCGCCGTCACCGGTGCCGACCGCCAGCACCCGGCCGGGCGGGCCGTCGTCGGTGTCGAGCGTGTCCCCGGCCTCGGCCGCGACCCGGGCGAGGGTGGCCCACAGCCGCAGCGCCGTCGCGGTGTCGAGGGCGAGGTCGTCGTCCGTGAGCCGGTCGAGCACGGTGCCGACGACGGACGCGTCGAGGCTGTCGAGGTCGCGGACTGCCCCGAGCGCGGCCCGCAGCCCGGGGTCGGCCGTACGCAGGACCGCTGGGCCGGGCGGCAGCAGGGCGCCGACGGCGGGCCCGGCGTCCGGGTCGGCCCACGGCCCGGCCGCGTCGAGCTCGCGGCGCAGCCACCACGCCGTGTACGAGGGGACCCGCGCGCTGCCGCGGGCGCCGACCAGCGTCGCGGGCCCGACGACGGCCGCCCGCAGCGCGGGGTCGGCGGCGAGCGCCGCGAGCAGCGCGGGCCAGCGGTCGGCGTCGGGCCCGCGACGCTGGT
>NZ_MWLN01000121.1 GCF_002198655.1 Kineosporia sp. A_224
GCTTCGACGACGCCGACGTCGAGGGCTCCTCGCTCGTCGGTGCGCCCGTCGTCGAGCAGCTCCTCGGGGGCAAGCTCATCGACGAGCGCGAGGAGTGAGCCGCCGGTGACCGGCATCGCGCCCGGCGACCGCCCGGCGCTCGCCTCGTCCCTCGCGGGCGTGCTCTCCGCGATCGACGGCTGGGAGGTCCCCGCCGCCGGTGTCGTCGTCACCGACGCGCACGGGGTGCTCGCGTCCCGCGGCGCCGTCGACGAGCCCTCCCGGGTCGCGTCGGTGAGCAAGCTGCTCACCGCGTACGCGATCGGGGTCGCCGTCGAGGAGGAGGCCGTCACCCTCGACGACCCGGCCGGGCCGCCGGGAGCAACCCTGCGGCACCTGCTCGCGCACACCGCCGGCTACGGCTTCGAGAGCGACGCCCCGGTCGTCTGCGCACCGGCGACCCGCCGGGTGTACTCCAACCGCGGCATCGAGGAGGCCGCCGCCCACCTCGCGGCGGCCAGCGGCGTCCCCTTCGCCGAGTACCTCACCGAGGCCGTCCTCGAACCCCTCGGGCTCGCCGCGACGACCCCCCAGGGCTCGCCCGCCTTCGGCTTCCACAGCACGGTCACCGACCTCGCGGCCTTCGGCCGCGAGCTGCTGGCCCCCGCGGTGCTGCACCCGTCGACCCTCACCGGGTTCGTCGAGGTCGCCTACCCGGGTCTGGCGGGCATCGTCCCGGGCGTCGGCCGGTTCGACCCGTGCGACTGGGGCCTGGGGTTCGAGCGCAACTTCGGCCGGCCCGGGCACTGGGCCGGCACCCGGGTCTCGCCGCTCACGTTCGGCCACTTCGGCGGCAGCGGCTCGTTCCTCTGGGTCGACCCGACCCGCGGCGTCGCCGTCGCGTGCCTGACGCAGCAGGGGTTCGGGCCGTGGGGGATGCAGGCGTGGCCGCCGCTGTGCGACGCGCTCGTCGGCGTCCTCGACGGCGCCCGCTGACCCCTGCGGCCCGGCCCGAGCAGGCTCAGTCCGCCCGGCGCACGAGGAAGTCGCCCAGGTCGGGCTCGCGGATCATCTCCCGGTAGTCGACGATCCGCCACGGCAAGGTCGAGACGACCCGGCCGGCCGGGTTGCGGTACCAGTTCGTCATCCCGGGGTGGGTCCAGATCATCGCGCCGTGGGCGGCGTCCACCCGCTCGGTGTACTCCCGCGCGACCTCCGCCCGTGGCTCGACCGACGTGATGCCCTCGCCGAGCATCCGTTCCACGAGCCGGACGACGTACTCCGCCTGGAACTCCGCGATCGTGATCATGCTGCCGCCGTGCCCGAGCGCGGTGTTCGGGCCGATGAGCATGAAGAAGTTCGGCAGGTCCGGCACCGTGACGCCGAGGTAGGCGGTCGCGTCGTCCGGCCCCCACTGCTCGCGCACGGTGCGCCCCGACCGGCCGCGGACCTGCCACGGCCCGAGGAACTCGTGCGCCTGGAACCCCGTGCAGAGGATGACGACGTCCGCGTCGACGTGGGCGCCCGCGCTCTCGACCCCGGACGGCGTGAACCGCAGGACCTCCTCGGCGACGAGGTCGACGTGCTCGCGGCGCAGCGCCGCGAACCAGCCGTTGTCGAGCAGCATCCGCTTGCCGAAGGGCGGGTAGCCGGGCAGGCACTTCGCGAGCAGGTCCGGCCGGTCGGCGAGCTCCGCCTCGAGGTAGCGGGTGAAAACCCTTCTGTGGGCGTCGTTCTCGGCGTTGACCGACCGGGCCGGCTCGGTCCACGCAGGGTCGCGCTGCAGCGAACGGTGCACCTTGTCGTTGAAGGTCCAGGCGAGCCGGGCCCGGTACCAGTCGCGGTACAGCGGCACGGTGCGCATGAGCCAGTGCGCCTCGTCCGGGAACCGCCGGAAGATGTCCGAGTTCGGCGCGACCCACTGCGGCGACCGCTGGAACACCGTGAGGTGCGCGACGTCGTCCACGACCGCCGGCACGATCTGCATCGCGCTCGCACCGGTGCCGATGGCGACGACCCGCCGGCCGGCGAGGTCGACGTCGTCCGGCCACAGTGCCGAGTGGAACACCCTGCCGGAGAACGACTCCATGCCCTCGATGACCGGCACCCGTGGCCGGTTCAGCTGCCCGACGGCGCTCACGACGGCGTTCGCCCGGAACGTCTCGCCGGTCGTCGTCGTGACGACCCACTCCTGTGCCGCGTCGTCCCAGCCGGACGACGCCACCTCGGTGCCGAAGCGTACGAGCCCGCGCAGGTCGTTGGCGTCGGCGAAGTCCCGCAGGTACTGCTCGACCTCGGGCTGCCGGCCGAAGTACGTCGCCCAGTCGTGGTCGAAGAACGAGTACGAGTAGAGGTGGCTCGGGGTGTCGACGCCCGCGCCGGGGTAGCGGTTCTCCAGCCAGGTGCCGCCGACGTCGTCGTTCTTCTCGAGCACCGTCACCGTGACGCCGAGGGCCCGCAGCCGCAGCGCCGCGAGCATCCCGGAGACCCCGGCCCCGACGACGAGCGCGCTGAAACCGGCCGCCCCGGCGACCTGCCCGTGCTCGGGCGCCGGCGCGAACCCCAGCAGCTCGGCGAGCATCGGCTCGAACTCCGGCGGGACGGGCTCGCCCTGCGCGACCTCGAGCAGCTCGACGAGCGCGTCGCCGCGCGGCGCGGGGACGGCGGCCGGCCGCCCGTGCGACCACGCGAGCACCGCCTCGAGCGCCGCGGCCCGGATCTGCCCCTGCACGTCGTCCGGGAGCCCGCCGGAGGCGTTGTCGTCCATGCCGCGCCCGCGCTGCGGCCGGTACGGCGCAGCGAGCCAGCGCCGGTCGCCGGTGAGCTGGTGCAGCACGACGACGAGCGTCGGGATGTTCGCGTGCTCGAGCGCTGCGGCGAGCCGGTCGGCGTCGACCGGGGCCGCGGGCGTGTCCAGGAGGGTCATGCGCCGTCCCGTCGGTTCGGATGGTCCTCGCCGAGGCGCGGCGGGCAGACCAGGGTGTAACGGCTGTTAGGTCACGGTAGACGTGCGGACCGCTCGGAGCCAAGACCCCTGCGTATCCCAGCCGAAGCACCTCTTGACCAGAGACCTAGGTCACACCATGCTGTCGCTGACGAACCCTAACCACGGCTAGGACGGAGCAGCAATGGAGCTGATCGACGCCATGCGGACCACCGGCACGTGCCGGTACTTCTCCGACGACCCGGTGCCCGACGAGGTGCTCTACACCGCCTTCGACGCCGCCCGGTTCGGCCCGCAGGGCGGCAACCGGCAGCCCGTGCGCTACGTCGTCGTCCGCGACCCCGCGCGCAAGAAGGCGCTCGCCGACCTCTACCTCCCGCCGTGGAAGGGCTACCTCGCGGCCATCTCCACCGGCGACATCAACGTCGGTGCGCTCGACAAGACGGTCCAGGCGGCCGACGACTTCGCCGAGAACCTGCACAAGGTCCCGGCGATCATCGTCGTCTGCGCCGAGGTCGGCGGCCTGCACCCGACCGACACCGAGCTCGGGCGGCTGTCCGTCGTCGGCGGCTGCTCGATCTACCCGACGATGCAGAACCTCTGCCTCGCACTGCGCGACCAGGGCGTCGCGACCGCCGTGACGACGCTGCTGTGCCTGTCCGAGCCCGCGGTCACCGAGCTGCTCGAGATCCCCGAGGGCTTCATCACCGCCGCGCACATCGCCGTCGGCTACCCCGCCAAGGGCTTCCCGACCAAGCTGACCCGCTCCCCGGTCGAGGACATCGTGCACCTGGAGACCTTCGGGTCGCCGATGTACGCGAGCACGGCCGGATGACGGCGGTGTCGTCCGCTGCGTCGAACGGAGCCCTGCCCGAGCACTACCGCGCCGCCCTCGGCCGCTCGACGCTGGGCGACCAGCTCCGCCGGCACGCCGCGAACCAGCCCGCCAAGGTCGCGTTCGTGGCCTTCGGCGCGGACGGCGCGCGGACGGCGGTCACGTACGGCGAGCTCGACGCGATGGCGAACCGGGCCGCGCACGTGCTCCTCGGGCAGGGCGTCGCCCGCGGCGACCGGGTCGCGATGCTCTCGCGCAACCGGGTCGACGTCGTCGCGGTCTACTACGGCGCGCTCAAGGTCGGGGCGACGTTCACCGTCGTCAGCCCGCTGCTCAAGCCGCACGAGGTGCGCGCGCAGCTCGAGCACGCCGAGCCGGCCGTGCTCGTCGCGACGCACGACCTCGTGCCCGGCGGCGCGGCGGCGGCCGAGGGCCTGCCGGTGCGCTGCCTCGACCTGGACGGCGGCCCGACGGGTGCGGCGGGCGGCGACCTCGCACCGGGCTGGCTCTCGTGGGCCGACCTCGTCGCGGCGGCCCCGGCGACCGAGCCGGACGCCGAGGTCGACGAGCTCGACGTCGCGATGCTCGTGTACACCAGCGGCACCGAGGCGGCGCCGAAGGGCGTGCTCGTGCCGCACCGCAACTACCTCACCTCGACCGCGCCCGCGTGGTCGTGGGGGCTGCGGACCGGCCCGGACGACGTGTGGCTGTTCGTCATGCCGTTCTTCACGATCGCCGGTCTCGGCTCGATGACGACGCTGACGATGATGGGCGCGACCCTCGTGCTCCCCGCCGCGGTCGACCCGGAGTCGGCGCTGCGGATCGTCCGCGAGGAGGGCGTCACCGTCATCGCCCAGACGCCGACCTTCTACATGGCGCTCGCGCAGCACCCGGACTTCGGGCCCGACGCCGTCGGCACCGTCAAGCGCTGCATGACGTACGGCGGCCAGATGACCCCGAGCACGATCGACGCGTGGGCGAAGGCCTCGCCGGACGTCGTGTGGGGCACCTACTGGGGGCAGTCCGAGCTCTCCCAGCTCGGCACCGTCGGCTGGTTCCGCACGCTCGACGACATCCCGGACGGCGACCCGACGTGGATCGGCAAGCCGGTGACGCACCTCGAGGTCCGCGTCGTCGGCCTCGACGGGCAGGACGCCGACCTCGGCGAGCTCTGGTGCCGCAGCCCCTCGGCGATGCTCGGCTACTACAAGGACCCCGAGCGCACCGCCGAGGTCTTCCGCGACGGCTGGGTGCACACCGGGGACATGGTCCGGCGGGACGCCGAGGGCAACCTCTTCTTCCACGACCGGATCAAGGACGTCATCAAGTCCGGCGGGATGAACGTGTCCTCGCAGGAGGTCGAGCGCGCCCTCATGCAGCACCCGGCCGTGCTGCGGGCGGCGGTCGTCGGCCGCGCGGACGAGTACTGGTCCGAGGCGGTGACGGCGTTCGTCATCCCGAAGCCGGACGCCGACGTCGACACCGCGGCGGTGCTCGACTTCTGCCGGGAGCGGCTCGCCGGCTACAAGGTGCCCAAGGCCGTGCACGTCGTCCCGGAGTTCCCGGTCGACCCGCAGGGCAAGATCCTCAAGCGCACGCTGCGCGACCCGTCGTGGACGCCGGCCGGCTGACGGAGCGGTCGGGCGCCCGGGGCCGGGTGACGACGGAGCAGATCGTCTCCGCCGCCGCCCGGCTCTTCGCGTCGGACGGCTACCACGAGATCGGTATGCGGGAGATCGCCGACGCCCTGGGCATCCGCGGCGCGAGCCTCTACCACCACTACGCGTCGAAGGAGGAGATCCTCTTCGCGATCTGCCTGACGGTGAGCGAGGAGCCCGTCGAGCGGACGCTGCCGGTGCTCGACGAGGCCGGGACGCCGACCGAGCGGCTCACCCGGCTGGTCCGCGGGCACCTGCTCCACCTCGTCGAGCGGCAGGTCGAGCACCTCGTCGGCCGGCACGAGCTCGCGGCCCTCACCCCGGAGCACCGGGCCGTCGTCGACGGGCACCGGCGGTACTACCAGCGCCGGGTCGCCGACACGGTCGCCGCGGGGGTGCGCGCCGGCGAGCTGCACGTGGCCGACGTCCGGCTCGTGACCCTCGCCCTGCTCGACATGCTCAACGGCACGAGCTCCTGGTACCGGCCCGACGGTCCGCTGGCCGCGGAGGACCTTGCCGGCACCTACGTCCGGCTCGCGGTCGAGGGGCTGCTCGGCGGGCGGCTGCCGGACGGCGCCTGAGCACGGCCGAGCACGACGGGCGAGCGCGACGCAGGAGCGCGACGGGCGGGACGCAGGAGCGCGACGGGCGGGACGCAGGAGCGCGACGGGCGGGACGGCGTCCGCCTCGGGCGTTCGGACCTTTCGCAGGTAAGGCTCGGATCACGTGGTTCGGGCGGCGCCGATGTCCGCGGGGTCACGTAGGCTGCCCGATGTGTACGAAGGCGTGGTCCAGGACCTCATCGACGAGCTCGGGCGGCTGCCCGGGGTCGGTCCGAAGAGTGCCCAGCGGATCGCCTTCCATCTGCTCGCCTCCGACCCGGCGGACATCCGCCGTCTCGTGTCGGCGCTCACGGAGGTCACCGAGAAGGTGCGCTTCTGCGACGTCTGCGGGAACGTGTCGGCCGACCAGCAGTGCCGGATCTGCCGCGACCCGCGGCGGGACCTCTCCGTGCTGTGCGTGGTCGAGGAGCCGAAGGACGTCGTCGCGATCGAGAAGACCCGCGAGTTCCGCGGCCGGTACCACGTGCTCGGCGGGGCGATCAGCCCCATCGAGGGTGTCGGCCCGGACGATCTTCGTATCAAGGAGCTCGTCCAGCGCCTCGCGTCGGGTGACGTCACGGAGATCATCATCGCGACGGACCCGAACCTCGAAGGGGAGGCGACGGCGACGTACCTCGCCCGTTGGCTCAAGCCGATGGGCGTCAGGATCACGCGGCTCGCGTCCGGGCTGCCCGTCGGGGGGGACCTCGAGTACGCCGACGAGCTGACACTGGGCCGGGCCTTCGAGGGGAGGAGACTTCTGGATGTCTGACCGGAGCACCGAAACACCCGTCACCGACGGCCTCGCCGTCTCGGTGGAGAACGCCGCCGAGCGGCAGGAGCTGCGCCGTCTCGCCGACGAGACCGCGGCCGACGCGCAGGCCTACCTGGACGCCCTGACCGAGGTCGCCGCCGGCTCCGCGCCGGACACCGCGATCCCGGTCCTGCTGCTGGCGCTCTCGCAGACCTCGGTCGCGGGCGCCCGGCTCGGCGCGATCAGCGACGTCGTCCCGAGCGAGCGCTTCGAGCCTGACGCCGGCCCCGACCCGGACGTCGACCCGGTGCGGCAGAACCTCGCGAACCTCTTCCACGGCCTCGACGACTACGCCGACGTCGTTGACCCGCTGACGAACCACGAGGTCGTCCGGGCGAGCCTCGTCGACGACCTCGCGGACGTCGCGACCGAGCTCGCGCACGGCCTCAAGCACTACCGTGCCGGTCGCATCGACGAGGCGCTGTGGTGGTGGCAGTACTCGTACCTGTCGACGTGGGGCGTCCGCGCGACGAGCGCGCTGCGCGTTCTCCAGACGGTGCTCGCGCACCTGCGGCTCGACGCCGACCCGGACACCGTGGCGGATGCCGAGTTCGAGGCGCTGCACGTCAGCTGACCGCCTGAGCCCGCGGGCGCGGACACTGGGAGACCGGGCGTGGACGACCCGCAGGCGTTCATCGCCGCCGACCGTCGCCGGGCGATCGCGTCCGGGGTCGAGCTGCCCACGCGGGTGCGGGGTGCGGCGCTGTTCGCCGACATCTCCGGCTTCACGCCGCTCACCGAGACCCTGGCCCGCGAGCTCGGGCCGCGGCGGGGCGCCGACGAGCTGAGCACCGTGCTCGGGGCGGTCTTCGAGGCCCTGCTCTCGCGGCTGCACGCGCACGGCGGGGACGTCATCTCCTTCAGCGGGGACGCCGTCACGTGCTGGCTCGACGGGGACGACGGTCTGCGGGCGGTCGCGTGCGGCCTCGCCATGCAGGAGGCGATGGCGGACGTCGGCCGGGTCGTCACGCCGTCCGGCACCGCCGTCGACCTCGCGATGAAGGTCGCCGTCGCGGTGGGGGAGGCCCGCCGGCTCGTCGTCGGCGACCACCGGGTGCAGCTCGTCGACGTCCTCGCCGGCCGGCTCGTCGACCACCTCGCCGCGGCCGAGCGACGCGCGACCACGGGAACGGTGACCCTCGACGCGTCGGCGCTCGACGCCCTCGGCGACCGGGCCGACGTCGACGTGCTCCCTGCCGACCTGACGGGCGACGTGCACCTGCCCGGCGACGCGACCGGACGGCGGGTCGGGGTGCTCCGCGGCCTGCGCGTGCCGCGACCCGCCCCGATGCCGTGGGAGCCGCCCCCGGACCTGCCCGAGCACGTCGTCCGGCAGTGGCTGCTGCCCCAGGTCTACGAGCGGATGCGGTCCGGCCGAGGCGAGTTCCTCGCCGAGCTGCGGCCCGCCGTCCCGCTCTTCGTGTCCTTCGGCGGGATCGACTACGACACCGACCCGTCGGCGCACGCCAAGCTCGACGAGTTCGTCATGGAGGCCCAGCGGGTCGTCGACGCGTACGGCGGCAGCACCCTGCAGCTGACGCTCGGCGACAAGGGCGCCTACCTCTACGCCGTGTTCGGCTCCCCGCTCGCCCACGAGGACGACGCCGCGCGGGCCTGCGCCGCGGCGCTCGAGCTGCGGGCGCTCGAGGGCCGGACGAGCGCGACCGACCTGCGGATCGGGATCGCGACCGGCCGGCTGCGCAGCGGCACGTACGGGCACCCGACCCGGCGCACGTTCTGCTGCCTCGGGGACGCCGTGAACGTCGCGGCCCGGCTCATGTCCGCCGCTGCGGCCGGCGAGATCATCGTCGACGGCCGGGTGCACCGGGCGGCCGAGGACCGGTTCGCGTGGCGCCGGCTCGCCCCGCTCGCGGTCAAGGGCAAGAGCGCGGCGATCCAGGCGCACGCCCTCGAGGACGTCCGGGCCGGCGGCACCGGGCTCGCGGCGCGGCTCGCCGTCCGGTTCACCGAGCCGATGGTCGGCCGGGTCCGCGAGCTGGCGGTCGTCACGGAGGTCGTCGAGGACGTCGTCGCCGGCTCTGGGCGGGTGCTCGAGATCGTCGCCGAGGCCGGCATGGGCAAGTCCCGGCTGGTCGCGGAGATGGTGCGGGTGCTGTCCCGCAGCGGGGTCGCCGTCCACGTCGGGGAGAGCCCGTCGTTCGGCGCCGGCACGAGCTACGCGGCATGGCGCGACGTCTGGTGGGACCTGCTCGGGCTCGGTGGTCTCGACCCCGACGACCTGCCCGCGGTGAGCTCCGCGCTGCGGGCCCGGCTGGAGTCCGTCGACCCGGGCCTCGTCTCCCGGCTGCCGCTGCTCGGCGCGCTGCTCGACCTCGCCCTGCCGGACAGCGACCTGACCCGGGGCTTCGACGCCAAGCTGCGCAAGACGTCGCTCGAGGACCTCGCCGTCCGCGTCGTCGCGCACCGGGCCTCGACCGCGCCGCTCGCGCTCGTCGTCGAGGACAGCCACTGGATGGACCCGCTCTCCCGGGACCTGCTCACCGTGCTCGCGCAGGCGGCCGCGGCGGTGCCGCTGCTCGTCGTCGTGGCCTACCGGCCGGCCGGCGCCGGCGAGCCGGGGACCGGGCTCGAGGTACTGGCGCACCGCCGGGCCCTCGAGCTCGGGGCGCTCGACGACGAGGTCGTCGCGGCGCTGGTGCGGTCGCTCGTCCGGGCCCGGACGCCGGACGCCGGGGACGTCCCGGAGGTGCTCGTCGAGCGGGTCGTCGGGCGCAGCGCGGGCAACCCGTTCTACGTCGAGGAGCTCGTCACGTACCTGCTCGAGCGCGCCGACGGCCGCTTCACCGGCGTCGACGTCGAGACCCTCGACATGCCCGAGAGCCTCGCCGCGCTCGTCCTCTCCCGGATCGACACCCTCGCCGAGGGGCCGCGGACGACGGCCAAGGTCGCGAGCGTCGTCGGCCGCTCGTTCACCGGGGCCGCGCTGCACGCCGTCCACCCCGACCTCGGCGACCGGGCCGGCGTCGACGCCGACCTCGACGTCCTGCGCGAGGTCGACCTGCTCACGCTCGACGACGCCGCGACCCGGCTGCACGCCTTCCGGCACGTCATCGTCCGGGACGTCGCCTACGAGTCGATGCCGCACGGCGTCCGCACCCGGCTCCACGAGCGGGCCGGCGACCACGTCGCCGCGGCGGCGTCCACGGCCGGTGGTCAGCTCCTCGACCTCGTCGCGTACCACTACGCGCGCGGCGGGGACGACGCGAAGAAGCGCTCGGCCCTGCTCGCGGCGGGTGCGGCGGCGCAGGCCCGGTACGCCAACTCGACGGCGATCGAGCACTACCGGGCGGTGCTCCCGCTGCTCGACGACGACGGCGCGCGCGGTCCGGTGCTGCTGGCCCTCGGCCAGGTGCTCGAGCTCACCGCGGCCTGGGACGACGCGGAGCACGCCTACGCCCGGGCACGGGCGTTCGCCGACGGGTCCGGCGACCGAGCGGCGACCGGTTGGGCGGACGTCGCGCTCGCCGAGGTCGCCCGCAAGCAGGGCCGGTTCGCGGACGCCGAGGCCCGGCTCGCGCACGCGGCCGACGCGTTCACGGCGCTCGCCGACGAGGTCGGCCTCGGCCGGGTGCTCCACCTGCGCGGGACCCTCGCCGCCCAACAGGGTCGCTACGACGACGCCCGGGCGCACTACGAGGCGAGCCTCGCCGTCCGGGAACGGCTCGGGGACCGGGCGCAGGCCGCCGCGCTGCTCAGCAACCTCGGCGTCATCGCCGAGTACACCGGCGACTACGCCGGCGCCCGCTCCCTCAACGAGCAGGCCCTCGCGCTGCGCACCCAGGTCGGCGACCGCTGGGCGATCGGCGTCTCGCAGAACAACCTCGGCATGATCGCCCTGCTCACCGAGGACTTCGTCGACGCGAAGGCCCGTTTCACCGAGGCGATGCGCCTCAACCTCGAGGTCGGTGACGCCTGGATGGTCGCCATCGCGCACAACAACCTCGGGAACGCGCTGCGCGGCCTCGGCGACCTCGACGGTGCCCGTGCCGGCTACGCCCGCGCCCTGGAGGCCTACCTGCGCTGGGACGACCGCTGGGCCCTGGCGATCCTGCTCGAGGACGTGGCCGTCACCGCCGCCCGTCTCGGCGCCCGACCCGACGCGCTCCGCCTGCTCGGCGCCGCCGAGACCCTGCGCGCCGAGATCGGGTCGCCCCGCTCGCCGAGTGACGAGACGGGACTGGCCGAGGTGCTCACGCCCGCCGCCCCGGACGACGAGCCGCTCCTCGCCGCCGGTCGGGCGCTGACGCTTGCCGCCGCCGCGGACCTCGCGGTCGCCGTCTGCCGCTGACGGCCCGCGCCCCGGGGCGACCGCCGGGTGCTGTGCTCTGCCCTCACTCGTGAGGGTGCCGCCGTCCGACGTCGACCGAGGGACCTCGGGCGGCCGCACGCGACCGGCCTGCCGTCGCACCACACCGTCGACGTTGCCCGGCAACTCGCCGGTCCCGGCCCGGAGTGTCGCGAAGCAACGACGACGCTGTGGCGCGGACAGCGCGGACGCCCGCCACAACGCAACCAGAAGTCGCGGTCCTGGGCTGTCCCGGCGCCGGGACGGCACTTGTGGTTGCGTTGTGGTCGCCGGCCCGCCTGCGCAGGCACGTTCCTGGCTCGCTCCTGATGGCAGAGCAAGGCAGGGCGCAGAACGCGTGGCTCGCTGGTGAGGGCAGAGCAAACACCCGTGGACGACGTGCCCTCACGGGCTGCCTCGCCACCGGGCGGCGTCCGTCGTACAGTGGTGACACCGCAAACTAGTACGGATTTCAACTACCCGAGGAGAGGTCATGCCGCCCACCGACGAGGAGCTCGTCGCGATCCGTTCCCGTCGCGAGGACCTCAAGGCGAAGTACGTCGTGCCGGTGGCGCAGCGCCCGGCGTCACGGGCCCGCGGCATCCACCACGCGGCGCTCATCTGCTCCGACGTCGAGCAGACGATCGCCTTCTACCAGGGCCTGCTCGAGTTCCCGCTGGTCGAGCTCACCGAGAACCGGGACTACCCCGGGTCGTCGCACTTCTTCTTCGACCTCGGCAACGCGACGCTGCTCGGCTTCTTCGACTTCCCCGGCCTGGGCCTGCAGCCCGGCGTCGAGGCGATCGGCACGGTCCAGCACATCGCGATCTCCGTCGAGCGCTCGAACTGGGAGTACCTGCAGGGCAAGCTCGACGCCGCCGGCATCGAGTACTTCGGCCCGGCGCAGGGCATCCCGGAGTCGATGTACTTCAAGGACCCCGACGGCATCCAGGTCGAGCTCCTGTCCGACCCCCTGCTCTACTTCGCCGGCAAGCAGCTGGACGAAGAAGACTGACCCCCACCCACCCTCGAGTTACTAGCGCGTATGACCCACTAACTGGGTCATACGCGCTAGTAACTGCGGCGGGGAGGAGGGCGGTCAGGCGACGCGGGTGCCGGTGGGGAGGCGGCGGGTCGGGGTGCGCAGGCGGCGGACGGCGACCACGACGAACAGACCGCCGAGGACCAGGTCCGCGGCGAGGCCGTAGGGCCACGTCGCGCGGAGGGACTCGCGCTGCGCCTGGCGTTCCCTGTCGTACTGCTGCGAGCGCGCCAGGTCCTCGTAGCACTCCTCGAGCGGGAACCTCGGGCCGAGCCGGGCCTCGCGGACGCTGTCCCGGATGAGCGTCATCGGGTCGTCGGACCCGTTCTCCGTCAATGGCTTCGGCGAGGCATCCGCGACGACGACGTAGGGCGACGCGGCGAGCAGCCACCAGGAGCGGTTGGTGTATGTGATGGTCCGCTCCTCCTGCGTGACCCGGCACCCGGTCGGGGCGCCCTCGGCGGTGTAGACCTGCTGGCGCACCGCGACCGACGTGTTCTCCGTGACGAGCGGCACCGACAGCGCGAAGAGCAGCGGCAGGCCCGGGCCGAGGAACGCGACGGTGAGGTAGGTCAGGACGGCGCTGGACGACGTCCGCGCCGTGATCGCCGACCAGCCGAGGCCGACCGCGCAGACGACGAGGATCGTCAGGGCGAGCACCGCAAGGACGACGGCGAGCCGGCCGAAGGGGGTGCCGCCGTCGAGGTAGATCCAGCCGATGAACGGGACGGCGGCCGCGAGCAGCGCGAGGCCGGTCGCCCAGGCGGCGAGGAGCTTGCCGACGACGATCTGCGCGGGGCTGAGCAGCGTCGTCTGCAGCGTCGCGAGGACGCCGGCCTGCCGGTCGCCGTTGATGCTCGTCGCCGAGAGGGCGGGGGAGACGAGCCCGGCGAGGGAGAGCACGAGGAAGACGATGATCCCGAACGTGAGCCGGCCGGCGACCTGGTCCGCGAGCCGGGCCGCGGCCTCGTCGGCACCCGGCGCGAGGCCCTCGCCCTCGAAGCTCGCGTCGTAGATCCGGTGCACGGCCCAGCGGACGAGGATCGTCAGCAGGGCGAGGACTCCGGTCCACAGCGCGAGGACGGCTGTCCAGCGGGTCGAGCGGATCCGTTGCCGCAGCTCGAGAACGGCGACGGTGCGGACGCCGGCCCAGCCGAGGTGCCACGTGCCCGGACCGGTGCCGTCCGGCAATGGTCGTGCGGCGAGCAGGAGACCTGCGCCACCGGGCGCGGGTGCGTGCGCCGCGTCGTCCGGGCGGGGGGCCGCGGCCGAGGTGAGGGAGTCGTCGCTCATCGCCGGTCCTCCGTGAGGGCGAGGTAGGCCTGCTCGAGGACGCCGGAGGCCGGCGCGAGCTCGACGACGGGGACGCCGTCGCGGACGAGGGCTGCGAGCAGCTCGGCGGCCTCGACGTCGGAGCCGAGCTCGACCTCGACGCCGTCCCGGTCCGGCGGCGGGTGCGGGGTCCGGCGGGCGTCGAGGGCGGCGAGCAGGACGCCGAGGTCGAGCGCCCGGACCCGCCAGGTGCGGCGGGCCTGCGCGGCGGCGGCGACCTCCTCGACGGCCACGGTGCGGCCGCGCGCGACGATGACGGCCCGGTCGGCCATCTCGTCGAGCTCGGCGAGCACGTGGCTCGACACGAGCACGGTCCGGCCCTCGGCGGCGAGCCCGCGGACGATGCCGCGCAGCTCGATCCGCGAGCGCGGGTCGAGGCCGGACGCGGGCTCGTCGAGCAGGACGACGTCCGGGTCGTGGACGAGCGCCCGGGCCAGGCCCAGGCGCTGCTTCTGCCCGCGGGACAGGACCTGCGTCGGGCGGTCCCGCAGGTCCGCGAGGTGGACCAGCTCGAGGAGGTGGTCGACCCGGGCCGCCGCGGCGGCGCGGGGCAGGGCGAACGCGTCGGCCACCGTGAGCAGCACCTCGCGGCAGGTCAGGGACTCCCACGTGCCGAAGACGTCGGGCATCCAGCCGGTCCGGGCGCGGACGGCGCGGGGCTGGGTCACCGGGTCGAAGCCGGCGATGCTCACCTGGCCGGCGTCCGGCACGAGCAGCGAGGCGAGGACGAGCAGCAGGGTGGTCTTGCCCGAGCCGTTCGGGCCGACGAGCGCGGTGACCTTGCCCGGCGGGGCGTCGAGGTCGATGTGGTCCACGGCGACGACGTCACCGAACGTGCGCCGGACACCGCGGGCCGTGATGCCGGCGCGCGGGACGGTCGGTTCCGTCATGCGACAACCCCCACTCGACGTCGTCCGTGGCTCCCCGCCCGGACGTGGCCGTCACCCGTACGGGTGACTCGCGGCCACGGATCATGCTGTCAGTTCTCCGGTGCCGCCGACCCAGGGACGCAAAGGTCACCGGTGAGGTTGCACGAGACCTCCACATCCTGCGCCCGGGTGCTCGTGCGGCGGAGGTCTTGCACGCCGGACGGGCGGGGGAGCGCGGCGGAGGGGTCGATAGACTCGGCCCCTGGACCGGTGAGCCCGCCGGCACCCGTCGCCAGCACCCACCAGCAACCCAGGAGAGCCGTCGTGGCCCTTGTCGTGCAGAAGTACGGAGGATCCTCCGTCGCGGACGCCGACGGCATCAAGCGCGTCGCCCGCCGCGTCGTCGACACGAAGAAGGCCGGCAACGACGTCGTCGTCATCGTCTCCGCGATGGGCGACACGACGGACGACCTGCTCGACCTCGCCGGCCAGGTGACGCCGACGCCGCCGCCGCGCGAGCTCGACATGCTCCTCACGGCGGGCGAGCGGATGAGCGCCGCCCTGCTCGCGATGGCGACCATGCAGCTCGGCGTCCAGGCCCGGTCGTTCACCGGCAGCCAGGCCGGCGTCATCACGACCGAGCAGCACGGCGACGCGCGGATCATCGACATCACCCCGAGCCGGATCACCTCCGCGCTCGCCGAGGGCGACATCGCGATCATCGCCGGCTTCCAGGGCGTGAGCCAGTCCACGAAGGACATCACGACGCTCGGCCGCGGCGCCTCCGACACGACCGCCGTCGCGCTCGCCGCGGCGATGGGCGCTGACGTCTGCGAGATCTACACCGACGTCGACGGCGTCTTCACCGCCGACCCGCGGATCGTGCCGACGGCCCGCAAGATCGACGCGATCTCCTACGAGGAGATGCTCGAGATGGCCGCGTCCGGCGCGAAGGTGCTGCACCTGCGCTGCGTCGAGTACGCCCGCCGGTACGGCGTTACGGTGCACGTCCGGTCGTCGTTCAGCACGAAAACCGGTACCTGGGTGACGGCCGACCCCGGCACGCTGGCCGCGGCGAAGCGGTCCACGAACTCCGGCGTCCGTGGCGCCGACGAGCAGGGAGAGCAGATGGAGCAGGCGATCATCTCGGGCGTCGCGCACGACCGCAGCGAGGCCAAGATCACCGTCGTCGGGGTGCCCGACAAGCCGGGCAAGGCGGCGGCGATCTTCGAGGCCCTCGCGGCCGCCGAGATCAACCTGGACATGATCGTGCAGAACGTGTCCGCGGCCGCCACCGGCCTCACGGACGTGTCGTTCACGCTGCCGAAGACGGACGGCAAGACGGCGATCAAGGCGCTCGAGAAGGCCAAGGCCGACGTCGGCTTCGACTCGCTGCAGTACGACGACCAGATCGGCAAGGTCTCGCTCATCGGGGCCGGCATGCGCAGCCACCCCGGCGTCTCGGCCCGCTTCTTCGCGGCGCTCGCGGCGACCGGCGTGAACATCGAGATGATCAGCACGTCGGAGATCCGGATCTCCGTCGTGACCCGTGCGGAGGACGTCGACACGGCCGTGCGCGCCGTCCACACCGCGTTCGGACTCGACAGCGAGCAGGTCGAGGCCGTCGTCTACGGAGGGACCGGTCGATGACCGACCAGCAGCAGACCAGCCGGCAGGCCAGCCGGATCGAGGGCCGCAAGCCCACGCTCGCCGTCGTCGGCGCCACGGGCGCCGTCGGCACCGTGATGCTCGGGATCCTGTCGACGCGCGAGGACGTCTGGGGCGAGATCCGTCTCGTCGCGTCGGCCCGCTCGGCGGGCAAGCGGCTCACGGTGCGCGGCGAGGAGGTCGAGGTCGTCGCCCTGGCGCCCGAGGTCTTCGACGGCGTCGACGTCGCGATGTTCGACGTGCCCGACGAGATCTCCGCCGAGTGGGGGCCGGTCGCGGCGTCCCGCGGCGCGGTCGTCGTCGACAACTCGGGCGCCTTCCGGATGGACCCGGACGTGCCGCTCGTCGTCCCCGAGGTCAACCCGGCCGCGATCCGCAACCGGCCCAAGGGGATCATCAGCAACCCGAACTGCACGACGCTGACGATGATGGACGCCCTCGGCGCCCTGCACTCGCAGTGGGGCCTCACCGAGCTCGTCGTCGCGTCGTACCAGGCGGCGTCCGGGGCCGGCCAGCCCGGCGTCGACCGGCTCCACGACGAGCTCGAGGTCGTCGCCGCGGACCGCTCGCTCGGCTCCGCGACGGGCGACGTCCGGCAGGCGATCGCCGACAAGCTCGGCGACGGCCCCTCGCCGTTCCCCGCGCCGCTGGCGATGAACGTCGTCCCGTGGGCGGGCTCGCTCAAGGACGGCGGCTGGAGCAGCGAGGAGCTCAAGGTCCGCAACGAGTCCCGCAAGATCCTCGGGATCCCGGACCTGCGGGTCTCCGCGACGTGCGTCCGGGTGCCGGTCGTGACGACCCACTCGCTCGCCGTCCACGCGACGTTCCAGAAGCCGATCAGCGTCGACGACGCGCGCCGCGCGCTCGTCGAGGCGCCGAGCGTCGTCGTCGTCGACGACCCGGCGAACGCCGAGTTCCCGACCCCGGCGGACGTCGTCGGCTCGGACCCGACGTTCGTCGGCCGGATCCGCCAGGCGCTCGACTTCCCGAACACGCTCGACCTGTTCGTGTGCGGCGACAACCTCCGCAAGGGGGCGGCGCTCAACACCGCGCAGATCGCCGAGCTCGTCGCGGCCGAGCTCACGGGCCGCGGCCCGGCGGACCTCGACGACAACGGGGCCGACGAGGCCTGACCGTTCTGCGACAACGCCTTCGCGGGCCGGTACCCCTGGCGGGGTGCCGGCCCGCGGTGCGTCCGGGGCGGGTCAGGGCTCGAGAGAGGCGCAGGTCGCGACGACGGGGATGTGCGCGGGGTGCCCGACCAGCAGGGGGTGGGCCGGGTCGGGCGAGCCGTCGTGGCCGGCGGCGGGCCGCACGATCCGCACGGCGGACAGCCCGGCCTCCACCGCCCCCTGGCAGTATCGGGCCTGGTCGTCGAGCATCACCGCACGCTCCGCGGGGACGTCGAGCGCCGCGAGCGCCGCGAGCGCGTGGGCGTAGATCGCCGGGGCCGGCTTGGCGGCGCGTAGCTCGCACGACAGGACGAGGACGTCGACGAGCCGGTCGAGGCCCAGGTCGGCGAGCAGCGGGCGGGTGTCCTCGGCGCAGTTGCTGACGAAGGCCGTCGGTGTCCCGGCGGCGCGCAGCCGGTGCAGGAAGTCGACGGCGTCCTTGTGCATCGTGCAGTGCTCCCGCATGAGCGCCGGGTACGCCGCGAGGAGGCTCTCGGCGAGCCCGTCGGCCGGATCGACCCCGCAGCGCCGAAGGATCCTCGGGACGGCGTCCGCCATCCCGGTCGGCGAGACCATCGCGCCGCCGTCCTCGGCCCGGGACGCCGCCATGAAGCGCAGCGGGTCGACGCCGACCCGCCGGGCACCCTCCCGGACGACGGCGCCGAAGTCGACGCTGAGCACGGTGTCGTAGACGTCGACCAACCAGGCGCGCGGGTGCTCCACGAGGCGACCCTAGCCCGCGGCGTGGCGGGCGGCCACCGGCTCTTGAACATGTTCAGGAGTGCGGCTACCTTCGTCCTGAACACGTTCAACTGAACACGTTCAAACGGAGGAGGGGCCATGACGGGTCCTGGGAGAGCGGTCGCGACGGTCTACGTCGGGGTGGTCGCAGTGCTGGCCGCGGCGTCGTTCCACGACCCCGGCCAGGTGCTCACCTGGTTCCCCGAGGGCGTCATGCTCCTGCTCCTGCTGCCGGCGCTCGTGCCCCTGCTCCCGGTCGTCTACGTCCTCGGCGCGTCGGTCTGGGACCTCGCGCAGACCGGGGCGGACCGCCCGATGTGGCCGGTCACGACGCTGTTCGTCCTGCTCTTCGCGGGGGTCGCCGTCGCGAACGTCCTGCTCGTCCGGTGGCTCGGGGCCTGGTCGTCCCGCGGCCGGCGCGTCGCAGGCAGTACCGGGCGCCCCGCCGGGGTGCCCGTCGTCACGAGGCCCGGGCCATCGGCGCCGGGCGGGGGAGGTCTGTCATGAGCCCGGTCGTCTGGGCGTACCTCGGGTACGCCGTCATCGGGGTGGCGCTCGTCGTGTGGGTCGCCCGGACCCTCCAGCGGTACGGGGAGGTGTTCCTCCTCGACGTCTTCGACGGGCACGAGGACCTGGCCAGGGCGGTCAACCGACTCCTCGTCATCGGGTTCTACCTGCTCAACCTCGGGTACGTGGCGTTCGCCCTGCGGACGTCGGACGGCATCGGCACCGCGCGGTCCGCCGTCGAGCTGCTGTCGACGAAGGTGGGCGGCGTGCTGCTCGTGCTCGGGGCGCTCCACCTCGGCAACGTCCTCGTGCTCTCCCGGGTGCGCCGCCGCCGGCTCGCCGAGCGCAACCCGGTCCCGCCGGTCCCGCCGGCGGCGTGGACGCCGGTCCCCGGGTATCCCGGTCCGGGCATGCCGGGTGGCCCCGGGCCGGTCGCTCGTCCGGCCTGACCTGCTCTGTGCCGACCTGTCCCGCGGACTGCCGGCGAAATCCTCAACCATTGGTAGCCAGTCATGAGCGGGGTGTAACAATGCAGATCGCTGCAGCGATGGAAGGGGCGTCCCCGACAGGGATGTCCAGCTCCGGGGTGGCTCCCGGGGCGCAGCCGGTGCCGTCGGCCCCGGGAGCGGAGGGGGCTCTCGGGTCCGCGGTGCCGGCCGCACGCTGGCTGACCGTCCTGTACGACGACGGCTGCCCGCTGTGCCGCTGGGTCCGGGGCTGGCTGGAGCGCCGGGAGCTGCTCGTCCCGCTCGTCTTCGTCCCGATGCGCTCGGCCGAGGCCTGGCGCGCGTTCCCGTTCCTCGACCACGACCGGACCGCCCAGGAGGTCACCGTCGTCTCCGAGCGGGGCGAGGTCTGGACGGCGGAGTCCGCCTGGATCATGTGCCTGTGGGCCACGGCCCGGTTCCGTGGCCTGTCCGAGCGGCTCGCCGAGCCCGCCTGGCGCCCACGCGCGCGGGCCGTCGTCCTGTCGGTGGCGGCGATGACGACCCGGACCCCGCGCCCGCCGGACTGCGCGGGTGACGAGGCGGGCGCCTGCCGGATCGACCACGGGCCGTCCGGGCACCGTGCCCCCGTGCTCGAGGTGCGGCGGTGACCGCCGACCGTCGCTCCGCCGCGCGGACGGCTACCGTGAGCATCGTGCCGGAGGACCGCGTCACCCCCGAGGCCGCCGACGACGCCCCGGCCGGGTCGGCCACCGCCCGCGGCGACCAGACCCGGCAGCGGATCGTCGAGGCGGCCCTGCGGCTGTTCGAGGAGCGCGGCTACGAGCGGACGACGATGCGCGCCGTCGCGGCCGAGGCCGGGGTGAGCCTGGGCAGCGCCTACTACTACTTCGACTCCAAGGAGCACCTGGTCCAGGGCTTCTACGACCGGGTCCAGGTGCTGCACCGCGAGGAGGCGGAGGTCCGGCTCGCCGGGGCGACCGTCTTCGCCTACCGGCTCCTCGCGACGGTCGAGGCCTTCGTCGACGTCGCCCGGCCCTACCACCCGTTCGCGGGCAAGTTCTTCTCCGTCGCGTCCCAGCCGGAGAGCCCGCTGTCGCCGTTCAGCACGGAGAGCGCCGCGGCCCGGGACGCGTCCGTCGAGCTCATGGCCCAGGTCGTGCGCGGCAGCGACCTCAAGGCGGACGAGCGCCTCATGGCCGAGCTCCCCGAGCTGCTGTGGCTGGCGCACATGGGGCTCGTGCTCTTCTGGGTGCACGACCGCAGCGAGAACCAGCGCCGCACCGTCGACCTCGCGCGCCGCGCCGTCCCCCTCGTAGACCGGCTCGTCCGGCTCTCCCGGCTGCGGCCGCTGCGGCCCGTCGTCCACGAGGTGCTCGACCTCGCGCAGGACCTACGCCGTACCGCCTGACCGCCCGCCCGGGCCCTGCGCCGGCCCGAGCGTCCACCCGCGCCACTCGACGGGCGGTGCGGGCCAGCGGGGGTCGGGCCGCCAGCCCGGCCACGGGCGGAAGCCGACCGGCGGCACCGGCCAGCCGGGTGGCGGAGCCCACGTCCAGGCCCTGCCCCGGACCGGGCCGAACGGCGGTCGCCCCGCGGCCCGCAGCGCGAGCCCGAGCCCGATGAGCCCGGCGAGGACGACGCCGTAGAACAGACCGGGGAACCGGTCCAGGACGGTCGGCGTGTACGTCACGCCGACCCCGCCGGCCTCCACGGCCCTCGACACGGACCGGCGCAGCAGGACGGCCGGAAGGATCTCCAGCACGAGGACGGCGGCGCACAGCCAGACGACCCAGAAGCCGACGTGCGCGCGTGCTGCCGGGGTCATCCGCCACCGGCGCCCGTCGAAGCGACGCTGACCGTCGACCGACCGGACCGGCCAGAACAGCGCGCCGTCGTGCACCCAGTCCTGGCCGGAGGGGTCGGGGACCAGGGTGACCGTGGGCCGGGCGGCGACGGCCCCTGCCGACCCGCCGGGTCGCCGTCCGGCCGCGGAGCCCCGCGCGACCGGGACGGCGTCCCGGACCGACCAGCCCCGCCACCCGGGCGGCGGCGTGGGCCAGCCGGGGTCTGGCGCCCAGCCCGGCGGCGGCGTCCAGCCCGCGTCGGCCGCCGGCCAGGTGGCGGGTGCGCTCCAGACCCACTCGAGGCCGCCGCGACGGGTCCGTGGCGTGCGGGTCCGCCAGCTGATCCAGGCACCGAGCGGCCAGAGGACGGCGCCCGTCGGGACGCTGGCCCAGAAGGCGGAGATGACCCAGACGGACCACCACGGGGCCGGCGGGGTACCGCCCATGCCGGCCTCGTACACCGAGAGGAAGCCCACGACGAGCAGCACCGGCGACAGGACCAGGCTGACGATGCCGATCCCGACGAGCACGCGGCCCAGCACCCGCTCGGACCTGCTGTGCAGGAACGGTCGCGCACCGTCCGGGGACCGCTGAGGCCACCAGACACCGGCGCCGTCGACCCAGAGGTCGTCGTCCGGCGGGGCTGTCGCCGCGCCGGCGCCGCTGTCCGTGCCCGTCGCCATACCGGGAGGCTAGGCGGCCGCGGTCACGGCGCGGTCGCGCCGTGATCACGAAGGTGCCGTCAGCCCGCCGCGAGCATCGCGGCGATCCGTTCGGCGACGACGATCGTCGGGATGTTCGTGTTGGCCCGCGGGACGGTCGGCATCGCCGACGCGTCGGCCACGACGAGCCGCTCCAGGCCGTGCACGCGGCCGCGCTCGTCGCACACCGACGTCGCCGGGTCGGCGCCCATCCGTGCGGTGCCCACCGGGTGGTAGTAGTGCTGGACGTCGCGGCGCAGCGCGGCGTCGCCGAGGTCCCGCGGGCCCTCGCTGACGAGGGCACCGCTCAGGGCCGGTTGGTCCAGCAGCGTCTCGGCGAGGCGCAGACCGTCACGCAGCACCGCGAGGTCGTGCCCGTCGGCGTCCGTCAGGTAGCCGTGGTCGATCCGGGGCGCCACCAGGGGATCCGGGCCGACGACGTGCAGGCGGCCGCGGCTGCGCGGGGTCATGCACGCGACCTCGACGAGGGCGCGTCCCTGGGTCAGCTGGGTCTGGGTCGACGCGCAGACCGGGAACACGTGCAGGTCGTAGACCCCGTCGGCGGCCAGCGACGACCGGGCCTTGCCGAGCGTCTGCTCCTCGGGGACGAACCCGGCCCGGGCCGCCTCGTCGAGCCAGTCGCGCATCGCCGGGCCGAGCGCGCGCCCCGCGTTGACCATCGGGTGGTCGTGCAGGTGCCGGCCGACCGCCGGGAGATCGTGCCTCGGTGCGATGCCGGCGGCGCGCAGGTCCGCCGGGTCACCGATGCCGGAGCGCTGCAGGATCGCCGGGGTGCCGTACACGCCGCCGGCCAGGACCGCGGTCTGCGCGCTCACCCGGACCGCCTCGCCGCCCCGACGGGCGTGGACGGCGACGTGCGAGGGCGAGACGTCGAGCCGGTCGACGAGCGTCTCGTCGAGGATCCGCAGGCTGCTGCCGGAGCGCACCGGGTCCAGGTAGGCGAAGGCCGTGTTCCACCGGACCCCGTCGGCGACGTTCACGGTCTCGAGCCCGAAGCCGTCGCCCGCGTCCAGGTCGCACAGGTCGCCGGCGAACGTCGCGGCGTCCACCGGCCAGCCGGCGCTGACCGCAGCCTCCAGGCAGCGGGCGTGGAACGGGCCGGCCTCCTGGCGGGTGTAGGTGCGCACACGCATCCGGTCCAGGACGGCGGCGAAGGTCGGGCGCAGCGCATCGGTGCGCCACAGGGGCAGCCCCCAGGCGTCGTAGTCCGACCGGTGACCGACCGCGGCGATCGCACCGTTGTGGGCCGAGCAGCCGCCGATGATCCGCGCCCGCTCGAACGTCCACGGTGCCCTGCCCGGGACGGGGCCGGACCCGTAGCCCCAGTCGTGCGTGGTCGCGAGCATGGCCGCACCGAGGATCTCGGCCGGCCAGCGGCCCCCGGACAGGGGCCCGTAGTCCGGGCCCGCCTCGACCAGGACGACGTCCACGCCCTGCTCGGCCAGCCGGGCCGCCACGACGGCCCCCGCGCTGCCGCCGCCCAGCACGACGACGTCGGTGTCGACGTCCGGGTCGTCCGGGGACGTGGCCGGTCCGCTGCTCATCCCTGGACCGTAGCGCGGCCGGGCGGTGTCCCGGCCGCGGCGGCCGCATCAGGTCGGCGGCAGGTACCGTGCCGCGAAGTCGAGCTCGACGCGCGTCTGCCGGACCCGCTCGTCGTCGACGAGCGAGCCGTGGCCCGCGTCGTACCGGTAGACCTCGTGCGTGACCCCGCGCTCCTGCAGCGCCGCGACGTAGTTCTCGATCTGCCGGATCGGGCAGCGCGGGTCGTTCTCGCCCGCGAGGACCAGCACCGGTGCGCGGACGGCGTCCACGTAGGTCAGCGGGCTGGAGTGCCGGTACTTCTCCGGTACCTCGTCGGGCGAGCCGCCGAAGAGGCTGCGGTCGAAGGCCTTGAGGCCCTCCATCTCGTCCTCGTACGCGGCGACGTAGTCGGCCACCGGCACGCCCGCGAGCCCGAGCGCCCAGCGGTCCGGGTAGAGCCCGAGGCCGAGCAGGGTGAGGTAGCCGCCCCAGGACGCCCCGGCGAGGACGACGCGCGCCCCGTCGGCGACCCCGGTGGCGACGAGGTGGTCCCGGACGGCGACGACGTCCTCGAGCTCGACGTGCCCGACCTCGGCGTCGAGGGCGTCCCGCCAGGCGGAGCCGTAGCCGGTCGAGCCGCGGTAGTTCACCTGGACGATCGCGTAGCCGTGGTCCACCCAGGCGCTCGCGTACGCCCGGAACGCGTCCGCGTCGTGGTGCGTCGGGCCGCCGTGGACCTCGACGACGAGCGGGAGCGGCCCGGGCAGCGGCGTGCCGTCGTCCGCCGCGGGGCGGCGCAGCAGGGCGTGGATCCGGCCGCCGTTGCCCTCGACCCAGACGTCCTCGACGGGGACGGACGGTGGGGCGGGGTCGCCGGGGGCGGTGATCACCGGGAAGCCCGCGAGGTCCCGGACGCCGGGCGGCTCCGCGGCCGACGACCAGGTGCTCCAGACGTCCTCGTCGGGCCGGACCGTCGCCGAACCGACGCTGCCGTCGGGCCGCCCGATCGGCAGCGGCTCCAGCGGGCCGCCGGTGTCGAGCGGGGCGAGGTCGACGCGGTAGAGCCGGGTACGCGCCTCGTGGTCCATCGCGACGAGCAGGGCGGAGCCGTCCGGGAACCAGTCCGCGCCCGAGACGTCGCCGGCCAGGCCGAGGTCGAGCGGGGTCTGCGTGCCGGTCGCGACGTCCCAGACGAGCAGCTCGGCGCGGCCGCGGCGCTCGTGGCCGAGCAGCAGCCGGGTGTCGCCGGCCACGGGGGCGAAGGCCTCGACGTCGAGCCCCTTGCCCTCGCCGTCCCAGAGCTCGGCGACGGTCTCGCCGAACGTGTCACCGTCGACCCGGACGACGCGGACGGCCGGGTGCCGCGAGTCGCCGTGCTCGCTGTGGACGATCGCGACGAGGGTGCCGTCCTCGCTGAGGTCGCCGACCCCGGCGTCCTCGGCGTGCTCGTAGAGCAGCCGCGCCGGCTCGCCCGGGCGGATGACGTGGATCCGGGTGCCGTAGTCGTCGTCCCCGCTGCCGACGACGCGGAGCCCGCCGCGGCCGATCGCCAGGCCCGCGGAGTAGGCGGCGGGCAGCCCGGTGGCGTCCTCGACGTCCTCGCCCGGCGCGCTGCCGAACCGCTGCCGGCGCCAGACCCCGAACTCGTCACCGGCGGCGTCGTCGAACCACCAGACCGCCGAGCCGTCCGGCTCGATCGCCGCGTGGACGGTGCCCTCCTTGCGGCTCGTGAGCTGGGTGAGCGTGCCGCTCGACCGGTCCCAGGAGTGCACCTCGACGACGCCGCCGGACGTCGCGACGACGGCGCAGCGGTCGGGGGCGTCGTCCGCCCAGTCCGGCAGCCCGACCCGCGGCGCACGGAAGCGGCGCTCCCACGCGGGGAGCCAGGAACCGGGCTGCGGCGGGGACGCCGGGGTCTCGGACATGGGCCAGATCCTGCCGCACCGGGCCCCGGTGCGCGCAGGCGGCACCGTTCGGCCGGAGGGTGACCTTCGTACTCCTCCCCGGGGGCTACTCGTCGGTAGCGTCGAGTCGTCCTGCGACGCCGGGACCGGACGGAGGCCAGCGATGACGCACAGGCTGCAGTCGGCCCGTCGGCGGCTCAACGGGCACGACCTGCACTACGTCCATGCCGGGGAGGGTCCGCCGATCGTCTTCCTGCACGGCGTGCTCGGCTCCACCCGGGTCTGGGCCCGGCTCGCCGCGGAGATGTCGCAGGACCACTTCGTCCTCGCGCCGGACCTGTTCGGCCACGGGATGTCCGCCAAGCCTGCCGGCGACTACTCCCTCGCCGGCCACGCAGCCGTCGTCCGGGACCTGCTCGACAGCCTCGGGCTGGCTCAGGTCACCCTCGTCGGCCACTCCCTGGGCGGGGGCATCGCCCTGGAGTTCACCTACCTGTTCCCGGACCGGGTCGACCGGCTCGTGCTCGTCGCCAGCGGCGGGCTCGGCCGGGAGGTCAACGTGCTGCTGCGGGCGCCCACGCTGCCGGGCGCCGAGCTCGTGCTGCCGCTCGTGGCGTCCGGGTTCGCCCGGCGGCAGGGCGACAAGCTGGCCCGGGCGCTCGCGTTCGTCGGGGTCAAGGGGAGCACGGACGTCGCGGAGGCCTGGCACGGCTTCGAGCAGCTGGCGGACGGCGACGGGCGGCGCGCGTTCCTCGCGACGATCCGGGCGGTGGTCGGCTATGACGGCCAGCGGCTGTCCGCGGCGGAGCTGCTGCCCCGGCTGCACGTGCCAACGCTCGTGGTGTGGGGCGACAAGGACCGGATGATCCCGCTGTCGCACGCGCAGGACGCCGTGGCGCTCATGCCGGACGCGCGGCTCGTCGTCCTGGAGAACGCCGGGCACTTCCCCCACCTGGACCAGCCGGAGCGGTTCGTGGAGGCGGTCCGGGAGTTCGTCGGCCGGGTGGACGACCGTCCGGCCGAGGACCGCCGGGCGGACGCGGGGTGAGTCCGCCCGGAGGCGGAGACGCTGTTCATTGAATGGTCAATGATGCTCATCTGGTGAACAGTTGCCGTCCGCCAAACGGCGAGGGTCCGGTCGCGACGGGGGGCTGCGACCGGACCCTCTACGTCGGAGCCGCACGGGGGGAACAGCTCCGACGTCGTTGAGGATCGTATGTGCGCGAACGACGTCGGCGCCGCCACTTTCCCCTAAATTGCACTCGCCCGGGGGTAGATCCGACGCACGGTGCATCCATTGCTGCGCAACGTGATTCAGCAGGCGAACCAGTTGGTCGGTCGGGTGTCGGTCGGGTCCGCCGTTCGGGTGATGCCCCGGCCCCTGCCCGGCTCTGTCCGTCGCGGCCGGCGCCCCGGCCGGAACGTGGACGGCGTCGTCGCGACCGGTCCCGCGTCGTCGTGCCGCGCCACCGGAGACGATCTCGTGCGCCAGGGGCGGGGCGTGCGGGTGTCGGGGAGGTGCCCCGGGTGGCCGCGGGACGGCGCCCCCCAATTCGGGGGGTTTCGGTGTGGTCCGGAAGGGTTTCAGGCTGTGCAGTGATCATGCACAGGCCGTGCGACCTCGTGACCGGTCGACGCCTGGCCCCACCGCCGATGACGGAGGCAGCCCATGAGCGAGGACGACGGTCGGTCGACGCTGGAGGAGCGCGAGCTCCTGCTGGCCGATGTGAAGGAGCTCCCGGACGAGGACGCAGAGGAGGAGCGGGACGAAGAGCTGGATCTGGGGCTCAACGACGTCCAGGACCCGGAGACGCTCGACATCGAGCCTGTCGCGGACGCCGTCGTGCTCGACACGCACCCGGACCCCGCCCCGCCGGAGGACTCCCGCAACGCCGACGAGGAGGTCCTCGCATGAGCCGGCGCGTGTCGCTCGCCGACGTCCGCGCCGTCGTCAGGGGTGAGTACGACCTGAAGGTCCGCGAGACCGCCGGGCGGCCCAACCACGTGAAGTACAACACCTGGTACTACGGCGGGCAGGTCGAGGGCGACCAGTACATGTGGTGCGCCGTCTTCCTCGTCTGGTGCTTCCGGCGTGCGAAGGTCGGGGCGGACCTCATGCCCACGACGGCGTCCGTGTCCCACCTCAGGGACTGGTTCGACGAGCGGCGGCGGCTGTTCGCTGCGCCTCTGCCCGGGGACATCTTCATCCAGAAGGGCCCCGGCGTCAGCCACACCGGGTTCGTCGACAAGGTCCTCGACGGGCACAAGATCCAGACGCTCGAGGGCAACTACGGCAACAAGGTCT
Source organism: Kineosporia sp. A_224 (assembly GCF_002198655.1). Lineage (GTDB taxonomy): Bacteria > Actinomycetota > Actinomycetes > Actinomycetales > Kineosporiaceae > R-H-3. Next base: position 27,218 of record NZ_MWLN01000121.1, read on the forward strand.
CGAAGGTCCTCCGCCGCTGGGGACCGGGGACCACCATCACCCAGTTCTGCCGTCCGAAGTACCACGAGATGCGGACGTCGTCCCCCGGCCGGGCACCGGAGGGCGGCTACACCTCGGTCCGCAGGACCCGGCCGTTGGTGCTCCCGGCCGGACGCTTCGTCACCGTCCAGTTCGACCGGGCCTCGGCCAACACCGGCCGCTGGTGGACAGCCCCCGACGGGCACCGGAACGGCTACAACCTCGTCACCGGCAGCGCGCTCTTCGCCGGGGACATCAGCATCGAGATCGACGACCTGCCCCCGGGGGCGGAGATCCAGTACCGGTTCGTCGAGACCGACCCGGACAAGGGCTACCGGGTGTCGAAGAAGCACCCGATCTCCGAGCTGTCCGAGGTGGTCGGCGGTACGCACGGTCATGCGACGACGGTCTCGCGCCTCGACGAGCGGCAGCACCTGTGGGTCCAGGTGAAGTCCAGCAAGGCCGTGACGGTGGGGGGCGTCGGGGCGAAGGTGATCGCCTTCCCGGACGTCTGACCTCGGGGGGTGACAGGAGCCGTCGCGTCCGGGTCCTGATGCGTCGTCGCATTGTCGGGGTGACAGGACCCGTCGCGCCCGGGTCCTGCTCCTTCGTCGCAGGTCCCGGGCGCTCCTCCCGGCATCCCGTCATGAAACGCCGATGGCCTGGTCCTTCGGACCAGGCCATCGGCGTTTCACATGGTCGGGGTGACAGGATTTGAACCTGCGACCTCTTCGTCCCGAACTCTCGGCGCGCAGGTCGTCTGCGACCGGCGGCGCCGCGCGACAGACGGTGGAGGAGGCTGGCGATCACGTCCGGGCGTGACGGTTGCTGTACTCGGCTGCTGTATCGGCGCGCTACGTGAGCGGCGAGGTCGGGTCACGAGGCGGGGCGTGCGAGATGTTCGTGGATCTCGGCCTCGGCGATCCTCCCCGGCGGCCGTGGCGCTACAGACGTAGTCGAACCGGGTGCCGGTATCCAGGTCTCGCACGCTGCCGGCAAAGCCGTATACGTCCTGCGGCCCTGACGCGTAGGACGGCGGCACGCTACTACCGGTTGCCGAGGGTGCCGGGGGCCGGGGCCGGCGAGCTGCACATGGTGATGGACAACTACGCCGCTCACAAGCACCCGAAGATCAAGGCCTGGCTTGCCACCACCTCCCGGACCGCGACCTTGAGGCTGTCCGAACGTTCTCGCTGGACACCCCTGGTCACCGCCGCGCTGGAGCGACTCGCTGCCCTCGCCGCCATCGCCACCGGCCCCGCACCCAGCGGATAGGCAATCACACCAACAGATCCCAGCGATCCAGGGCAGAGCTACCGGCAGTGGAAACCGGCGCCACCGAGACGAATCGGCCGCCCTGTCACACCCCGATGCCAGGATCGCTCTCCACAAGGGTTGACACCGCAAGACCATGATCACCAGGAGACTCATGCAAGATCGAGGCTAGGCAGATGCCTCCGGTCTGCGAGGCCATTGACAAGGTGATCAACGAATGCGATTGTCCATCAGGCTTGAGCGAGCGTAGTGACTCCGAGTCAGCGGTCGTCGAAAGCAGAGCCACAAGGGCACCCGTGCGGAGCGCCCACACAGGAGGCGCCATGATCACCAGAAGTCTGTCGGCAAGACCACTCCTGGCAGCGGTCCTCACCCTCGGGTTGGTGTTTGCACTCAGTCAGGCAACCCCCGCTCGGGCCAACTATTTTGGGCCATCCGGTTGCTGTGCCTACGCCGACAATGGCAACCACGGCTTCAATCAGGCGACAATGGTCGCCTACAATTCCACTGCGATGGACTATGTAAGAGGCGTGTACGCCAATGAGACCAACATGACCACATTCTACGACGCGACAGAAGACCCGTCCACGGATGTCGTTGCGTACGATCAATACTATACGACCTACTGGGGTCTCGATTGGGACGGATCTAGCACCGGACGCAACATACTGGCTTGGACAAAATGCATCGATCATACCCTGGGCGGCGAGTGTGACAGGAGCGAGAGTCGCTACGATCTCGCAGATACGGATGGAATGACGACGGCCCAGCGTCGTTGGATTGCCCTACATGAGACAGGCCACTCTGTTGGATTGGATCACTCAGGGATCGTGGACTCCATGATGCAGACCAATTGCGTGTGCAGCATTATTCACATCAACGCCCACGACAAGACCCACATCAATTCAAGGTGGCCGTAGTGATGGGAACTGAACACACCCACGACAAGGGGATCAATCGGCCTGCGGTGCGGATTGCCATTGCCGCCGCCGTAGTTGTCGCTGCAATCTTGGCCACATGGCAGATATCCGTCGGGCAGCGCAGGCCTGCAACTTTCTGGCCTGCGCTTGCCTATACGACCGATTCAGCAGCCACGGGCATGATGATCTACTCCGACCTCGCAGAGATTGTGCCGGGAACGAAGAAGCCCGGGAAATTGCTACCAGCGGACGTGGTGATCCGTGGTCAAGTCGTCTCTATCGAGCCGGGAATTGGCTTTGCCTCTGATGGTGACTCTCTGGAGAGCCCGGTTGTGCCATTTGACAGCGACAAGGCCGTGACGCGTTGGGGACGACTCGTTGTCAAGGTCCAAAAGGTGATCTCGGGTACCCTTCCTGCCGGAACGACGACTGTGAAGATATCTTGGGAGGTACCGCGGGGAACCAGTATTGAGGACGTGAATGCAGCCGCAAGCACTGCAGGATCCGGCATTTTCTTTCTGAGTCCAGCAGTGGAGCGCCTGAAGCGTACAGGTAAGCCCGTGGCGGATAGTTCGTACTATTCGAGTGTTTACCTCCTTGTTGGTTCCGCCGCGTTCATCCAGACACCATCTGAGCCTGGCATAGTTTCACCGGTCCTTGCGGATTCTGATCGGGAGACGCTACTGAAGGGCGCTGTGACCGTCGACGAAGTTGAGCGCCGCATCGTGAGTCTGGGGTAGGGATTCTCACTGTCTGGCCGTATTGAAGCCAATGAAGTCGCCGGGGGCCGTCAGGTTCGCTTGGTGACTTCATTTGGGAGGAATGCAGTTCTGGACCCGCTCCGTCGTGGATTTGGCGATGCTACCGGAGTTGTCCAGCGTCGGTTCCGTGCTCGTGAGTTGATGCGCCTCTTCATGGGAGGGAGCTTTGGCCCGCGCTGTTTTCAATCAGATCTCGTGCCATGCGCTGCACCTGTTCTTGAAGCGGCTCTGATGATGCCGAGTTGTCGAGCAGGAAGTGATTGCGCCGTGGTCTGGTGTCGAGACTGATGGTCTCGAGATACGTCGGCCAGTCGGCCAACTTGCTTGCGTCCCGTGCGGCGCCGCGCTGACGCATGTAGAAGTGCATCGTGTCTTCGTCACAGTAGATCCATGCGAAGGCGACTCGCGCGCCTCGGGCCTCCAGGCCGGCGACTGTGCGCGTCGTCCATGCCTCGTCGGTGAACTCTCGGATGAATGGCGCCGCGAGGATCGAGCTGTTGCCGCAGTCCGCGTTCTCTACGCCCGCGGCCATGAGTGCTTCGTACTCGCGGGGACGGATGCGCTCAAGGTAGGTCTCGGACTCGCGGTCGTGCGGCGAGTGCCCCGTGAGTTCTAGGGCGGCCTCGACGACCGGGCGCGTGAGGGTGTCCTTGTCGAGGATGGCCCAGCCTGTGAGCCGAGACAGGATGCGGGCCGCCTCTGTCTTGCCGCTGCCGGGGAAGCCACCGATAAGCAGGACGGTGGGCCGCTCTGCGCGTGCGTGCCGGCGCTGTGCGCTCTCGGGGTAGTTGACGACCCGGTTCGAACGGGACTTTGAGACGACCAGGCCCTCGTCGACGAGGATCTGCATGGCTTCGTTGATCGTGTAGTCGCTGACGCCCCACTCGGAGGCGAGCGTGCGCGAGGGCGGGAGCACCTCGCCGTCCCGCAGGGTGCCGGCCTGGATCTGCATGCGCAGTGTGCGCGCGATCTGATCCTTCTTCGTCTCGCGCCTCGCGGACGAGTCCTGACTCATCGCCTGTGCCTCTCACCTGGTTGTTTGGCAGCAAGCAGACCCTAGCAGCGTGCTAGGCGCGTGAGGCCTGTCAGGCGTGAGAATGACTGATTCCGACCAATCAGTTGACTGGTGGATCTAGCAGGTGCTAGGTTTCACCCATCGCAAGTGATCGCTTCTTCGGGGCGGTCGCCGCGAACGTCCCACAGCGCGCTGACCTGGGGAAACGCGCCTGGTGACGTCTCGTCGGCGTCCCGGAGGTCCCCATCAGAACGCGGCGCGGCCCCGGTGATCTCACCCACCGAGGCCGCTGTGAGCCGCACCCAACGGAGGGAAGCAACTCATGAACAGGATGCACCTGGTCCGGCTCGAATCCGAGCCGACCGATGCCGACCTGCGGGAGATCGACGCGGAGTGGCCGCTGATCGCGGCCGAGCTCGATGTGGTGGACGCCGAGGCAGCCCTGGTCCGGGCGCCCGGTGATGTGACGGCCCGCCGGTTGGCGAAGGCCAAGCGGAACCTGCGCGCGGTGCTCGTCGAGCGGCGTGCTGCTGGCTCGTCGGTTGACGGGTTCGGGGGTGCGGCGTGAGCGGCCGGGCGGAGGACATGCTCCGGGTAGTCGATCACGGGTTCGGGGCGCACTCGCGTCGTCCGGCCGAGTGCCGGACGTGTCGTCGGCCGCAGGCGGTGCACGAGCGGACCGAGAGCGGCTGGCTCGTCGACCCGGCCCGGGTCGCTGAGCCGGTTGAGCACGCCCGGACCGCGGCCGAGGCCGTGCGGGCACTGAACCACGTGACGCTCCCCGGCGGGCGCCTCACCAAGGTGTCGGACCTGGACACCGTGGTGACCGAGATCGGGCTGTTGCTGTCTCGGCTGCCGCAGGCGCTGCGGCAGTGCGCCGCCGTCCTCGACGAGCAGGCGACCGCCGGGCGGGTCGCCGACGACTCCGGCCGTGACGTCGTCGAGGTCGTGGCTGCGGTGCGGGACCTGTTGGGGCTGGCTGACCTGGCCGCACAGGACGCGGCTGGTCAGGTCCGCGCGGCTGGGCAGCACACCGCCCGCCTCTTCCGGGTGGCCGGGGCGTCGGAGGTGGCTCGGTGAACGGCCGGCGGTCGCGTCGGTTGAGCACCGACGCCCACACCGAGGGATGGGAACGTCGGCCGGCCGGCCACCCGGACGGCACCGACGCCGCCGGGTTGCCGTGGGGGTTCGTGGGACGGGTCGCAGTCAAGCAGTCCTGGCGTGAGGTCGCCTGGCCGCTGGCCGCGGTCGCAGCGCCCTCGTCGGTGGCGCTGGCCGTGTTCTGGGCTACAGGGTCGCCGGGCGCGATGGTCTGGACCGGGACCGCCCTCGGGGTCGTCGCCCTCGTCGCCGACCACCACCGTCGCCCGACCCGGGGCGGCGCCCCGATGCTCGAGGTCGGCCCCGTCGACCCGGCTGGGCCGGTCAGTGTCGTGTCTGCTGCGCGGTGGGGGTGGTCGTGCCCGGTCTGCGGCAACGACTCGGTGCCCGTCTCGTCCGAGGAGGAGGCCGGCGACCTGGCGGGCACGCATGACTGGCTGCACCACAGCGGCCGGGAGACGGCCTGGCTGTGGACCGACCCGACCACCACGACGGGGCGCCGGGCGTCGTCGAGGAACGCCGCGTGAGCGCCGCCCTGACCGGCCGACCGGTCGCCGGCCCCGCCGCAACTGCTGCCCCTGCCCGGGGCGTTCGCGAGAGGGACACCATGCTCACCGACACGCTCGACAGCACCGCCGCCCCGCACGTCGGGCCGGTCGTCCGGGGCCGGTCGTGGCCGTTGCTGCTGCTGGCCGCGCCGGCGTTCGTTGCGATCTGGTCCGGCTGGGTCGGGCTGGGTGACCTGACCGGGTTCGGGGTGGTCCACCCGCTGCCCGGGATCGCAGACGGCTTCACCCTGAACACGGCGATCACCCTCCCGATCGGGGTCGAGACCTACGCCGCGTACGCGCTGAAGGTCTGGCTGTCGGTCGGGGTCCCGGCCCGGGCGCGGACGTTCGCCCGCTGGTCCGCTCTCGGTTCGCTCGTCCTCGGGGCGGCCGGTCAGGTCGCCTACCACCTGATGTCCGCCACCGGCGTCACCCAAGCGCCATGGCAGATCACCGCCGCGGTCGCCTGCCTGCCGGTCGCTGTCCTCGGGATGGGCGCCGCCCTTGCCCACCTCGTCCACACCACGGACCCCGACGCGTCGCGGGTCGTCGAGGTCACCGCCGCAGTTGTCGAGCCGGCCGCCGGGGTCGTCGAGACGACCCAGCCGGAATCGACCCCCGCGGCCCGGTCGTCGTCGACTGCGCCGGTACTCAGGTCGTCGAGGTCGCGCGGGTCGTCGAGCCCGTCCGGGTCGTCGAGTGACACCGGTACGCGGGTGGCGCGCCTGCGGGCGCAGCACCCGGACCTGTCCACGGCCGAGATCGCCCGCCGACTCGGGGTCACGGACCGCACGGTCCGCCGGCACCTGGCCGCCGGCGCCGCGCCTGCCCCGGTAGGGCGGCCGGACGGCGTCTCGGACGGCCAAGGCACCGCGCGGGTCCAGTCGGGGGTGGCGGCGTGACCGCGCACCCGTCGAGCCCTGTCCCTGCGCCCCGCAACCCACACGAGCCGCACGACGCCGACGAGAGGACACCGGACATGGACGCCGACCTCACCACCACCCCGGACACGGACACTGTGACCGGGCCGGACACGGACAGGACGTCCGGACCGGACATGGCTGCGGGTACGGACACCTCGCCGGACACGCTCGACGACCTGGACGCGGACACGGGTGCGGACATGACGTCCGCGGGGTCGCGCGGCCGGACCGGCCGGGATGTGCCGTCCGTGGTGCCGGGGTGGCTGCGTGATCGGGAGGCCGTCACGGGCCTGGTCCGGGAGAAGGTGCACCGCACCGCGCGGCTGTCCGTGTTCCACGCGGTGCGGGTGCCGCTGTACTGGCTGCGGGTCGCGCAGTGGTCCCCGCGGGGCCTGGCCCGCGGCACGCGCGCGGTCTACGACTGGGTCACCGACACCCGCAGCCGGGCCGTGCTGCGGTCGCTGGCCGGACTGTCGTCGATCGGGGCGCAGGAGGGCACGGCGTACCGGAACGTTCAGGAGGCGTGGCGGGAGCGGGTCCGGCTCCGGCTCATCGTGTCCGGCGTCGCCGGCCTCGTCCTGTCCGCGGCCGTGGCGGTCGGGGTGATGTCCGCGACGACCCAGGTCAGGGCGCTCGTCGCCCTCGTGCTGGTGTCCGTGCTCGGGTGGGCCGGGCGCCCGGACGGCGCCGCCCCGGTCGTGTCCGCGGCCGGGAACGCGGCCGGAACCCCGCGCCTGGACACCGCGCTGATCGCGTCCGCGCTGGACGCCCTCGGGATCGCCGCCCTGACCCGGGGCCTGAAGGAGGAGGGCCTGACCGCGGTGTCGCCGATCCACCGGGACGGCCCGGGGTGGCGGGTCGACCTCGACCTGCCACGGGGTGTCCCGGCGGGTGACGTCATCGAGCGCCGCGACCGGCTCGCCGCCGGCCTGCGCCGCCCGCTGGCGTGTGTGTGGCCGGACGCCGACCCCGACGCCCACGAGGCCCGCCTGCGGCTGTGGGTGGGGGACCGGCCGCTGTCCAAGGCCAAGCCCAAGCCCTGGCCGCTCGCGCAGCGGGGAGCGGTGGATCTGTTCGCGCCGTTCCCGATCGGCACCGACCCCCGGGGTCGGGCCGTCACTTTGACGCTGATGTTCGCGTCCATGCTCGTCGGTGCGGTGCCGCGGATGGGTAAGACGTTCACGCTGCGGCTGTTCCTGCTCGCCGCCGCCCTCGATGTCCGGGCCGAGCTGCACGTGTACGACCTCAAGGGCGGCGCCGACCTGCGCCCCCTCGGCACGGTCGCGCACCGGTTCCGGATCGGTGACGACACCGAGGACCTGGCCTACCTCGCCGCCGACATCGCCGACGTCAAGGCCGACATGACCCGCCGCTACAAGACCATCCGGTCCCTGCCGGAGAAGATCTGCCCCGAAGGCAAGGTCACCCCCACGCTCGCGGCGCAGAAGCGGTTCGGGCTGCACCCCGTCGTCGTGGCGATCGACGAGTGCCAGATCGGGTTCGAGGACCCCGAGTACGGCAAGCAGATCGAGGCCGACATCACCGACCTGGTCAAGCGCGGCCCCGCCGTCGGGATCATCGTGCTGCTCGCCACCCAGCGCCCCGACGCCAAGTCCATCCCCACCGGCATCTCCGCGAACGCCGTCCTGCGGTTCTGCCTCAAAGTCATGGGCCACACCGCCAACGACCTCGTCCTCGGGACCGGCGCCTACAAGGCTGGCATCCGAGCCACCATGTTCGCCCGCTCCGACCGCGGCACCGGCTACCTCATCGGCGAGGGCGACGAGCCGGCCATCGTGCAGACGTCGTACGTGGACGCCACCACCGCCAAGACGGTGGCCGCCCGGGCCCGGGCCGCGCGGCTGGCCGCCGGCACCCTCACGGGGTACGCCGCCGACCTGGACGCCACCCCCGACGTCGACGACGCCCCGACCCTGCTCGACGACCTCGCCGCCGTCATGAACCCCGCCGAGCCCAAGGTCTGGAGTGAGGACCTGATCGCCCGGCTCGTCGACCTTCGCCCCGCCACGTACACCGGGTGGACGCCGGCCGACCTCGGCAACAACGCCGCCGCCTACGGCATCCGCACCGTCCAGATCGGCCGCCGCGACAGCGCGGGGAAGGTCATCAACCGGCGAGGCCTGGCCCTGCCGGACGTCCTGTCGGCCCAGCGCGACCGGACCACCGAGCACGCCCAGGACGTCGAGCCGGGGTCGACGGAGAGTGACCAGGACAAGGCCGCCTAGCCGCCGCGCTCGGGGGACTGGTCGGGGTCGAAACGGGGGGTAAGACCCCGACCAGCCGGCCCGAACGCTACACGACGAAGTGTCAACGTCCGGGCCCGATGCCCGGCACCGCCCGCTAACGCTAGCGACCCCGCTAGCACCCCCCGCTAACGCCACCCCACCAGCGCTAACACCCCGTCAGGGGCCATCTGCTAGCGGCCCGCGGACAGCCCTCTGCAAGCACAAACCCGCAGGTCAGCGAACCGGCGAGTATCCCGCCCGACCACTGCTAACACCCCGCTCCTTCGACCGTGCGCCGACCGCCACGGGCTCCATCCCGCACACCCACAACACCCGTAGCGCCGCCCGTCCTGCCTGCCCCAAGAGATCACTGACTGTCACGGAGGAAGACCCGATGAGCACCCCCGACCCGACCTCGGACCCGTACGACGAGGCCGTCCGTGTCGCCCTCGCTCACGCCGGGCGCGGCTGGCACGTGTTCCCCCTCGTCCCGGGACACAAGCGGCCCGCGGTCACCCGCTGGCAGGAACGGGCCACCCTCGACCCCGCCCGGATCGAGCGCTGCTGGTCCAGCCGCACCGCCGCCGGCCCGTACGGGGTCGGCATAGCGACCGGCCCCTCCAGGCTCGTCGTCGTCGACCTCGACACCCCCAAGCCCAACACCGTCCTGCCCGACCCGTGGCGGACGCCCGGAGTCGTCGACGGCGCCGACGTCCTCGCCGCCCTGGCCGACCGCGCCGGCCACCCCGACCCCGCCGCCCTCGGTACCTACTCGGTCCTCACCCCGTCGGGTGGGACGCACTTGTACTTCGCTGCCCCCGGCCAAGCCCCACTCCTCGATGAGCCGGCCGCCCGACCGCTCGGCAACACCGCCGGCGTTCTCGGCCCGCTCGTCGACACCCGCGCGGCCGGTGGCTACGTCGTCGCCCCACCCACCCGACTCGACCCCGGCACTCGGCACGGCAGCGACGACCGGGGCGAGAGCCGAGCGCGGTACATCGTCGAGGACCAGGCCTCGCCCGTCCTGCCGCTACCGGGCTGGCTCGTCGCGCGGCTACGGCCCGACCCGCTGCCCGCAGCGGCGTCGGTCGTGGTGCGGCTCGCCGCACCGCTCTCCGCAGGCCCCGACGACCGGGCCGCCCGGTACGTGCGGGCCGCCCTGGATCGGACCCTGTCCGCCGTCCTCGAGGCGGCCCCCGGCACCCGCAATCGGACCTTGTTCGGTGCCGCCGTGTCCCTCGGCCGGCTCGTCGCCGGCGAGGCCCTCGACGAGGCCGAGACACGCGCAGCGCTCATCACCGCCGGGACCGCCATCGGCCTCGACCAGCGCGAAGCCACCGCCACCGTCCGCTCCGGCCTCAGGACCGGAGCCCACCACCCCCGCACCATCCCCAC
>NZ_MWLN01000122.1 GCF_002198655.1 Kineosporia sp. A_224
GTCACGGCGGTGCCGCCGCCCTGCTCGCCCTCGTCGGCGCCGGCACCGCCGTGACGCTCCTGCGCCCCGCGGGCGACGCCCCGGCCTCCGCGTCGGCCGCGGGTGCTGCGGCACCCGTCGCCCCGGCGGCCCTGCCCGTGGGCGGCCCGACGGCGTCGCTGCCGGTCACGACGTCCGGTCCCGCGAGTCCCACGACGACCGGGCCGACGTCCCCGACCGTCACGACGAGCGCGCCGACGACGGGCCCGACGACGTCGACCCGGCCGGTGTCCGCGACGAGCACCCGCGTCGCGACCTCCTCCCCGGCCCGCACGACACCGGCCCGCACGACCACGAGCGCCCGGACCACCACGACGACGAAGCCGGCGACGACGACCCGGTCGTACTCGGCGTCCGTCGCCGCGGCCAAGGAGGTCGTCGCCGGCGTGGCCGTCTCCGCCGGCAGCACCGTGAGCGTCCGGGCCGCCGGGTCGGTCGTCGGCGGCTACTTCGCCGTCGACTCGTGCACCGGGCAGAACGAGTTCACGCCCTCCGGCGGCCGGTCGGTGACCGGCAAGGCCGCGTCCTGCGCGCCCCTCTTCGACGCCAACGAGGCGGTGCTGCCGGGTGCGCCGATCGGCGCGCTCCTCGTGCGCGTCGGCACCGGGGGCTGGTCGCTCGCCGGGGGCTCGAGGTCCTTCACGGCGGCCTCCGGCGGCACCGTCGCGTTCACGGTCAACGACCTCAAGCGCTCGGACAACAGCGGCGCGTTCTCGGTGACCTACTCGGTGACCGCGCCGGCCTGACCGGCGGTCACGCGGAGCGGTAGCCGGCGAGGTAGTCGGCGAGCGCCCGCTCCGCCGCGGCGGGGACCTCGGTGTACTCCAGGCCGGCGTCCGACCCGCCGCTGCCCACCGTGCGGACGACCCGCGCGCCGACCGTCCAGGTCCCGGTGTCGAGCACGAGGTCCAGCCGCACGGTCTGCCCGACCAGGAGCGACGTGCCGGCCGGCTGCCGCAGCCGGGCGCCCTGCTCGCTGAGGTCGCTCACCACGGTCTCGTGGGCCGTCCCGCCGACGTGGACGACGGCCGGCGTCGTCACCGGCACACGGTCCGCGGCCCGGCGCTCGAGCCCCTGCGTCAGGCTCGACATCGTCCGGATCCGGTCGATCGCGTCCCGCACGCCCGCGGCGAGCCGCTCGACGGCCTCCTGCTGGCGGGCGGTGAGCGCGGTGACGTCCCCGGACGCCGCGTCGATCCCCGTGACGTTGCCGGCCATGACCTCGATCGCGCGCGCGACCGCCGCGGCCCCGGCCTCGAGCTCCCCGATCGTCGCGGAGATCTCGCCGGTCGACGTCGCGGTGCTCGCGGCGAGCTCCTTGACCTCGCGCGCGACGATCGCGAACGACAGCCCCGCCGTCCCGGCCCGCGCGCTCTCGATCGTCGCGTTGAGCGCGAGGAGGTTCGTCTGGGACGCGATGCCCGCGATGAGGTCGGCGATCCCGCCGACCCGGCGCAGGCTCTGGCCCAGCGACCCGACCACCTCGTCGGCGGTCCCGGCCTGGGCGACGAGGGTCCGGGTCACCTCGCCGGTCCGGGCCACCCGCCGGTCGATGCTCCCGGCGCCCGACCGGACCTCCTCGACCTGCTCGACGACGCGCTCCAGCTCGGCGACGACCGCCTCGGACGTCTCGTCGATGACCGCCTGGGCGCGGGCCCGCATCTGCCGGCCCGACTGCTCCTGGCGGCGGTGGCTCTCGCGCAGCTGCTCGGCCCGCTCGGCGTGCGCACGGTCGATCGCCTCCCGCTGCGCGGCCGTCGCCTCGATGGCCTCGTTGACGGCCTGCGCCATCCGGCCGATCTCGTCGGCCCGCGAGACCGGCGCCCGCAGGTCGAGCCGGCCCTCCGCGAGCGACTCGGCGACGAGCGTCACGGCCTCGACGGGGACGGCGATGCCGCCGGCGAGCCGGCGTGAGACGAGCGCGATGACGACCGCCGCCACGGCGACCGCGGCGAGCACGACGGCGACGAGCGTGCCGGTGAACGGCCGCGGGGCGGGTGCGGAGACCTCGAGCCGCCACCGGTTGGCGTTCGTCGCGCCGAGGTCGACGGTCTGCGCCGCGCGGACCGGGCCGGCCCCGGCCCACCCGGCGTCCCGCCGGAACGGCGCGTCCGTGATCGCTGCGTCCGAGCCGGTGTCCGCGACGACGTCCCCGGTACCGATCTCGACGACGCGCACCCGCATCCCCGGGGCCGCCGCGTGCGCGAGCTCGGTGCGGACGGCGTCCAGGTTCGCCTCGAAGTGCAGGAACGCGCGGTTGCGTCCGCCGACGGCGATCGGGGTCGAGTTCGAGACGACCCAGCGGCCGCTGTCCGCGGAGACGTAAGGGGCGTTCTGCCAGACGGTGCCCGGCTCGAGGCGCAGCGTCGGCGCGGAGAACGGCGCCGCGGACTCGTCGGGGGACAGGTCGCCGAGCAGGGCCACCCCGCCGCGCACCTGCCGGGCCAGCTCCGGCCCCGCGCCGTCGATGTAGCAGGCCTCGTCGATGAGGGTCGGGTACACCTCGTGCAGCCGCACCAGGGTCGTCTCGATCCGGCCGCGCAACGTCGTCCGGTCCTGCGGGCGGGTGTACCAGTCGGTGAGCGAGGCGTCGGACGCGGCGACGAGCAGGTTGTCCCGCCAGGCGCCGAACAGGCCCGTCAGCTGCTGGGCGGACCGCGCCGCCTGCGACCGGACCGCGGCCGCGGCCTGCTGGTCCGCCTCGTGCTGGACCTGGACGGCGAGCAGCAGCACAGCGGTGCACACCGCGGCCAGGGCGACGGCGACGATCCGCACGGTGAGCGCGCGGCGCAGCGAGCGTCGACCCGTGGTGTTCACCTCTTGGTGATCGGTGCCGACGGCGGGACTCTGTACCCGGAGATCGTTTTCGTGCTTCGCGCAGGCGAGGGACCGCGGCGCCCGCGGCGCGGACGCCGCCAGGAGGGCCGCCCCCGCCGGCGCCTGCGCGGGCCCGTAATGCGATTTCTCGCCGGGCCCGGTGGCCGTGTACCGTAGGCGATCGTCGCCCGGCGTGCCGGGCGGTGCAGCCGGCCCCAATAGCTCAGTCGGCAGAGCGTCTCCATGGTAAGGAGAAGGTCTAGGGTTCGATTCCCTATTGGGGCTCTCGTCGCAAGACCTGGTCCGCCGGGTGCTTGCGATCCCGGCGGAGTAGCTCAGTTGGTAGAGCAAGCGGCTCATAATCGCTGTGTCGTGGGTTCAAGTCCCGCCTCCGCTACCACACGGGTCCGGCCCGCGGTTCGACCGACACCAGGTCGTCGCGTAGGCTTGACCCTCGCGTGCGCTTCACGACGACCTTCCGCTGATTCTCGCTTGACTCCAGAGAGGCACGACCGTGGCCAGCAAGTCCCAGGATGTCCGCCCCAAGATCACCATGGCCTGCACGGAGTGCAAGGAGCGGAACTACATCACGAAGAAGAACCGCCGCAACGACCCCGACCGCATGGAGCTCGCGAAGTTCTGCCCGCGCTGCACCAAGCACACGGCGCACCGCGAGACCCGCTGACGTTCGGCACCCGCACTCCGACGACGGCCGCCCCTCGGGGCGGCCGTCGTGCTTTGTCCGCCGGGTCGATAGGTTGCCCGGGGCCGGACGACGCAGGCGGCCCGACGACGAGCACGACGAGGAGGCCCGGATGGCTGTGAACCCGGACATCGTGGGGCGGGAGTACCCGCCCGAGTCCGTGTACGAGGTGAGCCGCGAGAAGATCGCCGAGTTCGCCACCGCCATCGGCAGCACCGACCCGGCGCACTTCGACGGCGACGCCGCCCGCGCGCTCGGCCACCCCGACGTCATCGCGCCGCCGACCTTCGCCGTCGTCATCGCGCAGCGCAGCGAGGCCCGGGTCGTCCGCGACCCCGAGGCCGGGATCGACTACTCGCGCGTCGTCCACGGCGAGGAGAAGTTCGTCCACCGCCGCCCGATCACCGTCGGGGACGTCCTCGTGACGACCTCGTACGTCGACGCCGTGCGCTCCGCCGGCGGCCACTCGATGGTGTCCACCCGGTCCGAGATCGCGACGCAGGGCGGCGAGCCCGTCAGCACCGTGACGTCCACCATCGTCGTCCGAGGGGGCGAGTGACATGACCGGCACCCCCACGACCCGGCCCTCCTTCGACGCCGTCGCCGTCGGCGACACCGTCGCCGAGCGGTCCTTCACGCTGCAGCGGCTCGACCTCGTCAAGTACGCGGGCGCCAGCGGGGACTTCAACGTCATCCACTGGAACGAGCGCGTCGCGACGTCCGTCGGGCTGCCGAACGTCATCGCCCACGGCATGCTGACGATGGCGACGGCCGGCCGCCTCGTCACCGACTGGGCGGGCGACCCGGGCGCGGTCGTCGAGTACGGCGTCCGGTTCACGAACATGGTCCCCGTGCCGGACGACGGCACGGGCGCCACGGTCGTCGTGTCCGGCGTCGTCGCCACCAAGGACGACGACGCGCGCACCGTCCGCGTCGACCTCACGGCGACGTGCGACGGGTCCAAGGTGCTCGGCCGGGCCCAGGCGGTCGTCCGCCTGCCCTGACCGGCCGCACCACCCGACCGGCCGCGGAGCAGCGCACCGCGACCGGCCCGACCCGAGGAGCCCCGCCCGTGCACGACGATGTCCTCGCCGCCGGGGCGGCCGCCGACCTGCGCGCCCGTCGCGCCCGGAGCGCCACCTACTGGGTCTTCGGCGTCAACGGCTGCCTGCTCTCGACGTGGGCGTCCCGGCTCCCGGCGATCCGGGACGCCCTCGACCTCAGCCCGAGCGGGATCGGCTTCGTGCTGCTCGCGGTCTCGGTCGGCGCGATGGCAGGGCTGCCGCTGTCCGGCCCGGTCGTGCACCGGCTCGGGCCGGCCCGCACGGTCGCGGCGGCGTCCGTCGTCTGCACCCTCGGGGTGCTCGGCGTCGGCCTCGCCCCGACGGTGCTCGTGCTCGTCCCCGTGCTCTTCCTCGTCGGGCTCGGCAACGGCCTGTGGGACGTCGCGATGAACGTCGAGGGCGCCGAGGTGGAGCGCCGTCTCGGCGTCGAGATCATGCCCCGGTTCCACGCCGCGTTCAGCCTCGGCACCGTGGGCGGCGCGGGGCTGGGCGCCGTCATGGCCGGGTTCGACGTCCCGGTCGCGGTGCACCTGCCGTTCGTCGCGCTCGCCGTGCTCGGCGCCGCGTACGCCTGCACCCGGGCGTTCCTGCCGGCCGACCACGTCCGGACGGCGGCCGCCCCGGACGAGCCCCGCACCGAGCGGTCCGGCTCAGGTGCGCTCGCCGCCTGGACCGAGCC
The DNA here is from genome assembly GCF_002198655.1 of Kineosporia sp. A_224. Classification (GTDB taxonomy): domain Bacteria; phylum Actinomycetota; class Actinomycetes; order Actinomycetales; family Kineosporiaceae; genus R-H-3. The sequence goes on from NZ_MWLN01000122.1 coordinate 5,303, forward strand.
GCGGACCCTGCTGCTCGGCCTCATGGTCCTCGGGATGGGGATGTCCGAGGGCTCCGCGAACGACTGGATCGCCGTCGGGATGGTCGACGGCTACTCGGTCGACGACGGCATCGGCGCGGCCGGCTACGGCTGCTTCGTCGCCGCCATGACGCTCGCCCGGTTCACCGGCCCGTGGTTCCTGCGCCGGGTCGGCCGGGTCGCGGCCCTGCGGGCCGGCGCGCTCGCCGTCCTCGTCGGGGTCTCGGTCTTCATCCTCGGCTCCCGGCTCGTCGGGGACGTCCCCGTGGCCGTCCCGCTCGCCGTCGCCGCCCTCGGCACCCTGCTGTGGGGCTGGGGCGCCGCGCTCGGGTTCCCGGTCGGGATGAGCGCGGCCGCCGACGACCCGGTCCGGGCCGCGGCCCGGGTCAGCGTCGTCGCGACCGTCGGCTACACCGCCTTCCTCGCCGGGCCACCGTTCCTCGGGCTGCTCGGCGACCGGTTCGGGGTCGTCCCGGCGCTGTCCGGGGTCGCCGTCGCCGTCGCGCTCTCCCTCCTCGCGGCCGGTTCGGCGCGCCCACTGGCGCCGTCGGAGTGACGGAGGGTTAGGGTCGAGGTCGTGACCGAGACCTCAGCGGCCACGTCGTCGCCCGGGGTTCCCGGGCAGGCCCTCGCGCTGGCGGATCTGACCACCCTGCGCGTCGGGGGCCCGGCGCGGACCCTCCTGCACGCGACGGCGACGGACGCCCTCATCGAGGCCGTCAGCTCGTGCGACGCCGCGGGCGAGCCGGTGCTCGTCCTCGGCGGCGGCTCCAACCTGCTCGTCGGCGACGACGGCTTCGACGGCACCGTCGTGCGCGTCGGCACCCGGGGGGTGGACGTCGACGCGGCCGACAGCTGCGGCGGCGTCTCGCTGCGCGTGGCCGCCGGCGAGCCGTGGGACGACCTCGTCGGCCTCACGGTGGCGCGCGGCTGGGCCGGCGTCGAGGCGCTGTCCGGCATCCCCGGCTCGACCGGTGCGACCCCGCTGCAGAACGTCGGCGCGTACGGCCAGGACGTCGCGGAGACCGTCGCGACCGTCCGCACCTGGGACCGGCAGGACCGTCGCGTCGTCACCATGGCCAACGCCGACCTCGAGTTCGGGTACCGGACGTCGCGGCTCAAGGAGGAGCGGTTCCGCGGCGGCCCGCGCTACGTCGTCCTCGAGGTGACGTTCCAGCTGGCCGTCGCCGACCTGTCCGGCCCGGTCCGGTACGCCGAGCTGGCCCGCACGCTGGGGGTCGAACCGGGCGGCCGGGCCCCGACGGCGGCGGTCCGGGAGGCGGTCCTGGGCCTGCGCCGCGGCAAGGGCATGGTCCTGGACGCCGCCGACCACGACACGTGGAGCGCCGGCTCCTTCTTCACCAACCCCGTCCTCGACGCCGCCGGGGCCGCCGCGCTGCCCGAGGGCGCCCCGCGCTGGCCGATGCCGGACGGCCGGGTCAAGACGAGCGCCGCGTGGCTCATCGAGCACGCCGGGTTCGCCCGCGGCCACGGGCTGCCGGGGCCCGCGTCGCTCTCGACGAAGCACACCCTCGCGCTGACCAACCGCGGCACCGCCCGTGCGGCGGACGTCCTCGCGCTGGCCCGCGAGGTGCGGGACGGCGTCCGGACGGCGTTCGGCGTGACCCTCGTGCCGGAGCCGGTCCTCGTCGGCTGCGTGCTGTAGCCCGCCGGTCGCGGGTGCGGGGGTCAACCCCGCCCGCCCGGCTGCCGAGGACCAGGACATGGACCGGCCGAGCCTCGACGCGCTGTACGCGATGGTCGTCGACGACGCCCTCGGCACGCTCGCGCCGCGGGTGCAGGCCGGGCTCGCCGGGCTCATGGTCGTCGCGGCGCTCTGGGCGGCGCTGCGGCCACGGGTGCTGCCCGTTCTCGGCTTCCTCTCCGCGGCCTTCGTCTTCGCCCGCGCCAACCACGCGTTCGAGGGGCCGGTGCTCGTGGCGCTCACGCCCGGCCACGGCCTCGTCCTCGCGGACCTCGCGCCGGTCGCCCTGCTGGGGCTCGTCGTCGTCCGGGCGTTCGCCGTCCGGTCCCGCCCGGTGTCTGACGGCTCACATCCGGCCCCCGCGGCGCGTGAGGCGCCGGCCGGTGGGTACGGGGACCTCCATGGAGCGCTTCGAGTTCGACTTCGCCCTTCCCCTGTCGCTGCCGCTGCGGTTCTTCGGGGTCCGGCCCGGCACCGCGCGCGTCGAGGTCGGTGACGAGCACCTCGAGGTCTCGTTCGGCCCGTGGCGCCTCGTCACCGCCCTGAGCAACGTGGACGACGTCACCGTGACCGGGCCCTACAACCCGCTCAAGGCCTACGGCGTCCGGGTCTCGCTCGCCGATCTCGGCGTCACCTTCGGGACGACGACCGCCCGCGGCCTGTGCGTCACCTTCCGGGAGCCGGTCGCCGCGGCGGTGCCGGGCGGCCTGCTGCGCCACCCGTCGATGACCGTCACGGTCGCCGAGCCGGAGCGGCTCGCCCGCGTCCTCACCCGCGCCGCCGGCACACCGCGCCCGCTGCTCGCGGCCGTCGAGGCGGACGTCGTCCCCGCCGTCCCCGTGCTCGAGCCCGACGAGGACCGGCGCGCCCGTGAGAAGGCCTCCCGCCGCGCCCGCAAGGCCGCCCGCACCCGCGCCGAGCACCGTGCCCAGGAGCAGGCCGAGGCCGAGCGCGCCACCGCCCGCCGGTCCGCGGCCGCCCAGCGCGGCGCCGCCAAGCGCACGGCGAAGCGCACCCCCGCCAAGCGCACCCCCGCCAAGCGCAC
>NZ_MWLN01000123.1 GCF_002198655.1 Kineosporia sp. A_224
GGCGCGCCACCGGGCACCCCGGTCGCGGCGGCGCGGACGGCGCACCGGGGGGCTGGGCGGAGCCCGACCTCACCGGGGCCGCGGCGGGTGCGCTGCGGCGGCCGTCGATCTGGCCGCACGTCGAGGAACGCGTCGTCGACCTCATCGCCGAGCACCGCTCGACCCTCGTCTTCTCGAACTCGCGCCGGCTCGCCGAGCGGCTCACCGCCCGGCTCAACGAGGTCTGGCACGAGCGGACGACGGGCGAGGAGCTGCCCGAGCCGGGCTCGGTGCAGCCGGCCGCGCTGATGGCGCAGGCCGGGGCCGCGGTCGGGGTCCCCACGACGCTCGCCCGCGCGCACCACGGCTCGGTGAGCAAGGAGCAGCGCTCGATCATCGAGGAGGAGCTCAAGGCCGGCAGGCTGCCGGCGGTCGTCGCGACGTCCAGCCTCGAGCTCGGCATCGACATGGGCGCCGTCGACCTCGTCGTCCAGGTCGAGTCGCCGCCGAGCGTCGCGAGCGGCCTGCAGCGGGTCGGCCGGGCCGGGCACCAGGTCGGCGCGGTGTCGCGCGGCGTGCTCTTCCCGAAGTTCCGCAGCGACCTCGTGCAGACCGCCGTCGTCGTGGAGCGCATGCGCGACGGGAAGATCGAGGCGCTGCGGGTGCCCACGAACCCGCTCGACGTCCTCGCCCAGCAGATCGTCGCGATGCTCGCCATGGAGCCGTGGTCGGTCGACGACCTCGAGGCGCTCGTCCGGCGGGCGGCCCCGTTCTCGACGCTGACCCGGGGGGTGCTCGAGGCCGTGCTCGACATGCTCTCCGGGCGGTACCCGAGCGACGAGTTCGCCGAGCTGCGGCCCCGCCTCGTCTGGGACCGGCTCACCGGCACCGTGAGCGCGCGCCCCGGTGCGCAGCGGCTCGCGGTGACGTCCGGCGGGACGATCCCCGACCGCGGCCTCTTCGGGGTGTTCCTCGCCGGCGGCGACGAGGCCCGCAAGGGCGCCGGCCGCCGGGTCGGGGAGCTCGACGAGGAGATGGTCTACGAGTCCCGGGTCGGTGACGTCTTCACGCTCGGCTCGTCCTCGTGGCGGATCGAGGAGATCACCCACGACCGGGTGCTCGTCACGCCCGCCCCGGGCCAGCCGGGCAAGCTGCCGTTCTGGCACGGCGACGCCCAGGGCCGGCCCGCCGAGCTCGGCCGCGCGGTCGGTGCGTTCGTCCGCGAGCTGACCCGGCTCGACGACGACGCGGCGCGCGAGCGGGCCCGGGTCGCCGGGCTCGACGAGTGGGCCGCCGACAACCTGCTCGCCTACCTGCGCGAGCAGCAGGCGGCAACCCGGCACGTGCCGGACGACCGGACCCTCGTCGTGGAGCGGTTCCGCGACGAGCTCGGGGACTGGCGGGTCGTCGTCCACTCGCCGTTCGGCGGCCAGGTCCACGCCCCGTGGGCGCTCGCCGTCGCGGCCCGGTTCCGGGAGCGGTTCGGCGTCGAGGTGCAGGCGATGCACGGGGACGACGGGATCGTCCTGCGGCTGCCGGACGTCGAGACCGCGGACGGCCGGGCCCCCGACGTCGCCGACCTCATGACCCTCGACGCCGACGACGTCGAGGACCTCGTGACCACCGAGCTCGGCGGCTCGGCGCTGTTCGCCGCCCGGTTCCGCGAGTGCGCCGCCCGGGCGTTGCTGCTGCCGCGCCGCACGCCCGGCAAACGGCAGCCGCTGTGGCAGCAGCGCCAGCGGGCGGCCCAGCTGCTCCAGGTCGCGAGCCGCTACGGGTCGTTCCCGATCGTCCTGGAGACGGTCCGGGAGTGCCTCCAGGACGTGTTCGACGTCCCCGGGCTCGTCGAGCTCATGAAGGACCTCGCGTCCCGCAAGGTCAAGGTCGTCGAGGTCGAGACCGCCCAGCCGTCGCCGTTCGCCCGCAGCCTGCTCTTCGGCTACGTGGCGCAGTTCCTCTACGAGGGGGACTCGCCGCTCGCCGAGCGCCGGGCCGCGGCGCTCGCGCTCGACCCGACGCTGCTCGCCGAGCTGCTCGGGCGCGGCGAGGGCGCGGCGCTGCGCGACCTGCTCGACCCGGCCGCCCTCACCCGCACCGAGGCTGAGCTGCAGCGACTCGACCCGGGCCGCCGGGTCCGCGGTCTCGAGGGGGTCGCCGACCTGCTGCGGCTGCTCGGCCCGCTGACCACCGCCGAGGTCGCCGCCCGGGCGACGACCGGTGAGACCGACGCCGGCGAGGCCGTCCTCCCGACGGTCGCGGCCGGCTGGCTCGACGCGCTCGAGGCGGCCCGGCGGGTCATCCGGGTCCGGGTCGCCGGCGAGCAGCGCTGGGCCGTCGTCGAGGACGCCGGCCGGCTGCGGGACGCGCTCGGGACGCCGCTGCCCGTCGGGATCGCCGAGGTCTTCACCGAGCCCGTCCCCGACCCGCTCGCCGACCTGCTCGGCCGGCACGCCCGCACCCACGGCCCGTTCACCGCCCACGACGTCGCGGCCCGGTACGGCCTCGGGCCCGCCGTCGTCACCGAGGCGCTGCGCCGGCTCGTCGCGGCCGGCCGGCTCGTCGAGGGCGAGCTGCGCCCGCTGGAGTCCGGCGGCGGCCAGGGCACCGACTACTGCGACGCCGAGGTCCTGCGGACGCTGCGCCGCCGCTCGCTCGCGGCGCTGCGCGCGGAGGTCGAGCCGGTGCCGGCCGCCGACCTCGCCCGGTTCCTGCCGGCCTGGCAGGGCGTCGGCTCGTCGGTGCGCGGGGCGGAGGGGGTGCTGCGCGCGGTCGAGCAGCTCGCGGGTGCGGTCGTCCCGGCGAGCGCGCTCGAGACGCTCGTGCTGCCGGCCCGGGTGCCCGGCTACTCCCCCACGATGCTCGACGAGCTCACCGCGGCGGGCGAGGTCGTGTGGTCCGGGCACGGCGCCCTCCCCGGTGAGGACGGCTGGGTCGCGCTGCACCCCGCCGACCTCGCGCCGCTCACGCTGCCCGACCCGGACGCCGACCTCGTGGTCGGCGACATCCACCAGGCGGTGCTCGACGCCCTCGCCGGCGGCGGCGCGTTCTTCTTCCGCGCCCTCTCGGACACCGCCGGTCTGACGGACGACGCCAAGCTCACCGACGCCCTGTGGGACCTGCTCTGGGCCGGCCACCTGACGAACGACACCCTCGCCCCGCTGCGGGCACGGCTGTCCGGCGGCCGGACGACGCACCGGTCGAAGCCCGCGGCACCGCGAGCCCGGTACGGCGGCGGCCGGTACGCCGGGCTGCGGGCCGCCGCCGTANCGCCGGGCGGGCCGCGCTGCCGAGCCGGTCCGGGCCGCCGGTGGCGGCCGGGCGCTGGTCGCTGCTGCCGCCGCGGGAGGCCGACGCGACGCTGCGCGCGCACGCCGGCGCCGAGGTGCTCCTCGAGCGGCACGGCGTCGTGACCCGGGGCGCCGTCGGTGCGGAGCGGGTGCCGGGCGGGTTCGCCGCGGTGTACCGCGTGCTGTCCGCGTTCGAGGACGCCGGCCGGGTGCGCCGCGGCTACTTCGTCGAGGGCCTCGGTGCCGCCCAGTTCGGCACGACCGGGGCGGTCGACCGGCTGCGCGCCTCGGCGCGCCCGGTCGGGGACGGGCCGACCGACGGATACGGCGACGGGTTCGGGGAGGGCTTCGGCGACGGGTACGGCCGCGGCTCCGGCGGCGCGGTCCGCGACACGAGCGGGCGGACCGTCGTCCTCGCCGCGGCCGATCCGGCGAACCCCTACGGCGCCGCGCTCCCCTGGCCCGACCGGCCGGAGCGTCCCGGCCGGGCCGGCCCGGCCGACCGCGCCGGTGCGACGGACGCACCGACGGCGGCGCCCACGGGTGCGGGGCACAAGCCGGGCCGCAAGGCCGGTGCGCTCGTCGTCCTCGTCGACGGGGCGCTCGTCCTCTACGTCGAGCGCGGCGGCCGCTCGCTGCTGTCGTTCACCGCGAGCGAGCCGGTCCTTCAGTCCGCCGCCGACGCGCTCGCCCTCTCGGTCCGGGACGGCGCCCTCGGCCGGCTCACCGTCGAGCGCGCCGACGGCGAGGGTGTCCTGTCCGGCGAGCACCCGCTGGCAAGGGCGCTCGCCGCGGCCGGCTTCCACGCGACCCCGCGCGGGCTGCGGCTGCGGGCCTGACCGCGCGGGATGCGGGGGCGGCCCGGCAGTCGGCAGGCCCCGGAGCGGCCCGGCACGTGAGAGCGGAACCCGCTCCGAGGGCCCGCAGCAGAGGGGAACGGGCCGGACGGCACGGCAGTCGGTCACGGCGCCGACGCGACCGGTCAGGTTCGTGACACTCCGGGCGTTCTCCCGCGAACGGCGCGGTCGGCTGCGAAGATCGCTGGCGCGACGGCGGACCCTCGCCGGTCGCGGGGCGAACCATCGAAGGGGCAACCATGAACAGCACGAGGCTGATGAGGCGTGCGGCCGCAGGGGCGGTCGCCGGGGCCGCGGCGGTCCTCCTCCTGCCGGGAACCGCGGGCGCGGCGACCGAGCGGGCGCACTGGTCGTTCGAGGACACCGGCTCCACCGCGGCGGACTCGTCGGGGAACGGCAGCACCGGCACGCTGAAGAACCTCACGACCGGCGTCGCGGGGTCGACCGGCAAGGCGTTCGAGTGGTCGACGAAGCCGAGCTACGTCACCGTGCCCGACAAGTCCGTGCTCGACCCGGGCACGTCGTCGTACTCCGTCTCGCTCAAGGTGAGGTTCACCGTGCTGCCGTCGTCGTCGGTCGGCGACTACGACCTCGTCCGCAAGGGGCTGTCGACGACCTCCGGCGGGAGCTGGAAGGTCGAGATCGTCAAGAGCGGCCAGGCGCTGTGCAACTTCCGCGGGTCCGGCGGCCAGGGCCAGCTCACCAAGGGGCCCACGCTCAACGACGGGGCCTGGCACACGATCACGTGCGCCCGGACGTCGTCCAAGGTCACGCTGACCGTCGACGGCACCTCATGGAGCACGTCGAAGTCGACCGGCAAGATCAGCAACAGCTCAGCGATCCTCATCGGCGCCAAGGACACCTCCGGCCACGACCAGTTCACCGGCCTGCTCGACGAGGTCGTCATCTCCTGACACCGTCCTCTGGCGGGTAACGCACCCCAAGACGCGAGTTTGGGGTCGTTCACCCGCCAGAGGACGCCCCCTCCGACAGCTGGACGACGTCACGTCCGGCGCGGGGGCGGCTGGTCCTGCGGCCCGACGAGGCCGGTCTTGTACGCGACGACGACGGCCTGCGAACGGTCGTGGACCCCGAGCTTGTAGAGCACCCGGCCGACGTGCGTCTTCACGGTCGCCTCGCTGACGACGAGGTGCGCCGCGATGTCCGTGTTCGTCAGGCCGTGCGCCACGAGCACGAGCACCTCCTGCTCGCGGACCGTGAGCTGTTCGAGCTCGGCGGCCGTCGGCAGGGACTGCTGCGGCCGCGCGGTGAAGTCGGCGAGGAGCGTGCGGGCGACCTGCGGGTCGAGCCAGGCGTTGCCGGCGGCGACCGCGCGGATCGCCTCCCCGAGCCAGTGCGGCGCGGCGTTCTTCAGCAGGAACCCGGACGCCCCCGCGCGCAGCGCCTCGAAGACCGCGTCGTCCTCGTTGAACGTCGTGAGGACGAGCACCGCCGTCTCGAAGCCGGACTCCGCGATGAACTCGTCGCCCACGAGCCGGCGGGTCGCCTCCACGCCGCCCGCGCGCGGCATCCGGATGTCCATGACGACGACGTCGGGGCGCAGCCGGTGCGCGAGCTCGACCGCCTGCAGGCCGTCCGTCGCCTCACCGACGACCCTCAGATCGGGCTCGGAGTCCACGAGCATCGCCAGGCCGGCGCGCACCAGCGGCTCGTCGTCCACGAGCAGGACCCCGACGGTGCGGTCCCCGACGCTGTGGTCCCCGGCAGCGGGCAGGTCAGCCATGCGTGGCCGCCGCCCGCTCCCGGGCCGCGGGCAGCCGGGCCAGGACGCGGAACGTCCCGTCGGGCTGCGGACCGGCGAGCAGGTGCCCGTCGACGGACAGCACCCGCTCGCGCATCCCGACCAGGCCGTAGCCGCCGCCCTCGGGCCGCCCGGCCGCCGCCCGCCGGCCGGGCGCCCTGCGGTTGAGCACCTCGAGCTCGACGTCGTCCTCGAGCCAGCGCAGCCGCACCTCGACCGGGGCCGCCGGGTCGGCGTACCGGGTCGCGTTCGTCAGCGCCTCCTGGGCGATCCGGTAGACCGTGAGGTCGACGCCCGGCTCGAGCGCGCGGGGCTCGCCCTCGACGACGAGCCGCGCGTCGGTACCTCCGGCCGCGACCCGGTCGACGAGCGAGGGCAGGTTCGTCAGGCCGCTCGGGGAGGACGCGACCCCGGCGCCCGGCGGGGCGTCGTCCGGGCGCAGCAGCACGAGCATCCGGCGCAACTCGACGAGCGCCTGCTGGCCGAGGGTGTCGACGTGCGCGAGCGCGGCCGCCGCCCGGTCCGGGTCCTGCCGGACGAACCGCGCCGCTCCCCCGGCCTGCAGGAGCATGAGCGTCACCGAGTGGGCCACGACGTCGTGCAGGTCGCGGGCGATGCGGGTGCGTTCCGCAGCGATCGCCTCCTCGGCGGAGCGCCGGGACGCCTCGTGCCGCTGGCCCGACCACCGGGCCCAGCGGGCGACCCCGAACAGCGCCGCGAGGAGCACCACGTTCGGCACGGCCGCCGCGACGAACGCCGACGCGCGGTGGTCGGGGGACGCGTCGCGCACGTTCGTCGCGACGACGGCGGCCGCGGGGAGGGACGCGACCGCCAAGGCGCCCACCGCCTCGGCGAGCCGGGACGTCGCGGCCACCGTGTACAGCCCCAACCACCACGAGAACGTCGGGAAGTACGTCGCGGTGACCGCCGGCGCGAGCAGCGCGTGCCCGACGACGACGAGGAACACCGCCCGCGGGTACCGCCGGCGGACGACGAGCGGCACGTACCCGAGGAACGCGTAGGCGATGCCGATCGCGGGCAGGATGCCGCGCTGCTGCTCGTTGCCGGACGACACGACGAGGTCCAGCACCCACAGCGCCATCGGCGGGACGACGTCGACGAGCACCCGGCGCCGCGCCTGGTCCGGCAGCCCCATCAGACGCCCGGCTCCCCCGCCGCGGACGTCACGTCATCCGGGGTGTCCTCCGCGACCCGGGCCTTGCAGCACGAGCTCCACGGGAAGACGCAGCAGAAGCCGAACGCGACCGTGCCACCCCGCCCGTGGCAGTGCTCGCTGACCCGGCGCCCGCGGGCCGCCCGCTCGGCCTCGACGACGAGGTCGAGGTCGCTGAGCGGCCGCTCGAGCACACCGTCCGGCAGCACGCCCGCGCCGACGAGCGCACGCCACAGGCCCGGCTCCGCGTCGATGCTCCGTGCGACGGCCCGGACGTCGTACGCCGTGTGCAACGGGGTGTGCCGGGACGCCGCGGCGAGCGTGACGACGGCCAGCCCTTCCGGGCCGCCGGCCAGGTTGCGGACCTCGACGCGGTCGACGGCGATCCGCTCGAGGTCGACGCGCGGCGGCCGGTGCCCGTCACCGGCCACCCGCCGGGTCGGGCGCGGGAAGGACGCGAGGAGCACCTCGAACCAGTCGTCGTCGGAGGCGAGCACCTTCTCCGGCGCGGGGGCGAGGACGACGTCCGCGGCGACGAGCACCCCCCACCCGAGGTGCCGGTCACGGGCCGAGCCGGCGGCGACGTGCTGGAGCGAGACGATCGGCGGTGCGGGGAATCCCACAGGAACCTCCTGGGCCTGGGCGCGACGCGGACGTCGCACCGATCATGTCGATGATCAGGAACAAGTGTGGCGTCAACGGACACTTCGGAGAATCGGCAGGTGCCGCTCTTCCTCGGACAGATCGCTGCGGAGGTCGCTGCGTACATCGCCGACGAGACGCCGGTCCCGGCGCAGCCGCGCCAGGGCGCGCATCCGGGTCGGCCCCAGGCTGCCCACCGGCAGACCGAGGCGCCGGGACGTCTCCGCGTAGCTGGCACCGTCGTTGTCGAGCATCGCGAGCAGGACCGACCGCTGCCGGGCGGGCAGGTCAGCGACGGCGGCGTACAGGGTCGCCGCGTCGAGCCGCCGGGCGACGTCGTCGTGCGGGTCGCCGTCCCCGTCGGTGGCGGCGATGCACCACGTCTCGTCCCCGGGGTCCCGGGGTACGGTGCGGGCGCGCAGCCGCAGCGTCCGCAGGCTCTCCCGGCGGCACGTGGTGACGAGCCAGCCGCCGAGCGCCTCGGGCTCGCGGACCCGGTCGAGGTTCTCCCACAACCGCAGCCAGGTCGTCTGGACGACGTCGTCGCCGTCCTCCGGCGCGAGGCGGTGCCGCCGCACCACCCACCGGAGCAGCGGACCGAACCGCTGCGCCGCCTCGTCCCAGTCCGTCGGCGAACCGGCCTTGAGCCGTTCGAGGACGTCGTCCGGCGATCTGCTTCCCATGGGTGGATCCCCCGATCCTGGCCTGGCGGGTGTCGGGCGGCGGACGGCGGGCCGGCCGTGCTGCCACCGCTGCCAGCGTGCTCCGGGGACCGGGTCCCGGTCGTCAGTCCAGGAGGCTGTCCCGGCGATCACCGCCGGGTGGTACGCGAGCGGGCCGCGTCATCCCGGCGTGGTAGCCGTCACCCGGTCGGCGGCGGGCCCGGTCAAGCCCCGGCGCCGGGACGCCGATCACGACGAGGTGCTGCCGGCCGAGGAGTTCGCCGCGCTGCTGCCCGCCGCGCGGGCCGGCGGCGGCTGGGCGCTGACCCGGCTCTGGGAGGCCTACTCCCCCGCGGTCCGGCGCTACGCGGCGTCGCGCGGCTCGACCGAGCCGGACGACCTCACGAGTGAGGTCTTCCTCGGTGTGCTCACCGGGCTGTCGTCGTTCGACGGCGACGAGGCGGCGTTCCGGACCTGGCTCTTCACGGTGACGCACCGGCGGATGCTCGACGAGCTGCGCAAGCGCACCCGCCGGCGCACCGACCCCGCGGCCGAGGTCGACGACGGCCGGTTCGAGGTGAGCGCGGAGGACCGGGCGGTGGAGAACGACGGCACCGCCCGCGCCGTCGCGCTGCTCGGGCACCTGTCCCCCGACCAGCAGGAGGTCCTGTACCTGCGGATCGTCGCGGACCTGTCGGTCGAGCAGGTCGCCGAGGCCGTCGGGAAGCGTCCCGGCGCGGTGAAGGCGCTCCAGCGGCGGGGCCTCGACTCCCTCAGACGGGTGATTCCGGCACAGCGCGTGGCCTCACCCGTACCCTCCGTCGACCCTGACGCGATGACGGAGACGAGATGAGCACACGACGCCGCATCAGCGACCCCGTCACCGACGCCGTCCTGCGTGGGGACGGCCCGGGTCTGCGGACCCAGGGCCGGCCCGACCTGGCCGCCGTCGCGGACGCCGTCGCGCCGCTGCGCCGTGCCGCTCAGGACGGACCGGTGCAGCCGACACCTGCGCTGGCCGCCCTCCTGGTGCACGGCACCCGGGGTCTCGTCCACCCGACGGGGACGGCGCCGGTCACGGCACCGCACCCGGCCGCGGGACCGACCGGCCGCCACGGCCGCAGGGTCACCGCACCGAACCGGAGGAAGCGCATGGTCTGGGAGTGGCTCGGCGGGCTCGGGCTCGCCGCGAAGCTGGGCGCGGCCTCGGCCGTCGCCGTCGCGAGCGTCGGGCTCACCGGTGCGGCGGGCGCGCTGCCCGACCCGGTGCAGAACGACTTTGACAAGGTCGTCGCCACGGTGTCGCCGTTCGACGGCGGGGACGACCCGGCCACCGGGATCTCCGTCGAGGACGACGCGACCCCGACCGACGACGCCACCCCGGGCGCGACGCCGACGGACGACGCGACGACCCCGGGCGACGGCCCGTCGACCGGGGCGACGCCGTCCGGCGACGGCACGACCGGCGACGCGACGCCGTCCGGCACCCGGTCGGACGACGCCGACGACGACTCCGAGGACTCCGAGGACTCCGAGGACTCCGACGAGGCCGGCGACGACCACGGCGGCCGCACGCACGAGGACGACGACGCGGACGACGACTCCGACCACCGCTCGTCAACGTCCGGCTCGCGGCACGGGTCCGGCTCCTCGAAGGGCGACGACCGGTCCGGCTCCGGCAGCGGCTCCCGCTCGGACGACGACGCCGACGAGGACCGCTCCGGCTCGTCCGACGACGAGGCCGACGAGGCCGACGACGAGAACCGCTCGGGCTCCGGCGGGGGCGGGGCGGACGACAGCTCCGGCAAGGACTCGCACGAGGACGAGCCGGAGGACGACTGACGGCAACGGCGCCGTCGCACCAGACCCGGCGGGCGGTTCCGGTCAGGGGACTCGCCACGCCGCTCGCGTCACCCTCGGGCAGAGTGTTCCTCGTGCCCGAGGGTGACGTGGTCTGGCGGACGGCCCAGCGGCTCCATGCCGCGCTGGCCGGCCGGGTCCTGCTGCGCACCGACCTGCGGTGGCCCTCGCTCGCCACGGTCGACCTCGCCGGCCGCCCGGTCCTCGAGGTCGTGAGCGCCGGCAAGCACCTCCTCACCCGGGTCGCCGGCACGGACGACGGACCGGGCTGGACCCTGCACAGCCACCTGCGGATGGAGGGCTCCTGGCACGTCCACCGCACCGGTGAGCCGTGGCGCGGCGGCCGACCGGACCACGGGATCCGCGCGCTGCTCGTCAACGACACGTGGACGGCGGTCGGTCACCGCCTCGGGATGCTCGACCTCGTCCCCACCGACCAGGAGAGCACCCTCGTCGGGCACCTCGGCCCCGACCTGCTCGGCCCGTCGTGGGACGCCGCAGCGGCCGTGGCCCGCCTCGTCGCCGACCCGGCCCGCCCCGTCGGCGAGGCGCTCCTCGACCAGCGGGTGCTCGCGGGGGTCGGCACGTTCTTCATGTGCGAGGCGCTCTTCCTGCGCGGGGTCACGCCGTGGACGCCCGTGGGCGACGCCGGCGACCCCGCCGCGCTCGTCGACCTGCTCCACCGGCTGCTCACCGCGAACCGCGACCGCGCCGTCCAGTCGACGACCGGCGACACCCGGGACGGCCGCACCCAGTACGTCCACGCCCGTTCCGGTCGGCCCTGTCGGCGGTGCGGCGCGACGGTGCGGGTGGCGTCCATCGGGCGGGCCCCCACCGACCGGGTCGCCTTCTGGTGCCCGCGGTGCCAGCACGGCCCGACCCCGACGGACAGCGGGGCCCCGATGCGGCCGCTGGGCAGCCCGCGGCCCGACCGGGCGCGGTCCCGCCCGTCGGGCTGGACCTGACGGCACCCCTGGACGAGGTTACGGTGGCGTAGGAAACTCAGCCCGACACCGCCCGCGAGCCAGGGAGTCCACCATGGCCCAGTACACGCAAGCGCAGCTCCTCCACGAGCTCGAACCGGCCGTCGCCAAGGAGCTCGACCGGCACATCGCGGTCGCCAAGGAGTGGATGCCGCACGAGTACATCCCCTGGACCGAGGGCAGCAACTTCGACGGCCCGTTCGGCGGGCAGGCATGGGACGTCAGCCAGTCGAAGGTCAGCGAGACCGCCCGGACGGCGCTCGTCGTCAACCTCCTCACCGAGGACAACCTGCCGAGCTACCACCGCGAGATCTACCAGTCGTTCGGGCCGGACGGCGCGTGGGGCACCTGGATCGGCCGCTGGACCGCCGAGGAGGGCCGGCACGGGATCGCGATCCGCGACTACCTGCTGACGACCCGGGCCGTCGACCCGGTCGCGCTCGAGCGCGAGCGGATGATCCACATGACGCAGGGCTTCGAGAGCTCGTACGAGCTCGACATGCTCCACACCGTCGCGTACGTCTCGTTCCAGGAGCTCGCGACGCGGATCTCGCACCGCAACACCGGGAAGTTCACCGAGGACCCGTTCTGCGAGCAGCTCCTCGCGCGGATCTCCGTCGACGAGAACCTTCACATGGTCTTCTACCGCAACCTGCTCGCCCAGGCGCTCGAGCTCGCGCCGGACCAGACGATCCAGGCGGTCTGGGACGTCGTCGAGGGCTTCCAGATGCCCGGCTCGACGATCGAGGGCTTCACCCGGCGCTCGCTGCAGATCGCGCTCGCCGGGATCTACGACCTGCGGATCCACCGCGACGAGGTGCTCAACCCGGTCCTCAAGTTCTGGAAGCTCTTCGACATCGAGGGCCTGTCCGCCGAGGGCGAGCAGGCCCGCGACAAGCTCGCGACCTTCATGGACGCCCTCGACAAGAAGGCCGCCCGCTTCGAGGACAAGCGCGAGATGATCAAGGCCCGCCAAGCCTCCCAGGCCTGACCCGCGTCCCGAACACCCCGCTGTCGTGTGGGTTCTCGTCAGCGGGGGGTCGTCGCTGTCGCCGTGTTCGAGAGGGCGGTGGCGGGGGTGCCGTCGGTGACACGCAGGCGGTACGTGTAGGTCGAGCGGCTGCTCACCGTCGTGTCGGCGTACGTCGTCGCGGTGGCGGGCAGGGTGCGAAGGTTCGTGAAGGTCGTGCAGCCGGCGCCCTTGCAGCGCTGGACGACGATCGACGTCGTCGTGCTCACCGGGTTCGTCCAGGCCAGCGCGACGCGGGACCTGCTCGTCGCCGTCGCGGCGAGGTCGGACGGCGCGACGAGGGTCTTCTGCTCGACGTAGACCGGCACCCAGGCACGGTCGACGCCGAACCCGCTGCTCACCGCGAGGACGACGAGGTACGTCCCGGCCGCGGTGAAGGTGTGGCTCGCCTGCGCGCCGTTGGCGGTCGTCCCGTCACCGAAGGTCCAGGTCCAGCTCGTGATCG
The DNA here is from genome assembly GCF_002198655.1 of Kineosporia sp. A_224. Lineage (GTDB taxonomy): Bacteria > Actinomycetota > Actinomycetes > Actinomycetales > Kineosporiaceae > R-H-3. Next base: position 12,682 of record NZ_MWLN01000123.1, read on the forward strand.
CCTGCCCGGCGAACCCGGTCGAGGCGGCGCCGTCGAACGAGACGGTGAGCGGCGCGGTGCCGGAGGTGGCCGTCGAGGCCAGGACCGCTGTGGGGTTCTCGCCCGTCGAGAAGCCGACCCCGACGGCGGCGACGTTCGAGTACGCCGAGGCACCGGCCGTGTTGACCGCCCGCACCCGGTAGTAGGTCGTGGTCGACATCCCCGGGTCGGTGAACGTCGTCGTGCCGGCCGGGAGCCGGACGGCCTGCACGAACGTCGTGCAGGGGCCGGTGAGGGCGACGCACAGCTCGAGCTCGTAGCCGGCCTCGTCGACGGCGTTGTCGGTCCACGCGAGGGCCGCCGTCCCGCCCCCGGTGTACGCGCCGGTCAGGCCCGTCGGGGCAGCCGGGACCGTGGCCGCCGAGGCAGGCGGGGCGACGAGCACCCCGAGGGCGGCGAGGAGCAGGGCCGGGGCGAGCACGGCGATCTTCTTGAGCATGATCCCGACCCTGCCCGGACCAGGGTGGGGAAGACAACCTGCCCGTCCGGGCATGGGCCACCGCATCCTGCGAACGGTGCCCGTGCAGCGCCGGACGGGACGCCGCCCGGGACCTCGGTCCCGGGTAACCGGGGCCGTTGGTCGTAGGACCTTCGGCGTCAGGCCGCGCTGGCGCTGACGAGACCGGACGCGCGCAGGTCGACCCGCTCGGCGAGGTCGTCCGGGACGGTGTCGGGGACGAGGACCTCGCCCATCGACACGCCGGACATGGCCGCTTCGGACATCGCGACCTCGGAGGGCACGCCCTCGGCCGCGGCGACCCGGTGGCTCACCTCACGGAGCACCGATGACAGCGGGACCTCGAGGGCACCGCAGATCGACGCGAGGAGCTCCGACGAGGCCTCCTTCTGGCCACGCTCGACCTCGCTGAGGTACCCGAGCGAGACCCGCGCCACGGAGGACACCTCACGCAGCGTGCGACCCTGCTGGCGGCGGGCGTCGCGCAGGACGTCGCCGATCTCCTGTCGGAGCAGAACCACGGGCCGTCCTCCTCTCGCCTGCACCCTCTCCGGTGGTACCTCGGCACCCCCGGCCAACGGCTTGAGCCGGTGACTCGGCGTCATCAGGGGATCCCGCCGGGTACGGCTTTCACCAACCGTACCCCGCCGCACCGACGAACGCCCTGCATGGGCACGAGGATTCATGTGGGGGGAACTCCCGCACCGGCGTCCGTGTTCCGCCGTGACGGCGTTCACGTGCGCGTATCGCTCTGCGCGAACGGGGCGCATCGCTGTGGGCGAACAGGCCGCGTCCGGTGATCTCCGGCGCGCTCGGGACGAAACGGACAGTCATCGGGACCCGGCCACGGCCCGGCCGCAGCGTCAGCCCGTGACCGACGCGAGGACGAGCCCGAGGGCCTCGGCGACGGTCGCGGTCCGGATCGCCGTCCGGTCCCCCGCGAGCAGCAGGGGGACGACACGCCCACCCCCGGCGCCCCCGGCAGCCAGGGCCGGCGACAGGCTCACGGCGACGAAGACCGTGCCCGCCGCGTGGCCGTCCTGCGGGTCCGGGCCGGCGACCCCTGTGGTCGCGACCCCGACGTCGGCGCCGAGCCGCTCCCGGACGCCCAGCGCCATCGCCGCGGCGACGTCCGGGTCGACCGCGCCACGGGCCGCGAGCAGGTCCGCATCGACGCCGAGGAGCAGGTGCTTGAGGTCGGTCGCGTAGGCGACGACCCCGCCGCGCAGGACCGCGGAGGCGCCGGGGACGTCGACGACCCGGGCCGCGAGCAGCCCGCCGGTGAGCGACTCGGCGGTGGCGAGCGTCAGACCGCGGGCCGTCAGGGTCGTGACGACCTCCCGGGCGAGCCGGGCGACGTCCTCCTCCCCCGGCGCGTCCCCGGGCGTGGTCACGCGCCGGCGCGGCCGGTCCGCGCCGCGCGGGCCTTGCGCCGGGCGGCGGTCCGCTCGCTGCCGTCGACGAGCCGCACGGCCTTGACGACGTAGTCCGCCCCGGTGATGACGGTCATCGCGACCGCACCGGCCATGAGCACCACCTCGACGGGGTGCATCCAGCCCGGCAGCGGCATGACGTAGAGCGTCACCGCCAGGGCCTGCAGGGCGGTCTTCGCCTTGCCGCCCCGCCCGGCGGGCATGACGCCGTGCCGGATGACGAAGAACCGCATGAGGGTGATGCCGATCTCGCGCGCGAGGACGACGACCGTGACCCACCACCACAGCTCGTCGAGCAGCGACAGCCCCACGAGCGCGGCACCCATGAGCGCCTTGTCCGCGATCGGGTCGGCGATCTTGCCGACGTCGGTGACGAGGCCGCGGCGACGCGCGAGCTCGCCGTCGAACCGGTCGGTCACCACGGCGACGACGAAGCAGGCGGCGGCCGCGAACCGCCACGAGGTCGGCCGGTCGGCGCTCGCGAGGAGCAGCCAGAAGAACACCGGGACGAGGATGATCCGCAGCAGCGTCAGCGCGTTGGCGATGTTCCAGACGCTCACGCCGACCGCGACGGGCAGCGCGACCGGGTCGGCGTCCTCGGAGCGGCGGCGCTCGGTGCGCACCTCGTTCGCCCGGGCGATCGTCTCCCGGGCGCGTTCGACGGCGATCGACTGCGGCCGGACGCCGTCCNGGCGCTGTCGCCGGCGGCCACGTCAGCTCCCCCCGTCGGGGCACGCGACGAGGTCCGGGCCGTCGCTCGCGACGACGACCGCGCGGACGAACCGCCCGACCGCGAGGTCGACGCCGGTCGCGGCGCCGAGGTCGTCGGAGCCGGCGAGCAGGCCGACCAGGCGCGTCACGCCGTCCACCTCCGGGCCCTGGTGCGCGGCCCGGCCCACGGGGACGCCCTGCGCCCCGCCCGGCAGGTCGGCGTCCGCCTCGTCCTCGTGCTCCTCGACGAGCACGTGGACGACGCTGCCGACCCGGTCCTCGGCGCGCTGGGCGACGAGCTCGTCGACGAGGGCGCTGACCCGGGAGACCCGGTCGGCGACCTCGTCGGGATCGACCTTGCCGTCCAGCGTCGCGGCCTCGGTGCCGTCCTCGTCGGAGTACCCGAAGACGCCGACGACGTCGAGCCGGGCCGCGGCGAGGAAGCGTTCGAGCTCGGCGACGTCCGCCTCGGTCTCGCCGGGGAACCCGACGATGACGTTGGACCGGATCCCGGCGTCCGGGGCGAGCGCGCGGACCCGCTCGACGAGCGCGAGGAAGTCGTCGGTGCCGCCGAACCGGCGCATCCGGCGCAGGACCGACGGCGAGGAGTGCTGGAACGACAGGTCGAAGTACGGCACGACGCCCGTCGTCCCCGTGATGACCTCGGCCAGGCCCGGGCGCATCTCCGCGGGCTGCAGGTACGAGACCCGCACCCGTTCGACGCCGTCGACCTCCGCGAGGGCCGGCAGGAGGGCCTCGAGCGCCCGCAGGTCGCCGAGGTCCTTGCCGTAGGACGTCGAGTTCTCGCTCACGAGGAAGAGCTCGCTGACACCCTGGTCGGCGAGCCAGCGGGCCTCGGCGAGGACGTCCTCCGGGCGGCGGGAGACGAACGCCCCGCGGAAGGCCGGGATCGCGCAGAAGCTGCAGCGCCGGTCGCAGCCGGAGGCCAGCTTGAGCGGTGCCCACGGCAGGCTGCCGAGCCGGCGCCGGACGACGCGCGGCCCGCTCGCGGGCGCGACACCCGCCGGCAGGTCGGCGACGGTCGGGGCGGGCGCCGTCGCGGCGCCGTCCGGGCGCAGCGCGGCGGGGACGTGCGACCCGTCGGCGGCGACCGCGGCGGAGCCGTCGCCGTGGCCGGGGAGCGCGACGCCGCGGCCCTGGCGGGCGGCCGGGCTCAGCGGCAGCAGGGTGCGGCGGTCGACGGGCACGTGGGAGGACGGCCGGTCGCCGTGGAGGATCTTCTCCAGGCTCGACGCGAGGTCGGCGTAGGAGTCGAAGCCGAGGACGGCGTCCGCCTCGGGCAGCGACGCCGCGAGCTGCTCGCCGTAGCGCTCCGCGAGGCAGCCGACGGCGACGACGGCCTGCGTGCGGGTCGTCGCGTCGTCCCGGACGTCGGCGGCCTGCAGGAGGGTGTCGATGGAGTCCTTCTTCGCCTGCTCGACGAAGCCGCACGTGTTGACGACCGCGACGTCGGCGTCGGCCGCGTCGTCGACGAGCAGCCAGCCCGCCGCCTCGAGCCGCCCCGCGAGCTCCTCGGAGTCGACGTCGTTGCGGGCGCACCCGAGGGTGACGAGAGCGACGCTGCGCGGTGCGGACACCAGGTCAGGGTAGCCGCGCCCGGCGGGTGGGCCGCGCTGGCGCCCCCGAACCGCCGGGCGCCGTGCGGCCCACCGCGCGCAGGATCAGTCGTGCGACCCGTGCCCGTCGTCCAGCAGCGAGCGCATCGAGCGCGTCGGCGGGAGCCAGGCGCCGCCCTCGGGCAGGTTGTCGAGCCGGATCCGCGGCAGCGGCGTCATGAACGCGCCGGGGACGTCCTCGAGGTCGACGAACGTGATGAGGTCGGACTCCTGCGCGTACCCCGCGACCTCGGAGAACGACAGGACCGCGACCTCGACGCCGGTGCGGGCGAGCTCCTCGAGCGGCTCGAGGAAGTTGCGGCCGTCCCCGCTCGCGACGACGAGCTTGCGCAGCCGGTGCGACTTCGCCCGGTGCGCGATGTGCTCGAGCATGTCGGCGTCGATGTCGTCCTCGGGCCCGAGCTTGGGCCGGGCGAAGACGGCGTACCCGAACGAGCGGATCGCCTCGATCCAGCCGCGCATCGAGACCGCGCCGCCGGCCGGGACGTTCGCGAAGACGCAGCCCTCGACCTCGCGGTCCCCCGCGCCGGCGAGCAGCCAGCGGGCCACGGCGTCGAAGCGGGGCCGGCTGGCCGGCGTCGGGCGCCCGCCGATGACGTTCGAGAGCGTCATGTCGATGTTCGGCGCGTCCCAGACGAGCAGGTCGAGCTCGAGGAGCTCGGGCGCGTCGTCGGCAGCCCCGTCGGTGCCCGGCTGCGCGCCGGGGCCGGTCGGGCCGATGTCAGTCGTCGTCATGTCCGGGCTCCCACAGGTCCTCGACCCGCCCGGCGTTGTCGTCGGGCGGTTCCTCTCCCCGCATGAGAGCCAGTGTGGCGGGTAGGTCGTCCGGTTTCACGAGAACGTCCCGGGCCTTGCTGCCCTCGCTGGGGCCGACGACCCCGCGGGACTCCAGCAGGTCCATGAGCCGGCCGGCCTTGGCGAAGCCGACGCGCAGCTTGCGCTGGAGCATCGAGGTCGAGCCGAACTGGGTCGTGACGACAAGCTCGGTGGCCTGCAGGAGCAGGTCGAGGTCGTCGCCGATGTCGTCGTCGACCTGCTTCTTGACCGCGACGACGGCGACGTCCTCGCGGTAGCTCGGCTGGAGCTGGGTCTTGACGTGCTCGACGACCTGGTGGATCTCGGTCTCGGTGACCCAGGCACCCTGGACGCGCATCGGCTTGCTCGCGCCCATCGGCAGGAACAGCCCGTCGCCCTGGCCGATGAGCTTCTCGGCGCCCGGCTGGTCGAGGACGACGCGCGAGTCGGTGACCGACGACGTCGCGAACGCCATCCGGCTCGGCACGTTCGCCTTGATGAGGCCGGTGACGACGTCGACGGAGGGGCGCTGGGTCGCGAGGACGAGGTGGATGCCGGCCGCCCGGGCGAGCTGGGTGATCCGGACGATCGAGTCCTCGACGTCGCGCGGGGCGACCATCATGAGGTCGGCGAGCTCGTCGACGATGACGAGCAGGTACGGGTAGGGCGTGAGCTTGCGCTGGCTCGCCGGCGGCAGCTCGACCTTGCCGGCGCGGACCGCCTTGTTGAAGTCGTCGATGTGCTTGTAGCCGAAGTCCGCGAGGTCGTCGTACCGCGCGTCCATCTCCTTGACGACCCAGGCGAGCGCCTCGGCGGCCTTCTTCGGGCTCGTGATGATCGGCGTGATGAGGTGCGGGATGCCCTCGTAGGCGGTGAGCTCGACCCGCTTGGGGTCGACGAGGATCATCCGGACCTCGTCCGGCGTCGAGCGCATGAGGATGGACGTGATCATCGAGTTGACGAAGCTCGACTTGCCGGCGCCGGTGGCACCCGCGACGAGCAGGTGCGGCATCTTCGCGAGGTTCGCGACGACGTAGCCGCCCTCGACGTCCTTGCCGACCCCCATGATCATCGGGTGCTCGACCTTGCGGGCCGCCTGGCTGCGCAGCACGTCGCCGAGGGAGACCGTCTCGCGGTCAGCGTTCGGGATCTCGATGCCGATCGCCGACTTGCCGGGGATCGGCGACAGGATCCGGACGTCGGCGCTCGCGACGGCGTACGCGATGTTCTTGCTCAGTGCCGTGACCCGCTCGACCTTGACCGCCGGCCCGAGCTCGACCTCGTAGCGGGTGACCGTCGGGCCGCGCGAGAAGCCGGTGACCTGGGCGTCGATCTCGAACTGGTCGAGGACCGTCGTCAGCGCCTCGACGACCTTGTCGTTCGCGGCGCTGCGGGCCTTCGGCGCGCTGCCCGGGGCGAGGATCTCGGACGGCGGGAGCGTGTACGTGACGTCGCCCGCGAGCAGGAGCTGCTCGACCCGCTGCGGGAGCTGGGTCGTCGGGGGCGCCTCGAGCGGGGTCTTCATGACGACGCCGGGCGCGGCCTCGACCGTGGGGTCGGCGGCGACGGCGCCCGCGGTCGCGGCGGCGCCCGCACGGGCCGACGCCTTCGCGGTGCCGGCCGCGGCGTCGGCGGCCGCGTCGAACGGGACGTCGGCGGTCTTGCCGGCCTTCGCCGCGGCGATCGCGTCGTCGAGCCCGGTCGGGCGCTTCTCCCCCGGGCGCGCCTTCTTGCCGCCCTTTCCGGGTGCGGTGACGAGCGCCGTCTCGTAGGCCTCGTCGCCGACGTAGCCGTCCTCCTCGGCCTTCTTCTGCCGCCGGCGCAGCGCGTGCCGGGCCGAGGAGATGTCGCTGTCGTCGAGGTCCTCGCCGTCCGGGTTGACGTGCCCGGTGAGCCGGTCGTAGAGGTAGCCGAGCCGGTCCGGGATGGCGTGCACCGGGGTGGCGGTGATGACGAGCAGGCCGAAGAACGCGAGGAGGGCGAGGATCGGGACGGCCGCGTAGGTCGTCACCGCGGACTCCAGCGGGGACGACGCGAGGTAGCCGATCATGCCGCCGGCGGCGCGCATCTTCGTCGCGCCCGACGGCGGCGCCGGCGACTCGGAGGCGAGGTGGACGAGCCCGGTCGCTGCGACCGCCATGGCGAGCAGGCCGACGGCGACCCGGTTGTTCTCCTGCACCTTCTCCGGGTGCCGCAGCAGCCGGACGCCGAGCCACAGGAGCACGAGCGGCACGGCGAGCCCGACCCGGCCGAAGGTGCCGGCGACGACGGCGTGGACGCCGTCCCCGAACCGGCCGTCGAGGCCCCACCACTCGCGGGCGGCGACGATGATCGAGACAGCGATGAGGAGGAAGCCGAAGCCGTCGCGGCGGTGCGCCGGGTCGAGCTCACGGGCCCCGGTGCCGATCGCGCGGGCGGTCCCGCCGACGACGTGCGCGGCGCCCATCCAGACCGCGGTCACGGCGCGGACCGGCCACGGCGGGCCGGTGCGGCGCGGGTACGAGCCGGTCGTGCGACCGCGGGGGCTCGTCGTCCGGCCGCCACGGGCGGTGCCGGACGCCGTCCGGCCGGAGGTGCCGCGGGGCGAGGCGGACGTCGACCGGGTGCCGGTGCGGGCACCGCCGGTCGCGACGGGGCGGCCGGACGCCGTGCGGCCGGTGCCGCGTGCCGGGCCGTCCGAGCCGCGTCCGCTCGAGGAGGACGTCCGGGTCGCCATGCTCGCGAGGCTACGCGAACTTCACATCCGCCACACGTGTCACACGCCGTGGCGCAGTGACCGCTCGTCGTGCCGTGACGCGCACCCACCATCACGCAGGGTGCTCACGACCGTGCCCTAGCACCCGACAGAAGCGCTCAGGCACCAGATGTGCACCGTGGAACCGGACAAACCGCCCTCGCCAGGGTGCATACCGGGTGCCTGACCGTGGTCGGGTCCCACCGCCGCGGGCGTCAGCCGCCGAGCGCCACCAGCGCGACGGCCGTCCGGGCCGCGACGGCGGCGTTGTTGCGGACGAGGGCGATGTTCGCGACGAGGCTGCGCCCGTCGGTGAGCTCGTTGATCCGGGCGAGCAGGTAGGGCGTGACCTCCTTGCGCGTGATGCCCGCCCGCTCGGCGTCGGCGATCGCCTCGTCGATCCGGGCGTCGATCTCCTCGGCGGGGATCGCGTCGGCCTCGGGGATCGGGTTCGCGACGAGCACTCCCCCGCGCAGGCCGAGCCGGCGGTGCTCGACGAGGACGGCGGCGAGCTGCTCCGGGGTGTCGACGCGGTGGTCGACGGGCAGGCCGGACGTACGGGAGAAGAAGGCCGGGAACTCGTCGGTGCCCAGGCCGATGACCGGCACGCCGCGGGTCTCGAGCACCTCGAGGGTCTTCGGCAGGTCGAGGATCGACTTCGCGCCGGCGCACACGACGGTCACCGGGGTGGCGCCGAGCTCGTCGAGGTCGGCCGAGACGTCGAAGGTGTGCTCGGCGCCGCGGTGCACGCCGCCGATGCCGCCGGTCGCGAAGATCCGCACGCCCGCGAGGTGGGCGAGGTACATCGTCGCCGCGACCGTCGTCCCGGCCGTCGCCCCGCGCGCGACGACTGCCGGCAGGTCCTTGCGGGACGCCTTGACGACCTCGCCACCACCGTCGTGGGTGCCGTCCGCGCCCTCGGCCGAGCGCGCGAGCCGCTCGAGCGCCTCGTCGTCGAGCCCCACGCAGAGCCGGCCGTCGAGGACCGCGATCGTCGCCGGGGTCGCGCCGTTCGCGCGGACGACGTCCTCCACGCCACGCGCCGTCTCCAGGTTCGCCGGGTACGGCATGCCGTGGGTGATGATCGTCGACTCGAGCGCGACGACCGGCCGGCCCTCGGCGAGCGCCTGCGCGACCTCGGGGGCGAGCTCGACGGGCGGGGCGGCGGCGGGCGGGACGACGGTCATGGCAGCAGGTCCTCAGGGGTCAGGTCGGGGACGACGGTGTGCTCGGAGATGACGGTGCGCGCGGCGACCCGGGTGCCGAGGCCGACGGCGCGGGGCAGGTCCTTGCCCGCGAGCAGGCCGGCGAGGGTGCCCGCGACGAGGGCGTCGCCGGCGCCGGTGACGTCGACGGCGTCGACCGGGACGACGTTCATCGACGCGAGCTCCGTCGCGGTGACGACGAGCGGCCCGCGCGGGCCGCGGGTGAGGACGACGGCCGCGGCGCCGCGGCGCTGCGCCGCCGCGGCGAGCTCGGTCTCCCACCCCCCGTCGTCCGGCCCGACGGTGAGCACCGCACCGGTGGCGGCCGCGAGCGCCCGCGCCTCGTCGACGTTGCAGAACAGGACGTCGACCCCGGTGAGGTCCGCGGGCAGCCGCACGGCCTTCGCGGTCGACACCGCGTCGACCGCGACCCTGGCCCCGGCCGCCCGGCACACCGCGATGCTGCCCGCGAGCGCCTCGGCTGTGAGGTTGCAGTCGAGGAAGACCCACGCCACGGCCGGGCCGCCGGCGATCGCGGCCGCGACGTCGTCGGGGGTCACCTGCGTGAGGACGTCCATCGCCGCGACCCCGATCTCGAGGTCGCCGGACGGCGCGATGACGGCGACGTACTCGGCCGTCGTAGCACCGCGCACCCGGCGGACCCCGGCGACGTCGACCCCGGCCGCGGCCGCGTGCGCGAGCAGCCCGGGCGCCGCGGCGTCGTCCCCGACGCACGCGACGAGCGCGACGTCGGCCCCGAGCCGGGCGAGGTTCTCCGCGACGTTGCGGGCCACCCCGCCGTAGGACGCCGCGGCCCGCGCGGGGTTCGACGTCCCCGGCACCGCGGGCGCGAGGAGGTGGAGGAGCCGGTCGACGACCGCTCCCCCGACGCAGACGACCCGGCCGGTCTGCCGTGCCGTTTGCGCCCGCGTACCCCCGGTCGACCCCTCGCTCACGCCTCGACGACGAGCGGGATGATCATCGGCCGGCGCCGGTAGGACTCGTTGACCCAGCGCCCGACCACCCGCCGCACGACCTGCTGCAGCTGGTGGGAGTCCGTCATGCCCTCGGTCACCGCGGCCGCGATGGCGTCGGTGATCCGCGGCTTGACCTTGTCGAAGACGGCCTCGTCCTCGGCGAAGCCGCGGGCGTGGATGTCCGGGCCGGCGACGACCTTGCCGCTGCCGGAGTCGACGACGACGACGATGGAGATGAAGCCCTCCTCGCCGAGGATCCGCCGGTCCTTGAGGTCGACCTCGGTGATCTCGCCGACGCTCGAGCCGTCGACGTAGACGTAGCCGCACTCGACCTTGCCGGTGATCCGGGCGACGCCGTCGACGAGGTCGACGACGACGCCGTCCTCGCAGAGCACGACGCGGTCCTCGGGGACGCCCGTCTTCACCGCGAGCTCGGCGTTCGCGACGAGGTGCCGGACCTCGCCGTGGACCGGCATGACGTTGCGCGGCCGGACGATGTTGTAGCAGTAGAGGAGCTCGCCGGCGCTGGCGTGGCCGGAGACGTGGACCCGGGCGTTGCCCGAGTGCACGACCTTCGCGCCGAGCCGGGTGAGGCCGTTGATGACCCGGTAGACCGCGTTCTCGTTGCCCGGGATGAGCGACGACGCGAGGATCACGGTGTCGCCGCGACCGACGCGCACCCGGTGGTCGCCGTTCGCCATCCGGGACAGCGCCGCCATCGGCTCGCCCTGGCTGCCGGTGCACATGAGCACGATCTGGTCGTCGGGCAGGTCGTCCGTCGCCTTGATGTCGACGAGGACGCCGTCCGGCACGTGCAGGTAGCCGAGGTCCTTCGCGACGCCCATGTTCCGGACCATCGAGCGGCCGACGAGGGCGACCTTGCGGCCGTGCGCGACGGCGGTGTCGAGGACCTGCTGCACCCGGTGCACGTGGGAGGCGAAGCTCGCGACGATGATCCGCCGGTCGGCGCCGGAGAAGACCCGGTCGAGGACCGGGGTGATCTCCCGCTCGGAGACCGTGAAGCCGGGGACCTCGGCGTTCGTGGAGTCGACCATGAACAGGTCGACGCCGGCCTCGCCGAGCCGGGCGAAGGCGCGCAGGTCGGTGATCCGGCCGTCGAGCGGGAGCTGGTCCATCTTGAAGTCGCCGGTGTGGAGCACCGTGCCGGCGGCGGTCCGGACGGCGACCGCGAGCGCGTCCGGGATCGAGTGGTTCACCGCGACGAACTCGCACTCGAACGGGCCGAGGCGCTCGACCTGGCCCTCCTTGACCGCCAGGGTGAGCGGCTGGATCCGGTGCTCGCGCAGCTTCGCCTCGACGAACGCCAGGGTGAGCTGGGAGCCGATGAGCGGCAGGTCCGGCCGCAGCCGGAGCAGGTACGGGACGGCGCCGATGTGGTCCTCGTGGCCGTGCGTGAGCACCACCGCGACGACGTCGGCCATCCGGTCGGCGATGTAGGTGAAGTCGGGCAGGATCAGGTCGACGCCCGGCTGGTGGTCCTCGGGGAACAGGACGCCGCAGTCGATGATCAGCAGCTTGCCGTCGATCTCGAGGACAGACATGTTGCGGCCGACCTCGCCGAGCCCGCCGAGCGGGACGACGCGCAGGGCGCCGGCCGGCAGGACGGGGGGCGGGCCGAGCTCGGGGTGCGGGTGGCTCACAGGAGGCCCGCCGCGACGAGGTCGGTGCGCAGGGCGGAGACCTGCTCGTCGGTGGCGGGGACCAGGGGCAGACGCATGGTGCGGTTCGTGAGGACTCCTTGGAGCTCTAGGGCGGCCTTGGCCATGATCGCGCCCTGGGTACGGGTCATGATCGCGGTGACCGCGGGGATGAGCCGGTCGTGGACGGCGCGGGCACCGGCGACGTCGCCGGCGTCCATCGCGCGCACCATCTCGGCGTACTGCGCTCCGGCGACGTGGCCGACGACGCTGACGACCCCGGCCGCGCCGTGCGCGAGCCAGGCGAGGTTGAGCGCGTCGTCCCCGGAGTAGTAGACGAGGGCCGTACGGGCCATGACCTCGGACCCGGCGAAGAGGTCGCCGGTGGCGTCCTTCACCGCGACGATCCGGTCGTGCCCGGCGATCCGCAGGAGCACCGGGGTCGTGATCCGGACGCCGGCCCGGCCGGGGATGTCGTACACCATGACCGGCAGGTCGGTCGCGTCGGCGACGGTCGTGAAGTGCGCGACGAGGCCCTCGGCCGGCGGCTTGTTGTAGTACGGCGTGACGACGAGCAGCCCGTGGGCACCCGCCTTCTCGGCCTCGCGCGCGAGCTCGGCGGTGTGCCGGGTGTCGTTCGTGCCGACGCCCGCGACGACGCGCGCCCGACCGCCGACCGCCTCGAGGACGACCCGCAGCAGGGCCTCCTTCTCGGCGTCGGACGTCGTCGGCGACTCCCCCGTGGTCCCGGAGACGACGAGCCCGTCGTGCCCGAGCCCGACGAGGTGCTCCGCGAGCGCCCCGGCCGCGTCGAGGTCGACCTCGCCCGCGGCGGTGAACGGCGTGACCATCGCGGTGAGCACCGCGCCGAACGGGCGGCCCGTCGAGGGCGCGGCAGAGGACGGCGACATGCGGCCAACGCTACCGCCCGGCGCGCCCGGGACGTCGGGCGTGTTCACCCGGGGTGGTGCCGGCACCGGCCGGAGGCCGCCCGGCGGGCCGCCGGGGACGAAGAATCCCGGTGCTGACCGCTCGGGGGTCCGGGCAGCACCGGGATTCCGCAGGTACATCGCACAGCGCGTGCCGCCCGTTACACGGACTGCTCACAGGCAGGAAGTGACGCGCGTCACACTCTGGTGCGCGTCGTCACCGCGTACCGGAGGCCGGTCGTGGACACGCTCCAGCCCTGGGCGGGGACCCGCTCGCCGACGGCCCAGCCCGGCCCGAGCACGGGCGCCCGGACGACGTCCTCCCCCGTCTCGTCGACGACGAGGTCGACCGTGGTGACGACCGCGGTGCCGGCCGCGGCCGCGAACGCGGCGTAGACCTCGGCGCCGCCGATGACCCACGGGTCCGGGTGCCGGGCCAGCGCCTCGCCGACCGAGCCGACGACCTGGGCCCCCGGGGCGTCGTAGCCCGGGCTCCGGGTGAGGACGACGTTCGTGCGGCCCGGCAGCGGCCGGAACCTCGGCGGCAGCGACTCCCACGTCCGGCGGCCCATGACGACGACCGATCCCGTCGTGAGGCGGGAGAAGTGCTTGAGGTCCTCCGGCAGGTGCCAGGGCAGCGTTCCGCCGACCCCGATGACCCCGTTCGTGCTCTGCGCCCAGACGAGCCTCGCGCTCACACCGCGACCGGGGCGCGCAGCGCAGGGTGGTGCCGGTAGTCGACGACCCGGAAGTGGTCGTACGTGTAGTCGAAGAGCGACGCGGCGGGGGCCACCTCGAGCGTCGGGAAGGCGAACGCCTCCCGGCCCAGCTGCTCGCGGACCTGGTCGACGTGGTTGGCGTACACGTGGCAGTCGCCGCCGACCCACACGAGGTCGCCCGGGGTCATGCCGACCTGCTGCGCGACGAGGTGGACGAGCAGCGCGTAGCTCGCGATGTTGAACGGGACGCCGAGGAACATGTCCGCGCTGCGCTGGTAGACCTGGCAGGACAGCCGCCCGCCGGCCGCGTAGAACTGGAAGAGCAGGTGGCAGGGCGCCAGCGCCATCTGCGGCAGGTCGGAGACGTTCCATGCCGAGACGACCATCCGGCGCGAGTCCGGGTCGGTCCGCAGCGTCTCGACGACCGCCCCGAGCTGGTCGACGTCCCCGGAGGAGGTCGGCCAGGAGCGCCACTGCTTGCCGTAGACGGGGCCGAGGTCGCCGGTGTCGGAGGCCCACTCGTCCCAGATCGTCACGCCTTGCTCCTGCAGCCAGCGCACGTTCGTGCCGCCCCGCAGGAACCAGAGCAGCTCGACAGCGAGCGACTTGAAGTGCACGCGCTTCGTCGTCACCAGCGGGAACCCCTGGGAGAGGTCGTAGCGCAACCGCTCGCCGAACGTGCTCACCGTGCCGGTGCCGGTCCGGTCCTCCTTGGGGGCCCCGGTCTCCAGGACCCGCCGCAGGAGGGCCTCGTACTGGGTGTCCGGCTCCCCACGCTCCGCCGCCGCGATGTCCACCGTCGTCTGCTCGCCCACGTCGCCTCCTCGTCAGTGCGCCGCAGCCTAGCGGCGCCCACCGACGACGCCCCGGAGCGCCGTCGGACCGTCGCCGGACCGTCGTCGGACCGTCAGCTGTCAGCCGGCGGCGACCACCCGGACGCCGCCCGGCCCGGTGACGAACCGGACGTCCACGAGCGTGGGCACGACGACGTCCGCGTCGAGCTCGCCCGCCGGGTGCGTCGTGACGACGGCGAGCGTCGCGGCGCCGGCCGCCCGGCCTGCCACCAGACCGGCGGGGGCGTCCTCGACGACGAGGCAGCGGACCGGGTCGGCGCCGAGCCGGCGGGCCCCGAGCACGAACGGCTCCGGGTCGGGCTTGCCGTGGGTCACGTCGCTCGCGGTGACGACGACGCCGGGCGCGACGAGGCCGGCGGCCGCGATCCGGGCGTGCGCGAGGAGCCGCGTGCAGGAGGTGACGACGGCGGCCCGGCCCGCGGGCAGCGCGGCGAGCGCCTCGACCGCACCGGGGAGCACGAGGATGCCGCCCGCGGCGTCCTCGATCTCCAGCGCCTCGATCCGGGCGAGCGCGTCGGCGTGCCGGGCGGGGTCGTCGACGACGGTCGCGATGATCTGCTTCGCCGGGACGCCGTGCCAGCCGGTGAGCCGGTCGAGCGGGACGCCGTACTCCCCCGCCCACTCCAGCCACGACCGCTGCACGGACCGCGTCGAGTCGACGAGCGTGCCGTCCATGTCGAAGAGGACCGCGTCGAAGACGGCACCGTCGAAGAGCGCGCCGTCGGCGTCGGTACGGCCCGCGGGGCCGGCGTCGAGAGAGGTCACCTCCCGACGCTAACCCGCGCCGCGGCCGCCGCCCGACCGCACGGCGCCCGCCCCGGCGGCGGACGTGACGGACACCACCGGCGGACCACCCGCACGGCCGTCCCGCGAGGTCCACGTGCCGGGACGGCCCGACCCGGGAGACACTGCCGTCGTGGATGCCCCCGACGAGACCGCGGACGTGCTGCGGCCCCCGACCGCCGACGCCTCCGTCCGCCCGGCCCGGCCGGCGGACGCCCCGGCGATCGGCGCCGTCCAGGCCCGCGCGTGGCGGGCGGCCTACGCCGACGTCCTCGACGCCGACGCGCTCGGGCGGCTCAGCGCGGACGACCTCGCGCAGCCTTGGCACGAGGCGGTCGCCCGGCCGCCGTCGGCGCGGCACAGCGTGCTCGTGGCCTGCGCCGGGAGCGCGGTCGTCGGCTTCGCGGCGGTCGCCCCGAGCGGCGACCCGGACGCCGGGCCGGACGACGGCGACCTCGTCGTCCTCGCGGTCGACCCCGCGCACCGCGGCGCGGGCCACGGGTCCCGGCTGCTCGCGGCCGGGGCGGACACCCTGCGCTCGGCCGGCGTGACGACGCTGCGGGCCTGGGTACCGGACGACGACACGGCCCTGCGCGGCTTCCTCGCGTCCGCCGGCGCGGCCCCGGACGGCGCGCACCGCACCCTCGAGGCGGCCGACGGCCGCGAGGTCGGTGTCACCCGCCTCGTGGCGTCCCTCGACGGCTGACCGCCGGGCCACCCGTGGACGACGCACCCGTGGGCGACACGGCCGGGCAGGAGGTGGCCGAGCAGGTCCGGGTGCCGCCGCCCGGCCCGCGGCCCCGGCTGCGCGGCGTCGACGCGGCCCGCGGTGTCGCTCTCGTCGGGATGGTCGCCACCCACGTGTGGCCGGGCACCGGCCCCGGCGACCCGGCCCCGCTCGCGGAGGTCGTCGCCGGCGGCCGGGCCTCGGCCCTGTTCGCCGTCCTCGCCGGCTGCGGCCTGGCGCTCGCGACCGGCGGCGCGCAGCCGTGGGCCGGCCGCCGCCTCCGCG
>NZ_MWLN01000124.1 GCF_002198655.1 Kineosporia sp. A_224
CGGGCCGTTCAGTACACGCTGACCCTCAAGCGTGGGATCGGGTCGATGCCGGCGTGGCCGTGCGACAAGGTGCAGGTGCGGTTGACGACCAGCGGCGGGGTCACCGAGACCGTCGGGTACAGGGTCGACCGTTCGGCGGCCTGGTTCGACCTGGATCCGTTGATCGAACGCACCGTCGCAGTCCCTGGCCCGGTCCCGGTGGCGCAGTCGATCCTGTGCGCCGACGGCAACTCGTCGATGGACCAGGCGACGCCGACCCTGCGGTACTCCTCCCGCACGTTCGCGACCCCGGTGGAGGCGCTGCGAGCGTTCCTCGTCTCCGCCGACGCGGCACCGCTCGACGTCCCGAGCGGCAGGCGCCCGTACACCGAGTACCGGGTGCGATCTGACGGCAGCCGCCGTTTCGAGCACTACACGGACTGGAACGAGCACGTCGCCGTCGTCGCTGTGCCGGTCGCCGGGGGTTGGAGCCTGACCGGCTATGCGTCGACATGCTGATGCGATGATCGGCGGCCAGGCTCGTGAGGTCTTGTCCGGAGGGTCGCCGGTCAGTGTGGGCCGCGGGAAGCGGCGGACCGTGGTTGGCCGGCCAGTTTCGGTGGCAGTGGTGCGGCGCGGGCGGCCATGTGGACTCCTTGTGTTGCTTTCCAGCTAGCCGCGGACACGCCAGAGCCTCCGGGACCTACCGGCGCACATGCCGGATCTCCGCGCAGTCCGGGTTCACCTCCCGAGCGCTGCTGGACGCCCTTCGTGATCTGTCGGCTCAAGGCCGAAGGGCACGAGTTCGCGGCGGGGCAGCCCCGGCAAAGGCTGCATGCGGCCGTCGAAGGGGACCCACGGTCAAGGAGCGCTGAGCTGTTGCCGAGTGCGGCCCGACCCGGCCTCGGGTGGGTTTCGCTGGGTGTGGGCCGGGCCGTCCCCGCGCCGCGACCGCGCACACGGCCACACGCTCCCGCAGATGACGCAGAAACCGCTCTCGGCGTGATGGCGGAAGCGATCGGCCAGACCGGCCGCCCCTTCCCGAACATCTGCCTGGTCGTCGTCCGGCGCGCGATGGCGGCCCCGGGGCCGGGGCTCGAACCCGAGGTCACGACGTTGGTCGACCTCAGTCATGCCTCAGGGTCGCGGAGGAAGCGTTCTGGCGACATCACGTGCCCGTCAACCCCACCTCAAGGAAGGCCCCGTCCTTGGCGAGGCAGGCGCCGCGTTCTTGCCCGCCGGTCCTGGACGGCTATCCCCGGTCCTGGACCGACAGCACCCACCCTGCCTCCCCTGGTCGTTGGTCGACATGGGCAAACGTCCCCGACCATGAGGCAGCAAGGAAGACCAAGGGGTTCGACTCGGCGGCCACTGCGGCGAGCCGGTCGGCGCCGCCGCCGCGCAGGTTGCTCCCTGAGCGAGACACCGACGCAGCAGCCCATCGGTGTTCTCGGCAACGGTCGCCCTGCCACGGGGATACCTGTGGCAGAAGAAGCGCTGGCATTGCCCTCGATCGATGATCCGGCGGTGCGCGGCCATCTCCTGTGCCGTCCAGCAGGAGCAGGACTTCTCCCGCAGGCGGCACGTGGGGTGTCTGCGCCCGGTCCGCATCAGGAGAGGCGATGCCGGGATGGCCACGACGAGTGCTGGGGAACGCGTTGTGCGCTCCACAGGCCATGCGGGCCGCGCCCTGGTTCGGACTTGCCCGGCGCACAACGGAACGATCCGGGCTGGGTGCTCCACTGTCCCTGGTCGCGACGTCCGTGCGGCGGCGTGCAGATCGGCCGGCTCAGGCGAGCACGCCGACCTGGTAGCCGGCGAGGACCTTCCGCGCTGCGGCGTCCCGCGAGTGCTCCTCGAGGAACTCGCCGCCGTTCCCGCCGCACATCTCGACGATGCCCTCGCTGCCGCCGGGGTGTCGAGACACCCACTGGGTGAGGTCGTAGACCTTGCCCTCGACGATCGACCAGCAGTTGGACGTCGAGGAGTGGCTGGCGACCTGGGCCCGGGTGTACCGCGTCGTCGGGGCCGCCGCGACGGGAGCGGCGGCCGTCGGGCCGGCTGTGGCTGACCCGGCAGTACCGGTTGCGAGCGGTCCAACGGCGTACTTCGCGAGCGCGGCGGCGGGGCCGGCCTTGGTGGCGTGCTGGCCGCGGAAGGCCGCTGACGCGTCGACCCCGCACATCCCGGTGATCGTGCCGGGGCCGCCGGGATGCGCACCGATCCACGACGTGAGGTCGTAGACGGTTCCGTCGACGACCGACCAGCAGTCGGTGCGGGAGTTGTGCTTCGCCACGTCGGCCGACGTCGGGCCGCTGCCGCCGGACGCCGCAGCAGCGGGAGACTGGCTGCCGGCGGCGGGTGCGGTCGCCGTCCCCCCGCCCGGCGTCGTCGTCGCGGGTGCGCTGGCCGCCGCGGACTCCTGGGCTGCCGTCTTGGACTCCCAGACGGAGACGGCACCGCTGTGCCCGGCGAGCACGGTGAACCAGGTGGTGACGAGGGCGACGACGACGACACCGGCGCCGGCGGCCCGGGGCGCCCACGAGGGGGCGCCTGCGACCGGGCTGCGCTGCAGCCGCCACCACGCACCGGACACGACGAGAGCCAGGACGGCGAGGACCGGGAGGATCTCGCCGTAGCGCTCGTGGTCCTGCGCGACGCCGACCTGGTCGGCGAGCGACTCGCCCGTCTCCTCGGCGACCCACGCCGCTGCGGCCGCGGCGACAAGGCCGAGTACCGACAACCCGGCGAGCCGGGGGCGCAGCCGGGGGACCAGGACGGCGACGACGACGCCGAGCAGCGACAGGGGCAGCAGCACGGTCGCAGCGTGGACGACGAGCGGGTGCAGGGGCAGACTCATGGGGGCACGGACCTCTCCGGTCTGGACGATCAGGGACCCCTCGGTCCTTGTCCCGGAAGCCTTGCGCGCCGCCCTGAGCCGGTCGTTAGACCGACATTAGAGACTTCTCATTCGGCCCCCGCGGAGACGGCGCATTGCTCGAGCACGGAGCCGTCTGGGACCCCCGGGGCGTCGTCGCGACCGTGCCCGCTCGAGTCGGGCATCCGCCGCCCCCATATCGCCCTGGAGCCGCCCTCGGGTCCTTCGTCGCATCCCCGCCGCTCTCGACCCGTCCCGGACAGCCGGGCACCGGCCCGGGTGTGGCGACCTCCACAGGCCCTGCGCCCCAACGGGTTGTGCTGGTGGACAAGCACATGCCCTAGGCGCGTCGTCGCGTCCGACCGCAACGGTCGCCCTGCCTGACCATCGGTCATGAGGTACGCGCCGACGGGGCGACGCCCGGCGGTGGATCACCGCCTGTGCAGGACGGCCATCCTTGCTGCGACGCCCTCTCGATCGTCGCCGCATACGCCGAAAGCGATGGTGCGATGATCCCTTCCAGCTGGCCGTTGCCCGGATGCAGATGGTGGATCGACCCACGGAACAGGCTGTGAGACACCCTGCGACGTTCCAGTCCGTACTGCTCCGTACCTGGACCATCGGTTTTCGCGTCCGCAATGGCTGTCGTCCGGTTTGAGTGGGTCCTGTTGTGACCACCAAAGTGACCACTTGACCCGAAAACGATGCATGAAGCCAATGATCTACGACAAAAGCGCAGGTCAGGCGTGCCCCCGAGAGGACTCGAACCTCCGACACACGGTTTAGGAACCGATGCCCGTCCCGTTTGGGTGGGTAGTCGCAGGTGCGGTCTAGATCGGTGTTCGTGCTGGTCAGAGGCCAGATGACGTAGGAACGGCTCCGGTCCTGGCGGGTCGCTGCGGAGAGACGTAGTGACCACCAAAGTGACCACCGGCGAGAGCAGTGCTCTGGACGCCGGAAGGGCTCGTTCCGTTCCCCGTAAACCGGCCCGCCCGGCGAGTCGATCGTCGGTTTGGTGCGGGCTCGATGTCAGGAGCCTCGGACGTGATGACTCTTTCAGCATCCCCACAGAGCATAGGCAACCAAGAGTACGGCCCACCGCTCGCGTTGCAGGCGAGGGTCCAGGTGCTCGACCCCGGCACCGGCCGCGTCCTGGCGACCCCGCCGTCGGCGTCGTGGGTGTCGACGAGCCAACGCGGAGCCCGCATGAGCGAGGTCGGCCCAGACGCCAGCGGCACGGACGACAGAGCCGACACGGTCCAGCGTGACCTGCTGGTCGTGGAGGACCGGTTCGCGATCGTCCCGGAGTGGCTGCTCGACGCGGACGTCTCCGACGTGGCGGTCCGGTTGTACGCGGTGCTGCTGCGGTACGGGCAGACGTCAGGGGCGAGGATGCCGAGCCGGCGGCTGCTCGCGCAGCGGCTGCGGAAGCGGTCCACCGACACGGTCGACCGAGCAATGAAGGAACTGGTCGCGGTCGGGGCGGTGGTGGTCGAGCGCCGCCGGCATGGACTGGTCAACCTCACCAACCGGTACGTCGTCCGCACCGCCGCGCCTGGCTCGGGATCCGGCGCGCTGTCGGGTGCACCAGGCGCCCCGTCAGAAACCGCCTGCTCCGGTCTGCGAGCCGCTAGCGGAGGGGGTGGCCGCAGATCTGCGGCCACCCCCTCTCAACCACCGACCGCCCGCACGGCCCCGAGCGCGCGTGCTCGCTCGGGCACTGCCGAGGATGGCCGCAATTCTGCGGCCGGGGGTGGCCGCACGGATGCGGCCAGGGTGGCCGCAGATCTGCGGCCCGACCCAGAGTGCTTGACCCAGAGGAAGAACCCTCCTCCCCGGCCCTCCACGTCGCCCGCGGCCAGCGGCCGCGGACCGCGCCGGTCGAGCGACGGGGTCGAGCAGCGGCACGCTCGCTTGCTGGAGGCGGTCGGGCACCCGGACATGGCGGACGTGGCTGCCCGGTGTGTCGAGCTCCGGGAGCACCTCGGGCTGCCCGCGCGGCTGTGGACTGAGACCGCCCTCCTCGGGGTCCTCGCGGACGCTGTCCTTGATCGGGGCCTGGCCGCGGACATCGCGGTCCCGGCGCTCTTGTCGTTGGCGGCCGACCCGGTGACCCGAAGCCCAGCACGACTGCCCTGCCCGGGGCCATGGTGGGAGCTGACGACCGCCCCTCAAGCAGGTGTGGCTGGGGAGTTCGCAACTGACGAACTGGCCGCGCTGGAGGCACGTCTGGCGGAAGTGGACGGGGACCGGGTGCGGCTCCAGCGCCTCGCCCGTGAGCAACTCAGGCAGGAACGGCGACCGGTCACACGTCTGACCGTCGCCCGCCGGGCCTGCGCGCTACTGGCGTGACGCCGCACGGGTGCGGGACAGGGGCCGTGGCACGTGCGCTGGCTGGTTGCGGCGTCCGGCGGCCGTCACGGCCTGCTGCGCGTTCGGGTGCTCACGCGATGCGTGGAGCCCTACTCTGCCGTGGTGACGAACGCTGGATCGGCCGGAGCAACGGACGCTGCGTCACGGTTGGCGTCGCGGTGACGCCTGCCGCTGGCGACGTACCCTCGAGCTCCGCCGACACGACAACCGCCGCCGCGGCCACGACTCTCGTGCCGACGGCACGGACGTTCACGGTCTGGCTGCGCATGCTTCGGCGGTCACCGGTTCCGGTCCTGGTGGCCATCCTGGTGTTCGCCGGGTGGATCGCGATCCTCGGTGTCCTCCCGTCTCCCGTCACTGACTGGGTGGGCTCAGCGTCGTGGGTCGTCGCGGTCGCGGTGTTCGTGCCCGCCCGTAGGCGAATGCTGTCCGGGGCCTTGCCCTGGGCGTCCGGCTTGGTTCCGGGGCGCCCGAGGATCGATGTCAAGGCAGGTGCGCCGGCGCCGCCCCGATGGCTGTGGAACAGCCCGCTCGGGCGTGCGTCCGCAGCGGGCGGTGTCGTCGCTGTGGCGGCAACAGGCGGGTTCGTCGTGGGCGCTGTCGTCGCCGGGGCTGACGGCAGTGGTTCAGGGCTCGGCCTGGCGCTCATCCTCGGCTTCTGCGCTCTTCTGGGAAGTAGCGGCGCCTGGATCTCGTTCGGCGAGATCCCGCAGGGCTGCCGGCACGTCGTGCGCCACGGGGTGCCGACCACCGTCACGGTTCTCGGCATCGAGCACGACGAGCAGCGCTGGCATGTGGAGCGGGCTGACCACGCCGGGGTCGTGGTCCTGGAGGCGTTCCGCGGCCGTTCCCGGCTCGTCGCCGGTGACGTCGTCCACCTGTGGCAAGCACCGGAACGCAAAGACCCGATGTACCGGCGCGTGGCCATCACCGGCCCGTTCGGCACGCTGTGGCCGTCGCTCCCGGACCTGCCGAAACCCACACAGGGCGCGACGGCCGGGAAGTGATCCGGAGCCCCAGGCGACAGGACACGGCTGCTGACACCCAGGCGTCGCCGCCACGGCGGACAGCGGCGGCCAGCCGGGTCTCCTGTCACCACAGGAGAACCCCCAGGGGCTCGCCTGTGAGCGACTCTATGGTGTGTCTGGGGGCCATCTCAGTGCCGGGCAGGCCGAGCGGTTCGTGTTTCAGGCGTCCGCTGCCCAGCGTGGGCAACAGCGCGGGCCTTGGTCGATCACGCAAGGGAGAACCCGACGAGATGGCCACGCCGTGCCGGCGTCGGCATCTATAGTCAGATCGCGGTGGGGTAGGCGCGGGCTGCCCGCTGAAGATCGGATGGCTGCTTCATTGAGGGGCCTGCGTGAGCGGGGACAGTGGCAAGAAGTCCCGGCAGGAGTGGTGCCCTGCCGTGAAAGAGCAGTTCTTCGGCGTAGAGCCGAAGAGCGAGGACCCGTTGCCGGCCCATTCGCAGGCTGTGGCTGCATGCCGAGGTGCGTTGAGCGACGCCTACAGGGCCGCACGGGTAGCCGTCGTGGCCGAGGAGATGACCCGGCCGTTCGACGGCCTTCTCATGCCCTCGGAGATCAGCGATGGCCCGTCGAGCTCCCCTCCAATGCGGATTCTCCTCATGGGGCGGACCATGGCGGGCAAGAGCACGCTGCTCGCCGCACTAACCGGTGGCTTCGCCGAACGGATCGGGGTGGGTGCACAGCGAACGACGCGAGACGTGTTCGCGGCGCCGGCTCTTGACCTGCCTGACGTCGAGGTCGTCGACACTCCCGGGGTCGGGGCCAAGGACGGCGCCCAGGACGTGGCCCTGGCTATGGCCGAGGTGCCTGGTGCCGACCTCGTAGTGTGGGTCGCGAGCAACGACTCCTTCCAGGAAGAGACGGCGCAGGCGTTGCGGGCGGTGGCCTTCCGGGGCAAGCCGGTCGTGGTGGCGCTGAACTGTCGTGCGCCGCTCGACGAGGAGCTGGCCATCGAGGACTTCTTAACGCGCCCGGACTCCGTGTTCGATCAGCACGAGGGCCACCTGAGGACGATCCGCTCCCACCTCGCCGCGGCGGGGGTGCGTCCGGTGACTGAAGTGCTGCTCCACGCTGAGGCCGCCCGGGCGGCCCAGACGGACGACGTCGGTGCGCAGCTCAGGAGTGCCAGCCGCATTGAGGCTCTCCTCGAAGTTCTGAGGCGAGAGCGCTTGGAGCGTCGAATCACCCGACGCATCGTGCGCGAAGCTGACGAGGTAAGGGCACAGGGGCTGGCGCTGAGGGCTGCTCTCGACGGGGTCGCTGTGGGCGTTCGGGAGGTCGTCAGCGTGGCCGGCGGGTTGCGACGGGATCAGGAGCAGCGCGCGCAGCGCCTGGTCGAGGCCTGTCGCCAACTGCTGGAGGACGACATCGTCCGCCTCATCGGTCAACGACGGGAGTGGCACCACGGTGTCACGGACTTCGGCGCGGAGGTCGGGCTGAGGTGGGCGGAGGAGCAGACCTCCCTGCTCGCCGACCTCGACTCCGCGGTGAAGCAGAGGGTCGACGAACTGTTGCGAACCCTCGACGAGGCCAGTACGGCGGCGCAGCGCGAGTGGGCCACCGCGGTTCGGCCCCAGATGCACGTCGAAGGCCTGCGCGACTTCAGAGGCCTGTGGAAGCGCCGGGTCGCGGGCTCCGTCGTCGGCACCGGGGGAGCTCTCGTGGCGGCCGTCGCCGGCGCGAAGATCGGGGCACTGGCGGGATTGTCCAGCGGTCCCTTAGGGGCAGTGGTCGGAGTGGTCGTCGGAGGCATTGTCGGTGCCCTGTCGAGGTCGCTCCGGATGAAGGCGCAATCGCTTTTCAAGAGCAAAGCCGCGATTCTGGAGGAGAACCGTGAGCTGCTACGGGCGGGCATCGCCACGATCCTCGAGGAACTGCAGGCTCAGGTGCTGCCAGAGGTCGACGGAACGATTCGTGACGTGCGTCGACAGCTCACCGGGGGATTCGAGGTCCAGGGGGAGAAGGGGGCTGCCGCGTCTGCAGTTGCTGACGTCGTGGGCCGCTTGGAGGAGGCGGTCGAGGCGGCGATCAGCACCCTCGACCTCCAGACCGTCCGCTGTCTGCTCCACGCCGACGGCCGGGCACGGCTTGCTGCCTCGGCCGAGAGAGCGACGCGTCTCCCCGGCGTGTTCGCTGCCGTCCAGGTGCGAGATTCTGCCTCGACAGAGGCTTGGCTGTTCCCGCCGTCATCCCCGGAGCCGCTCACATTCGGACGTGCACGCAGCCACTATCCGGGCGCGGGTGCCGCGACGTACGTACTTGGGCTGACCGACCAGGTTCCGGTCGCAGTTCGAACCCGCGCGAACGCGACCGTGGTCATCACCGAGGCCGCTGCCCCGGAGATGGTGCTCGCCGCCTGGTCGGAAGCGTTGTCGCACCACCTTGGCACCATGGTCGAGATCACCCGGCCCGACGCGGAGGAGTAGCACGGCATGACGGACCTCTTGTTTCACTCTGCGGCGGCCGCCGAGCGCGACCTGGTGCCGCGGCTCGATGCCCTGCTTGGGCAACTGCCTGCGGCCAAGACTCTCCGGTTGCGCCGCATGCTCATCGTGGAGCAGCACGATCGGCCGCGAATGGTGCTCACGGGCCAGTACAGCAGCGGGAAGTCGACGCTAGTGAAGGCGCTCACGGACGGCGCCGCGGAGGTCTTGATCGACTCGGCAGTCGCCACGTCGGACGTGCAGGTCTTCGATTGGGACGGCCTGGTCGAGCTGGTGGATACACCTGGCGTGCAGGCCGGTCTGGAGGTTCACGACGCGCTCGCCGAGGAGGCGTTGCGGAACGCCGACCTTGTCTTGTTCACCGTTTCTGTCGACCTGTTCGACGACCGCCTGGTCGCGCACCTTCGACACGTCACTGACGACCTGCGCAAGGCGTCACAGCTTCTGGTGGTGATCACCAAGTGCCGGAGCCTCAAGGCAGCCGACGGCGTCCGCCAGGCCGCCGTCCGCGAGGCGCTCGGCCACTTCGCTGACCAGGTCCCGTGGGTCGAGTGCGATGCGCGGACGTATCTGGACGCGCTTCACGAAGACGATGGGTCGCGGGCGGAGATCCGCGCCGAAGCGTCACGGATTGGCATGCTCCGGCGCGCGATCAACCGTATCGCGCGCGAACGCGGGGACCTGGCTCGGTTCCGGGTACCACTGCAGCAGGTCGCGCTGGTCGCTGGCGAAGCACTCGCAGCCGTGGCGGAGGACGAGGCCGACGAGGCGGCCCTCGCCGTTCTCGCGCGCCAGCGCAGAGCGTTCACGAACCGGCGCGGGCTGCTCGACTCGGCCCTCGAACGGCGTGCTACTGAGTTCCGCTCGGCCTGCATCCGCGCGGCGGAGCAGCTGGCGGACATGGTCGAGGCGATCGAGGTGTCGCCGGCCGGTGAGTGGGGACGGCTCGACGACGCCTCGGCCCGACTCGACGAGCAGCTGAACTTGGCCAACGAGCGGTTCGTGGACGGTGTGCGGGAGATTGTGCAGTCTCAACTCGCCGACTTCAGCTCGGAAGTCCGCGAGATAGAGGCGTCGCCGTATGCGCATCAGCTGGCCGCACTCGACGTTCGAGCCGATGTTGAGGCGCGAGTCATCTCGGTGGAGCCGGGCAGCGACCGTCTGACGAGGCAGAAGCCGGTTCGGCTGCCGCCTTGGGCGCCCAAAGTGACCGAGCACCTGAAGAAGTTCCAGAGGACCTGGGGCGCTGGCGACGGTGTCAGGGCGTCGGCTGGTAGCACCGGCCATCAGATCGTCTACAACGTCGGAAAGCGCGTCGGGGTCAAGTTCAAGCCCTATCAGGCAGTGCGTTGGGCTGACAACATCGGCAAGGTGGCCAGGTACGGCAACCTTGTGCTGCCCGTCGCGCTCGAGGTCCACGCGATTCTCCAGGAGGAGCGGGGCGAGGAAGCGGCCGCGAAGGAGAAGTTCCGCCGACGTAGAGCACTCGTCGGTGCCGTCCTCGCGCAGTGCGAGGTGATTTCCGGCGCCACTCTTGCCCAGGTGCGCGGCGAGTTCGCGACTGCGTTCGATGCCGCTGTCCGCGAGATCGACGAGATGCACGAGGTGATACGGGCGGTCCAGGCGTCCCGGTCGGACCTAGATCGCGAACTCGCGTCGGTGCAGCGCGAGGCACACTCGATGCTCGATCGCCTCGAGGCACCGGCGGCCCCGGAGTCCGTTGACATGTGAGGTCGTTTACCACAATGGGCTGCCGACACGAGAGTCTCCCGGCAGCGGCCGTATGCGGTGGTCATTCGGGCGCGCCCCTGCTCCTCGGACTCCGAACTGTGCACGAGACGGCGACCAGCAGGACGGTGGTGAGGCGGGGCCGTAAATGTGAGCACCACGCGAGGACCGAGTCGTGTCGTGTCTCCGAGGACGCCCCTTGAACTCGGGCGGATTTTAGGGGCGACGTCTGGCGTAGCCGCCGGTTGCGTGGAGTTCTCCCAGCGGGGCAAGCGCCAGAGGCTGGGCGGAACGGCTCGCATCGGAGTTCTGGCACAGACGCCCCGCTCGGGTGCGCAGAAAGCGCCGGCGCTGGACGCTGGATGTACTACTGTCACGTTGGGTGCCTATGCAGTTACTGTGAGTGCCCTCTCGATCCGGTTGGCCAAGCATCAGGCGCGCGGAGGACTTCGTTCGCCAGTGGGAGAGGAATAGTTGTGACCGTCGCCACGGGCATCAGCGGAAACCTAGATTTCGATGGAACCTTCGTGACAATCAGCCCGCACAAGGGTTTGAAAGGTCTGGTGCGCTCTCGAGGCAAGAGCGAGCGGCGGGTGCCGATGAAGTCGATCACCGAGGTGGAGTTCTCGGAACCGACGATGGCCAAGATTGGTTACATCCGTGTCTTGACATCTGGGATGCAGCCTCTCAGGGGGACGACGCTACGGCCGGCGTTCATGGATGCCATGCAGGACCCCAATGCTGTGACATTCGACAAAAAGACCGTCGAGTCTTTCCGTGAGCTGCGCAATCGCATTGAACTGGCGCTCGTGTAGTTCTGGCTCGACGTCAAGCGAGGCAATGCGCCGCAAGGTAGGTCTGGGGGCATCGTGGACCGGTGGAAATCGACGACGTCGACGTCCTTACGCCCATGCCTTCGAGGGCGAGAGTGCCTCGCAAGAAGTGGTTGGCGCGACGTCAGTGAAGCGCTGGTCGATAGATCGAAGTTGAACGGGAGCGACTCCTGGGGAGCCGCCCACGGGTGGGAGAAGGTCAGAACGTGGATGAGGGCGTACTGAGCAGGCGTGGGACATTGTCGTCGCCACGGAGCGGACGTTGGGCAGCACTGCTGGTCGCGGTCTTCATGGCGGTCTCAAGTTGCTTCGCCTTGATCGGTACCTCGGCGTCTGCCGCGGTGGGGGACAACTACCCGTCGCGAAGCCTGCCTGACTGTTCCTTCCAGTTCGGCGTCTACTCGTGGTGCGCGGGCACTCCTGGCGCCAACGGGAAGTATCCGGCGGGTGCCTGGGCGTCAGGCCGTGGCTACGCGTACCGGAACTGTACGGACTGGGCGTCCTTCCACCTTCAGGACTACTACGGCGTTCCGGACTCAGTGGTGAGAGGCCTTCAGAACGGTGGTCAGTGGGCCACCGGTGCCAAGGCGCGCGGCGGATATCTCGTCAACAAGACGCCGGCCGTCGGTGCTGCCGTGGTGCGAGCCGCGACGTACAACCCTGATGGCACTCTCAAGACGTTCGGCCACGTCGCGGTCATCGACGCGGTGAATCCTGACAAGACGACATTCACCATCTCGCAGTACAACGGCGCAGGAACGGGCAAGTACTCGACAGCAACCGGAACCATGACCTCGCTGAAGTTCACGGATATCGTGCACTTTGAGAAGTGGGCCACGCGAAATGTCTCTGGGTCATCGAGTTCGGTCGCTGCGGTGGGAGCGATCAGCACGATCACGCATGGCAGCCGCGTCGGTCTGAGCTGGCAGCCTGTGGCTGGAGCGACTGGGTACCGAGTCCTCCGTGACGGCGCGCACGTCGGCACTGTCGCGGCGGCCCCGTACTTCGATCGAGCAGTGTCGGTGGGGCAGCACTACACGTACTCCGTGGTCGCCATGTCGGGAGCTGACCCGGCCCCAGGCTCATCGGTCCAGATCTCCACGACCTGGGACTCGGCGGACCACGCCTATCTGCGCACGAAGGCTGGTCCGTCGGAGTGCGGGCGGGCTGGGGACGCGACGCATCAGTACCTGGTCTGCAACACGTTGACCGCGACGGGCTGGGTGTCGGGCTTCTCCCAGGTCTACGACTGGGGGTATGCCACCGACCGGGCGTGGGTGAGTAACCCCAACGGGACGGTGTCGTACTGCCGGACGTTCATCGAGGGCAAGCACCTGGTCTGCGATACCTGGAACGGGGCGACATGGACCGGTCCGAAGAGCTCGGGCGTCCTGGACACTGGCTACAGAGACGCCTTCGCCTGAACGTCCGGTGGTCCGCTCAGGAGGCCGGTGTGTGCTCTGGGCGGGCTGCGCAAAGTTGATGCTCTTCTGCGCCTTCCGGCGCCCCGTCCTCCCTCGACGTCACGGACCCGGCCACCTGGTTGACAGGCACGACCTGGAAACGGTCGGCACGTCATGGATCGTCGAAAAGCCGATCGCCGGACTTCTAGCCGCGGCTACTCTGTGCGCTGAGAAGTGACGCTCCGGGTAGCGTCCGGCGTCTGGGCGGGGGATGGCATGAGCGGGGCCGGCATCTGGGTGGGCCCTAGTCGCCGACCGGACACCTACCGGCTCGTCCGCGTCGTCGGGGGAGGCGGCGAGGGCGAGGTGTGGAAGGCCGAATTCGAGGTCGCTCCCGGCCGCACCAAGCCCGTGGCCGTGAAGCGGCTAGCAGGCGATTGCTCCGTCGCCGACACGGACGCATGGGAGCGGCAAGGCCTCGTCCTGCAGGACCTCGCGACGCCCGGGCTCGTCGACGTCCTTGAGCTGTTCGTCGGCCCCGACAAGCACCGGTACGGCGCGCGGACGCCGACCGACGGGCGTTTGTTCCGCTACCTGGCGATGGAGTGGCTCGACGGGGTGCCGCTGCCGGAGTGGCTGGAGGCCAACGGCTCCGCGTCCTTCTCGGCCCGTGTCCAGCTGCTCCGGACGGTCGCTCGCGCGCTCGACGACCTGCACACCGCCTCACGCGACGACGTCGCGGTGTGCCACGGCGACGTCAAGCCGGCCAACATAGTCGTCGACGACCACGGCACAGCCGTCCTCGTCGACCTCGGGCTGACCGGCGCCGTAGACGCGCCACGGCGCAGCGGCTGGTCACCCGGCTACGCGGCGCCTGAGCTCGTCGCGGGCACTCATCTGCCAGGCCCGGAGACCGACCTGTACGCGTTCGCTATGACCGCGGTGCACCTGGTCACCGGAGCCGATCCGCCCACCTGCCCGGACGGCACGGTCGACCGGACCGCGATGACCGCCCAGGTGGCTGCCGCACGCTGCTTCTCCGATCGCGAGCCCGCGGCGCGGGCCTTCCTGGGCGCCGTGCTCAGCGTCGTCGACGCCCCGCGCGGCGCCCGGCAGTCGGCGTCGCAATGGCTCTCGACGCTCGCCTCGTCGACGTCCCTGACGACAGTCCTGGGCGCGGCCGCGGTGGGTACGCCCGGCACGGACGGCGTGGCGACGAGACTGAGCCAGGCAAGGCGTGAACCGGTCACGCCGTTGCGGACCGCAGCAGCTCGACGCCTCCCACTCCCTGCGCTCGCCGCTACAGCCATCGCTCTCGTTCTGTTCGGCGTGGGAGGAGCCTGGTGGGTGGGCCGAGACGGCGGCACGACCTCCGCCGTCGCGGCACCCTCGGCTGCGACTGCAGGGCAGGCTGGCGTAGCGGGCCGCCTCCCGGCGTCCGGCACCATGGGCTCGACTGCAGGAAGCCCTGGACCGGTGACGTCGTCGACCGGCGTCGCACAGCGGGCCACGGTGGGGACGACCTTTTCGCATGCCGGAACGACGTCTGGACCAGCCGGCGACGGGTCCCGGGGGGCGACGAGCGCGGCAGGCGGCTTCAGCAGCAGTTCTTCGGTCAGGTCGTCCGTCCGGTCGTCGGGCTCCTCGACCAAGTCCAAGCGCGCCAGCGCGTCCACGAGCACGAGCTCGACGTCCCCTGCGCCTCCTGCTGTCGTCCGGGTCGCGCACTACGGATGCACCAACGACAACTCGGACATCGGCCACTACGTGTCCGCAAACCATTACTGGCAGAACGAGTTCACGGCGCAGGGGTCGGTCATCGACGGGATCAGCGTACAGCTTGGCGCGGCGGCCGACGGGCGTGACCACAGAGCCCTGGTCGGCGTCTACACGGGGTCCGCCCTCGCCGGCGCCGTCGTCGAGACGGTGGTGTCGGTCAGCGGCTACGGGGGAGTGAGCACCTCGGTGCCGGCCACCCGGGTGGCTCCTGGACAGCATCTGTACCTCGCGGTGCGCGGCATCGGGGACTTCACCGCCTACGACAACCGGTCCGGCTGCTTCATCGGCTCGGTGGTCGGCACCACCTGATCGTGACGCGGATGCCGCCAGCC
This sequence comes from Kineosporia sp. A_224, assembly GCF_002198655.1. Classification (GTDB taxonomy): domain Bacteria; phylum Actinomycetota; class Actinomycetes; order Actinomycetales; family Kineosporiaceae; genus R-H-3. Next base: position 14,778 of record NZ_MWLN01000124.1, read on the forward strand.
GGCCGGCACCGCGGTCGTCGCGCCCTTCCGGGAGTTGCCTGTGTCTGTCCTCCGTCTCACCGTCACCGGAACCGACCGGTTGCCGCGCGACGTCGTCATCGACGGCACGTCCGACGCTACGGTGGGCCAGCTCGCCGACGCGCTCGCGTTCGCGCCCGCTGCTCAGCTCGCGCGGACGGACCGGCTCGGGGCGCCGGTCGGCCTGGACCGCTCGGCCCTCGTCGCCAACGCCATCTTCGACGGGGACGTCCTGTACGACAGCGGGTCGGGAGTGAACGCCGCAGGCTCTGAACGAGGGTGGGCGCTCCACGTCGTAGCCGGTCCGCTCACCGGCACCGTCGTCCACCTCCCCGCCGGTGACTCCACCGTCGGGCGGCGATCCACGAACGGGATCCACCTCGACGAGCCGGAGATCTCCCGGCACCACGCGACGATCACCGTCGGACCGCACGGGGCGACCATCTCCGACGCTGGCAGCGCCAACGGCACGCAGCTCGACGGTGTGACAATCACCGCGCCGGCGGCGCTGAAGGACGGCGCGACGGTGCGCCTCGGCGCCACCGTCGCCATCATCCGAGGCGGCCAAGCACAAGCCGCCCTCCAGCCGGACGGCGCGGGCGGTCTGCTCGTGAGCCGGGAGCGGTCGCGCCGGGTCGGCCCGCCGGTCACCAAGGTCTCGTTCCCCGCCCCTGTGGCCGTTCCCACACCGCGCCGGCTCCTCAACGCCGGCCTGCTGGTGCCGCTGGTGGCCGGGGTCGTGCTGGCTGCCGTGATGGGGCACCCCGCCTATCTGGTCTTCGCCCTCGTCAGCCCGTTGGGCTTCGCGGTCACAGCCCTCCTGGAGCGGCGCGGCCAGCGCGGCCGGCAGCGACTGGCGGCGCTGGACAACGAGCAGCAAGCTGTCGAGGCACGCCGGCAGGTCACCGCCGCGCTCGAGGCGCACCGCACGTGGCTAGACGACACCTATCCCGGCGGCGCCGAATGCGCCTCGATCGCCGCCGGCCCCGCCGTGCGGTTGTGGGAGCGGTCGCCCGACGACGCCGTCGGCTTCCTCGGTCTGCGGGTCGGGACGGGTAACGTGCATGCTCCCGTCGAGATGGACGTGCCGACCGGCGTGGACCGACCGAGCACGACAGTTGACGGCCCGCTCCTGGTGGATCTGCGTGCCGAGCACGTCGTCGGCGTAGCCGGTGACCGGGCCGCGACCGGGGCACTCGTCCGCTCGCTGCTGGTCCAGCTGGCGACGCTGCACAGCCCGGACGAGTTGCGCATCAGCCTTCTCACCGACGAACCCACGTCCGAGTGGTCCTGCCTGAGGTGGATGCCCCACTCCTGGGACCCGGACGACCGGCGGGCGTCGACCGCAAGCACTCCCGAGCAGGTCGACGTCGTCGTGCGGCAGCTCCTCACGGTGGTCGAGCAGCGGGCAGCTCAGCAGCACCGCGGCGCGATCGCGTCCCCGGAGCACGTCGTCGTGCTCGTCGGGGCCGGCCGTCTGCGGCAGGACCCGAAGGTCGCCGAGCTGCTCGCGCGCGGTCCCGCTGCCGGGGTCTTCGCCCTTGTGGTGGACGACGACGAACGCCGGCTGCCCGAGGAGAAGCGGGTGACCGTGACCGTCCGGCCGCCGGGCAGCGAGCCGTCGGTCGTCGTCCGTCGCTCCCAGCAGCAGGTCGCCGAGGGCCGGTCCGAGACCTTGTCGACGCAGGAGGCGGAGGACGCCGCGCGGGCGCTCGCACCGCTGCGTAGGGTTTCGGGTACGGCACCGGCGCAGGGCCTGCCGACCCGGATCCGGCTTGCCGAGCTCGTGGGCCGGCTGCCTACCGTCCCCGAGGCGGCCGAGATGTGGGCGCAACGCCCGGCAGGAGCGGACGCCGTCCCGGTCGGCGTCGCCGCGGGCGGTCGCCCGTTCTGCCTCGACATCGTGCACCAAGGGCCGCATGCGTTGGTCGTGGGGACGACCGGGACCGGGAAGAGCGTGTTCCTGCGGACGTGGATGGCCGCTGTCGCCCTCTACAACCCACCGACCGCCATGTCCCTGTTCTTCATCGACTTCAAGGGAGAGGCCGGCCTCGGCGACCTGGCGGGGCTGCCACACTGCGTCGGCTCGTTCAGCAACCTCGACCCGGCGGGCGCGGTGCGGGCGCTTCAGGCCCTGGACCACGAGCTCCGTCAGCGTCAGCGCGCCTTCGCCGAGGCGGGGGTCGACGAGCTCTCGCGCTACCGGGTGGAGCGCGAACGACGGCCCGAGCTGCCGCCCCTCGCCCGGATGCTCGTCGTCATCGATGAGTTCGCGGAGTTGCGCGACGACCTGCCGGACCTCGTCCAGCAGCTAGTCAGCGTGGGGCGCACCGGCCGCTCCCTCGGGGTGCACCTCATCCTGGCCACACAGCAGGTGTCGGGCGCGGTTAGCTCGAGTCTCCTCGCCAACGTGCCTCTGCGGGTGTCGCTGCGCGTCCAGAGCGTCGAAGACAGCCACACAGTGCTCGGCACCCGGGCAGCGGCCGACCTCCCGAGCCATGTGAAGGGCAGAGCGCTCGCACGGATCGGTAGCGAGCCCGCAGAGCTCTTCCAGACCGCGCAGGCGGACGTGCCGCTCGCCGCCGTGGCCCGCCCGCCGGTTCTGGTGACGGACCTCGCGTTCGACACGTCATCCGGGACGTGGCGGTCCGCGGCGTCCATGACCGGGCCGACGGAGCTGTCCGAGCTGGTCTCGGTGCTGGCACAGGCCGCCGCACGGCTCGGCATGGCCGGCCCCGCTCGTCCGGTGGCCGAGCCCCTGCCCTCGGTCGTCGACCGCGACAACCTCCCGGACCCGGGACCTGCAGGCGGCACCGAGGTAGCCGTCGGGCTGCTGGATGACGTCACGGCACAGAGACACAGCACCTTCGCCATCCCCGTGCTGTCCGCCAACATCGCTGTCATCGGCGGCGGGCTGAGCGGCCGCTCGACGACGCTGCGCACCATCGCCGGGTCCCTTGCGGCGTCTTTCCCTCCGGACCAGCTGCACCTGCATGTCGTCCAGAGCGGGTCGGCACTCAGCCCGCTCGCGGTCCTGCCGCACACAGGGACCGTTGTGTCGTACGACGAGCCGCAGGCGGCCCAACTCCTCGAGCGGCTCGCGGCCGAGGTCGACCGGCGGACCCGCTTGCTGCAGCGCACCGGCTTCGGGACCGTCGCGGAGCTGCGTGCGCATGGCGATCATCCCGATCTGCCCTCTCTGGTGCTGCTCATCGACGGCTTCCCCGAGCTGGCGGCCGCCACTGGCACCGGCCTCGGGGCCGGGACGAGCAGCCTTGACCGGATCCTCACCCACGGTCCGGCCTCCGGGGTGACCGTCGTCGGAGCGGGTGACGAGACGTTGGGCGGCCAACGTCTCGTCCGGCGGTTCAACCTCGTTCTGGTCCACCGGTCTAACCGCAGCAGCCTCGACGTCCTTGCACTCGGTCTTCGGTCGGTGGACGTCGACGGCCTGCCGCAGGGCCGCGTGTACGTCGGCCGGACCGGTCAGGAGGTCCAGGTCGCTGTGCTCGGCGGCAACCCGACGAGCACGGCCCAGAACGCGTGGCTCCGGGCCCGGGCCGCCGAGGCTGCCGCGCGCCTGCGTCCCGACGCCCCCGGCCCGCTGCGGCTGAGGCCGCTGCCCGATGACGTGGCGGACGATGAACTCCCGCCTCCGGGCCGCCCGGGTGCTGTCCCGCTCGGGCTGGGCGGCGACGGCGCCGAGCCCGTCGAGCTACCGTCGGACTGGCTGCCGCTGCTGGTCATGGGACCGTCCGGATCAGGCCGGTCCACGGCGCTGCTGCGCTGCGCCCGCGCATGGGCGGACGCGGGGGAGGGGCTGGTCGTCGTCGCGGGCGGCGGGTCACGGTTGCGCGACGAGCTCTTCGGGCCAGCTGCACGTGCCGGGGTCGAGTTCGTCGACCCCGCGGACGGGGTCGAGGCGCTCGTTCTCGCACTGGGACGGGCTCCTGCTGCGGCCGTCGTCGCGGACGACGTCGACCGGTGGGACGAAGACGTCCGTAGCGCGCTCTGGGCCGCGGCGGACAGTCGCAAGGTGGTTGCGTCGACCAAGCCACTCACCGTCCTCCCGGGCGGCCTGGGGCAGCTGCAACAGCGCGGATCGGTGCTGCTCCTCAGCCCCAGCAAGGCATATGCCGGTGCGGTGGGCCTCAACCTCGAGGCCTCGGCCTGCTTCACGGGCCCGCCGGGCCGCGGCTACCTCGCGCGCCGCGGCTCGATAGTGCTGCTCCAGGTCGCTGAAGCAGCTGCCGCGGTGCGGCCAGGCTGACAAGCCCGGTACTACCCGGCTGCGGTCCGTTGCGCGAAGCGCACCGTGGAGACGGCTGCGTCGAACACCGTCTCCAGCTCGGCCGCGAACGGCAGGTTGGGCGTTGTGAACTCCAGGACGAACACTTGCGGCCCGGACGGCGCGGGCAGCGTGTAGCTCACGTGGTGCAGGACGACCCGGCCGACCCCGTCCGGCCACTCGAGCCGAGCGCGTGCCACCTTGCGGTGCGGGACGACCTGGCCCTGTGGCGTCCGCTCGAAGGCCGTGGGCCGGTCGGCGTCGGTGCTGAGCACCACCATGCCTGCCACGAGGGGCGGCCCGTCGTAGTCCTCCGACCCCGGGTCGACGAGCGTGGCGGCGAGCCGCACCTCACGGGCGGCGTCGAGGTCCATGAGCCCCAGGTCCCGCAGCGCCTGCACGACCTCGTCTGGGACCCCGGGAGGCGCGGGGTCCGCCAGGTCCACCCGGTTCCAGTCACCGGGCAGGCTGATCCCGAGCTCCCAGCGCGGGGCGGCGCCGGTCACCACTGACCAGGCCGGGCGGGCTGGGCGAGGATGGCGTCGACGTCGTCGTCGGCGACAGTGTCCAGGTCCGTGTACGCCTGCCGGAGGTTGTCGGCCGTCGGGTCCTGGGCTGCCTCGGCCAGCGAATGAGTGGCGTCATGAACGTGGACCCCGTACTGGACGAGGTCCGACGTCACCTTGAGCGTGTAGAAGGTGCTCGTCATCCACGGGGAGAAGCCTTTGAGCTTCGGGGCGACGTACACGGTGCGCCGCCAGAACTGCGTCGTCATGTGGCTGGCGTTCACCGGGTGCAGGAGTCGCTTGATCGCGCTGAGGGTGCCCACTGACTTCGTGGTGCGGGCCACGGTCTTGAGGGCACGACCGAACCCGCCGGGGACGACGGACAGGGCGGCTCCGCCCACCGTCGCCCAGGAGTCGGCGCCGTTCAGCGCGCGCAGGAGCCTGCCGACCAGGACCACGGCCCCCAGACCCAGCGCCGCGACGTCCAGGACCCCCGCCGCAGCCGCGAAGGCGGCACCGACCACCGGGACAAGCGACAGCACAGCGCAGACAGTCGCCGCGGTGCCCAGCACGGCGGCGAGCCGCTCTGTGGCGGTGAGGATCGAGTCCGCGAGTTCGCTGTCGATCGCGTCGACGGCCGCGTTGCGCAGGCCGACGGCCGTTGCCTGGACGCGTCCCAGGAGGCCGTTCAGCCCGCCGCTCGCGCCCACGGCCGCCAGAACCGCGTGGGCGGCGCGAAGCCGCGCCTCCTCGTGGTCGCGTCGCACAGCGTCGACCGCTAGCCGGGACCCGCGGGCCGCCTCGTCGGCGTCGGCCCGGAGCGCCGTCGCCGACGACTTCTCCTCATGGGCATCCTCGCGGATCCGGCGCCACGTCTCGGTCTCGTCGTCGACCCGGGCGATCTCGGCGTCGAGATCCGCGGTGCCACCACCCGCCAGCGCGGTCAGCTGTTGCCTGCCGACGAGCTCGGCACGGTGCGTCCCCAGCCGGACGATGTGCCTCCACGCGTCCTTGGCGCGAGTGTCGGCGGCGCCGGCCTGCCGCTCGAGGGATCGGGCCTTCGCCGTAGCCGTCGTGTGGTCGTCGAGGGCCGTGCGCGCGCGGGACTGCAGCTGCGCCAACTCGTCGGCGTAGCGACGAAGGGCGGCCGAGGCGTCCTGGTGGGCCGACCAGAACTCGACCAGCGGCGGGAGGACTTCCCCGAGGGTCGTGCGGGTGGCCTCCGCGGCAACCCCTGTCCAGACGAAGTCGTCGAGCCCGCCGAGCGCTTGCTCCAGGCGCTGACGCAGGTCGTCACCGTGCCCGGCGACCGTCGCGAGCGTGACCGCCTGGGCGTCGACGGTCGTGACATCGCCGGGGGACGGGTCACCGCCGACGGCGTCCCACTCGCTCACGGCTCGGCCCCGGGACGGGCGGCCGACCCGACCTGCTGGTCGACCGTCGCATACCCCTCGGCAGCGTCGTGGAGCAGGGTCGCGAGGCTGGTCAGCCGTTGCACGAGGTCTCCGCGGGCGGTCTGCCAGTGGTCCTGGAACGTGTGCAGGGCGTCCTCCACCTCGTGACCGCCCAGGCTTCCCGGGACAACGTCGTGACCCCGCGTGGCAGCAGCCGACAGGTCCTCGGCGATCTGCGTCATCTGGCCCGCCAGCGCCGCGAGGACCTCGGCGTCGACAGCGAAACCTGCCACGGTTTCGCCCTGGCTCACCCGGCCGTCGTCATCGCTGCGCGGCCTGGCGGATCTGGTCGTCGACATCCTCGAAAGCAGTCGCGGCGTTGTTGAGGAAGGCCGCGATGCCCTCCATGCCCTGCCGGGTCATGTCGGCCCCCTGGCGCCACTCCTCGAAGAGCTGCTGGAACGCCTCAGAACCCGATCCCTCCCAGCGCGCTGCGAGGTCGCGCACCTGGCCCAGGAGCCGGCCGAGGAGCTCACTGACGTCGGCGGCCCCGTTGCTCACCTGGGTCGCCTGGTCGCGCAGTTCCGTCGGTGTAACGGCGATGTGCTGGCTCATAGTGGTTCTCCTGTTCCGAAAGGGTTCGACGTGCGGAGCGTCAGGTGCTCCAGCCGCTGAAGATCGAGCGCAACCGTTCCGCAGTCGCGACGTCCGGTGCGCCGTCCGGGCAGTCGTTGGTGGCTACGAACCAGCCACCCTGCTGAGCGGTCGTGTAGACGGTGATGATCTTGCCGTAGGTCGCAGTGAACGAGATCGAGAGCATCACGGTGCTTCCGGCGCTGACACCGACCGTGCCGAACGAGAACGTCGTGTCGCCGACCGCTGCCGCCTGAGTGCTGGCCCTCGCGGATCCGTTGACGTACAAGGTGGCGTGCGCTGTCACCCGGCTGTCCGGGTCGATCTGAACGAGCACGGTGTCGATGGAGGCCACACCGGACGGCACTGTAAAGGTCTGTGTCAGCGACCCGCCGGGCATGGAAAGCGAGTTGCTCGGGGTGCCGCGGCACATTGCATGGCCGAAGCCTGCGCCCCAGTTGTCCAGGACGTTCACCCGGTGCGGTGGAGGCGGCGCGGCAGTTGTGGTCGTCGTGGTGGTCGTTCTGGCCGTCGTGGTCCGCCGCCGCGTGGTGCTCTGGCTCGTCCGGGAGGTCGTCGTGCTACGGCCCGACGTGGTGGAGCCGGCGGCGGGGACCGTGACGGTCGTTGTCCCCGAGACCGTGGTCCGGGCGCCGGAGGATGCCGGCTGCGCAGCGGCCGCGGACTTGGTGCCCTTGGCGGTGCTCCTCCCGGCCGTGGGCGACGCCGCTCCGGTCGTCGCCGCGGCGGGCGAGGCGCCGGCCGCCACGGGCGACCCTGCAGCGGCGACATCCGGAGGAGTACGGTCACTCTTCCACGGTGCGGTCACTAGGGCGACGGACAGCGCGACGGCCGCGGTCGCGGCGGCCGCGACGATCGGGATGCGCAGGCGGCGGCGGCCGGTCGCGCTCGGCACGGACGAGGCCCGGGCCTTCGCTGCGGGACCAGTAGTCCGGCCGGACGACAGCACCGTGGGGACGTCATCGGACGAGGCGGAGAGCCGGGTGATCTCCGACAGGGACGCCGTGAGCCCGGACAGCCACGGGACGAGCCGGGGCGGCCGCCGGCCGGGGTCCTCGGACAACGCGCCGAGCAGGGAGTCGACGAGGGCTTCCCGGCCGGCGAGGCGCGGCTCGGTACGCAAGAGCCCTCGTACAGCGTCCACGTCGACGCCGTCGGCGTTCGTGGGCGGCGTCGTCCCGGTCAGGACATGGACGACTGTCGAGGCGAAGGCGAAACGGTCGCTCGCGGGTGTAGGTGGCTCGCCCTGGACCAGTTCCGGTGCTGCATAGGGCGGCGTAGTCCCTTGCCGGCCGCGAAGGTCTGTCAGGCGGGCCAGTCCGAGGTCGACGAGGACGCCGACGCCCGCGTCGTCCACAACGATGTTCCCGGGCTTGACGTCGCCGTGGACCACCGGAACGCCCGTGGTGCTGCCGCTGTGGAGATCGTCCAGCCCCGATGCGGCCGTCTGCAGCAGGGCCAGCCGCTCCGATAGGCCGCTCTGCGGATGCCTCTCCAGCCACACGGGAAGGTTGTCACCGTCCACGAAGGCCATGGCGACGTAGCGCCAGGTCCGACCACCTGCGTCGGCGGGCGCACGGGGTACCGTGCCGGGCCGGTGCTGTGGAGGGCCCACGAAGACGTCCCGGACGCGCACGACCCCCGGCGACACAAGGCTCATCAGCAGATCCCCGTGCTGACGCCACTCCTCCGAGTCCTGCGCCGTCAGATCACTCTTCATGATCTTCATGGCGACCTTGGCCCGGCCCTGCTCGCTCAGCTCGAGCTCGGCGAGCCACACCTCACCCTCGGCCCCGCCGCCGAGGTTCCGCAGGAGGCGGTACTGGTCAGGTCGGTCCCACGGGCCGACCCGGATGTCTTCCACGCGTTCAACCGTCCCCGTCGAGGCGCAACGGTGTCGCCGAGGGACAGCGACCCCACAAGATTCTGACTACGAAAAGTAGCGGCTTGACCACGTCTTGGTGGTGATCTCCCGAAAATCGAGGCATCGGGCGCAGAGCACGGAGGCTGCGCCGCTTCCGAGGGTCAGGCGGACGCCACTGGTAGAGACCTGTCCATCAACCTCGAAGTCGCCCAGACGGTGTCGCAACTCCCTTGAGCCGACCGATGACGTTGAGGGTCTGCGGTACCCGCGGTTCGCGGCACGCCGGCCGCCGCGGACCATGGTCGCGGAAACGTCACGGACGCCCCGGGACCAAGTGCAGGCAGTCGCGCACTCCTACCTCGACCTCGACCTCGCCGCGCCTCGGCGTCGCCGAAGACGAGGCGATCACCATCGTCGCCACAGCGCTAAGGCGACCCGGCAACGGCGCACATCGACGACGGCCAACGGGCTGCGCAACTCCGGCCGCAGACCTAGCCTGCGGACCGACGCACGCCCGGCCGGGCCCGCCGGTGGGCTGGCTGGCCGGCCAATCTTACGCAAGGCGCTCAGCCTAACGCGGGGCACGCGTCGACAGTGGTGGCCATGATGACCAGGATCAGGGCGACCGTGAGGCCATAGCGCTCCAGCAGCGCCTCGGCCGGCGAGTGGACCTGAAGGCATTGGCTGCCAGCAGAATCCACGGAACGGTGCCCTTCCATCCGGTACTGGATCTGGTCGGCTCCAGGTCACAGCACTAGGCCGGCGGTTCACACGAGGCTTCCTGAATCACCAGGGCAAGGACGATGACGATCTTCCTGCGCAGGGTCGCCCAGCGGGCAGTGCGCAATGCGTAGGTCGGCGGAGACCGCGGAGACGTGGACGAGGTTGACGCGATGACCGCTTGCGCGAGCCAGGCGGCGTTGGCCGGGCAGGACCCGGACGGCTGGTGGGCCAGTGGGCCGTCCCTGAGTTCGGTGATGACCTGCTCGATGATCGCGTGGTCGCGGTGAACCGCCCTGGACCTCCCGGCGGCAGTCACAGGCGGCTGTCGACTCAGCTCACCGAGGTACAACCAACCGCAGCAGGGCCCGGCGGCGTGCGTTCATCTCTGGCAGGCGACTCTTCAGCGACCGGGATGGCTGAGACGCGCGTAGATCACCGGGAGCGCGAGGCTCTGGAGCGCAACCGAACGTGACAAGAAGTTGACAATGCGTGCCGACGTGCGGCCTTGGGCTGAAGTGCTGGGGCAGGCTGTAGTCGGGCATGTTCGTTCCGTGGGCTCATTGGGGGACCGCTGGTGGCAGTGGAATCGGGATCCACCTCATCCGCGCCTGAGGCCGGGGTGCATCAAGTGATCGATATCACGGAGGGTCTGGCGCAGCAGAAGCTGTCGCCTGAAGAGAGCGCGCTGACGTATGCCGCTCTCTACGCCTATGAGCGCTTTACGCGACTCAGTCAGCACCCGATTCAGCGTGCGACTGAGCTGGTCGAGGCGCGGCCGAGCTCGCTGGCGCGAACCGTAACGGTGACGTTCAAGTTGCCTCGAGCAGAGAACTTCTTTCCAGAGGGAAGCGGAACTCCGCTCGATCTCGAGTGGGTTGTCTTCCCCTTAACTGCCGCTCGCCGTGGAAAGCTCTTGAACGGCTTTGAGGCGACCGACAGTGCTGGGCAACGACTGCAGATACTCCCGCGCACTGAATCGAAGCGGTTGGCTTCGAACATTCTGGAAATCGCCTGGGATGCCACTTTTGGGGATGTGGGCGAGCTTGATCAGGAACTGGCCGCCCGGTTTTCGTCCTTGAAACTTCAGGTTCTAGAAGTACCTCGAATAAGGCCCTCGGAGGCACCGGGGCAATGTGTCAGTCTATTGAGTAGTCTCGATGAACTCGTTGTTGATGGCGCGAAGGCGGATCATGGCGCCATGCTCCGTCTGCAAGAACTCGCGACATACTTCGGGAAGCGCACCATCATATGGGCACGCCATAGGGCGCATCCCGGTGAGACGGTTGTTGTTACGTACTCATATGAAGCGACATTCAGCTACACCAACATGTCGCCCGCCGCGGTAGGCGGCCCATGGGAGGAGAATGCCCGACTGCTGTCTCCTAGTAAGGCAAGATTCCGCCGTGCTAGGTGGATGTGGCTGTGGGCCCGCGCCTTAGTGGGGACGTTGCGTGGCAACGAGAGTAGTATTGAACTGTTCCGTACCTGGATGGGGCAGCCTCCAAACAGAATCTTTATTCCAGTTGGAATGCTCCACCTGAGTGAGTCCTACCATCTTCGCGTAGATGTTCCGTCGTCAAATTACGTGTCGGAGCAATCGCTTGTGGTTCGCCGGAGATCGGATCCATCCGGGAAAGTGCTCTCCTTGGATGAAGTATTTGCCGAGGAGTTTAGCAAAGGGGCCGACTATCGTGGCGCCGACCAGTCCGGCGGTACGTATGCTCACCTCTACACCTATCTGCTGCACGGTCGCCGTGCTCAGCGAGTTTACGCCGCCATCGAGTTTCGAGAGAGACCTCCAGGCAGTACGGGAGTGGCGCTGGCCCTCGGCCTTTCGGTCCTAGGCCTGAACCTTTTCGTCGCTATCGGGTTTCTCCTTCTTCTGAAATTGGCGACCAGTGCAGTGGATGTGGTGGCAATTCTCCTCACGGTTCCTGTGTTCGTAACGGTTTGGCTCGGGCGCTCCTTGGCGTCCGACGCCGACTCGTACGCGCGCACGCCGATTCTATCGAGGATTGCCCTCATTGTTTTCGGTGGGTCCTCAGTGGCCACCGCATTGACGATGATGCTGTCAATGGCGCTTGTTGTGACCTACAACCCACCTGTCCGTTGGCTGCTCCTGCCGTGGGCGGCGGTTTGCTTGCTTTGTGTCCCAGTTGGGTGGATGGTGATGAGACTGGCAGGCGTCAGATCCACGGCCATGCGTGAGTATCGACAGGCAGCCGATGGTCTGCCGGCGGACTGACCGGAAGGTTAAAGCATGCACGGTGCGGCTTACTACGAGTCTGAGGACGAGCTCCAGGGAGACCTCCACGCGCTAGGAGGCTCGGCTCGGCGTGTGACGGTTGGATTGTCCAACGAGACCTGGGATGGTCCCGAACTGCCTGCACTCGATGACGAGGCGCGCCGCCGGCTCGGTCCCATCGCCGTGGCTGTAGTTCGGAATGGAGTTTCTTCAGGTGGCACCTGGAGTTGATCTCGCAGCTTCCCTCGGATCCTGGGGCGGGGTCACAATGGCCGTCGGGCTGGGCGGGCCGCGTCGCTGAACCGACGCGGCGCCATAGCGAATGAGACGTCGATCGGGAGGGCCTCTCTGGGTGCGAGAGTGCCCGCGACCGCATCTCCCCGTCCGCCGGTCGATCCGCGCGGTGGTCGAGCGGTCCGGGGCGGGACGAGTATGTCCTTAGCGGGTCGCAGCGGCGTTCGCTGAGGGAACACCGGGAAGTTGGGTGAGTTCGACCAGGACTCGCCGCAGCTTCGCCGGAAGCGCCCTGGAGTGCACGAGAACCAACTCCCGGTTGGCCCTGGTGAGGCTTGTGTACAGCGGCCCCTCCTTGTCGACGCTCCGCGGGAACAGCCCCGGATCCACGACGACGACGCCGTCGAACTCGAGGCCCCGCACGTCACGCGGGACGAGCAGGCGAACCCTGGCGTCGTCGAGCACCCACTCGTCGCTCCCGCCGTGGCTGGCGCTCCAGCCGGCGCGGGCGAACGACTGTCGGAGGAGGGTCGCGTCGGTGCCGATGACGGCGACCGTGCCGTGCGGGTGGCGTTCTGTGAGACCGGTTGCTGCAGCGACGATCTCCTGCGGCAGGTCGGCGGCGGTGCTCTTGACGACGGTCGGCAGGTCGACGTCGCCCTGGATGGCGGTCGCCTGGTCGGTCTTGTCCTTGAGGATCGCGTTGGCGAAGGTGAGGATGCCCTGGGTCGAGCGGTAGCTGGCCTTGAACTCCTGGTAGGCGCCGGGCTGCTGCAGGTCGATGTCGAGGAACGCGGCGACCTTCTTCCAGTCGGCGATGCCCCATTCCGTGTTCCGCTGGTTGATGTCGCCGACGATCGTCCATCGGCCGCGGCGGTTGAGGCGCTTCAGGATGTGCCAGCCGAGCGGGGTGATGTCCTGGGCCTCGTCGACCACGAGGTGGTCGAACTGGTCGGGCATGGTGCGGTGGGCGACGAGGACGCAGTACGTCAGCAGCGTGTGGAAGCGTGGGTGCTGCCGGGCGATGTCCCACTCGGGCAGGGCTGCGAGGTAGTCGTCCCAGCTCGCGGCGAGGCGGGTCGTCTTCTTGCGTCCGGCTTCGCGCAGCATGGCGTAGACGTTGCGGGCGCCGTCCTCGGGCCGGCGTGTGTACAGAGCGCCTTGGCCGTCGACGAGGGTCGCAGCGCGGTCGACGAGGCGCGCGAGCCGCAGCGCGTTGTCCTGGTACTGCTCCGCGGCGCCTTCGGTGTCGGCAGTCAGGCCGGGGTAGATCGTGTGCCAGAGGTCGAGGACGCTGAGGACGTTCACGGACTCGGCGTCGGTGAGGCTGTTGAGCGCGTTCCTCGTGTGCCGGACGAAGTTTCGGGTCGGCCCGAGGAGCACGACGCGCAGGTTCGGGGTGGCATCGGGCCGGTCGGGGTTCACGAGGTAGGCGGCGCGGTGGAGGGCGACGATCGTCTTGCCCGTGCCGGGGTAGCCCTGGACGACGATGGGCTCGTCTTCGGGGCGGGTGACGAGCCGGTACTGGTCGGGCTGCATCGTCCCCAGGACGTGGCTCAGTGACTCGCGTCGGGGTGCCGCGAGGGCCTTGAGCAGTGCGCCCTCCTGCCGGAGCCCGTCAACGGGCGCGGATCGCCTGGCAGCGGGTGCGGCGAAGACTGGCTCCCGCACGTCGATGACGTGCTCGACGTCGCCCGGCGACGGCTGAATCGACCGCAGGTCGATGAGTTCCGGACGCTGCTGCGGAGGCCGTTCCGGTTGTCGGGTCGCGACGGACGGCCAGGGAGCGGCACCCGGTCGCGGCGGGCGAGGCATGGTCAGTCGCGTCGTCCGGTCGAACGCCGTCGCCCCGCGGCCGCCGTCCAGGCGTTCGTCGTCGAAGTCGACGACGGACAGGCTGCGGTGCTGGAACACGCGGGTCACCTGGACCCGCCCTTCGAGCGGTGCGTAGCTGCCGGTCCCGAAGAACGCGGCTGCGACGGGTGCTGCCCAGCTGAAGACCTGGAAGCCGTCCTTGTCGCTGTGCCAGGGCCCGATGTAGAAGGAGTCGTCCTCGATGTCGTCGGAGCGTTCGGTGAGCCCGACCCGGCCGATGACGGCCTCGACGCGTGGTGCGCGGGTGCGGGGCAGCCCTTCCTGGGTCCAGTTGGCGCTGCTGGCGACCGCGATGGGGATCCGGACGTCGCCCTTCTCCCGGAGCCGCTGGATGTAGCGGCTGTTGCGGGCTTCCTCGTCGGCGACCTTCGCGCGGTGGTCAGACGGTGGCACGGCCTACCTCCAGGACGCAGACGGCGAGGTGCAGGAGTGTGATGTGGGGGAGGGGCTTGGCGTCGATCTCGTCGAGCGTTCGGCGGTGGTTTGCCCTGGTGCGCTCGATCTGGCGGGAGAACATCCGGACGCCGCGGTGGCTCTTGCGCTCGACGGAGGTGTCGAGGCGGCGCTGCATCGCTCCGACCGCGCGCTCGTACTGGTCCTCGAGCGTGAGCCGGCGGGCCTCGAGCAGTGCTGTGGCTTCACCGACGCGGCGGGTCTCCTCGGTGGAGTGCCGGGTGAGCATCCGGTTCAGCGCGCTGTCGAGGTGCGGCTCGATCCCGGTCGGCCGCACGCGGCGTCCGTTCTCCAGCTCCCCGCGGGCGAGCGCCGCCAGCAGCGCGTCGACGACGGCGGGCTCGCTCTTACCGTCGCCGAGGCGCACCGCCTCGCCCCAGAGTTCCTGGCCGGGGCGGATGGATCGCCACGTCGCGGTGGAGAGGACGACGACGTACGTCCCCTCGGGGACCTCGGGGGCGGCCGAGGTGACGGAGACGTGCGCGAACCGGGCCGCCCGCTGCTCCGGGACCAGGGTCGCGCCGAGCACGACGGGGTGCCGGGCGGAGAGCAGGTCGGCGGTCTGGGACGTCCTGGCGAGCTCGTGGTCGAGGGTGAGGTGGAGCTCCTCCTCGTTGAGGAACCCGGTGCGGTACCGCTCCGCCTCGACGTTGCGGAGCCGGCCCGAGCGGGTGAGCTGATCGAGCCGGGTCGCCATCTCCGGGGTGCCGCGCAGGCGCATCGACCTGCCGTCTTCCACCGCGGCGGTGCCGCCGGACAGGGTGGCCCAGTCCTCGACGAGGTGCGCCAGCTCCGCGGCTCCCACGTACCGCCCGGTGGCGAGGAGCTCCTCCTCCATCCCGGCGACCTCGGCCTCGGCCGCGGCGAGCAGAAACGGCGCGGCGGACGAGACGTCCTCGAGACCGGCCTGCTGGGCCTCGATCGCCGCGAGAGCCTCGTCCGCACGGCGCCGGCGCTCGTCGTCCGACAGGGAGAAGTCGAAGACCGCGTCGCGGAAGTCGCTCAGGTGTTCGGAGATGATCGGCTCCAGCGGGCCGATCGTGCCCTCGAAGACCCCGATCCGCTGCAGCAGCCGCATCTTGATCGACTCGTCGAGGGCCGCGGGGCACCAGACGTTGAGGATCGAGATCTTCTCCTCCTGCTGCCCGATGCGGTCGATGCGGCCGATCCGCTGCTCGACCTCCATCGGGTTCCATGGCAGGTCGTAGTTGGCGACGACCGAGCAGAACTCGAAGTCCAGCCCCTCGCTGGCGACCCGGTTGGCGAGCACGATGTCGTAGAGGCCGGCACGGAAGTCGGCCATGATCTCGTTGCGGCGCTCCTTCGGCACGCCACCGTGGAGCACCGCGACGCGCCAACGCTGCGAGAGCCGGTGCTCCAGGTAGCCGAGAGTGGGCCGGGAGAAGCTGAAGACGAGCGCCTGCCGCCCGCTGTCCACGAGCGGCCCGAGGCGGGCCTCGAGCAGCGGGTACTTGCTGTCGGCGCTGCCCAGCGCCCGGGCAGCGGCCACGAGCTCGTCGTGCGGCCTGAGCGCGGGGATCGAGCGCCGCTGGTCGTCAGCGGCGGAGAACCCGTCGTCCTCGTCCGTGGGTTCGCCGGCAGCGGCGCTCCAGCGGACGACGTCGTGCCGCGCGACGGGCAGGCAGGCGCTGGCGAGCCGCAGCGGCATCTGCATGGCGAAACCGACCGGGACGCCCGCGAGGTCGGCGCGTCGGCGGCACCAGGCGACGTACTCCGCGTAGAACGCCTGCTCGTGCGCCGTCCAGGGCACCTCGACGTCCTGGGCCTCGCGGACCGCCTTCTCCTCGTCGACCTCGACGCGGCGCGTCCGGGTGAGGACCGACGACAGGACTCCGAGGTCGGCGAGGTAGCGGCGGGCGTCGACGATGTCCCGGGGCGAGAGCGGGACCTTCGAGAGCAGGTCCTGGAGAAGCGGCACCTCGGGCCGGCGCGCCATGATCGGGGCGCCGTAGCGGGTGCGGCCGAGCTCGGCGAGCAGGTCGAGGCGCTCGTCCGGTGCGACGGCGGGGTTGGTGAGGGTGCGGGCGACCTTGTTGAGGACGACGTTCGGTGCGAGCTGCTGCTCCAGCGCCTCGCCCGTTCCGAACTCTCCGGGGGTGAGCAGCTCGAGGAGGTTGAACAGGTCCTCGTTGCGCAGGTTGATCGGAGTGGCGGTGAGCAGCACGAGGGACTTCACCCACTCGCTGAGCAGCGCCCCGGCCTGGTAGTTGCGGGTGGGGGCGTTACGCATCATGTGCGCCTCGTCGACGATCGCCAGCCCGAGCGGGTCACCGACGGCGACGACGTCCTCGAACGCCTCCCACGTGCGCAACCGCTGGATGCTGATGATGTGCGCGAAGCGGCGAGGCAGCCGGTTCTCCAGCGCCTTGCGCTCGAACTCCTTGAGGGTGTCGCCGGAGAGCTCCGTGAGCTCGAACCCGAAGCGGTCCTCCATCTCCCGCCGCCACTTGGTCACCAGGGACGCGGGGCAGACAACGAGCACCCGGTCGGCCTCCGAGCGGGCCTCGAGTTCGGTCCAGATGAGGCCGGCCTCGATGGTCTTGCCCAGGCCCACCTCGTCGGCGACGAGGATCCGGGACTTGCCCGTCTCGAGCATCTTGATGACCGGCTTGAACTGGTACGGCCGGAACAGCGTCCGGGTCGCGCGGAAGGAGAACAGCGTGTCCGTGAACATCCCGGCGAGCTTCGCCCGGGTCAGGGTCGCGCTGAACCGGCGGACGTCGTCCACCGCCCCCGTGATCCACGTCCAGGGGTCGTCCGCGAGGGAGAACGGGTCGAGGCTCTGCTCGGAGTGGTAGGTCATGCGGCCCTCGACCCGCATGCCGTACATCCAGCCAGCGCCGTTGTGGGTGCGGGACTTCACGGTGTAGTCCCGGCCGGTGGCCTTGAGCACCACGTCGTCGTTCACCGCGAACCGGGGCGCGGTCACGACCGTGGCGTCGGGCCACAGGTGAGCGAACCAGTCTCGCGCCCAGCTCAGCGGCTGGTCCTCGGTCAGCGACGCGCTCGGCATCCGCTCACCGGACGCCGGCGGGCCGCCGCCGGTCACCGCGAGCACCTCGACCCCCTCGCCGGAGTCGAACCAGTACAGCCCGACCGGAAGCTCCAGTTCGTGGTCGGCGAGCACCCGTAGCTCGGCGACGCGCTCGTGGACGTCGGGGACCGCGCCGTCGACGACCAGCAACCGCGGGTTGTCCAAGAGGCCCACGAGGGCGGTGAGGTCCGCCCCGTCGGGGTGGTAGCCGCACGTCAGCTGCAGCTCTGACTGGCCGTACGGCAGCATCGTCACCACCCCCTCTGTCACGGATCGTAGATATCGAGTGATCCCGCCGAGTCGAACATCGCAAGGAGTACACCGAACGACCGACAATCTCGGCCGCAGCGAGGAATTGGTGACGCAACCGCACTCTTGAAACTCGGGCGTTCGGACGATGGACCGGTCGCCGATTCGGCCAATTCGACAGTCGACTTCTTGGGTGGACGAGGTGCAGATGCCAAGGAGCACCGAACGCTACGACGAGCACATATAGTCACGAAACGTGGTCGAAAGTAGCGCGGGAACAGCCCAGGTTCTTGAGCGGGCAGTCGGCGACTGCGTCAACATCGAGGAAGGCGCTGAGGCGTCCAGCGACTGCCCGTCCGCGTAGCGTC
Organism: Kineosporia sp. A_224; assembly: GCF_002198655.1. Classification (GTDB taxonomy): domain Bacteria; phylum Actinomycetota; class Actinomycetes; order Actinomycetales; family Kineosporiaceae; genus R-H-3. Next base: position 32,704 of record NZ_MWLN01000124.1, read on the forward strand.
GTGGCAGCAGAGATGGAGCTACATGGGCGATGCTGAGCGTGTCGCCCCGTGGGAGGGATGTCACCGTGGGGTTCCAGACGCCGCTCTACGAGCTGAGCGACTACCTGAAGTGGACCACCAACGGGAAGATCCAGCTCCCTGACTTCCAGCGTGGCTACAAGTGGGAGGACGAGCGGATTCGTCAGCTCCTCGTCACCATCCTGCGCGGCCATCCGCTGGGCGTCGTGATGCTCCTGAAGACCGGCAACGACCAAATTCGTTTCAAGCCGAGACCCGTCGAGGGGGTCGACATCGATCCCAGTGTGTCGGCGGACCTCCTCCTTCTTGACGGTCAGCAACGGCTCACCTCCCTCACTCAGGCGCTGACGGGATCCGGTGTCGTCGCCACCCAGGACAGCCGCGGCAAGAAGATGACACGCCGCTACTACCTCCATATGGACACGGCCCTGCTGGGCGAGGACCGCATCGACGACGCGGTCATCTCCATCCCGGGGGACGGCGTCGTCAGGTCGAACTTCGGCAAGGACGTGGAGCTCGACCTTTCGGATGCGGACAAGGAGCGTGCGGCCGGCTACTTCCCGGTGCGGTTGCTCTTCGCGGGCGCCGAGACAGTGACGTGGCTCTTCGCGCTTGCCGACGGCCATCGAGCCAGTCAGTTCCATGCCCAGGTGGTCCAGCCGGCCGGGACGTACAACATCCCGGCGATCGAGCTTGACACTGCGACGAGCAAGGCCGCGGTCGCCACGGTGTTCGAGAAGGTCAACACCGGCGGGCTCTCGCTGAACGTGTTCGAGCTTCTCACCGCGACCTTCGCTGGTGACCCTGCCTACTACAAGGAGCACGGGTACGACTTCCGCCTGAACGACGACTGGAAGGAGACCCAGCTCAAGTTCAGCGCGTACCCGGCGCTGGCGGCCGTCGAGAACACGGACTTCCTCCAGGCCGTCACGATGCTCACCACGCTGCAACGAAACCGGAAGGACTCCTCGGACCGGCCGCCGGCGGTGTCCGCCAAACGTGAGGACGTGCTCAAGCTGTCCTTGCCGGACTACCTGGGGTGGCGCGACCAGCTCCGAGAGGCCTTCATCTGGGCGTCGGCGTTCCTCGCGGACGCGCATATCTTCGACACCCGTTTCCTGCCGTACCCCAAGCAGCTCGTGCCGTTGGCCGCGATGAAGGTCGAGCTCGGCAAGGATGCCGACCTGATCGGCGTCCGGGAGAAGATCACGCAGTGGTTCTGGTGCGGCATCCTGGGCGAGCTCTACGGCGGAGCCATCGAGACGCGGTTCGTCCGCGACCTCGAGCAGGTTCCCGACTGGGCGCGCGGAACGTCCGGAGCCGCCGTGCCGAAAACGGTGCAGGATGCGAGCTTCGTCGAATCTCGCCTGCACTCGCTGCGTACGCGGGGGGCAGCCGCATACAAGGGGATCTATGCGCTCCTGCTCGGCCACGGTGCCAGGGACTGGATGACGGAAGCTGCGTTCGACAAGATCCAGTACGTGAACCTGGCGGTCGACATCCATCACGTCTTCCCGCACAAGTGGTGCGTCGACCAGGGGATCGACGACGAGCGTCGCGAGAGCATCGTCAACAAGACTCCGCTGGCGGCTGTGACCAACCGGACGATCGGTGGCGTCGCTCCGTCGGAGTATCTGAAAGTCATCGAGCGCAAGGCTGTGATCGACGGCGCCAAGCTCAACGACCTCCTTGGCACGCATCTTGTCGACGCGGAAGCGCTGAGGACCAGTGACTTCGACCTTCACTTCGCTCGCCGACGTGAGGCGCTCGTGCAGCTTGTCGAGCGTGCCATCGGCAAGGCTGTTCAGCGGGATGTGGACGAAGGGGCCCCTGAGGAGGCGCTCGACCAGTTCGAGACGACGAGCGCGGCGGTGGCCGAGGACGACGAGTCGTAGAGAGCGCTGGTCATCGGTGCGCTCGTGCCTCCCGTCACCGTCCTCCACGGTGCTGGACCACGGACATCGTCGGGGGCAGGATGACCGGCGCCAGTACACGCCCTTTGGTGCTGTGCCGGGCGCGAGGGAGGGCAGCGGTGCGGGCATACGTTGGAGTCACTGACGGCGACTGGTACAGGTTCCTCTCCGGGCGCGCCGCCACCGAGGTGAACTTCTGGCAACCCAGCGGCGGGCGCCGATTCGGCGCCATCGAGCCGGGCGCTCCGTTCCTGTTCAAGACGCACTACTCCGATCCGGTCAGCAACAGGATCGTCGGCGCCGGGTTCCTCAGCGGTTGGGCACCGCTCAACGTCTCACGCGCCTGGGAGTTCTTCGGACCTGACAACGGCTGCGCCACCGAAGTCGAAATGCGAGAACGGATCCAGAGATATCGGCGCGAGCCCGTGCCAACGCCGGACCCGCAGGTCGGTTGCATCATGCTGCGAGACGTCCGCTTCCTGCCACCGGAAGCGGCCCTGCCGCCGCCGCCCGGCTGGGCGGGCAACATCGTCCAGGGCAAGACGTACAGCTTGGCGGGCGAGGAAGGCGCATGGGTTCAGTACGCCCTTGACGCTGTGTACTCCGGAGGGCCGACCACCGTCGCGCTGCAGGTCGCCGACGGCGACGAGATGCCAGGGTGGGTGCACGGACCGGTCTTCGGCGAACCACGCAGCAGTCCGGTCAGGGTCGGTCAGGCGGCGTTCAAGGCCCTGGTCCAAGAGGCGTACGATCGGCGCTGCGCCATTACGGGGGAAAAGATTGTTCCGGTTCTGCAGGCCGCTCACATTCGGCCCGTCACTGACGAGGGTGAGAATCGGGTGGACAATGGGCTGCTGCTCCGCTCGGACGTTCACACCTTGTTCGACCGTGGGTACCTCGCCGTGCACCCGGAGAAGCGGACCCTGCTCGTGTCCCGCCGGTTGCGAGAAGACTGGGGAAACGGTGACGAGTTCTATCGACGCGCGGAGTCGGGAGAACCGATCCGTGTCCCGCGGCGCAGGGCGGATCGGCCGAACACTGACTTCCTCACTTGGCACGCAGACACTGTGTACCTGGCGGGGTGACGGCGCGTGGGCCTCACGTTGGGCGACGCTCCTGTCCTTGAGCGCAGCATGACCGCGAGCGTCGGAGCGGGAGCCACGGATCACGGCCAGCCTCGAGGCGCACCTGAGGACACATCAAGACGCCGATCCGGCGGCGCTGCAGGGGGGCTTGCCGGAGCTGGGATCATCAAGGTCGATCACGGTCGGCTCGCTCGAATCTGAGTCCTTGAAGCTTGACACACGGAACAAGAGGCCATGAGCACCCAGTCAGTGATACCTCTCGGAGATCGCGGCGACGGTCTCCTCGTCGTCCAACCGGTGGAACGAGTCCCTAGCGGCCGACACCGAGTGCTACGCGCGAGCTCCCAACTTGCCCGCCAGCTGACTGATGTGCTCTCGGAGACCGGTGGCCTCGCCGCAGACCCTTCGCTCGTCCGGATCATCAACAACGCCGGCGCCTCCGTCCCCTACGACCGGCTGACTGCAGCCGTCAGCGGGGCGGGCCGCCGCGGCTTCATCCGCGACGGAAAGAGCATCGTCGAGAATGTCCGACTCGTCCCATCAGGGCCGTCGTCGGCGGCCCGTCATCTCGGTGGCCGACTCCTCACCGGAGGCGTCACCGTGGCTGTGGACGTCATCGCCCAAGAGCAGCAGATGCGGCTTCTCGAGCACATCGCGAAGACGACGGAGTCGGTGCACGAGCACCTCAGCCACGAACTCGAGGCCCGGCTCCGCGCCTGCGTGGAGTCGATGGACGACGCGGCCGCCGTCATGCTTGATGGGCAGCGACCGGGAGCCGCGACGGGCTTCGACAGTGCGCTCCACGACAGTCGTCAGCTCTTCCATCACGCGCTGCAGGACCTGGAGAAGGTCACGACTGCCCAGCGAAAGATCACGAAGCACCCGACGGTTCCTGTGAGCCGGCTCACCGAGGACTTTCCCGGCATAGACGAGGGCTCTGGAGAGTTCTGGCGCAAGGTCTCGTTCATCCGCAGAACGCTGGCTCTCCGATCCAGAGCGCTCAACCTGCAGGCGGCTATTCATCCGGCCTCGGAACTGCAAGACGTCAGCCACCTCGGCGAGCTACTCCAGTCGAGACTCGCCGAGGTTGAGACCCTCCAGGATCACTTCGACGATCTGCTCGACTGGATCGGCGCACTTGAGGTCGACGTCGATGAGGTGGTCATGATTCCAACCTTCTGGAGTGGCCGAAAGGCCCTGGCCATCCAGCGCTACGCCATGAGCCTCGGGCGTGAGGTCCTCAGCGACGCAACGCATGCTCGGCAGATCGAGGGCGTGAGAGTCAACGCCTCGTCCGCCGAGATCACGGCTGTACGCGCTGTCAATGGCGATTTGCACATCCCGCTGTAGCGGGACTGGTGTTCGGAAGCAGCGTCGTCTTGGTGGCTGGGCGTCACGCGCACTTGCGTCAGTTCCATCGGCGCGGCGCGCTCCCGTCAACGGAAATGCTGGAACGCCTCACCATGCCGTTGTCGCGCGTCCGAGGCTGCTATGGGTGCGCATGGCCATAGAGCCAGCCAGGAGACACCGGGCGACCACAGGCTCACTGTTCAGCGAGCGGACCAACGGTTTCGGCAGCCGCAATGCGTTCGTGCGGTTCAAGCGGATCGGGTAGTGACCACCAAAGTGACCACTTGGCCCGAAAACGATGCAGGAAGCCAACGCTCTACGACAAAAGCGCAGGTCAGACGTGCCCCCGAGAGGACTCGAACCTCCGACACGCGGTTTAGGAACCGATGCCCGTCCGGTTTGGGTGGGTAGTCGCTGGTGGGGTCCGGATGGGTGTTCGTGCTGGTCAG
>NZ_MWLN01000125.1 GCF_002198655.1 Kineosporia sp. A_224
CCCACAGACCGGCGTGCACCTGCTGATGATGGTTCGGACACACGCTGACCAGATTGTGCAGGTCGGTGGCGCCGCCGTGCTCCCACGCGCGGAGGTGGTGGGCGTCGGTGCCTTCGTGCGGGACCGGGCACGCCGGGATCACGCACCCGCCGTCCCGGGCGGCGAGGGCCTTGCGCTGCGCCGGCGTCGCCAGCCGGTGCGCCCGCCCCACATCGAGCGGAGCCCCGTTCGCGTCCAGAAGCACCTTCGTGAGCGTCGCGGTGCACGCGAGGTAGGCGAGCAGATGCGCCCCGATCGGCCCGTGCCGGTGCAGCGTCGCCAACCCCGCGGCCCGACCGACCCGGCACGCCACCGTGTCCGCGGATCCGTTACCGGCGAACACCTCTGGGACCGACTCGCCCACATCGGCGTCAACGTCAACGTCAACGTCCACGTCCACGTCGACGGCGGCCGTGTCAGCCCCGCGGTCCGGTGTGTCCCCATCTCCGGCCGCGGCCCGGCGCCGGACCTGTTCGGCGGCCGCGCCCGCGGCAGCGACCTGCTCGACGGTCGCGGTGATGAGGAGGTTCACCAGCGGTGACGCCTCACCGCCACCGCCGCCGCTGAGGCCTGCGCGAAGCAACGCCATCACGGCGTCGTAGCGGCGCATCGCCACCGTCCGGTCGTCCTTCACCAACGTGACCTGCTCGACCCCGGTGTCGTCCATGGTGAGGACCTGTTGCGCCGGGCGCGGCTTGCCCGCGGCGGACAGCATCGCGGACAGGACCGCGGTGTCCGCCGGGGTCAGGGTCATCCGCAGCGACCCCATGCCAGTGGAGTCCTTCACCAGGGACAGGCCGCGGCGCAGGTGGGCGTCCTCGTCGAAGTCCTCCTCCCGGTCCGGGTCCAGCACCCGGACCAGTTCATCGACGAGCCGGTGGATCGCCCGGACCGGGAACCGGCGGCACTGCTCGGCGAGGAACGCGTCAGCGATCTCCATCCCCGACCGCAGCTCACCGGTCGCCTCGTCCTCCAGCAGCACGATCCGCAGCCGCTTCGGCAACCGCGCCACCGCCCGCACGCAGGCGTCGGCGTGCTCGCGGGTGATCTCACCCGCCGCGAGTGCGGCACCGACCTGCGGCAACGACCCGGAGTCCGCGTCCAGAACGTGCGCGGCCCGCGCGTCGGCGTTCGCCCGCCCCGGGTCCACGTTCAACCGCCCGGTCAGGAACGCCGCCGCGACCTTCCCCTCGCTCGCACCCGGCACCGCCTCGGGCCGCTCGTCGAGAACCTTGATGACAGCGAGCCGCGCCGCCTCCGCAGAGGCCATCGCCCGGGTGAATGCCTCCACCGCATCGCGCGCCTCACCGTCCGACAGCGACCACGCGCACCGTGACGCCTTCAGCACCACCGCGGTCGCGGCGTCCATCGCGGCGATCCCCGCGAACAGGTCGTGCACCGGCGCGGACTCCTCCGACACCTGGTGCGCAGCCGGCAGCGCGGCGTCCGGCTCACTGCCGGGCACCTCGCTGCCTGCCTGCTCGTCGCTGCTCACGAGAACAACCCTACGGACAGGGTCCGACAGTCTGACCCCCGCGAGACCCGTTCCAGCGCAACAACTTTACGTGAGTCACCGTCACCACACGAATCGTCGCCCGCCTTCTCGCACGACGACTGCGGCCCGAGCCGGCAACACGGCTGGGCCAGTGCGCCGAAGCGGACTACGTCACGAAGAAGGCAGCCGAGCGAGGAGCTCGGAGGCACGCGTGCGGGCTGCCGCCCAGACGGGGTGCTGGTCGAGGGCGGTGTCGTCCCACAGCCCGTCGGCGGGTGCTGCCGCGAGGGTGTTGTCGAGCTGCTGGACAGCGGTCACGAGCGCGGGGGCGAGTCGGATTCCCGCGCGCTCCGTCTCGTAGCCAAGGCTGAGCACGGCGTTCTCGAGATCAAGGGCGAGCTCGTCGGTGACGGCGGTCCCGGCCAGCTCCTGTCGCTGACGTTCCGGCGGCAGTGCCAGGTTCGTCAGGGCATCGCGCAGCAGCCGGAACGGGACGGTCGACCCTGCGTGGCCCTCGGCCCGTGTGCCTGCACGAGCTACCACCGGGCACACTGACGGTCTCCCGTTCGACCGAAGGACCGAGCCCGTGCCCGACCGACCTGAGATCGTCTGCATCTGCGGCTCCACCCGGTTCGCGGCCGAGATGCGTGCGGCGAACCGCGACCTGACCTTCGCCGGTGCCATCGTCGTCGCGCCCGGCGAGGCGGACGAGCCGGTCACCGCCGAGCAGAAGGCCGCGCTGGACGCCCTCCACCTGCGCAAGATCGACCTGGCGGACCGGGTCCTGGTCGTCAACCCGGGCGGGTACGTCGGCGAGTCGACGCGCAGGGAGATCGCCTACGCCCACGCCACCGGGACGCCGGTCTCGTTCACCGATCCCGCCTGACCGGCCCGCGGCACGCGGGGGCGACAGGCCAGCCGGTCCAGGCCGCGGACACACCACCGCACGGACCGCTCGGCGCACCACACCCCGCCGGGACGTTCAGCCCCGAGGCCCCGGGCCGACCGGCTGGCACTGTAGGACCCGTGAGAACGCTCGACATCGCCGGCCTCGCGTCCATCTTCGAGGGCCTGCCCGAGAACCCCCGCGTCGTCGTCTCGGGCAACTTCGCGAGCCCGCACGTGGCGATCGGGATCCTCGACAAGGCCGTGCCCGCCTACCGGCTGCACGCGCTCAACGCCCAGGCCGGCCTGCCCGACCGCGAGGGCGTCACCCTGGAGACCGCGTTCGTCGGTCCGGGGATGCGCCGCAGCCCGCGGCTCGCGTACGTCCCGGCGCGGCTCAGCCTCGTCCCCCAGCTCTTCGTGCGGACGCTCCCGCCGGACATCGTCATCCTCCACACGTCCCGCGTCATCGACGGCACCGTGTCGATGGGCATGGAGGTGAACATCCTCCCCGCCGCGGTCGAGGCGGTCCGCGCCCGCGGCGGCATCGTCGTCGCCCAGGTCAACGCACGGATGCCGTACACCTTCGGGGACGCCGTCCTGCCGGTCGACGCGGTCGACTACGCGATCGAGGTCGACGAGGCGCTGCCGTCCCCGGCCGGTGGCGGCCTCGACGACACCTCCGCGGCGATCGGCGCCCTGGTCGCCGAGCGGGTGCCGGACGGCGCGACGCTCCAGATGGGCATCGGCGCCGTCCCGGACGCCGTCCTCCACGGCCTGAAGTCGCGCCGCGGCCTCAAGCTGTGGAGCGAGATGTTCAGCGACGGGATCCTGCCGCTCGAGCAGGAGGGCGCCCTCGACGCGGACACCCCCATCACGGCGTCCTTCCTCTTCGGTTCCGACGCGCTGTACCGCTGGGTCGACCGCAACCCCCGGGTGCTCATGCTCCGGACCGAGACGACGAACGCGCCGGCGCTCATCGCCCGCAACCCGCTCATGGTGTCGGTCAACACCGCGCTCCAGGTCGACCTCTTCGCCCAGGCGAACGCGTCCCGGATCAGGGCCCGGATCTTCTCCGGCTTCGGCGGCCAGACGGACTTCATCGTCGGCGCCGTGCACTCCGCCGGCGGCCAGTCCTTCATGGCGTTGCGCTCGTGGCACCCGAAGGCCGACGTGTCGACGATCATCCCGCTCGTCGACGAGCCGGTGACGTCGTTCCAGCCGACCGCGGTCATCACCGAGCAGGGCGTGGCCGACATCTGGGGCCACGACGAGCGGTCCCAGGCCCGCCACCTCATCGAGCACGCCGCCCACCCCAGGGTCCGCGAGGAGCTCTGGGAGGAGGCGCACGCGCTCGGTCTCGCCTAGGAGCAGACGACGACGGCGCCGCGGGGTCAGGAGCCCCGCGGCGCCGTCTCTTTCGTGCCCCCGCCGCCCGACGTCCGGCGGGGGCCGACGGTCACGGTCTCCCGAGGGGCATCAGGAGGCCGTGCCCGTCGTCAGGAGGCCGTGCTCGTCGTCGGCTTGGGGGTCGGGGTCTTGGACGTCGTGGTCGTCGTCCGCGGCTTCGTCGAGCTGCTGCTCCTCGTCGTCGTCCGGGTCGTGGTCGTCGTCTTCGGGCGGGTCGACGTGGTCGTCGTCCGGGGCCTGGTCGTCGTCGTGGAGCGCGGCTTCGGCGCGGACGAGGAGGAGGACGACGAGGACGAGGACGCGGACGACGAGGACGACCGCTTCGACGTCTTCGAGGACGCGGCGGGCGGCGTGGTGTCGTCCTCCGTGGCCGCGGCCTCCTCGGACGGCCAGGTGCACTGGACGACGGTCACCGCGGCCATCGACACGACGACGTCGCCGTCCTCGGTGCGGACCTTGACCGTGGCACCGTCGACGGGCGCGGCGTCCGCGCTGGCGGCGCGGGCCTCCTCGATCGCCGCGAGCGCCTTGTCGTCGAGCCGGACGCACAGGTCGGTGCGCCCCTCGTACCGCGACACGTCCTGCGTGCGGTCGGCGTCGTCGACGGGCTCGGCGGCACCGGACGGCGACGACCCGATGCTCGCGAGGGCGACCGCGGGCTCGTCCCCGCCGCCGGTGAGCGCGTACGCCGCACCGCCGGCCGCGAGCGCGCCGGCGGCCAGGCTGCCGGCCGCCACGAGCACCCGGCGGCCGAGCGGCCGGATCGTCCGCGGCGTGGTGTGCATGTACGGCACCTCGCCGTAGTGCGCGGCACCGAAGGCGTCGGCCCGGAACGCGGCGACCTCGGGGACTGCGCCCCCCGGAGCGGCCGCCCCGGGGATACGGTCCGCCTCCGGCGACCGGCCGGGCGCCGGGAACGGCGCCGTCGGCGGCTGCTGGACGCCCGCCGGCGGGGTGCTGCGCCGCTGCGCGTCGGGACGGTCGGCGCCGTCGGGGTCGAAGAAGTCGTCGAAGATGGAACCTGTCATGCGGACGACGATGGCGGGCGGGGTGTGAAGGCCCGGTCAGCCGCCCGTCAAAGGCAGGTCAAGTTCCGCTTGACCCGCCGCACCGGTCCACCCGGTCGGCCCACCGCCCCGGGCACCCCGCGGCGTCCGACCCGTGCCCTAGGTTCTGACCATGAAGCTGATCACCGCGATCATCAAGCCGCACGCGCTCGGGGACGTCAAGGACGCGCTGCAGGCCGCGGGCGTCGCCGGCATGACCGTGAGCGAGGCCCAGGGCCACGGCCGCCAGCGCGGCCACACCGAGGTGTACCGGGGCGCCGAGTACCAGGTCGACTTCGTGCCGAAGACCCGCGTCGAGATCGTCGTGGACGACGCGGACGCCGCGCGCATCCTCGACGTCGTCGTGGCCGCCGCCCGCACCGGCCGGATCGGGGACGGCAAGGTCTGGATGGTCCCCGTCGACTCGGTCACGCGGGTGCGCACCGGCGAGACCGGGCACGACGCGCTCTAGACCTCCGTCGGTCCGTCAGCCGGTCCGTCAGCCGGTCCGTCAGCCGGTCCGTCAGCCGGTCCGTCAGCACGTCCGGCAGGTGTGTCCGGCCGGACGGCGGCCGCGGCCGCGCGGCGCTCCTTGCGGGCGCTCTTGGCCCGGTACATCCGCTCGTCCGCCTCGGCGAGGACGGCGGCGGCGTCGTCCCCCGGGTCCGCGACCCGGGAGCCGATGCTCACCCCGACCCGGACGAGCCCGACGTCGAGCCGAAGCGGGCGGGCCACCGCGCGCTCGATCCGCGGGACGACGGCCCGCAGCTCGAGGTCGCCGCAGCCGGGCAGGACGACGACGAACTCGTCCCCGCCGAGCCGGGCGACGACGTCGCCGCGCGCCGTCCGCACGTTCGCGGCGAGCCGCTGCGCGATCTCGACGAGCACCTGGTCGCCCGTGGAGTGGCCGTACGTGTCGTTGACCGCCTTGAACCCGTCGAGGTCGCAGAACAGGATGCCGCAGCCCGTGCCGCGCTCCGGCTCCAGGTGCGCGGCGAGCGCCGACTCCAGCGCGGTCCGGTTCGCGAGCCCGGTGAGGTGGTCGGTCTGCGCCCGCTCCCGCCAGCTGGCCTCGGCGAGCCGCTCCCGGGTCACGTCGACGCCCGTCGCGATGACGTAGACCGGTGTGCGGCCGCTCGGCGCCCCGGTGAAGGTCCACGCGACGCGGCGACGGTGGCCGAGCTCGTCGACCCACAGCGACTCGGGCGGCGCGACGGGACGCCCCGCGGCGGTCCGCTGGGCGAGGTCGATGACCTGGCCGACCCCGTCGACGGGCAGCAGCTCGGTGACGTCCGCACCGACGACGTCGCCGACCGTGCGGCCGGTGAGGCGCAGGAACGCGGAGTTGACCCGGAGGAAGTGCCCGCACCGGTCGATGAGGGCCAGCGGCGCCGCACAGGCGTCCACCAGGAGCACGGACAGCGTCGCGTCGGGCACACCCATCGCGAGGTGCGGGCAGGCGGCGGCACGGACGGCGTCGACCGTCGTCATGGGCGCACCGCCCCTCCGTCCGGCGGGCGGCCCGGCGCCACCCTCCATGAGATCGTTATCGGCCGCCGGGCGGCGGAGTGAAGCAGCGTGACCCGGGTGGATCAACGCCGGCCGAACCGACGCCGGCCGCTCGCGGCGCAGAACCCGGCTGACCCGCCCGGCGGCGCCGCGTAGGCTTACCCGCGCACCGCGCGGCACGCCGCGCACGCCTCCGTAGCTCAGTGGCCAGAGCAACCGCCTTGTAAGCGGTAGGTCGTCGGTTCGACCCCGACCGGGGGCTCCACCTGCACCGCGCACCCTGCAGCACGCGAGCACCTACACCGCGCACCCGATCGGTGCGACGAGTCGTCCGACGAATCCTCCGTTCGTCCGACGCGCGCCTCCACAACCGCCGAGGGTGACTGTTCGTACACTCAGCGTCACTAGTGGGAGGGGTGACCAATGCCGTCGAGCACGCCGGAGCAGGACCAGCGGGAGACGGGGTCCCCCCGGGCGGTCGACGTCGACCCGCTCATGCGCACGATCCTGGACGCCGTGACGGTCGGCGTCGTCGTGCAGGACGGCCGCGGCACCACGGTCGCCATGAACCCTCGCGCCGACGACCTCCTGCGTGCCGACGCCGGGTCGGTCGACGTCAACGTGACCTCGGTGCCCGTGCGCCTGCCCGCCGGGGACGCGCTCCTGGTGAGCACCGTCGTCGACGTCTCGGACTCCGCGGCCCTCGGCCGCGCCCGCAACCGGTTCGCCGCCGCGATGGACTCCTCGCCGATCGCCGTGGCGCTGCTCGACCGGTCGGGACGGATCAAGGAGGGCAACCGGGTCCTCGGCCGGATGCTCGGGCGCACCCCCGCCGAGCTCGCCGGGACGACGCTCGCCGAGGTCTCGCACCCGGACGACGTGGACGCCGACGCGACGCTCCTCGCGCGCACCCTCGCCGGCGAGCGACCGGGCTACTCCCTGGAGAAGCGCTTCGTCCGCCGCAGCGGCGAGAGCGTCTGGGGACGCCTCACCGTCACCGCGGTCGAGGACGGCGACGGCACCCTCGTCGAGCTCGTCGCCCAGGTCGTCGACGTGACCGAGATCCGGCTCGCGGAGGAGATGCTCGCGCACCAGGCGCTCCACGACCCGCTGACGAAGCTGCCGAACCGCACGCTCGGCCTGGACCGGATCCAGCAGGCGCTCGACCGCACCCGGCGCAGCCGCCGCCGGGTCGCCGTCCTCGCCTGCGACCTCGACCGGTTCGACGTCGTCAACGACAGCATCGGCCCCGAGCACGGCGACGAGATCCTCGTGGAGATCGCGAACCGGATCCAGACCGTGCTGCGCGCCACCGACACCGCGGCGCGGATGGCCGGCGACGAGTTCGTCGTCGTCTGCGAGGACGTCCTCGACGAGCGCGAGGCGGTGCTCGTCGCCGACCGGATCACGGCCGCCGTCCGGGAGCCGATCGACATCGCGTCCCGCAGCGTCGTCCTGTCGATGAGCATCGGGATCGCCCTGTCGTCCGGGCCGACCGGCGACGCCACCGCCCTGCTCCGCGACGCCGGCGCCGCCCTGCACCGCGCGAAGGAGAACGGCCGCGGCGGCTGGGACGTCGTCGACGACGACCTGCGCCGGCGGGCCGTCGACCGGCTCGACATCGAGCACGCGCTGCGGGCCGGGCTCGCGCACGGCGACCTTCGCCTGCACTACCAGCCGATCGTCGACCTGCGCACCGGCGCGATGGTCGGCCGGGAGGCCCTCGTCCGGTGGCAGCACCCGACCCGCGGGCTCCTCGGCCCGGCGTGGTTCCTGCCCGTCGCCGAGGAGACCGGGCTCATCGAGGACGTCGGCCGCTGGGTGCTGTCCCGGGCCGCCGCCGTCGCCGCGCAGACCCCGGAGCAGGGCTACGTCGCGGTGAACGTCTCGCCGTCGCAGGTCATGCGGGCCGGCCTGCTCGCGGACGTCGAGGCGACCCTCGACCTCACCGGCCTGGAGCCGCAGAACCTCGTCATCGAGCTCACCGAGTCGGTCATGCTCGGCGCCGCCCCGGCCGGCCGCAAGGAGCTGCACCGGCTCGACGACCTCGGCGTCCGGCTCGTCGTCGACGACTTCGGCACCGGGTTCTCGGCGCTGTCCTACCTGCGCGACCTGCCCGTCTCGGGCATCAAGGTCGACCGGTCCTTCACCGCGGGGCTCGGCCACGACCCGCAGTGCGAGCGGATCGTCGAGGCACTCACGGGCCTGGCGCACGGCCTCGGCGTCGACCTCGTCGCCGAGGGCGTCGAGACCGAGGCGCAGCGGGCGCTGCTCGCCGAGGTCGGCTGCCAGCACGCCCAGGGCTACCTCTTCGGCCGGCCGGCGCCGCACCCGGGCTGACCCGGCCCGGCACGCACGTCAACCGAGCAGGGGCGGGTCCTGGAAGGGCGCGAAGTCCGGCGAGGCACCGTTCGCGAGCGTGATGAGCGCCGCGACGACGACGAACGCGAGGAACACGAGCAGGCCGAGGTGCAGCCCGCGCCGGCGGGTGGCGAGGCGGCCGAGCCACGTCGTCCCGCGGCGCATCGACCCGCCGCCCGGCCCCCACCACGCGGTGACCGCGGCAGCGGCGGCGGCGAGGCCGAGGGCGACCGGCTCGGTCGGCGTCCCCAGGCTCGTCCCGCCGGTGAGGGCGGAGCCGGCGAGGAACGCGACGCTCGCCCCCACGACGAGCGGCACGAGCATCGACAGCAGAGACATGACGCCCGCGACGAGCGTGCGCCACGGCACGAGGGCGACCGTCAGCGGGACGTCGCTCGAGCGCGGCCCGTAGGAGTAGCGCCTGCGCCACACCGCGAGCGCGCTGCGGTCCGCCGTCCGGGCCACGACCATCCACAGCCACAGCAGGACGATGGCGCCGCCGGGCGCCACGGTCGCCGTCGCGGCGAGTGCCACGAGACCGGCGAGCAGCAGCGCGGTGGGCCACTCCGGCAGCGGGAGCCCGCCGGGGCCGGCGGCCGCCGCCGGGTCGGCGGCGCCGGTCGGCGGG
>NZ_MWLN01000126.1 GCF_002198655.1 Kineosporia sp. A_224
GCGCGGGGCGGCGCGGCGCAGGAGATGGCTCGCGACCGGGGTGACGACGGCCGCGGTGATCCTGGCCTACTACGGCGTGCTCTTCCTCGTCGCGGTCCCGGTGCTCGGCTGGGGACCGCGCCGGCTCGCGGCGCTCGCCGCCGTCGCGGCCGTCGTCACCCCGGTCGCGAGCCATCTCCTGCGCCGCGCCGCCCCGCGCGGCCCGGGCCCGAACGTGGCGTGGGAGGACTTCTTCACCGCCCCGGGCGACCTCGCCGCGACCCTGACGCTCTACGGGTACTACCCCGTCCTCACGTGGACGACGTACCTCTTCCTCGGGATGGCCGTCGGCCGGCTGCCGCTGGCGTCCGCGGCGGTCGCCGCCCGGGTCACGGTGACCGGCGCCGTGCTCGCCGTCGCCGGGCTCGGCGCCCAGGCCCTCACCCTCGCGGCGGCCGGCGGCCCGGCAGGGCTCGGCGCGACGACCGGGGAGAGCGCCGCGCAGGTGCTGCACCGGCTCTCGACGTCGTCCTACGGGACCTCTCCGACGGTGTCCTGGTGGTGGCTCGGGACGGCGGGCCGGCACAGCGGCACCGGGCCCGACCTGCTCCACACCGGCGGATCGGCGCTCGTCGTCCTCGGGCTGTTCCTCCTCGTCTTCGCCGCCCTCGACCGGGGCCGGGCTCCGGTCGCCCGGCGGCTGCTCGCGCCGCTCGTCGCGGTCGGCTCGGCGACGCTGACGCTCTACACGCTGCACGTCCTGCTGCTCGGCGCCACCTACGACTGGGACGGCCTGCCGGAGGTGCCACCGGGCGCCGTCCTCGCCGGGCACGTCGCGGTCGCGCTCGCGGCCGCCCTCCTCGTCGGTGCGCCCCGCCGGCGCGGCCCGCTCGAGGCCCTCGCGGCCGCCGGGGGCCTGCCGGGTGCGGCGGCCGGCGACGCACCGGNGGGCGGCGGCAGGAGAGTCCGCCGCCGCACCCGGCAGGCCCCCGGCGGCCGGCGACGCACCGGGTCGGGCAGACTCGGCGCCGTGAGCGACGCGGCCCGCACCACCGTCCTGCGCCAGGCGCTCTCGGTGGGGGTCGCGTCCGGGTCGTACGCCGTCTCGTTCGGTGCGCTCTCGGTCGCCGCGGGGCTGTCGGTCACGCAGACCGTCGTGCTCTCGACCCTCATGTTCACCGGCGGCTCCCAGTTCGCGTTCGTCGGGGTCCTCGGTGCGGGCGGCGGCGGCGTGGCGGCCGTGGCGACGGCGGGCTTCCTCGGCGTCCGCAACGGGTTCTACGGCCTGACGATGTCCCCGCTGCTCGGCCCGCAGGGCCACGGCTGGCGCCGGCCGTTCGCCGCGCACATGACGCTCGACGAGTCGACGGCCGTCGGGACGGCGCAGCTGGCGCTGAACCCCGGGCGGCGCGACCTCGTGCGGTTCGGCTTCTGGGCCACGGGTCTGTCGGTCTTCGTCTTCTGGAACGCCGCGACGCTGCTCGGCGCCTACCTCGGCGACGCGCTCGGCGACCCGCGCCGGTACGGCCTGGACGCCGCGGCGGCGGCCGCCTTCCTCGCGCTGCTCTGGCCGCGGCTCGTCGCGGCGCTGTCCCGCGGGGTCGCGGCGGTCGCGGTCGGGGTGGCGCTGGCGCTCGTCCCCCTCACACCCGCCGGGGTCCCGGTGCTCGCCGCGGCCGTCGCCGGCGCCGTCGCCGGCTTGCTGCCGGCCCGGGCCGCCGCGCGCACCGGCGCCGAGGGCGGCGCACCGTGACCGCCTGGCCGGCCGTGCTCGCCGGCTGCGCCGTCTGCTATCTCGCCAAGCTCGCCGGCTGGCTCGTGCCCCACGCCGTCCTCGAGCGGCCCCGCGTCGTCCGGGTCGCCGCGCTCGTCACGGTCGCGCTGCTCTCGGCCCTGTTCGCCGTCCAGACGGTCGTCGACGCCGGTGCGCTCGTCCTCGATGCGCGGGTGCCCGCGGTGGCCGTCGCGGCCGTGCTGCTCTGGCGGCGGGCGCCGTTCGTCGTGGTCGTCGTCGCGGCCGCGCTCGTCGCCGCCGGGCTGCGGCTCGCCGGGCTGGACTGACGGGACGGGCTGACGGGGCGGGCTGACGGGCTGGCCGGCAGTTGGCTCGTCAGTCCCGGGAGCGGCGGCGGAACGCCGAGACCGCGAGCGGCGCGAAGATCGCGGTCAGCACGAGCGACCAGCCGACCGACACCGGGACGGCGTGCTGCAGCGGCCACGCGGCGTCCGCGGGTGCCGGCAACCCGTTCCCCCACAGCTCCCGGCAGGCCTGGGTGACCGCGGAGATCGGGTTCCACTCGGCGACGAACCGCAGCCACGTCGGCATGCTCTCCGTCGGTGCGAACGTGTTGGCGACGAACGTCAGCGGGAACATCACGGTGAACATGAAGCCCTGCACCGCCTCGACGGTCCGCATGATCGAGCCGACCCAGATCCCGAGCCAGATCACGGCGAACCCGAAGAGCAGCAGCAGGAGGAACGCCAGGACGCCGTCGACGACGCCGTTGCGGATCCGCCACCCGATGAGCAGGCCGGTCAGCCCCATGACGGCGACGCCGATGCTCGAGTGGATCAGGCTCGAGATGCTCCGGCCGACGAGCACCGCGGAGCGCGGGATCGGCAGCGAGCGGAACCGGTCGACGATGCCCTTCTGCAGGTCGTTCGTCAGCCCGGTCGCGACCACGGCGGAGGAGAACACCATCGTCTGCACCATGATCCCGGGGAGCAGGAACTCCCGGTAGTCCGAACCGGCGACGGCGATCGACCCGCCGAACACGTAGGCGAACAGCAGCACGAACATCACCGACTGCACCGTGACGTCGAGCAGCATCTCCGGCATCCGCCGGATGTGCAGGAGGTTGCGCCACACGATCGTCGACGCCGCGCGCGCGAGCGAGGGCGGCGAGAGCGGCGGGCGCACCAGCGGCGGCCGCGTCGCACGGGTGGTCGGGAGGGTCGTCACGGTGCCGCTCCTTCGGTGATGGGCCCGGGTTCGGCCGCCTCGACGTCGTCGGTGTCCTCGGCGTCCTCGGCGTCCTCGGCCCGGTGCCCGGTCAGGTGCAGGAACACGTCGTCGAGGCTGGGACGGGCCAGGCCGAGGTCGTCGAGCTCGATGCTGCTCGCCTCGAACGCCGCCGCGATCCGGGTCATGTCGCCCAGGCCCCCGGCCCGCGCGGTGACCCGTCGGCTCGTCCGGTCGACGTGCACCTCCGGCGAGTGCGCGCGCACCAGGTCGGCCGCCGCCGCCAGGTCGCGGGCGTGCGTCAGGGTGACGACGACGCTGGCCCGGCCCGCCTCGTCCTTGAGCTGCGTGGGGGTGCCGGCCGCGATGACCTTCCCCTTGTCGACGACGACGATCTCGTCGGCGAGCTGGTCGGCCTCCTCGAGGTACTGCGTGGTGAGCAGGAGGGTCGTCCCCTCGTCGACGAGCTCGCGGAGCACCGCCCACAGGCCGGACCTGCTCTTCGGGTCGAGCCCGGTCGTCGGTTCGTCGAGGAAGAGGATCGGCGGTGCCGCGAGCAGGCTCACGGCG
The DNA here is from genome assembly GCF_002198655.1 of Kineosporia sp. A_224. Taxonomy (GTDB): domain Bacteria; phylum Actinomycetota; class Actinomycetes; order Actinomycetales; family Kineosporiaceae; genus R-H-3. The sequence goes on from NZ_MWLN01000126.1 coordinate 3,512, forward strand.
AGGTCGAGGCGCCGGCGCATGCCGCCGGAGTAGGTCTTCGCCATCCGGTCCGCGGCATCGGTGAGGTCGAACCGGTCGAGGAGTCGCTCGGTCGCGTCGCGGACGTACGCCCTCGGCAGGCCGTAGAGCGCCCCGACGAGCCGCAGGTTCTCCGCCCCGGTGAGGATCTCGTCGACCGTCGCCGCCTGCCCCGTGAGGCCCATGCTGCGGCGGACCTCGTTCGGCTGCGTCACGACGTCGAAGCCGGCGACCCGGCCCGCCCCGCTGGTCGGCACGCTGAGCGTCGTCAGCATGCGCACGAGGGTCGTCTTGCCGGCCCCGTTGGGGCCGAGCAGGCCGAGGACCGTGCCCTCGGGGACGACGAAGCTCACGCCGTCGACGGCCCGGTTGGTCCCGAAGTGCTTGACCAGGTCGATGGCCTCGACCGCAGCTGTCCCACCCATCCCGGCATTCTCGACCCGGTCCCGGCGGTTGGCGAACGGGTTACGTCACCGCGCCCCGCGGCCGCCCGGGCCGCGCCGCCCGGCGCTGCGGGGTCAGCCGTCGAGGTAGTTCTCGAGCCCCACGGTGAGCCCCGGCCGGGACCCGACGGTCCGGACGCCGAGGATGACGCCGGGCATGAACGAGACCCGGTCGAACGAGTCGTGCCGGATGGTCAGCTGCTCCCCCGGCCCGCCGAGGAGCACCTCCTCGTGCGCGACGAGGCCGCGCAGCCGCACCGAGTGCACCCGGACCCCGTCGACGTCCGCGCCGCGGGCGCCGTCCAGGGCTGTCGTCGTCGCGTCCGGGACCGGCGCGCAGCCGGCGTCCTTGCGCGCGGCGGCGATGAGCTCGGCGGTGTGCCGGGCTGTGCCGCTCGGGGCGTCGACCTTGTCCGGGTGGTGCAGCTCGATCACCTCGACGGACTCGAAGTGCGGCGCGGCCATCGCGGCGAACCGCAGGAGCAGCACCGCGCCGAGCGCGAAGTTCGGGGCGACGAGGACGCCGACCCCGGGCTTGTCGGCGAGGGCCGCCCGGACGGTGTCGAGCCGGTCCGCGGACCAGCCGGTCGTCCCGACGACGGCGTGGACCCCGTGCGCGACGCACGCGAGCGTGTGCTCGACGGCGACGTCGGGCACCGAGAAGACGACGGCGACGTCGGCGTCCGCGACGGCGGCGAGGTCGTCGCCGACGTCGACCTGCGGCCCGAGCTCGAGCCCGTCGGCCGCCTCGACGGCCGCGCAGACCTGGCGGCCCATCCGGCCCTTCGCCCCGACGACCGCTACCCGCGTGGTCATGCCCGTGCTCCTCCTGCTCCCGTGGCCGCGAACTCGCGGTCGGGGTCGAACGGTCCGACGACGGCGAGCGAGCGCGGCCGGCCGGCGAGGTCGACCGCGAGCGCCTGCACGTCGTCCGAGGTCACCGCGCGGATCCGCGCGAGCGACTCGTCGAGGTCGGTGAACTCGCCGTGCACGAGCTCGGCCTTGCCCAGGCGCGACATCCGCGACCCGGAGTCCTCCATGCCGAGGACGAGCCCGCCGCAGATCTGGCCGTGCGCCCGGACGAGCTCGTCGCCGTCGAGCCCGTCGGCGGCGAGCCGCTCGAGCTCGGCCGCGAGGAGCGCGAGCACCTGGTCGGTCTTGCCGGGGGCGCAGCCCGCGTAGAGGCCGAAGTAGCCCGCGTCGGAGTAGCCGGACGCGAACGAGTACACCGAGTACGCCAGGCCCCGCTTCTCGCGGACCTCCTGGAACAGCCGGCTGCTCATGCCCCCGCCGAGGACGGCGTTGAGCACGCTCATGACGTAGCGGCGCGGGTCGGTGGCGGTGAGCCCGGTCGTCCCGAGGACGACGTTCGCCTGCTCCGTCGGGCGGTGCAGGACGAGCGTGCGGCCGGTCTGGCCCGACAGGTCGGCCTCGCCCGCGGGGCGGCGGGGCAGCGGGTCGGCCGCCCCCGTCGTGCGCGGGCCCCAGCCGGACGCCGCGACCTGGGCCGCGACGAGGGCGCAGAGCGTGTCGTGGTCGACGCCGCCGGCGGCGGTGACGACGAGCCCGGGCGGGGTGTAGTGGGTCCCGTAGTGCTGGGCGATGTCGTCGCGGCCGACGGCCTCGATGGTGTCCGCGGTGCCGCCGATCGGGCGGCCGAGCGGGTGGTCGCCGAGGACGAGCTCGACGAACCGTTCGTGGACGACGTCGCTCGGGTCGTCGTCGTTCATGGCGAGCTCTTCGAGGATGACCCCGCGCTCGCTCTCGACGTCGTCGGCGTCCAGGCGCGCCCCGGTCACCATGTCGGCGAGCAGGTCCAGCGCCAGCGGGACGTCGTCGTCCAGCACCCGTGCGTAGTAGCACGTGTGCTCCTTGCCGGTGACGGCGTTGGCCTCACCGCCGACGGCGTCGAACGCCGAGGCGATCTCCATCGCCGAGCGGCGGCCCGTGCCCTTGAAGAGCAGGTGCTCCAGGAAGTGCGTCGAGCCCAGGCGTGCGAGCTCCTCGTCCCGGGAGCCGACACCGACCCAGCACCCCAGGGTGGCCGAGCGCAGGCCCGGCATCACCTCGGAGAGCACCCGGACGCCACCGGGGAGGACGGAGCGGCGCACGGTGGCGCCGCTGTCCTCCCCGGTGACGACCTGGTCGGCCGTACCGGCCGGGACGAGCGGGAGAGGAAACCCCACGTCAGCTGCTGGCGCCGGCGTGCTCGGGCTCTGCTGCGGCCTCGGACTCGCCCTCGCCCTCGGCGAGCACCGGGATGAGGGAGAGCTTGCCCCGCGGGTCGATCTCGGAGATCTCGACCTGCACCTTGGAGCCGACCCCGAGGACGTCCTCGACGTTCTCGACGCGCTTGCCGCCCACCATCTTGCGGATCTGCGAGATGTGGAGCAGGCCGTCCTTGCCCGGCACGAGCGAGATGAAGGCGCCGAACGTCGTCGTCTTGACGACGGTGCCCATGTAGCGCTCGCCGACCTCCGGCATCATCGGGTTGGCGATCGCGTTGATCGCCGCCCGGGCCGCCTCGGCCGACGGGCCGTCGGTCGCGCCGATGAAGACGGTGCCGTCGTCCTCGATCGAGATGTCCGCGCCCGTGTCCGCCTGGATCTGGTTGATCATCTTGCCCTTCGGGCCGATGACCTCGCCGATCTTGTCGATCGGGACCTGGACGGTGATGACGCGCGGGGCGTACGGCGACATCTCGTCCGGGCCGTCGATGGCCTCGGCCATGACGTCGAGGATGTGCAGCCGGGCGTCGCGGGCCTGGGTGAGCGCCGACGCGAGGACCGACGCGGGGATGCCGTCGAGCTTCGTGTCGAGCTGGATCGCCGTCACGAACTCCTTCGTGCCGGCGACCTTGAAGTCCATGTCGCCGAACGCGTCCTCGGCGCCGAGGATGTCGGTGAGCGCCGCGTACGACGTCTCGCCGTCCACCGTGTCGGAGACCAGGCCCATCGCGATGCCGGCGACCGGGGCGCGCAGCGGCACACCGGCGTTGAGCAGCGACAGGGTCGAGGCGCAGACCGAGCCCATGGACGTCGAGCCGTTGGAGCCGAGGGCCTCGGACACCTGGCGGATCGCGTAGGGGAACTCGTCCCGGCTCGGCAGCACGGGCATGAGCGCCCGCTCGGCGAGCGCGCCGTGACCGATCTCGCGCCGCTTCGGCGAGCCGACCCGGCCCGTCTCACCGGTCGAGTACGGCGGGAAGTTGTAGTTGTGCATGTACCGCTTGCGCGACTCCGGGGAGAGCGAGTCGATCTGCTGCTCCATGCGGAGCATGTTCAGCGTCGTCACCCCGAGGATCTGCGTCTCGCCGCGCTCGAAGAGCGCCGAGCCGTGGACGCGCGGGATGACCTCGACCTCGGCCGACAGCTGGCGGATGTCCGCGAGGCCACGGCCGTCGATGCGGACCTTGTCCTTGAGGATGCGCTGGCGGATGAGCTTCTTCTGCACCGCGCGGTAGGCCGCCGAGACCTCCTTCTCGCGGCCCTCGAACGCGTCGGCCAGCTTGGCCTTGACGGCGTCCTTGAGCTCGTCGAGCTTCGTCTCGCGCTCGGTCTTGCCCGCGATCTGCAGCGCCGTCGTGAGGTCGCCGGTCACGGCGTCCGAGACGGCGGCGTAGACGTCGTCCTGGTAGTCCAGGAAGAGCGGGAACTCCCGGGTCGGCTTGGCGGCCGCCGTGGCGACCTCCTGCTGGGCCGCGCACAGCGCCGCGATGAACGGCTTGGCGGCCTCGAGCCCGGCGGCGACGACCTCCTCGGTCGGCGCGGTCTGGCCCTGGTTCTTGATGAGCTCCCACGACGTGTCGGTGGCCTCGGCCTCGACCATCATGATCGCGACGTCCTGGCTGCCGTCCTTGGCGGTCACGACGCGGCCGGCGACGACCATGTCGAAGACGGCCTTCTCGATCTCCGAGTGCCGCGGGAACGCGACCCACTGGCCCTCGACGAGCGCGACGCGGACGCCGCCGATCGGGCCGCTGAAGGGCAGGCCGGAGATCTGCGTCGACAGCGACGCGGCGTTGATCGCCACGACGTCGTAGAGGTCGTCGGGGTTGAGCGACATGACCGTGATGACGACCTGGACCTCGTTGCGCAGGCCCTTGACGAACGTCGGGCGCAGCGGCCGGTCGATGAGCCGGCAGGTGAGGATGGCGTCGGTCGAGGGGCGGCCCTCGCGGCGGAAGAACGAGCCGGGGATCCGGCCCGCGGCGTACATCCGCTCCTCGACGTCGATCGTCAGCGGGAAGAAGTCGAAGTGGTCCTTCGGCTGCTTGCCGACCGTCGTGGCCGACAGCAGCATCGTCTCGCCGTCGAGGTAGACGGCGACGGAACCGGCGGCCTGCTTGGCCAGCCGCCCCGTCTCGAACCGGATGGTGCGCTTGCCGTAGGAGCCGTTGTCGATGACTGCTTCGGCAAAGGTGATCTCGGGACCCTCCACGTGAGAGTCACACTCCGTTCTGCGACGCGGGCCGTGTGCCCGTCGTCCGTCGTCACGGAGCGCCTGGTGCTCGTCCGGGCGTGGGGTCCGGTCTTCGATCGAGGCCCTCGGTCGCCGCGCTCCGCGGTTCCGGGGGCCACTACCGAGGACCGGCGCTTCGGAGGAACCCGACGCTCCTAGTGTGGTGTTCAGATGTCGTTCGGTCGTGCTGCCGTGCGGTGGTTCAGGTGGTGCGTCGTGCTGGTGGTGCAGCAGGGCCGCGGCCCCCCGAGGGGGACCGCGGCCCGAAGGTCACCGGCGCAGACCGAGACGCTCCCGCAGCGAGCGGTAGCGCGTGATGTCGGTGCGCTGCAGGTACTGCATGAGCCGGCGGCGCTGACCCACGAGGATCAGCAGGCCACGGCGGCTGTGGTGGTCGTGCTTGTGCGTCTTCAGGTGCTCGGTGAGGTCCTTGATGCGGTGCGTGAGCATCGCGACCTGGACCTCGGGGGAGCCCGTGTCGCCCTCGGCGGTCGCGTACTCGGCCATGATCTTCTGCTTGGTGGCGGCGTCGAGTGCCACAGTGCTCCCTCTGATCTCGTTGCGCGGCGCACCGGGGCACGTTCACCCGGGCTCTATGGGTCCGCGGCCGTTCTGACGGCAACGTCCACGCTACCAGCCGGGCCCCGTGGTCACCGAATCGGCGCAGGTCACGGCGCGGCGGAGGGGTCCACGGAGGGGTCCGCCGACGCGAGCCGGGCGGACGCCGCCCGGTACACGGCACGGACGCCGACGGCCCGCTCGAGCTCGCTGTCGAGCTCGGCGAAGAACTGCTCGCGGTAGTTGGCGTCACTCACCGCGTAGACGGTGAAGTAGAGCCCGGCGAACGCGGACAGGAACAGCGACACCTGGAACAGCTCGTTGCTCACCGGGAACCCGGCGGGAGCCTCGAACCCGAACAGGGTGATCGGCGAGGGCACCTGCTGCCCGCGCGGCTCGAGGATCGGCGCGACCCACGAGACGACGACGTCGTCGGAGATCGCGAGCATCCCGAAGACGACGAAGAAGGCGAGCACGAGGACAGCGAGCAGGACCACCTGGAGCGACTGCGCGACGAGCAGGACGAGCACGAGGTTGGCCCGCTGGGTGCGGGTCAGGGGCACGTGGGCGGCGTCCGGGCGGACGTGCGCCGCGGCGGCCTCGACGGGCGTCCCGCGGCAGGCGCCGGCGACGCCGTCCCGGACGACCATCGCCTCGACCCGGCGTACCTCCTCCGGCAGCCGGGTCAGCAGGAAGGCCGCGCCGATCGCGGTGAACAGCCAGACCGTGCCCCAGACCGTCGTCCGGCTCATCGTCGAGGCGACCTGCCACACCTCGGTGTTCACGAAGAGGAACGTCATGAAGAGCAGGAGCAGCGGCAGCGCCCGGGTGACGAGCGGCAGGAGCAGGTTCAGCTCGGAGACGACCCGGCGGGCCGCCCACCGGGCCATCGTCGCGACCCGCAGCGGGCCGCCGACGTAGACGAGGAGCACGAGGACGACGACGGAGGCGCCGAGGAGCACCCCGGACGCCGCGTCGACCGTCCCGCCGAGCAGACCGCCGGCGAGCGCACCGAGCACCCCGGCGACGGCGAGCAGCGGCACGAGCCGGGACGGTTTGAGGAGCTCGACGACGCGGGCGTCGACCGCCTCGACGAACCACGGGAGGCCGTGCGTGGCGAACCAGTGCTCGGCCTCCCGGACGGTGACGACGGGGTCGTGGTCGTCGTCCGGGGCCGACGGGCCGGGCTGCTCGCTCACGACGCCGCGGCGGCCGTCCGGAGCACCGCGCGGCACTCGTCGACGTCCGCCTTCATCTGCTCGACGAGCGGCCCGATGCCGTCGAAGCGCAGCGTCGGGCGCAGCCGGCGGACGAGCTCGACGGCGACCCGCTCGCCGTAGAGCTCGAGGTCCGTGCGGTCCAGGACGTAGGCCTCGACGCGGCGCTCGTGGCCGTCGAACGTCGGGTTCGTCCCGATCGAGACGGCGGCCGGGAGCCGCCGGTCGACGGCGTCCTGGGGCTCGTCGAGCCGCACGAGCCAGCCGGCGTACACGCCGTCCGCCGGGACGAGGCCGACGCTGTCCTGGCTGAGGTTGGCGGTCGGGTAGCCGAGCTCGCGGCCGCGGTGGTCGCCGTGGACGACGACCCCGGTCACCCGGTGCGGGCGGCCCAGCACCTCCCCCGCGGTCTCGACGTCGCCCTCGGTGATGAGGGTGCGGACCCAGGTGGACGACCAGCGCCGCCCGGACGGGTGGCCGTCGTCGGGGGCGCCGAGGTCGTCGACGACGTCGACGGCGAAGTCACGGTGCTCGCCGAGCTCGCGCAGCGTGCCGACGTCCCCGGAGTTGCGGTGCCCGAAGCGCATGTCGTGCCCGACGACGACGAGCCGGGCGTCGAGCGCGGCGACGAGCACCTCGTCGACGAAGCGCTGCGGGCTCCACGTCGCGAGCGACCGGGTGAACTCCATGACGAGGACGGCGTCCAGCCCGCACTCGGCGAGCAGGTCGAGCCGGTGCTCGAGCGTCGTGAGGACGGCGGGCGCCCGGTCCGGCTGGAGGACGGCGAGCGGGTGCGGGTCGAAGGTGATCGCGACGGCGGACAGGCCCTGCGCGTGCGCGGTCTCGGCGAGCCGCCCGAGCACCGCCTGGTGGCCCCGGTGGACGCCGTCGAAGTTGCCGATGGTCACGGCCGAGGGGCCGAACCCGGCCGGCACGTCGTTGAGGTCGCTCCACCGCTGCACGGTCCAACTGTGCCAGCCCGGCGGACGGCCATGTGTCCCGGGCGTCACCGGCGTGGGTCGACGTGTCGCGCGGACGGGCCCGTCGTCGTGACCGCGACGTCACGCACGTGCGCCAGGATGTCGGGATGGTCCCGTCCGGTACCCGCCCCGCGCTGGCGCTCAGCGCGGTGCTCGCCGCGCTCGGCGGGCGCTACGGCTTCCACCGGGACGAGCTGTACTTCGTCGAGGCGGGGCGGCACCCCGCGTTCGGCTACCCCGACCAGCCGCCGCTCGTACCGCTGCTCGCAGCCGGCTGGCACGAGGTCGTCGGCGGGTCGCTCGTCGGCTTCCGGCTGCTGCCGGCGGTCGTCGCCGGCCTCGTCGTGCTCGTCGCGGCGGCCACCGCCCGGGCACTCGGCGGGACGCCGCGCGACGCCGGGGCGACCGCGGTCGTCGTCGCGCTGTGCTCGGCGGTGACGGCGATCGGGCACCTCTTCTCGACCACCGTGTTCGACCTGCTCGCGACCTCGACGCTGCTCCTCGTGCTCGTGCGGACGGTGCACCCGGACGGTGGCCGCCCGCAGGACCCTCCCGGTGGCAGCGGCGGGCCGCGTGCCGACCTGCGCCGGTGGCTGCTCGTGGGCCTGGTCGCCGGCGTCGCGCTCCAGGTGAAGACGCTGCCGGTGCTCGTGCTGCTCGGCTGCGCCGCCGGTCTGCTCGTCGCCGGCCCGCGGGCCGTACTGCGCCGCCCCGGTCCGTGGCTCGCCGCTCTCGTCGCGGCCCTGCTCGCGGCCCCGAACCTGTTGTGGCAGAACGCGAACGGGTGGCCGCAGGCCGACCTGTCGGCGGCGATCGCCGCCGGCTCCTCGGGCACGAGCGTCGGGCGCTGGCTCGTCGTGCCGCTGCAGGCCGAGCTCACGGGCCCGGTTCTCGCGGTGCCGCTCGTGGCGGGGGTGGTGGCCCTGCTCCGGGCGCCGGCGCTGCGGCCCTACCGCTGGCTCGGTGTCGGCTACCTCGTTCTCCTCGCCCTCGTCGTCGCGGCCGGCGGCAAGCCGTACTACACGCTCGGGATGCTGCCCGTGCTCGTCGCCGCAGGCATCCCTTCGGTGCTGCGGTGGGCCGACGCGGCCCCGGGCCGGTGGCGGACGGTGGCGACCGCGCTCGCCGTCCACGTCGTCGTCTCGGCCGTGCTCACGCTGCCGGTGCTGCCCGTCCGCGCGCTCGCCGCCGCGCACGTCACCGCGGTGAACTACGACGCCGGCGAGACCGTCGGCTGGCCGCGCCTCGTCGCGACCGTGTCGGACGTCGTCGCGGCGCTGCCGGCCGACGAGCGGGCGGGGGCCGTCGTCCTCACCGAGAACTACGGCGAGGCCGGTGCCCTCTCCCGGGCCCGCCGGGCCGGGGCCGCGCTGCCGCCGGTGCACTCGGGCCACAACGGCTACTGGCGCTGGGGCCCGCCCGACGAGGGCGCGGCGCCGGTCGTCGCGGTGGGCTTCACGGACGACGGGGCCCTCGCCGGCCTCCTGACCGGCTGCCGGACCGTCGCGCGGGTCGACAACGGGGTCGGGCTGGACAACGACGAGCAGGGCGTCCCGGTACGGGTGTGCTCGGGGCCGGCGCGGCCGTGGGCGCAGGTCTGGCAGGCCGCCGAACGGCTCGGCTGAGCCGGCGGTCGGGCCGGGACCGACATCGCGGGGCGGGCCCGTCCCGTCCACAGCGCTGACCTGTGGACGACGGACGCCGCACGTCGCGCGGTCGGCGTAGCGTGCGGCCCATGACCACGACGACCCGTTTCGAAGGCTTCCCGGACGAGGCCCTCGCGTTCTACGACGGCCTCGAGGCCGACAACAGCAAGGCGTACTTCACCGACCACCGCGCCGTGTACGACCGTGCCGTGCGCAGGCCGATGGTCGCCCTCGTCGGCGCGCTCGAGGAGGAGTTCGGCACCGCCAAGCTCTTCCGCCCGAACCGCGACGTGCGCTTCGGGGCGGACAAGTCGCCGTACAAGAACCACCAGGGCGCAGTCATCGGGATGGGCGACGGCGACGGGTCGCTCTACGTGGCGGTCTCCGCGGACGGGCTCGCCGCCGGCGGCGGTTTCTACCAGATGTCGAAGGACCAGCTCGTCCGCTACCGGGCGGCGGTCCTCGACGACGCCGCGGGCGACCGCCTCGTCGCCGTCGTCGACGCGCTGCGCGCCGAGGACTTCACGCTCGTCGGCGAGACCCTGAGCCGCGCCCCGCGCGGCGTCGACCCGACCCACCCCCGGATCGAGCTGCTGCGGCACAAGGGCATCGCGGGGATGCGCGAGTTCGGCTCCCCCGCGTGGCTGGCCACGCCGAAGGCGCTCGACCGGGTCCGCACCGCGTGGCGGGCGCTCGCCCCGCTCAACGCGTGGCTCGCCGCCGAGGTCGGTGCGGCCGAGGAGGTCGAGGGCGACCCGCGGGCCGGGCGGCGCCCGGTGAGCCCGCGGGGTGCCGGGGTCTGAGGGCCCGGAGCACCGTCACCGTGCGAGGGCTCGTCGCCAGCGTTCGCGGTGGGCGGCCGCGTGGTCGGCGGCCGGTCCCCAGTGCTCCCAGTGGCCTTCGGCGAAGAGCCTCGCCCAGGGCTGCTCGCCGGACGTCGCGCCCGCGGCGAGCAGGTCCGCCATCGCGCGGATGCGCCGCTCGACCGCGTCGGGGAGCCGGAGGCGGTCGGGCATCGCGAGGTCGTACCCGTCGGCCAGGGCGACGATCCGCCGCGCGTCCCGGTCCGGGTCGTTGCCGGCCGCGATCCCGCAGAAGCCGTGGACGGCGTAGGCGAGGTCGGACAGGCGCGTCCCCGGGGCGGCAGCGTCCCAGTCGACGAAGACCCAGCGGTCGCCGTCGAGGACCAGGTTCCACGGCGCGAGGTCGTTGTGGCAGACGATCTCGCTCCCCTCGGCCGGAAGCGGGCAGTCCCAGGCGCTGTCCGCCGGCGGCACGAACGACGCGACGGCGTCGTGCAGCCGACGGATCAGCACCCCGACGCGCTGGAGGTCGTCGAGGGGCATCGGCGGGCCGCTGTGCGCCACGGCGCCGGGAACGAACTCGAGCACGTAGCGACCTGACGCGTCACGACCGACCCACCGTGGTGCGCCGTCGAACCCGGCGGCGTCCAGATGACGCAGGAGGGCCTCGACGGCGGGCGTCGCCGCGGTCACGGGTTTGCGGACGGTGTCACCGACCCGGACGACGGCCGCCGCGACGTTGCCTCCGGTCAGCGGTTCCTCGTGCACCGGGACCGGCCGCGCCCTCAGCCCTGCAGCACGAGCAGCGGCCGGGCCGTCGGGCCGGTCTCGCTGATGATCGCGACGAGGCTGCCGTCCGGGGCGAAGGCCGCGGTCGGCTCCTCGCCGAGACCGACGGCCGACAGCCGCTGGCCGTGGACGAGCTTGCGGGCCTCGTCCTCGTCGAGCTCGCGGGCGGGGAAGGCGATCCGGGCGGCGTCCGCGATCGGCAGGACGGCGAAGGCGTCCCCGAGGTCCTCCAGCGTGCGGGCCACGTCGAGGCCGTACGGGCCGACCCGGGTCCGGCGCAGGGCCGTGAGGTGGCCGCCGACGCCCAGGGCGGCGCCGAGGTCGCGGGCCAGGGCCCGGATGTACGTGCCGGACGAGCAGTCGACGCTCACGTCGAGGTCGACGACCGGGCCGCTCTGCACCTCACCGACGCGAGGGACGGCGGCCGGCTCGGGCTCGGCCGGAGCCGGCGCGGGCGGCGCCGGGGTGAGGACCGAGCGGCGGACGGCGAGCAGGTCGAACCGGCTCACGGTGACGCTGCGGGAGGCGAGGACGACCTCCTCCCCCGCCCGGACCCGGGCGTAGGCGCGGCGGCCGTCGACCTTGACCGCGCTCACCGCGCTCGGCACCTGGTCGAGCGTGCCGGTGAGATCTCTGATCCCGGCGAGCACCCGCTCGTCGGTGACCGCCTCGACCGCACCCGCCGGGGCCTGCTCGAGGAGTGCCCCCTCGGCGTCGTCGGTCACCGTCGAGGCGCCGAGCCGGATCGTCGCGTCGTAGGACTTCTCGGCGCCGACGAGGTAGGTGAGCAGCCGGGTCGCCCGCTCGACCCCGACGACGAGGACACCCGTCGCCATCGGGTCGAGGGTGCCGGCGTGACCGACCTTGCGGGTGCCCGCGAGCCGGCGCACCCGCGAGACGACGTCGTGCGACGTCATCCCGGCGGGCTTGTCGACGACGACGATCCCGTCCGGCCCGACGGACCGCGGTGCGCGGCTCACGAGCCCGTGACGGTCCCGTCCGCCGGCGCGCCGGCACCGGCCGGCTCGTCCGCGTCGTCGTCCGTGTCCCAGTCCTCGTCGTCCGCCTCGTCGTCGGCCTCGNCGGCCTCGTCGTCGGCGTCGTCGTCCTCCGCCGAGTCCTCGGCGTCGAGCGCGTCGTCGACCTCCTCGAGGTCGTCGTGCTTGTACGGGTCGGGGTCGCCCGCGTACTCGGCCTTCGCGGCCAGCGCGGCGACCTCGGCGTCCCGCGCCGCGGCCAGGGCGAGCAGGTCGTTGATGTGCTGGGCGGTCTCCGGGACGGCGTCCGCGATGAACTCCAGCGTCGGGGTCAGCCGGATCCCGGTGCGGCGCCCCACCTCGGAGCGCACGACACCCTTCGCGCTCTCCAGCGCGGCGGCCGAGGCGGTCTGCTCCGCGGCGTCCCCGTAGACGGTGTAGAAGACGCTCGCGTGCTGGAGGTCGCCGGTCACCCGGGCATCGGTCACCGTGACGAAGCCGAGCCGCGGGTCCTTGATCCGCTTCTCGAGCGTCTCGGCGACGACCACCTTGATGCGGTCGGCCAGCTTGCGTGCGCGTGCCGTGTCGGCCATCGGTCTTTCCTCACTCGTCCTGTCCGGAGGGCGTCGGTCCCACCGGTCGTGCTCGTCGACGCCGGTCGGCGTCCCTGCCGCTCACTCGTCCTCGTCGTCCCACACCCGCTGCCGGGCGGAGAGCACCTCGACCTCGGGCCGCCCTGCGACGAGGCGCTCGCACGCGGCGAGCACCTCACGGCAGTGCGCGGGGTCGGACGACGTGAGCGCGACGCCCACCTCGGCCCGGCGGTGCAGGTCGAGGTGACCCGTCTCCGCCGCGCTCACCTCGAACCGGCGCCGGAGCTCGGCGACGATCGGGCGGACGACGGAGCGCTTCTCCTTGAGCGAGTGGACGTCCCCGAGGAGCAGGTCCACGCTCAGGCTTCCCACGATCATGTGATCACCGTGCAGCCGCTGCGCCGTGCGACCCGCGCCGCCCCGCCACCACGAGGGTGACGGGGCGACACGGGACGGGACGGCGGGCGTGCGGGCGCGTCAGGCGCGCTGCTTCTCCCGCATCTCGAAGGTCTCGATCATGTCGCCGGTCTTGATGTCGTTGAACGACCCGAGCCCGATACCGCACTCGTAGCCGTCGCGGACCTCCGTGACGTCGTCCTTGAACCGGCGCAGCGACTCGATCGCCAGGCTCTCCGCGACGATGACGCCGTCGCGGACCAGCCGGGCCTTGGCGTTGCGGCGGATCTCGCCGGTCCGGACGAGGCAGCCGGCGATGTTGCCGAACTTGCTCGACCGGTACACCTCCCGGACCTCTGCCGAGCCGAGCTGGATCTCCTCGAACTCCGGCTTGAGCATGCCCTTGAGGGCCGCCTCGATCTCGTCGATCGCCTGGTAGATCACCGAGTACTGGCGGATGTCGACGCCCTCGCGGTCGGCCATCTCGCCGACCTTCTCGGCCGGCCGCACGTTGAACCCGACGATGATCGCGTCGGACGCCACCGCGAGGTTGACGTTGTTCATCGTGATCGCGCCGACACCGCGGTCGATGACCTGCAGCTCGACCTCCTCGCCCACGTCGATCTGCATGAGGGCGTCCTCGAGGGCTTCGACGGAACCGGAGACGTCGCCCTTGAGGATGAGGTTGAGGGTCTCGACCTTGCCCTGCTCGAGGGCCTTGGTGAAGTCCTCGAGGCTGATCCGCTTGCGGCGCTTGGCGAGGACCGCCGCGCGCTCCACCGCCTCGCGCTTCTCGGCGATCTGGCGGGCCGTGCGGTCGTCCGGAGCCACGATGAACGTGTCACCGGCGCGCGGCACCGAGGTCAGACCGAGCACCTGGACCGCCCGCGAGGGCAGCGCCACGTCGAGCGTGTCGCCGTTCTCGTCGAGCATGGCCCGGACCCGGCCGTACGCCGTGCCGGCGACGATCGAGTCGCCGACCGCGAGCGTGCCCGACTGGACGAGCACCGTCGCGACGGGACCGCGACCACGGTCGAGGTTGGCCTCGACCGCGACACCGCGGGCGTCCTTGTCGGGGTTCGCCCGAAGGTCGAGCGCGGCGTCCGCCGTGAGGAGGATCGCCTCGAGCAGGCCGTCGATGTTGAGACGCTGCTTCGCGGAGATGTCGACGAACATCGTGTCGCCGCCGTACTCCTCGGCCACGAGGTTGTACTCGGTGAGCTGCTGCCGGATCTTCGCCGGGTTCGCGCCCTCCTTGTCCACCTTGTTGACCGCGACGACGATCGGCACGCCGGCCGCCTGGGCGTGGTTGAGCGCCTCGATCGTCTGGGGCATCACGCCGTCGTCCGCCGCGACCACGAGGACCGCGATGTCCGTGACCTTCGCACCACGTGCACGCATGGCCGTGAAGGCCTCGTGACCCGGGGTGTCGATGAAGGTGATGGCGCGCTCGACACCCTCGTGCTGGCAGTGCACCTGGTAGGCACCGATGTGCTGGGTGATGCCACCGGCCTCGCCCGCCACGACGTTCGCGTGCCGGATCGCGTCGAGGGTCTTGGTCTTGCCGTGGTCGACGTGACCCATGACCGTGACGACCGGCGGCCGCGGCTCGAGGAAGTCCGCGTCGCCCTCGGCCTCGCCCTCGATGTCGATCGAGAACGTGCCGAGCAGCTCGCGGTCCTCGTCCTCCGGGGACACGATCTGGATGTCGTAGCCCAGCTCGTCACCGATGAGACGGAACGTGTCCTCGTCGAGCGACTGGGTCGCGGTGGCCATCTCACCGAGGTGGATGAGCACCGTCACCAGGCTCGCCGGGTTCGCGTTGATCTTCTCGGCGAAGTCCGTGAGCGAGGACCCGCGGCGGAGCTTGACGATCGTCGAGCCGTCGCCACGGGGGACCTGCACGCCACCCGTCATGGGCGCCTGCATGTTGTCGAACTCTTGACGCCGCTGCTTCTTCGACTTGCGGCCACGGACCGGACGACCACCGGCGCGACCGAACGCGCCCTGCGTGCCGCCACGGCCGCCGGCACCCTTGCCGAAGCCACGACCGCCCGCGGGACCGCCGCCGCCACCACCGGGGCCACCGGGGCCGCCACCGGGACGGCCGCCGAGCTCGCCGCCAAGGGCGTGAAG
>NZ_MWLN01000127.1 GCF_002198655.1 Kineosporia sp. A_224
CCCCGCAGCACCCGCCCCTGCCACCGACGATTGAGGGAGAGACCCGCATGTCCGACGTCCCACCGCCGCCGCTGAGCGTCGAGGAGCTGCGACGGCTCGTCGCGAGCGGCTCCGTCGACACCGTTCTCGTCGTCTTCACCGACATGCAGGGCCGCCTGCAGGGCAAGCGCGTGCACGCGCAGTTCTTCCTGGACGACACGCTCGGCCACGGCACCGAGGGCTGCAACTACCTGCTCGCCGTGGACGTCGACATGAACACCGTCGACGGCTACTCGATGTCCTCGTGGGACACCGGGTACGGCGACTTCGTGTTCCGCCCCGACCTGTCGACGCTGCGCCCCGCGCCGTGGCTGCCCGGCACCGTCATGGTGCAGTGCGACCTCACGTGGCTCGACGGCTCGGACGTCGTCCAGTCGCCGCGGCAGATCCTGCTGCGCCAGGTGAAGCGCGCCGAGGCGATGGGCTTCGTCGCCCTGGCCGGCACCGAGCTCGAGTTCATGGTCTTCGACGACAGCTACGAGCAGGCGTGGGACAAGGGGTACCGCGACCTCACGCCGTCCAACCGGTACAACGTCGACTACTCGATCATCGGCACGACGCGGGTCGAGCCGCTGCTGCGCGACATCCGGAACATGATGCACCGGGCCGGTCTTGTCGTGGAGTCGGCCAAGGGCGAGTGCAACTACGGCCAGCACGAGATCGCCTTCAAGTACGCCGAGGTCGTGACGACGGCGGACCGGCACACCGTCTACAAGACGGCCGCCAAGGAGATCGCCGCCAACCACGGCAAGGCGTTGACCTTCATGTCGAAGGTCAACGAGCGCGAGGGCAACTCGTGCCACATCCACATGAGCCTGCGCGGGCTCGACGGCTCCATCGTCTTCGCCGACCCGGCCAGCCCCGACGGGCGCAGCGACCTCTTCAAGTCCTTCGTCGCAGGGGTGATGGCCTTCCTGCCGGACTTCTCGCTCCTCTACGCGCCGAACATCAACTCCTACAAGCGGTTCCAGCCGGGCAGCTTCGCGCCGACCGCGGTCGCCTGGGGCGAGGACAACCGCACGTGCGCTCTGCGGGTCGTCGGCAAGGGCCCGGCGCTGCGGGTCGAGAACCGGGTGCCGGGCGGGGACGTCAACCCCTACCTCGCGCTCGCCGCGATGCTCGGCTCCGGCCTGCAGGGCATCGAGCAGGACATGCAGCTCGAGCCGGCGCTCGTCGGCAACGGGTACGTCGCGGAGCGCACGCGGGTCGCGACGACGCTCAGGGCGGCCCGTGACGCGTTCACGCAGTCGCCCGTCGTCAAGACGATCCTCGGGGCGAGCGGGCCGCGCACCCCGGGCGCCGAGCTCGGCGGTGTCGCCGAGGAGCTGCGTGTCGCCGAGGAGGTCGTCCGGCACTACACGAACATGGCGGACGTCGAGCTGCGCGCCTACGACGCGGCCGTCACCGACTGGGAGCTCGTCCGCGGCTTCGAGCGGCTCTGACCCAACGGCCCGGCGAACCGGACCGCGACGAGACACCGTACGAGAGAAGGGTTCCCATGTCCGTCCTGCACGAGGTCGTGAACCCGGCGACCGAGGACGTCGTCACGACCGTCGAGCTGCTCGACGCCGCCGGCACCGACGCGGCGATCGCGCGGGCGCAGTCCGTCGCGAAGGCCTGGGCCGCCGTCACCCCGGCCGACCGGGCCCGCCTGCTGCGCCGGTTCGCCGACGCCGTCGACGGCGCGGTCGAGGAGCTGGCCCGGCTGGAGGTCAGCAACGCGGGCCACACCATCGGCAACGCGCGGTGGGAGGCCGGCAACGTCCGCGACGTCCTGCACTACTACGCGGGGGCGCCGGAGCGCCTGTTCGGCCGGCAGATCCCGGTCGCGGGCGGCGTCGACGTGACGTTCAAGGAGCCGATCGGCGTCGTCGGCGTCATCGTGCCGTGGAACTTCCCGATGCCGATCGCCGGCTGGGGCTTCGTACCCGCGCTTGCGGCGGGCAACCCGGTCGTGCTCAAGCCGGCCGAGCTCACCCCGCTCACGGCGATCCGGCTCGGCGAGCTCGCCCTCGAGGCCGGCATCCCCGAGGGCGTCTTCCAGGTGCTGCCCGGCAAGGGGTCCGTCGTCGGGCAGCGGTTCGTCGACCACCCCGGCGTCCGCAAGGTCGTCTTCACCGGGTCGACGACCGTCGGCACCGGGGTGATGGCCGGCTGCGCGCGGCAGGTCAAGCGGGTCACCCTCGAGCTCGGCGGCAAGAGCGCGAACGTCGTCTTCGCCGACGCCGACCTCGAGAAGGCCGCGGCGACGGCGCCGTACGGCGTCTTCGACAACGCCGGGCAGGACTGCTGCGCCCGGTCCCGGATCCTCGTCGAGCGCAGCGTCTACGAGAAGTTCCTCGGCCTCCTCGAGCCGGCCGTGCAGGGCGTCAAGGTCAAGGCGCCCGGCGAGGACGACGCCGAGATGGGCCCGCTCATCTCGGCGACCCAGCGCGCGACCGTCCGGTCGTACGTCGAGGAGGCGACCGAGCCCGTCGACGTCGCGTTCCGCGGCAGCGCACCGGAGGGGCCCGGCTACTGGTACCCGCCGACCGTCGTCCTGCCCCGGTCCGCGAGCGACCGGGTGTGGCGCGAGGAGGTCTTCGGGCCCGTCGTCGCCGTCCTGCCGTTCGACGACGAGGCGGACGCCGTCGCGAAGGCGAACGACAGCGAGTACGGGCTGTCGGGCTCGATCTGGACCCGGGACGTCGGCCGGGCGCTGCGCGTCTCGCGCGGCGTCGAGGCCGGCAACCTCTCGGTGAACTCGCACTCCTCGGTGCGGTACTCGACGCCGTTCGGCGGCTTCAAGCGCTCGGGCCTGGGGCGCGAGCTCGGCCCCGACGCGCTCGACGCGTTCACCGAGACCAAGAACGTCTTCATCGCCACCGACTGAGGCACGCGCCACGGTCGGCAGCTTCATCGGCAGCTTCATCGGCAGGTCATCGGCAGCTTCATCGGCAGGTCATCGGAAAGGAATGCAGTGGAACGACTTTCGGGCCGCGTCGCCGTCGTCACCGGCGGGGCGAGCGGGATCGGCGAGGCATCGGCGCGGCGGCTGGCGAGCGAGGGCGCGCACGTCGTCGTCGCCGACCTCAACGTCGACGCCGGCGAGGCGCTCGCCAAGGAGCTCGACGGGCTCTTCTTACGGGTCGACGTGACGAGCGAGGCCGACAACGAGGCGATGTACGCGGCGGCCGTCGAGAAGTACGGCCAGGTCGACATCGCCTTCCACAACGCGGGCATCTCCCCGCCGGACGACGACTCGATCCTCACCACGGGGATCGACGCCTGGCGCCGCGTCCAGGAGGTCAACCTCACGTCGGTCTACCTCGGCTGCAAGGCCGCGCTGCCGCACATGCTCAAGCGCAACAAGGGCTCGATCATCAACACGGCGTCGTTCGTCGCGACGCTCGGCGCGGCGACGAGCCAGATCTCGTACACCGCGAGCAAGGGCGGCGTCCTCGCGATGACCCGCGAGCTCGGCGTCCAGTTCGCCCGCGAGGGGGTGCGGGTCAACGCGCTCTCGCCCGGCCCGGTCGCGACGCCGCTGCTCATGGAGCTCTTCGCCTCCGACCCCGAGCGGGCGCAGCGCCGCCTCGTCCACGTGCCGATGGGCCGCTTCGCGCAGCCCGAGGAGATGGCCGCGGCGGTCGCGTTCCTCGCGAGCGACGACTCGTCGTTCATGACGGCGAGCAACTTCCTCGTCGACGGCGGCATCAGCGGGGCGTACGTCACCCCGCTCTGACGCCCCCCTCCGGGGACCCGCCCGCCCCGCA
>NZ_MWLN01000128.1 GCF_002198655.1 Kineosporia sp. A_224
GCCGCAGACGGCGCGGGGTGGGCGCCGGGGCGGGCAGGTCGGTGCATGCCGAACACGCGGTGGTTTCCCTCTCGTGGCCGCGCCGTCTGCGGCGCGGGGCGGCCCCCCGGCCGCTGCCCGGCAGGCGCGGGCGACCGGACGGCGGGTCTCGCCGTCGGGTGCTGGCTCCTGGTCCGGGACCGTGCGGTCCGGGCGCGACCCCTCGGGCCGCGCGGCACACGGCCGGCTCGCTGCGCCGGCTCCTTCGCCTGCGCCGCCGTGGCCCGTGTACGGGGTGGTGACGTCGTCCACCGTCACCCGGGACGCGCGCAGACTCAAGTCCGGTGAGAGGTTCCCGTGACACAACCGTGACATTCCACAGCCCACGATCACTCTGCGTCGACGAAAGTGAGGACAGACACACGTTTCCCTCGCCGAAAGTGACCGCGCGAGACGTGTCGCCACCCCTCGCCGTCCTCTGGTGCGATACGCACCTCAAGGGTCAGCCGCCCCGTCGTGGCGTTCATGACCCGCCAGAGGACGACGAGGCCCGCGCGACGCCTCGGGTCAGTCGCCCCCCGGGGTCAGGGCTCGAGGCCCTCGAGCATCTCCGTGACGAGCGCGGCCACCGGCGAGCGCTCCGAGCGCGTCAGGGTCACGTGGGCGAAGAGCGGGTGGCCCTTGAGCGCCTCGATGACCGCGGCGACGCCGTCGTGCCGGCCGACCCGGAGGTTGTCGCGCTGGGCGACGTCGTGGGTGAGGACGACGCGGCTGTTCTGCCCGACCCGGGAGAGCACCGTGAGAAGCACGTTGCGCTCGAGGGACTGGGCCTCGTCGACGATGACGAACGCGTCGTGCAGGGAGCGGCCGCGGATGTGGGTCAGCGGGAGCACCTCGAGCATGCCGCGGTCGATGACCTCCTCGACGACCTCCTGCGACACGAGCGCGCCGAGGGTGTCGAAGACCGCCTGCCCCCAGGGGCTCATCTTCTCGGCCTCGGTCCCGGGCAGGTAGCCGAGGTCCTGGCCGCCGACCGCGTAGAGCGGCCGGAAGACGAGCACCTTGCGGTGCTGGCGCCGCTCGAGCGCCGCCTCCAGGCCGGCGCAGAGCGCGAGCGCCGACTTGCCGGTGCCGGCCCGGCCGCCGAGCGAGACGATGCCGATCTCGGAGTCGAGGAGCAGGTCGATGGCGATCCGCTGCTCGGCGCTGCGGCCGTGGACGCCGAAGACGTCCCGGTCCCCGCGGACGAGCCGGACCTGCTTGTCGGGCATGACCCGGCCGAGCGCCGACCCCCGCGAGGACAGCAGCACGAGGCCCGCGTGGCAGGGCAGGTCGGCGGCCTGCGGGAGGTCGATGGTCTGCTCGGAGTAGAGCGTCGCCATGACCTCGGCGCTGATGTCGATCTCGGTGATCCCGGTCCAGCCGGAGTCGACCGTCTTCTCGGCCTCGTACTCCTCGGCGTCGAGGCCGAGCGCCGAGGCCTTGACCCGCATCGGCAGGTCCTTGCTGACGACGGTCACGTGCTTGCCGTCCGCGGCCAGTGCCCGGGCGATCGCGAGGATCCGGGTGTCGTTGTCCATCGCGCGGAACCCGGCCGGCAGCACCGTCGGGTCGGCGTGGTTGAGCTCGATCCGCAGCGTCCCGCCGGAGTCGCCCACGGGCAGCGGCTCGTCGAGGCGGCCGAACTGGACGCGCAGGTCGTCGAGCAGCCGCAGCGCCTGACGGGCGAAGTAGCCGAGCTCCGGGTGGTGCCGCTTGCCCTCGAGCTCGGTGATGACGACGACCGGGAGGACGACCTCGTGCTCCGCGAAGCGGAGCACCGCCCTGGGGTCCGAGAGGAGGACCGACGTGTCCACCACGAAGGTTCTGACGGGCTCTCCGGCGGCGGTTCTGCGGCTCGTGACCACGGCGGACTCCCCTGCGTAGGCGACCCGGACGCCGCACGGTGCGAGAGCCGCAAGCCCTCCACCGACGACGTGACGCACGCTAACCGATGACTCAGCGCAACGGAATGGGCACGAAGACTTGACTGTGTGAACCGTGAGTTACACCTCGTCGTCCGGGGCTCGAATGTCGGACCGGGGGGTGCAAAAACGCTCTGCACTTGCGATTCTTTGCCCAATCGTGACCTCGACGAGGGCGGGTGGCGTGTTATGTCGACGGACCCGCTGGGCACACGTGGGGGTCGGGCGCACCGGTGGACGCCGCGGCGCCGCCGCCGCGGCACCCGGGCCGCCGCCTCCGCCGCGGCCGCGGCGGCCCTGCTCGCCGCCTGCGGGTCGCCACCGCCGTACCAGTACGTCGCGAGCGCCGACCGGAGCATCGTCGTCAAGCTGCCCGCGGGCTGGGCCTCCGTCGACCCCACGGCGCTCGGCTACGCCAAGCCGACGGCGAGCCGGTGGGTCGCGTTCTACGACGGCGCCGGCCGGGCCGACCCGAGCCACTTCGAGTCCAAGCTGCCGATCTCCCCGCCGGACGACCCCGTCGTCCAGATCCTCACCGTCAAGCTCGGCGGCTCCGGACCGGTGACGACGGAGGTCCTGCGCGACGCGCTGACGCCCGGCTCCCGGCACGCCCTCGTGAAGTTCGCCAACCAGGCCCAGCTCGACGACACGGCGATCACCGACTTCGGCAGCAAGGAGCAGGTCGTCGACACCCCGCAGGCCACCGGGCTGCGGGTCACGAGCCTGTTCTCCTTCGACGTCACGGACCTCGCCGCCAGGAGCGTGACCGACAAGCCCGCCGTCCCCGACGTCACCGTCGTCGTCGACAAGATGGCCGTCGCCGACCGCACCGGCGAGCATCTGCACGTCATCCAGATCTGGTGCTCCGTCGCGTGCTTCGCGAAGAACCAGCAGGTCGTCGACCAGATCATGTCGAGCTTCACCGTGAAGGCGCAGCCGTGAGCGCCCCGCGGACGGGGCCGCGCAGCCCGATCGGAGGCACCGCATGACCCTCGTCCTCATCGCCCTCGTGGCGGTCGTCACCGTCGCGATCGTCGTCGTCCTGGCGGTCGCCCTGACGACGATGACCCGCAGCATGAACCGGATCGAGCAGGCCGTGCGCCCGGGGGCGCAGCCACCACCGACCGCGCAGACCGCCGTCCTGCCGGCCGCCGTCGCGCAGCCTGCCGTCGTGACGGGCGCCTCGGCCCCGGCCGCCGTGGCGGTCGCCGCGCCCGCCCCGGCCACGGCGGCCGACGCCGACCCGCGCTTCCCCTGGAAGGTCAAGGGCACCCGCAAGCCGCTGGGGCTGTGGGACCGGGTGAAGTTCCTCCTGCTGCTCGGCGTCGTCCTCGGCCTGCTCGTGTGGAACGAGTACCTGCGCATCAGCCCGCTCGGCGGCTGGGGCGAGGCGTCGTCGAACATCCTGCGGGAGAACACCTGGCTGCCGACGCTCGTCGTCGTGGAGCTGCTGCGGCAGCTGCACTTCGTCGTCAGCGAGCGCTGGGCGGGCTACCACCGGTTCTGGAGCGAGAAGGTCTTCGGGCGCACCACGCGCTGGTGGGAGCGCCGGTTCAACCCGTGGAACCGGTACCGGCTGGCCCGGGTCTTCAAGTGGGTCGTCGTCATCGCGCTCGGCGCGTTCGTCCTCGGCAAGGTCACCGGCGCACCGCCGGTCTTCGCGCTCTTCCAGGCGCCGGCCCGGATCATCGCGGCGCTGCCGATGATCATCCAGTACACGTTCATCATCGCCCTGGGCATCCTGCAGTTCGCCGCGATCTTCTGGTTCATGTCCCGCGGCGGCGTCGAGACGTACTTCCCCGAGGACATCGAGAAGCGGTTCTCCGACGTCTGGGGCCAGGACCACGTCCTCGAGCGGGTCAAGGAGAACATCGTCCTGCTCGAGAACCCCGAGGCGATCGAGGCCCGCGGCGGCCACGTGCCGTCCGGCATCCTGCTCTGGGGACCACCCGGCACCGGCAAGACCCTCATGGCCGAGGCCGTGGCGGGCGAGACCGGCAAGCCGTACGTGTTCGTCGACCCGGGCGCCTTCAACAACATGTTCTTCGGCGTCGGGATCCTCAAGGTCAAGGCGCTGTTCCGCAAGCTGCGCAAGCTCGCCCTGCGCTACGGCGGCGTCATCGTCTTCTTCGACGAGGCGGACTCCCTCGGCAGCCGCGGCGCCGGTGCCGGCACCCCGGGGATGGCGAGCACCCCGGCCCCGGCGGCGCACGCCTGCCACGGCCTCGCGCACCTGTCCGAGCCGGGCCGCTCCCTGCTCGCCGACCGCCCGTGGGAGGCGGAGCGGGCCTCGACCGCCGGCCGCGCCCCGCGCTCGATCGTCGACCGCGTCATCGTGCCGAACATGAACGGCGGCGGGGGCGGGATGGGGACGCTGCAGGCGCTGCTCACCGAGCTGTCCGGTCTCACCAAGCCCCGCGGGTTCGTCAACCGGGTGCTGCGCCGCACGCTCGGCATGCGGCCCAAGCCGCCGCCGAAGTACCGCATCCTCGTGATGATGGCCTCGAACCTGCCCGAGGCGCTCGACCCGGCGCTGCTGCGGCCTGGCCGGCTCGACCGGATCTACCGGGTCGGCTACCCGAGCAAGGCGGGCCGGGTCCGCACCTACGAGGGCTACTTCTCCAAGGTGAACCACGAGCTCACCGCGGAGCAGATCGACAAGCTCGCGACGATCACGCCGTACGCGACGGGTGCGACGATCAAGGACCTCGTCAACGAGTCGCTCATCTACGCGATCTCCGAGGACCGGGACGTCGTCACGTGGGCCGACGTCCTCAAGGCCAAGCAGCGCAAGCAGCTCGGCCCGCCCGAGGACGTCGAGTACATCGAGCGCGAACGGCACGCGGTCGCCGTCCACGAGGCCTGCCACGCCGTCCTGGCCTGGCGCACGCGGGCGCACTACGACATCGACCTCGCGACGATCGAGAAGGGCAGCACCTACCTCGGCATGGTCGCGAGCGTGAAGACCGAGGACCAGTTCACGCGCTGGCGCAGCGAGCACGAGAGCGACATCCTCGTGAGCCTCGCCTCGCTCGCGGGCGAGCGGCTGTTCTTCGAGGGCGACAACTCCTCCGGCGTCTCCGGCGACCTGGAGAGCGCGACCTACCTCGCCGCGCTCATGGAGTCGCAGTGGGGCATGGGGTCCTCGATCACGAGCCTGCCGGCCCTGCAGCAGCTCGAGATCGGGGCCGGCGGCCCGGAGCCGCGCGGCAAGCAGACCGGCTCGTCGGGCGTCGGCTTCGGCGCCCAGCTCGGCGGCAAGCGGGAGGAGCCGGCGCACGCCCAGCTCGGGCAGCGCATCGAGCAGAACCTCAGCCGGCTCTTCGAGGAGGCCGAGCGCTACCTGCGCGAGAACCGGGCCCAGGTGCTCGCGCTCGCGCACGCCCTGGAGACGCACAAGACGCTCAACGGCGAGGACGTCGTCGCCGTCCTCGAGCAGCGTCGCGGCCCGCTCGTCGACGGCACCTTCTACGCCGACCCGGCGTTCGCGGCCGAGCTCGAGGCGTACCACGCGGCCGCGGTCGACGCGCACCGCAACCACGCCCCGGTGGCGACCTCGCTGCCGCAGCCGCAGCCCGCGTACATCCCGGGTCGGCTCGTCGCGGCGGCCGTCCCGGCACCGGAGCAGACCTGGCCGGCCCAGCCCGCGACCACCCAGGCCGCGGAACCGGTCCCCGCGGGGGCACCGGGCAGCGCCGCGCCGCCGCTGTCGTGGGGGCTGCGCCCGCCGCCGGCCGGCACGCAGCCGGCACCATCGGCCCCGCCGGAGCAGAACGGCAGCGCAGCGCCCGAGCCGGAACCGGAGGAGGACACCGGCCGCTGACCCCGGGCGGCCGCCGTCCCCGACGGCCGGGTCAGCGGCGCCGGGCCCGGACCGTCCGGGCGACCCGGGCCGTCGCCGCGACCGCGCGCGTCGCCTGCCGCGTCGTCCCGTCGGACGGCGCGGCGGGTGCGACGGGTGCGGACCCGGACGCCGCCAGGCCGGCGACGTCGGCGAGCGTCACCTGGACCCGCGTGGCGGTGATCGTGAAGTGCACGGTGCCGCCGGCGGCGCCGCCGGCGATCCCGAAGGTCGTCGCGGCGGACGACGGCGTCCACACCGCGTGCAGGTTCGGCATCGCCGCCCCGACCGCGGTGAGGGCGATCCGCAGCGTCGCCATGTCGACGGCGACGAGGAACGGCGCGTAGCGCTTCGTCCAGTCGTTCGCGAGGTCGACCGTGAGCGCCCCGGAGCCGTCGAGGGTCACCGCGTCGGTGACCGTGTGGTAGTCCGCCTCGCCGGACACGACCGGGGCGTACTGGAGGATGCTCTGCCCGGGGCTCGCACCGGCGCCGAGCACGCCGACGTAGTTGCGCAGGGCCTTGGCCTCGCCGTCGAAGTACGACGCTCCGCCGGCGACGAGGGCCGTGCCGTGGAACTCCCCGTCGCCGCCGAGCGCGGTGATCGCCGGCACGTCGGTCACCGAGGTGAAGGTGTCGGCGAAGATCGCCATGTTGTTCTGGCCCTCGGCACGCAGCGCACCGCCGGTCGCCGCCGACGACGAGGTGCCCTTGTTCCGCGCGAGGACGCCCCACGACAGGTTCGACGTCGTGTTCGCGTAGAGACCGAGGTTGCGGCCGCCGTCC
The DNA here is from genome assembly GCF_002198655.1 of Kineosporia sp. A_224. GTDB lineage: Bacteria > Actinomycetota > Actinomycetes > Actinomycetales > Kineosporiaceae > R-H-3. The sequence goes on from NZ_MWLN01000128.1 coordinate 6,570, forward strand.
CCGCGCAGCGCCCCGGCGCTGCCGGTGACGCCGGACAGGTTGCGCCCGTAGGCGCCCCACCGGGCCGACGACGTGGTGTCGCCGAGCAGCCCGTTGCCCACGGTCGCCTTGCACCACAGGGTGGTCCCGGTCGTCGTGGACGACAGCGTCGTGCCCGAGGTGCTCGCCCAGTTCGACCGGCCGATGAGCATGGCGGCGCCCGCGGCGGCCTCGGCGGGCTGCGCGACGGCGACCCCGAACGCACCGAGCGCGGCACCCGCACCGGCGGCGAGGACCGCCCGCCGGCCCCGCGCACCGTCGGTGGCGGCCGTGGCGTCCGGGGCCCCGTCCTGCGGAGCGGTGCTGGGGTCGGTCACGACGGGACTCCTCGGGGCGGGCGGCTGCCTTCACCCCAATGTAACTCTTAGCAGTCGCTCGACCACCCTATGTGTCTCCGATCGGAGCGGCGGCGCGCCTCAGGTGCCGAACCGGCGCTCCCGCTCCGCGTACGAGCGCATGGCCCGGAGGAAGTCGACATGCCGGAAGGCCGGCCAGAGCGCCTCGCAGAAGTAGAACTCGCTGTGCGCGCTCTGCCACAGCAGGAACCCGGACAGGCGCTGCTCCCCCGACGTCCGGATGACCAGCTCCGGGTCCGGCTGGCCGCGCGTGTAGAGGTGCCCGGCGATGTGCTCGACGTCGAGGATCTCCGCGAGCTCCTCGATCGACGTCCCGCGCGCCGCGTGCTCCTGCAGGAGCGACCGGACGGCGTCCGCGATCTCCCGGCGCCCGCCGTAGCCGATGGCGACGTTGACGTGCATGCCCTCGACCGCACGGGTCGAGTCCTCGTACTCCTTGAGCCGCTGAGCGAGCTGCGCCGGGAGCAGGTCGAGCGCCCCGACCGGGTGGACCCGCCAGCGGCCCGAGGCGGCGATCCGCTCGACGACGTCCTCGATGATCTCGAGCAGCGCCGAGAGCTCCTCCGCGCTGCGGCTCAGGTTGTCCGTGGACAGCAGCCAGAGGGTGACGTGCTCGACGCCGACCTCGTCGCACCAGCCGAGGAACTCCAGGACCTTGTCGCCGCCGGCCCGGTGGCCGTGGCTCGCGCGCGCCCCGGAAGCCTTGGCCCAGCGACGGTTCCCGTCGAGGATGACGCCGACGTGCTTGGGGATCGAGGTCGGCGTCAGCGCCCGCGCGAGCCTGCGTTCGTAGGCCCCGTAGAGCACCGAACGAAGCCCCATGACGATCTCCCACGGTCGGACGCGGACGTCGTCCGCACGCGCTCGGGCAACCGTACCGCCGCCCGGCGGACCGCGCGTCCACGCGGCCGGGTCTCACGGGAACACCACAACCTACGCTGCCGTAACTTACGGTTGCGTAGGTGTACAGTAAGGGGATGGAGCGAGGGAACGCGATCGAGCTCGTCAAGCCCCATCTGCGCGGATGGTTGCACGCGGGAACGTTCCCACTGGCCCTGGCGGCCGGGATCGTGCTCGTCGCGCTCGCACCGACGACCACCACCCGGGTCTCGACGGCCATCTTCGCCGCGACCGCATGCCTGCTCTTCGGCGTGAGCGCGATCTACCACCGCGGCACCTGGTCGCCACGCACGCACGCGATCCTCAAGCGCCTCGACCACGCGAACATCTTCCTCATCATCGCCGGCACCTACACGCCGTTCAGCGTCCTGCTCCTGCCCGAGGGCAAGGCCCGCACGCTGCTGACGATCGTCTGGGTCGGGGCCGTCGTCGGCGTCCTCTTCCGCGTGCTGTGGGTGCACGCCCCGCGCTGGCTCTACGTCCCGGCCTACGCGGCCCTCGGCTGGGCCGCCGTGGCCTACCTGCCGTCGTTCTTCGCGAACGGGCAGATCGCCGTCGTCGTCCTCGTCATCGTCGGCGGGGCGCTCTACACCTTCGGGGCGATCGTCTACGGCCTCCAGCGCCCCGACCCGAGCCCGCGCTGGTTCGGCTTCCACGAGGTCTTCCACGCGCTCACCGTCGCGGCGTTCGCCGTGCACTACATCGGCGTCTCGATCGCGGTCTACAGCACGCCCGCCTGACGTCGGGGTACTACCACCGCCGGGCGGCGTGCCGTCCGGCGTTCACCACCGCGACACCGCCGCGAGGGCGCCGGCCGGGCCGCGACGCGGGTACTAGCACCAGCGCAGAGGTGCGGCAGCGGCGTCGGGGCACCGACCGCGCCCGGCAGGTCGTAGCCCGGTGATCCGATGGCCCCGCCTACCGACGGACGACTGCACTGGGGGCACCCCCGCAGAACGACGGGGAACCCCCTCAAGGAGTCCACCGTGAACGCAGTGCGCACAGCAGCCCTCGCCGCGACCGGCATGGTCGTCGCCCTCGGCCTCACCGTCGTCCCGGCCCACGCCAAGTCCGTCGACGTCCAGGGCGCGGCCTCGTGCACGGGCGGCGTCAAGGCCAAGATCAAGGCCGGGCCCCGCGACCCGCGACAGCTCAAGATCAACGTGCAGGTCGACGACACCGGCACGACGGCCCGGACCTGGACGATCGTCGTCCGGGACAACGACGAGTCCAGGACGGTCACGGCCACGACCGCCGGCGCGTCGAACTCGATCGACCGCGACGTCTTCACCGCGAACGGCGCCGGTGCCGACACCGTGACCTTCACGGCGACCCGGGCCGGTGCCTCCTGCAGCGGCAGCGTCGTCGTCCCCTGAGGCCCGCCTGACCGGTAGCCCCGGAGCCCGTACGACCGGCCGCGGACCTGCGGCCGTGCCGTGCGGGCTCCGCCGGGCCGGGGATCAGCCCTCGTCGGACGCCGCGCCGGCCGACGGCGCCGGCCCCGCCTCGCGGACCTTGGCGACCGAGTCCATCGCCGAGCGCAGGTCGGCGAGCCAGGCGTCGGAGTTGTCCCCCACGAGCCGCACGCACCAGGCGAGCGCGTGCGAGCGCGACCGAGCGACCCCGGCGTCGACGAGGGTGTCGAGCACCTGCCGCTCCGGCTGGCGCAGCCGGGTCATCACCGGGACGGCGAGGTGGGTGAACAGTTCGCGCCGCTCCCCGACCCGCACCCCCCACGCCACCTTGCGACCGAACCTGTGCTCGGCCTCACGGGCGATCGCGATCCGCCGGTCCCGGGTGTCCGCCCGGAAGCGGGCGACCCGCCCCGCGACCGCCTCCGCCTTCTCGGCGTCCGTCGCGCCGGCCTCGGTCTCCGGCGCGGGGACGACGAGGACGACGGTGACCTCCTCACGGTCGACGGTCACCTCGGGCGCCGTCGCCGTCCACTCCTGCGGGAGCCGCTCGCCGAACCAGGCGGCGGCCGTCTTCGAGTCTGCATTGTTCGTCATGCAACGATGATTACACGATTACCTGGCTTACAGAACCTGGTCAGGCCGGTGTTCGCCGCGGGCGGACGGCGGGGCCGGGTGCTCCGCGGGCAGGTCCGCCGGGTCGCCGTGCTCGACGGGCCCGAGCAGCCCGGTCGGCAGCGCCACGGCCGCGTCTCCCGGCGCGTCGGCGGGCGGGTCGCCCGGCGCGGGGACGGCGACCTTGCGCCGTCGCTGCTCCTCCCGCACGACCCGGGCCGCGGCCTTGGACGGCGAGAAGAGGGCGTCCGCGAACTCGAAGACGGCCCCGAAGCGGCCGGCGCCCGCCCCTGCGGCCAGGCGGCGCATGATGCCGCCGCCGGGCGCGCCCGACGGTGTCTGCTGGCTCATCCCGTACCCCCTCGCGGGCCGCGGCGACCGGTGGGACCCAGCGTCCCCCCGCCGCTACCTCCGCACAACGACCACGGGGCAGGTCGCGTGCCGCAGCGCGTACTCGGCGACCGAGCCGAGGAGCAGGTCGGCGAGGTGGCCCCGCCCGCGGTGGCCGACGACGAGCAGGTCGGCGTCCGCGGCGACGGCGACGAGCGTCGGGCCGGCCGGGCCGTGCACCGCGTGGCAGACGACCTCGGGCGGCGTGCCGCTGCCCCGTGCGGCGACCGTGGCGGCGACGTCGGCCTCGGCGAGCCTTCGCGTCACCGCGGCGCACTCGGGCATCGAGGGCACCGAGCCGGGCTCGCCCGGGACGTCGTCGATCGCGGTCGCGAGCATCCAGGTCCGCACGACGTGCACCGCGCAGCCGCGGCGGTCCGCGTCGTCGAGCGCCCAGTCGAGCGCGGACGCCGCACCCCGCGACCCGTCGCTCCCGACGACGATGCCGCCCTCGATCGTCGGTACGGCGGCCCAGGGCTCGACGGTCTCGTCCATGCCTCCAGCCTCGTCGACGACGGCGCCCCCGGCGAGAGGCGGAGGTCCGGTCAGGGAGCGACCTGGACGTCCGGGGGCAGGGACACCACCGACGGGCTCCGCGGTGCGGGCCGGACGACGTCGAAGGCGTCGACGACCGTGAAGGCCGCGGCCGTCGCCGCCGCGTCCTGCCCTCTCGGCACCGCGCCCACGGCGAACACCTCGACGTGGATCCCGGCGGCGGTGAACGTCATCCGCAGGTGGGCCTTGTAGTCCTCGACCCCGAGCCCGGAGAACGCCTCGTTGTGGTGCATCCCGAGCACGTCCGCGAGGGCGAGGTAGCCCGCGAGCACCCCGGTGCCGACCAGGCCCGCCGCGGTGGCCGTCGCTGCCGAGAGCGCCAGGTCCAGCAGCCGGCCGGGCCAGTCGTCCGCCACCGCCCACCAGGACGACGACAGCCACCAGACCGCCGCGACGAGCCCGGCGTGGACGGCGACGTGGACCGTCGCGAGGGCGGTCGCGGTCGCCGTCGACGCCTGGTCCCGCCCGGAGACGCCGTACCCGAGCAGGCCCGCGAGGACGGCCGCCACGAGCACCCCGAGGAGCTGGCCCCAGCCGTTCGACCGGGTCGCGACCGCGACGGCGCCGGCGGCGTAGACGCCGGTGACGAGCGCGGGCAGGCCCGCGGTGTTGACGTACGCCGTCCGCAGCCAGCGACGGTTGCGGACCGCCCGGGACTGCGCGGCGGACGGGTACCGCTCGCGGGCCGTGTACCGGACCGGGACGCGCGGCGGGACCGGGTCCCAGCGCATGACGATCTCCGGCTCGACGTGGTGCGTGCTCGACAGGTAGGCGCCGCCCGCCCCGCACGTCACGAGGTGGTCCGGCCGGGCGCTCGGCGCGTCGGCCGCGGGTGCGCCGGTGGCCGCGGGCGCAGCAGGTGGCGCGTCGTCCTCGCGGGTGTAGCGCACGTAGTGGTGCTTGTCGCCGGAGACGAGCATCCGGACCCGGTGCCGGTGCTCGGGGCCGAGCACCCGGTCGAGGAACCACACGAGCACCTGCTTGTTGCTCGTCCAGTCCTGCGTGTCGGCGTCCTCGTCGACCCAGCTCGGACGCGCGGTGCACAGGACGATCTGGTCGTCGCCGTGCAGCTGGGTGACCGCCCGGCGGAAGTAGGCGAGCTGGGCGGCGTCGATGGGCGCGTCGAGCTGGATGTCGATGCCCCACACCCACCAGCCGTGCGGCAGCCGGGCCGCCCAGTACGAGCGGGACTGCAGGCACGACCACCCGCCGGCGAACCGGTCGACCGAGCCGAAGTGCTGGGGCTGCAGCGTGTCCGACGACGTGCCGCCGTCCCGGACCCACGTCTCGCAGAACATCCGGCGGAAGGCCGCGAGGCCGTCGTACCAGTCGTGGTTGCCGGGCACCGCCAGCACGAACGGGGCCTGTGCGGGCTGCCCGTCCGGCGTGGGTCCCGGGACGGCGAAGGTCGGCCCCGGGCTGAAGGCCCGCCAGGCGTGCGCGTACGGCGTCACGAGCCGCGCCCGGTACTCCGGCACCGACGCGACGGGGTAGACCTCGTCCCCGCCGAACAGCAGCAGCGACGTCGCGGGCGTGCCGTCGTCCGGGGACCACGCACCGCGCGCGACGTGCGCCGCGACGGCGAACGTCGCGTCGTAGCCGTCACCCGTGTCCGCGACGTAGTCGACGACGAACGGCGCGTCGGCGTCGGCGACGGCCGAGAGGTCGTAGAACTGCCGCGGCGCCGTCGCCTCGACGTCGCGCTTGTCCGCGAACCGCGCGAAGACCGTGCCCTGGGCGACCTCGCGGCCGGTGCGCCACAGCTGGGCGGGCGAGAACCACGCGACGGGCCGGACGCGGCGCGGCCCGTCCGCTGCCGACGGCGGCACGTCGAGCCCGTCGGGTGTCGTCGAGAGGATGCCCATCGCCCGGTCCTTCCGCGTGACCTGCCCTAGGCGGAGGGTAGTCCGCCGTCGACGGATACGGCTGCTGCCCGGACGGCGCCGAGCGAGGCGGCGAGCACCTCGACGGACGTCGTCGGCGCCGCGCAGACGAACTGCCGGCAGACGTACGCCGCGGCCGAGCCGGCCATGAGCGGGCGGCCCGCGAGCAGCGGGGCGTCCTCGGCGTCCGGCGGGCCGGCACTCACGACGGCACCGGGGGCGGTCGCCGCGAGGGCGACGGCGTGCAGCGCGGCGCGCAGCGGGTCGTCGTCCGGGCCGGCCACGGCGACCTCGCGCGGGCCGTCGAGCAGGGCCTCGGCGGCCGCCAGGCCCCAGCCGACCGCGCGCGGGGCCTGCGGCCCGACCGCACCGACGACGCCGAGGGCGGCCTCGGCGGCCGCCCGGTGCCGGCCGGACCCCGTGAGCGCCGCGTAGGTGAGCAGCGCGTGCGCGGCGGCCGACCAGCCGCCGGGGTAGGCGTTGTCGGTCGGGTCGCTCGGCCGGCCGACGGCGGCCACCGCGGCGTCCGTGCCGTCCGCGGGGGTGTCGTAGAAGCCGCCGCTGCCGTCGCCGAACTCGTCGAGCACGGTGTCGAGGAGCCGGCCGGCGACGGTGAGCCAGGACGTCTCCCCCGTCACCGCGTGCAGGGCGAGCAGGCCCTCGGCGACGTCGCCGTAGTCCTCCAGGACGCCGGCCGGGGCGCCGGCGGCACCGTCGCGGCTCACCCGGCGCAGCCGCACCCGCGGGCGCCCCCCGGGGCCGGTCTCCTCGACGAGGTGGACGGCGAGCAGCAGGTCGGCGGCCCGCTCGGCGGCGGCGACCAGGTCGGGCCGGTCGAGGAGTGCGCCGGTCTCGGCGAGCGCCGCGATCGCCAGGCCGTTCCAGGCGGCGACGACCTTGTCGTCCCGGCCGGGCTGCGGGCGGGCGGCGCGTGCGGTCCGCAGCCGCTCGCGGACGTCGCGCCACCGCGCCGCCTGCGCGGCGTCGGCGTGGACGTCGCGGTCGAGCTGCAGGGTCGACGTCCCGTGCTCGAAGGTGCCGGCCGGCGTCACCCGGCACAGCTGCGCGGCCCAGGCGCCGTCGTCCGCGCCGAGCGCCTCGACGAGCAGCTGCGGCGTCCACGCGTACGTGTAGCCCTCGACGCCGCGGACGTGCCCGTGCTCGTCGCGGACCGGGGTGTCGGCGTCGAGCGACGACGCGAGGCCGCCGGCCGGGGTGAGCAGGTCGGCGAGCATCCAGTCACAGGTCTCCAGCGCGACCCGGGCGCCCGTCGGCTCGCCGGTGAGCCGCCACCAGTGCAGGTACACCCGGGCGAGCAACGCGTTGTCGTACAACATCTTCTCGAAGTGCGGGACCACCCAGGCCCGGTCGACCGCGTACCGCGCGAAGCCGCCCGCGACCTGGTCGTACATCCCGCTGCGCGCCATCGTCGTCAGGGTGCGCGCGGCGAGGCCGAGCGCGACCGGGCCGGTGTCGTCGACGGCGGTGAGGTCGACGTCCGGCGCCTCGGCCGACGGCGCCGCCGCGGCCGCCTCGGCGTCCTCGAGCCGGCGCCGCGCCGCGTGCCGCAGGAGCGCCTCGAGGTTCATCGACGGCGGGAACTTCGGCGCCCCGCCGAACCCGTGGTGCTCGGCGTCCTCGTCGCGGGCCATGGCCCGGACGGCGGCGGCGAGCGTCGCGGCGTCCGGGGCGGCTCCCCCGGACGGCAGCGTGCGCCGGCCGACCGCCTCGGCGATCCGGGATCCCGCACCCTCGACCTCCTCGCGCCGGGTGGCCCACGTGTCGCCGATCGCCGAGAGCAGCTGGCGGAACGACGGCCGGCCGTGCGCCGGGACCGGCGGGAAGTACGTGCCGGCGTAGAACGGCTTGCCCTCGTGCGTCAGGAACACCGTCATCGGCCACCCGCCCTGCCCCGTGAGGGCCTGCGTCGCGCTCATGTAGACGGCGTCGACGTCCGGCCGCTCCTCGCGGTCGACCTTGACGTTGACGAACCCCTCGTTCATCTGGGCCGCGGTGACGTCGTCCTCGAAGGACTCGTGCGCCATGACGTGGCACCAGTGGCAGGCGGCGTACCCGATCGACAGCAGGACCGGCACATCCCGGCGCTTCGCCTCGGCGAACGCGTCGTCGCCCCACTCCCGCCAGTCGACGGGGTTGTCCTTGTGCTGGAGGAGGTACGGGGACGTCGCGTGCGCGAGCCGGTTCACCACACGGGCGATTCTCCCCCACGGGTCCGGCCCGCGACGACCGCAGGCGTCCCGATAACCCGTTGCGCCGCCGCGCCCGCCCGGCGGACGCTGGGGCCATGACCACCGGGCGACCTTCCGTCGCGGCCGCGCGAGCTCCGCTCCCGTCGGCCGCCGCGTCCTGGTGATCTGAACCCCTCCGGACCCGGCATCCGACACGGATGCCGGGTCTGCGCGCGCCCTGGGCCGGGTGCGCGCGGGGCCGGGGGACGTGCGGGTGCCGGGCACGGTCCGTCCGCCCCGAGGAGAACCCCATGTCCGGGCACCACGTCCCGTCCGTCGCGCCGTCCACCCCGCAGGTGCTCGAGACCTTCCGCGCCTGGTACCGCGAGCGCGGGCACGCGCTGCTGCCCTCGTCGTCCCTGCTGCGCCCGGGCAGCGACCCGGTCCTGTTCACGACGTCCGGGATGCACCCGCTCACCGACGACCTCGGCCGCGGCAGCCACCCGGCGGGGTCGCGGCTCATGTCGGTGCAGCGCTGCCTGCGCACGACCGACGTCGACGAGGTCGGCGACGACACCCACCTCACGGCGTTCCAGATGCTCGGCTGCTGGTCGCTGGGCGACTACCCGCACACGGCGTCCCTGCAGTGGGGGTACGAGCTGCTCACCGACGGGTTCGGCGTCCCGCCGGGGCTGCTCCACGCGACGGTCTTCGGCGGGGACGGCGCGGTGCCGGCGGACGACGACGCGGCCAGGTTGTGGGAGGGGCTCGGCGTCCCCGTCGAGCGGACCGTCGAGGACAACTGGTGGTCGAACGGGCCGGTCGGGCTCTGCGGCCCGGACTCGGAGCTGTTCGTCTGGACCGACCCGGCGACGCCGCCGACGTCCGTGCCGACCCGCGACCCGCGCTGGGTCGAGGTCGCCAACCACGTCTCGATGCGGTTCCGGCGCGGCGGCGACGGGCGGCTCACCCCGCTCGAGGTGCCGTGCGTCGACGTCGGGACGGGACTGGAACGGCTGGTGGCGGTGCTCCAGGGCGGTGCGAGCGTCTACGACACCGACGTCCTGCGGCCGTGGGTCACGCACGGGTCATCCGTGTGGGGGCTCGGCGCGGACGACGTCCGCGTCGTGTCGGACCACCTGCGGGCGTCCGTGCTGCTCGTCGGCGACGGCCTCACGCCGGGCCACACCCGGCAGGGGTACGTCCTCAAGCGGCTCCTGCGCCGGGCGCTCACCCGGCTGTGGCTCCACGACCCGGCGCTGCGCCTCGACGACCTGCCGGACGGGCTCGTCGAGAGCACCGGCGACCTCTTCGAGCTGGCGGTCGACCCGCAGCAGGTCCGGGCCGTGCTCGGCGGGCAGCAGCGCTCGTTCGACCGCGTCGTCGCGGACGGCGTGCGCCGGGTCGGCCGGCTGCGCGGCACCGGCCGCCTCGGGGACGACGTCTGTCGTGAGCTCCACGAGACGTACGGGCTCCCGCCGGAGGTCGTCGCGCGGTTGCTCGACCCGACGGCTCAAGTCGCAGGGCCCGTGCACCGACAGCCCGGTCATGACCCTCGCCACTGACGCCGACCGGGCACCGCGCAGACCGTCGAGCGACCTGTCCGCCACGGGGCCGCTCCTCGCCTGGCTGTGGCTCGCGGCGGGGGCCGCCCTCGTCCTGCACGCCTTCGGCCGCAGCGGCGGCGAGCGGCTCTTCCTCGTCGCGGTCGGGGTGGCCTGCATCCTCGCCGGCGCCGGCCTGCGTCAGGTCCCGTGGGGCGGCGGGTGGCCGACGGCGCTCGCCAGGGCGGCGGTCCCCGCGTCCGTCGGCGTCATCACGACCGTCGCGCTCGGCAGCCCGCGGAGCGAGACGTTCGTCGTCCTGTTCCTCGCGCTCGGCGGGATGTGGACCGGCCTGGCCCTCGACCGGTCCGACATCGGCACGGTCCTCGGGCTCGACCTCCTCGTCCTCGTCCTGGTCGCCCACCGGCACTACGACGGGCTCGTCGCCGAGGTGCTCGGCGCGCTGGCGCTCTCGACGACGGTCGCCGCGTTCACCCTCGCCGCGCACTGGATGCGCGGGCGGCTCGAGGCCACCCTCGTGGCGAACGCCCGCGCCGAGGACGCCCGGCGGCAGGAGCAGCTGCACGAGGCCCGGGAGCGGGAGCGGGCGGAGCAGGAGCGCACCCGGGCGACGACCGAGGAGGTCGACCGACGGGCCCGGATCCAGACCGAGGTTGCCGACCGGGCACGCCAGCTGGCGGCGTCCGCCGACGACGTCCGGTCGCGCACCTCGGCCGTCGTCGGGGCGACCGAGGAGATGAACGGTTCGCTCGGTGAGCTCGCGCGGACGGCGCAGGAGGCGGACCGGATCACGACGCTCGTGACGTCCAAGGCCTCGGAGGCGAGCCAGGCGATGACGGCGCTGGAGAGCTCGAGCGCCGAGATCATGGCGGCGAGCGACGTCATCCAGGCGATCGCCGAGCAGACGAACCTGCTCGCCCTCAACGCGACGATCGAGTCCGCACGGGCCGGCGAGGCCGGGCGCGGGTTCGCCGTCGTGGCCAACGAGGTGAAGGACCTCGCCCGGCAGACGAGCGACAACGCGGACATGATCACGCGGACCCTCGCCGAGGTGCAGCGCCAGGTGGGCACCGCGGTCGCCCGGGTCGAGGAGATCACCCGGAGCATGACCGAGCTCACCCAGCACAACAGCGCCCTGGCCGCGGCCACCGAGGAGCAGAGCGCGTCCCTGGCCGAGGTCTCCACGGCGATGCGCGAGACCGCGGGTGCCCTCACGGTGATGACCGAGGGCGTCTCCGCCCTGGAGAGCGTCTCCGCGGGGTGACCCGCCCCGGGCGACCGGGCATCATCGCCCCATGACGACGACGGACGGCGCCCCGCGGCCCCGCATGCACCCCGAGTTCCCGGCACCGGCGGTCGCGACCCGCGGGAGCGCCGACCCGGCCGCGCCGCTCGTCGTCCTGCTCCACGGCCGCGGCTCCGACGAGCAGCAGATCATCGGCCTCGCCGACGCGCTCCCCGCCGGCCCGGAGTACGCGGCGGTCCGGGCGCCCATCGGCGAGGGCGGCGGGTACGCGTGGTTCGCCAACCGCGGGATCGGCCGACCGGTGGCGCAGTCCCTGCGCGAGACCACGGACTGGTTCCGCGGCTGGCTGGACGGCGTCGCCCCGGCGGGGCGGCCGGTCGTGCTCGTCGGGTTCAGCGGCGGCGCGGCGTTCGCGGGCGGTCTGCTCCTCGACGACCCGGGCCGCTGGGCCGGGGTCGCCGTCCTCTACGGCACGCTGCCGTTCGACGCCGGGATGCCGATCACCCCGGGCCGTCTCGCCGGGGCGCCCGTGTTCCTCGCTCACGGCACGGGCGACACCGTGATCCCGGCCGACCTGCTCGCCCGCACGTGGGAGTACGCGCACACCGGCTCCGGCGCCGACCTCACGGCGCACCGTGACGGGGGCGGCCACGGCCTCACCGAGGGCGCGCTCGCGGCGCTGGACACCTGGCTCGCCGCGCGCACCGCCTGAGCCCGCGCGCGGCGCGGGCCGGGCCGGTCACTCCTGCGGCGGGTCCCAGACGACGCCCTTGACGAGGACGACGCACCCGTACGGCCGGTCCTCGCTCGTCGTCACGACGGCGAAGGCCTGCCGGGCCCGCTCGTAGAACGCGAACCGCTCGACCCGCTCGACGCCGACCGCACGACCCTCCGCGGCCTCGACGAGCTCGAAGACGTCCTCCTGGACCTCGGGGACGACGTCCGGGGTGTCGACCATCGCCATCGCGGCGACCGGCCGCTCGACGAACGTGTCGACGGGGAAGAGCGAGAGCACGGCCTGCGCGGCGCGCGGCAGGTCGCAGCCGTCGAGCCGGACGACGCGCCGCCCGACCGAGACCGCGGGGAAGTTGCGGTCGACGAGCACGAGCTCGTCACCGTGCCCCATCGACGCGAGCACGTGGAGCAGCTCGGGTGTGACGACCGGGTCGATCCCCTTGAGCACGGCTGGCCTCCTGACGGGCCCGCGACGGGCCGACGACGACGTCGCGCATCCTGCTGCCCCGGGCGCCCTGCGGACAAGCCGCCCGGACGGCGGGCGCGCGGCCATGATGGGCGGATGCCCTCCGACCAGCCCCCCGCGCCGGGACGCGCCGCTCCCCCGGCCGCCGGCCGGCCGAGCGCGCTCGCCGTCGAGGTCCCGGAGGCGGAGCCGCTCGTCGCCGGCGTGCGGGCCGCCCGGGACCCCGGCGCCGCGGAGGGCATGCCCGCCCACGTGACCGTGCTCTACCCCTTCCTCGACCCGGGCGACCTCGACGCCGGGCTGCCCCGGCTGCGCGCCCTGCTCGCCCGGGTGCCGGCGTTCGACGTCGCGTTCACCCGGGTGGACCACGTCCCCGGCGTCCTGTGGCTGCACCCGGAGCCGGACGCCCCGTTCCGCGCCCTCACCGCCACCCTCGCGACGGCCTACCCGCAGCACCCGCCGTACCGCGGGCGGTACGCCGACCCGCAGCCGCACCTGAGCGTCGCGCGCCGGCTGCGCCCCGAGCAGGTCGCGTCCGCGCTCGCCGAGGTGCGGGCCGTCGTCGACCCGGGCCTGCCGCTGCGGTGCGCCGTCCGCGCGGTGACGCTGTTCGTCCGGGACGACACCGGGCAGTGGCGGCGCCGCGAGGTGCTGCCGCTGCTGGCTCCGGGGAGCGTGTGACCCTCCTCGCAGGAATGGTCTGACCATTACTTGGCGGACGCCGCGGCCCCGCGGTCAGACGTTCGTCCCGCGGGCGGCCGGACGGGTGACCGAACAATCGTCATGCAAGCGTTTGCGGGTCCATCGGCGGTCACGAGCCGCTCCCGCCGGCGCGACGGGAGCGCAGCAGCGGTGACGACCACGCTCGACCAGCAGTCGACGACCGGGAGCCCGGCCGACCCGGAGGCGGACGTACCGGACGCCGCGCCCGACCCGTGGCGCGGCTTCCAGGGGCAGACCTGGCGCGACACGATCGACGTCCGGGACTTCGTCCTCGCCAACGTGACGCCCTACGAGGGCGACGCGTCGTTCCTCACCGGCCCGACGGCGCGCACGACGCGGCTGTGGGACCGGGTCACCGCGCTGTTCCCCGCCGAGCGCGAGCGCGGCGTCCTCGACGTCGACACCACGACGCCGTCGACGATCACGAGCCACGCGCCCGGCTACATCGACGTCGAGGACGAGATCGTCGTCGGCCTGCAGACCGACGCCCCGCTGCGCCGGGCGATCATGCCCAACGGCGGCCTGCGGATGGTCAAGGACGGCTGCGCGGCCTACGGCTACACGCTCGACCCGGACGTCGAGCGCTTCTACTCGGCGCACCGCAAGACCCACAACCAGGGCGTCTTCGACGCCTACACGCCGGCGATCCGGGCGGCCCGCCGCGCCGGCATCATCACCGGCCTGCCGGACGCCTACGGCCGCGGCCGGATCATCGGCGACTACCGCCGGGTCGCGCTCTACGGCGTCGACGCCCTCGTCGCGGTGAAGCGGCGCGAGCGGGCCGGGCTCGACGCGCAGCCGTCGCTGCCGGACGTCGTCCGCGACCGCGAGGAGCTCGCGGAGCAGGTCCGGGCGCTCGGCGAGCTCGTCGACATGGCGGGGTCCTACGGGTGCGACGTGCGGCGCCCGGCCCGGACGGCGTACGAGGCCGTCCAGTGGCTCTACCTGGCCTTCCTCGCGGCGTGCAAGGAGCAGAACGGCGCCGCGATGTCGCTCGGGCGGACCTCGACCTTCCTCGACGTCTACCTCGAGCGCGACCTCGCGGCCGGCCTGCTCACCGAGCAGGGCGCCCAGGAGCTCGTCGACGACCTCGTCATCAAGCTGCGGAGCGTCCGGTTCCTGCGCACGCCCGAGTACGAGGCGCTCTTCTCGGGCGACCCGACGTGGGTCACCGAGTCGATCGGCGGCATGGCGCTGGACGGGCGCACCCTCGTGACCCGGACGTCGTTCCGGTACCTGCAGACCCTCTACGACCTCGGCCCGGCGCCCGAGCCGAACCTCACCGTGCTCTGGTCGACCGCGCTCCCCCAGGGGTTCAAGGACTTCTGCGCGCAGGTCTCGGCCGACACGAGCGCGATCCAGTACGAGAACGACGACCTGCTGCGCGCCCACCACGGCGACGACACCGCGATCGCCTGCTGCGTCTCGGCCATGGAGGTCGGCCGGTCGATGCAGTTCTTCGGTGCCCGGGTCAACCTCGCCAAGACCCTGCTCTACGCGATCAACGGCGGCCGCGACGAGGTCACCGGCGAGCAGGTCGGGCCGGTGCTGCCGCCGCTGGACGGCGACGTGCTCGACGCCGACACCGTCGTCGAACGCCTCGACGCGATGATGGACTGGCTCGCCGCGACGTACGTCGACGCGCTGAACGTCATCCACTACATGCACGACAAGTACGCGTACGAGCGGCTCGAGATGGCGCTGCACGACTACCCGGTGCGGCGCACCATGGCCTGCGGCATCGCCGGGCTCTCGGTCGCGGCGGACTCGCTGTCGGCGATCCGGCACGCGTCGGTGCGCCCGGTCCGGGACATCACCGGGCTCGTCACCGACTACGTCGTGGACGGGACGTACCCGGTGTACGGCAACGACGACGACACCGCGGACGACGTCGCGGCCTGGCTCGTCCGGACGTTCATGACCAAGGTGCGCGCGCAGCGGACCTACCGGGACGCCGTCCCGACCCAGTCGGTGCTCACCATCACGAGCAACGTCGTCTACGGCCGGCACACCGGCCCGACGCCGGACGGCCGCCGCGGCGGCGAGCCGTTCGCCCCGGGGGCGAACCCGATGAACGGCCGCGACCGGCACGGCCTCATGGCGGCGGCGCTCAGCGTCGCGAAGCTGCCCTACGAGGACGCCCTCGACGGGATCTCGCTCACCGCGACGGTCACGCCGTCCGGGCTCGGCCGCACCCGCGAGGAGCGGGTCCGCGGGCTCGTCGGCATCCTCGACGGGTACACGGCCTCCGGCGGGTTCCACCTCAACGTCAACGTGCTCGACCGGGCCACGCTGCTCGACGCGATGGAGCACCCGGAGAACTACCCGCAGCTGACGATCCGGGTCTCGGGCTACGCGGTGAACTTCGTCCGGCTGACGCGGGAGCAGCAGCTCGACGTCGTCCACCGCACGGTCCACGGCGAGCTCTGACGGCGAGGGTCGACGTGGTCCTCGACGCGCGGCTCGTCGCCGTCCGGCCGGGCCCCGGGACACCCGGGCCGGCGGACGACGGGGCGCTCGCGGCGGTCGACGGGGCCGTCCACTCCTGGGACCTGTCCACCGGCGTCGACGGCCCGGGTACCCGGTTCGTGCTCTTCACCGCCGGCTGCCCGCTGCGCTGCCTCTACTGCCAGAACCCGGACACGTGGACCGAGCGGCGCGGCGTCCGCACGAGCGTCGGCGACGTCATGGCCCGGGTGCGGCGCTACCGGACGCTCTTCGACGTCACCGGCGGCGGTGTCACCGTCTCCGGCGGCGAACCCCTGCTCCAGCAACGGTTCACGTCGACCCTGCTGCGCGCCTGCAAGGCCGAGGGGATCAGCACGGCGCTCGACACGTCGGGCGCGCTCGGGGTGCGGGCGGACGACGCGACCCTCGCCGACGTCGACCTCACCCTGCTCGACGTCAAGTGCGCCGACCCGGCCCGCTACCGGCGGCTCACCGGCGGCGACCTCGACCCGACCCTGCGCTTCGCGCGCCGGCTCGCCGTGCTCGGCCGCCCGACGTGGGTGCGCTACGTGCTCGTCCCCGGCTGGACGGACGACGTCGACGAGGTCGCGCCGCTCGCGGACTTCCTCGCGGGGCTCGGCGTCGTCGAACGCGTCGACGTCCTGGCCTTCCACCGGCTCGGCGCCGCGAAGTACGCGGCGCTGGGCATCGAGGAGCCGCTCGCGCGGACGCCGGGCCCGACGATCGGCTCCCTCGAGGCCGTCCGCGCCGTGTTCCGGGGCGCCGGGCTCGCGGTCACCTGATCGACGGCCGGGCTCGTGCCTGTGCGTGGGAGCGTGTTCCCGAGCGTGCGGGGAACGGGTCGCTGCAGCGACCATCGGGCATCACGCTCGCCGTCACGCTCGCGCACACGCTCCTCGGCCGGTTCACGACACGAGCCCGTGCCCGATCGGCGTCGCGATGACGTCCGGCCGCGCCCCACCGAGCGCGGCGAGGTACGCCCGTTCGATCCGTCGTACCGCCGCCTGCGGGTCACGGGCGAAGGACCGGGGCGTCACACCCACCACGGGGATTCCGTACTCGGCATAGGCACCGTCGGACAGGACGGTCACCTCCCAGTCCTCGGCATCCGAGTGGTGACGCTTCGAGTGCACCTGGACGGCCAGGGCGACGTCGTCGAACCAGCCGTCCGGCCGGGGCAGCCGGGTACCGTCGACGGCAACGAGGTCCGGGTTGAGCATCACCGGTGGCAGCACGCGACTGCGGCGCAGGGCGGTCGCGAGGTCGACCTCGGGCACGGACCAGGCACCGGCCTCGGCGTCCTGGACCGCCCGGCGGGCCGTCGCGCTCCCCTGCCGGGGCCCGTCCTCCAGCTCGGTGCGCAGGTCTTCGACCCTGACGATCTTGCGCTGCGCCGCTTCGAGGACGACGGCACGGGCCAGGTCCGGCGTTCGGGCGTCCCGCGCGGCGTCGACGACAGCGCGCGCCGGGGAGGACACCACGAGCGGCGAGCGGTCCCAGTGACGCTCGTCCCACCGCCGCGTCCGGCGGACGACGACGAACCCCTGGCTGCGCAGCGAGCGACCGGCGGGCACGACGAGACGCACGACCTGCTCGCCGTCGGCCGACAGGACGCCGTGCCAGGCCGCCGCGGTGAGCGACCCGACCGCAGCCGGAGCACCGGCCCAGAGCATGGCGGCGACGAGCCGCTGCTGCGGGGTGAGCGGTCCTGCGCCGACGCAGACGACCCGGGGCAGGACGAGCCGCCACCGGCCGCGGGCCAGGGCGTGCCGGCGCGCGCCGCGGGTCACGCCTGCCCGCTCCAGCTGCTCGATCGTCAGGAGGCCGCGCTGGTGCTCGAGGAGGTAGGACAACGGCTTCGGGAGATCCACTCGATGCAGGCTGCCAGGCGCTCGCCTCGTCCCGCGCCCCGCACCCGGTGACCTGTGGACGACGTGACGGAGAGCCTGACTGTGGACGAGTCGGCAAGGACCGGTGTGGTCTCGGGCGTGTGCGCGAGTGTGACGCCGGGCGTGTTCCTGCACGGCTGCTCCGGCAACCGCACCGGAGCACTCTCGCGTGCACGCTCCCGCGCACGCTGACGGTCACCTGACCCCCGCCTCTGCTCGCGCTCCGCACCACCCGTGCGACATGATCGGGCGGTGCCGGCCCCGGGGGTAGGACCAGCGCAGCACTCGACCGCTGCGGCGGTCCCGTCCGCGCGCGACCGGGACGGCGTCCTCGACGCGCTCGTCGCGGCGACCGACGACGTGACGGTCGAGGAGTTCCGGCTCGTCGAGCTGCGGGTCGAGTCGGACGCCCGGCTCGGGCGGCGGCTGCTGTACCTGCTGAGCAACACCGAGTGGGTGCGCCGGACCACCGAGCACCTCGACGTCGGCCGGGCCCGGGTCGTCGAGACCGAGGTCGTCGTCGACGTCGACCTGTCGTACCTGCCGGGTGCCGTCCTCGACGAGGACACCGTCTGGCTGCCCGTGCTCGCCGTCCCGCCGCCGGTCCCGGGCCCCAGGGACCAGCCCGGTCCCGAGCGCGACCCGGTGACGAGCATGGAGGTCACCGACGCGAGCGGTGCCCGGATCAGCAAGGCCACCCAGGCGCAGGTGCACCGGTGGCTCGCGCCGGCGCTCGCCGAGCTGGTCCTGGGCCGGCTGCCACGGACCCGGCCGGACGGCGCGAGCGGCCCCACCCGGGACGAGCTCGTCCTGCTCTCCGCGGCGCTGCGTCGGCTGCTGCCCGGCACCGGGGCCGACATCGACGGCGGCCCGGACGGCGACGAGGGCGCACCGATGCTCGAGCGCGGCCGGGCCCAGGTCGAGGAGCGGCTCATCGTCGCCCGCACCGGGCTGCTGGCCGCCGTCCGGCTCGACCTCGACCGGCCCCGGCCGGTGCTGCGCTCGCGGCTGGTCGAGATGGTCGCGGCGCTCGTCGGGGTGGTCCACGCCGTCGTCCCGGTCGCGGTCGACGAGCGGCCGACGTCGTTCGCCGTGCGGCTGCCGGGACGGCGCCTGCACCCCGAGCGCCGCCGCCGGCTCTCGACGTCCGCCCGGGCGCACCTGCGGGTCGACCTCTACACCGCGTCCCCGCACTCCGACCGGGTCGTCCACCTCGGGCTGCCGGAGGGGATCTCCGTCGGCGTGACGACCGCCTCGGCCCCGGCGGGCGCCCGGATCGCGCTGTCCGCCGTCCGGCCCGTCGAGGAGCTGCGCGCCCTGCTCACCCTCGTGCTGGACGGCGAGCGCGAACCGGCGTGGGTCCGCCGCCGGCTCGCCGGGCTGGCCGTGGACAAGGTCGAGAGCTCGCTCGAGGCGCTGCAGCACCTGCGGACCGCGGCCGGCGTCCCCGACCCGACGGCGCGGCTGCGCACGCTCCGGGCCCGGCTGCTCGCCGTCGCCGCGCAGGACACCGCAGCCCCCGTCACCGCCCTGCAGCAGACCTGGGCGGGCGGGGACTGGCTGCCGGCCTCGTACGAGCGCAGGCTCGTCGTCAACACCGCGACGCCCGGACTCGTCCACGTCCGCGCGTCGGTCGTCGACGGCTCGGCGCAACGCGCGACGACCGGGGACGCCGCCGTCGACGCGGACGTCGAGGTGTCCGACTCGACCGTCCTCGACACCGCGCGGGACACCAACGCCATCAACGCCGTCCTGCTCGCCGCCGTGACGCTGCTCCTGCTCGCGTTCGGCCGCGGCGAGAACCTGCGGACCGTCAACGCGGAGATCCTCGCGACCGTCCTCACGCTCTTCCCCGCCATCCAGGCCAGCCGCGCCGACCGGCCCGACCGGTCGACGCTGCGCGGCGTCCTCTCCCAGCCCACCTACCTGCTCAGCCTCGCGACGGTCTTCCCGCCGCTCGCGCTCGCCGGTGCGCTGGCCGCCGCGGCGAGCCACCCCGCGGTCGTCGCCGTCCTCGCGCTCACCGCGCAGCTCGGGCTGCAGCTCCTCCTGCGCCGCCCGGGCCGGGCCCGGGCGGCCGGCAACGAACCCGCCCTGCTGCTGCGCACCGCCCACCCGCCGGACCTGTCCCGGCTCGACGTCCTGCGCGGCTCCTGGTGCCGGACCCTCGTCGCCGACGCGCTCCTGCTCGGCCGGCTCACGCAGGGCCACCTCGTCGGCGCCCCGGACTCCCCCGGCGCCCTGTCCGCGGCGCTCGACGTGGCCCTCGGTGCGGGGCTGGACGACGAGCACCCCGGCCGCGGACCGGAGGGCGGCCGGTCGTCGACGAGCGTGCACGGGCTCTTCCACGCGACGGCCGCGGGCCGCTCGATGACGTTCGTGCTCGCCGGCGGGCGGCCGGGGCACACCCGCCCGGCGGCGGACGACGACGGTCCCGTGCACCCGGGCGACCGTGCCACCGAGCACACCCGGCGCGCGGACCCGACCGGCGGCCGGATGCTCGTCCGGCAGGTCCCCGTCGAGCCGGGGCGGCTCGCGGCGGTCGAGCCGCCCGCGTGGATCGTCGAGGCGTTCGTCGGGCTCGTCCCCGGCCGGCTCGCGGCGCTGCCGGTCGAGGACCACCCGGTGGCCGTGCTCCTCGCGGCCGCCCGGGCCGACGACCTGCCCGTCCTGCTCGTGCAGACACCCGCGCTGCCGCCGACGTACGCCGCGGAGGACCGGGACTGGATGCGGCTGCGGGTCGGCGTGCCGTTCGTGCCCGGCGAGGACCTCGGCCGGCTCGCGCGCTACCTCACCGCGCTCGACGGTCTGCGGGCCAGGCACCCGCGGCGCGGGGCGGCCCGCGTGCACACGTACGCCGTCCCCGAGTTCGCCACCCACCAGGGCGGCCAGACCGCGCCCGACGAGACCGACCGCGCGGGCCGCCGCACGAACGACGTGCTGCGCGACGTCCGCGCCGACGACGTCGCCACGCCCCCGGCCGAGGGCACCGAGGCGCTCGCGGTGTGCGCCTGGGCCCGGGTCGGCCTGTCCGCCGACGTCCTCGCCGCCGCCGGCAGCAACGGCCCCACCCGCCTCGTCGCGATGACGAGCGTCGTCCTGCACGGCCTCGCCGCCCAGCTCGTCGTCCTGGCCCCGCTGGGCGGCACCGTCCCGCGGGTGCCGTACGTCGAGGCGCTGCGCGGCGCGCTGCACCGGGAGGCCGTCGTCGAGCCGATCGCCGCCGCACCGGCCGGCGACACGGGCGACCCCGAGCCCGGGCAGCGCAGCGTCGTCCGGCTCCAGGTGCGGCTGCCGGAGCGGCCGCACGCGCTGCGCGGGCTGCTCGGGGACCTCGCCGACACCCTCGGCGGCCTCGACACGTGGTTCGCGCTCTTCCGGGTCGCCGACGGCCGGTCCGTCCAGGGCCGCCTCATGGCCCGGGTCCCGCCGGCGGCCGCGGACGACGTCCGGCGCCGCAGCAGCCGGGACGCCGACGACGCGCTGCTCACCGCCGCGGCCGACCGCGGCCCGCGCCGCGGGAGCCGGCCCGCGGTCGAGGACGACCCGGTCGTCGACCTCGGCGTGCTCCGGACGACGGCGCCGTAGGCCGGCGCACGCAGATGCCCGGGCGTGTACCCCGAGGCGGCCCGCTCGCGCGAGTCAGGGGTATGCAGCAGAGCCCGCGGGCGCCCGTCGCAGCCCCAGGTCCCGGCAGGGGACCGGACGTCGCCTCGTTCGACGCCTTCTACACCGCGCACTTCCGGCCGCTCGTCGCGCTGACCTTCGCGCTCTCGGGCAGCCGGGTCGCGGCCGAGGACCTCGCGCAGGAGGCGCTGCTCGCAGCCTTCCGTCGCTGGCCGGAGGTCTCCGCGCTGGACAGCCCGGCCGCCTGGGTGCGCCGCGTCGCGGCGAACCAGGCGGTCTCGACGGTGCGCCGTCGCGTCGCCGAGGCGAAGGCCCTGACCCGGCTCGGCGGGCGCCGGACCGTCCTGCCGGACATCTCCGAGGGCGCGCACGACGTGTGGCGGGAGGTCCGCCGGCTGCCCCGGCGGCAGGCGCAGGCGGTCGCGCTCTTCTACCTCGAGGACCTCGCGCTCGACGACGTCGCAGCCGTCCTCGAGTGCTCCGCGGAGACGGTCCGCACACACCTGCGCCGGGCCCGGGCGACGCTCGCCGGCCGGCTCGCTCTCGACGAGGGGGACGACGCATGAGCACCGACCCGTACAGCGACCCGGCCGCGGCCCGACCGGGACGTGGCCCGGCGCACGAGCGGGACGTCCACAGGGCGCTGCAGGCCGCGGCCGCCGAGGTCCGGCACACCACGGCGACCCTCGCCGCGGCACCCCGAGGCGTCGCCGGAAGCGGGCGGCCCGCCGCACGCCCCGCACGGCCCGTGCTCGCGGCGCTCACCGTCGCCGCGGCCGTCGCCGCGGTGGTCCTCGGGCTGTCGACCTACCTCGGCGGCGGCACCCGGTCGGCTCCCCCGGCCGCACCCGCCGGCACCGGGACCGCGACCCCGGTGGTCAGCCCGTCGGCCTCGGCGCAGGACGTGGCACCTGTCGTGACGAGCAGCGCGCCGACCGTGGACCCGGTCTGCGGCCGCCGCCTGCCGGTCCCGGTCCACCCGCCGCAGGGCTGGACGGGGCCGTCGGACGGCCCCGCCGACGGCTCCACCGACCCCGTCCTGCCCGGCCAGCTCGTCGTCCACTGGGCCGGGCCCGGCGGTGCGTTCGAGGTGCGGTGGCCGGCGGACCCGGCCGACGTCGCGCCGTACGACCCGATGGAGTCCATGGGGACCGGCGGTACCGACGCCCGGCCCCAGCTCACCATGCCGGTGCCCGGGACCGAACCGCCGTGCGCGCACCTGATGGCCGAGTGGTTCGGCGCCGTCCCCGACGGCTTCGGAGCCTCGGTCAACGGCTTCACCCGGCCGCTCGACCGCGCTCTCGTGGCGGTCGTCACCGACCCGGCGGAGCTCGAGCTCGTCAGCAGCACGAAGCAGGTGACGACGCTCCCCCGGCACGCGATCGGGTGCAGCGGCGGCGACGTGCCCAACCGCAGGAGCGGCAAGGACGGGGCACCCCGGCCGAGCGCCGAGCAGGCCCTGACCGCGTTCCTCGACGCGGCGGGCGACAACGGCATGAACCGCAGCGGCTGGACCCGGCTCGACGGGCCCGGGAGCGAGGTGGTGTTCGGGGTGCCGTTCGACAGCGGTGCCGGCTGGGTGCAGCTCGTCTTCGTGAGCGAACGCACCGCCGGCTGGGTGGTCACCGGCTGGGAGACCAGCGGCTGCTGAGCGTGGGATCCGCACCCGCGTGGTCCGGGCCGGGGAGGGGTCGGCCCGGACCGCGCGGGGACGTTCGCCCCCGCGCCGCCGGACGGGCCCCGCCTAGCGTGGGGAAGGACCCGCGCCCTGCGCGGTACGGAGGCTGTCATGGGCACCCCGGCGATCCGGACCGACCACCTGACGAAGCGCTACGGCGACGTGCTCGCCCTCGACGGCCTCGACCTCGAGGTGCAGCCCGGGGAGGTCTTCGGGTTCCTCGGCCCGAACGGCGCCGGGAAGACGACGACGGTCCGCCTTCTGCTCTCGCTGCTGCGGCCGACCGCGGGCCGGGCCTGGGTCATGGGCGTCCCCGTCGAGGACGTCGTGCGCGCCCACCGGCACCTCGGGTACGTCCCCGGCGAGGTCGCGCTGTGGCCGCAGCTCACCGGCGCGGAGACCCTGGAGCTGCTCGGCAACGTCGCGGGCGGCGTCGACACCGCTCTGCGGGACGAGCTCGTCGAGCGCTTCCGGCTCGACCCCGGGCTGCGGGTCCGGGCCTACTCCAAGGGCAACCGGCAGAAGGTCATGCTCGTCGCGGCGTTCATGACGCGCCCCGACGTGCTGCTCCTCGACGAGCCGACGGCCGGGCTGGACCCGTTGATGGAGGCCGAGTTCCAGGCCCTCGTCCGGGAGGCCGCGGCGCAGGGCCGGACGGTCTTCCTCTCCTCGCACCTGCTCGACGAGGTCGAGGACGTGTGCACCCGGGTCGCGATCCTGCGGGAGGGCCGGCTCGTCGAGGTCGCGACCCTGGACGCGTTGCGCCGGATGGGGTCCCTCGTGCTCGACGCCGAGTTCGACGGCGGTCCGGACTCGGCCGCCCCCGACCCCGCCGACCTCGCCGCGCTGCCCGGCGTGGTCTCCGCCGAGCCGCACGCGGGCGGGCTGCGGGTCGTCGTCGCGGGCTCGCCGGCGCCGGTCCTGGCCCGGCTGGCGGCCGCCGGCGTGGCCCGGCTGCACAGCCACGAACCGACCCTCGAGGAGGTCTTCCTCGGCTACTACGAGGCGACGGCCGGCCAGCAGGGAGCCGTCGCCGCGGCGCACGACCGGGGGCTGTGATGGCCACGGCGCTCCCGCTGCCGCACCACCGGCACGCCGCCGCCCGCACGCAGCGGTCGACGGGCGCCGTCACCACGACGGCACGACTCGTCGCGCGGCTGCTCGCGCGCGGCACGCTCGTGCTCGCCGTCTCGCTGGCGGCCTACGTCCTGCTCGAGGTGCTCAGCTTCCGGGCCGCCTACTCCGGGGGCACCTCGACGGCCCAGCTGGCACTCTTCGACACCCCGGCGATCCGGATGCTCCAGGGGCCCCCGCACGGCATCGGCACCGCCGGCGGTTTCACCGCCTGGGACGGCGGCTGGTTCATGGCCGCCACGGTCGCCGTCTGGGCGCTGCTCGTGTCGACCCGGCTGCTGCGCGGCGAGGAGGACGTCGACCGGGTCGCGGCGCTGCTCGCCGGGCCGTTGCCCGCGCGCACCCTGGCCACGGTGCAGCTCGCCGTTCTCGCCGCCGGCGGCGCCGTCGTCGCCGCCGCCGTCACGGCGACGCTCGGCGGGCTCGGCGAGGGCTGGACCGGCGGTGCGCTGTTCGGGCTGACCATCGGTGGTTTCGCCGTGCTCTGGGCGGGGGTCGGCGCGGTCTGCGCCCAGGCGTTCGACAACCGCCGCCGGGCGCTGTCCGCCGCGGTCGGGGTGTTCGGCGCCGCCTACCTGCTGCGCCTGGTCGCCAACAGCAGCACCGACCGCGAAGGGCTGCGGGTGCTCACGCCGTGGGGCTGGCTCGACGCCGTCGAGCCGTACGCCGCGCAGCGCCTCGCGCCGGTCCTCGGGCTCTGGGCCGCCGGGGCGGTGCTCGGTGCGGTCGCGGTGGCGCTGCGCGGTCGGCGCGACACCGGCGGCGCCTTCCTCACCCGGCCCGACCGGCGGCCCGCCCGGCTGCGCGGGCTCGGTTCCCCGGCCGCGTTCGCCTGGCGCGAGGGCCGTGGCGTGCTGGTCGCGTGGGCGCTCGGGCTCGCCGTCTGGACGACCTTCCTCGGCGGCATGCTCGGCACGATGCTCGACTTCTTCACCGCCGACGACGCCTACCGGGGCGCCGTCGAGGCGATGGGCCTGGGCGCGATGCTCACGGCGGACGGGTTCGTCGCCGTGATGTCGGTGATCCTCGGCCTCGCCCTCGCCCTCTTCGCGGCCTGGCGGGTCGGGGCGGCCCGGGCCGAGGAGGCCGACGGCCGCCTCGAGAGCCTGCTCGTCCGCGGGGTGACCCGCCGTCGCTGGCTGGGCGGCCAGCTGCTCGTCGTCCTCGCCGGGACCGTCGGGCTCGCCGCCCTCGCCGGGGTGGCCACCTGGTTCGGCGCCCGGCTCTCCGGTGCCGACCTGGCCCTCGACGCGAGCCTCGGCAGCGCGCTCAACCAGCTGCCCGTCGCCGTTCTCTTCGTCGGGCTGGCGACCCTGTGCCTGGGTGGCGTGCCCAGGCTCACGCTCACGCTGCCCGCCTCGCTCGCCGCGGCGGGGTACGTGGTCGAGCTCGTCGGGCCGGCACTCGACTGGCCGGGGTGGGTCCTGGACCTGTCGCCGTTCCACCACCTCGCCCTCGTGCCGCTGGAGGCGTTCGCTGCCGCCCCGGCGCTGTGGCTCGTCGGTCTCGGGCTGCTCGCCACGCTCGCCGGCGTCCTCCTCCTGGAGCGCCGCGACGTCACCTCGGCCTGATCCCGGGCCCCGACCGTGTCGCCGGTGTGTCCGCCGCGTTGACACCGGGCTACGGATCTCGTCGTCCCCGCCACCGGCCGCTGACCGGCCGGTCAGTGTTCCACGCCCCCACCTGTCGGGATCGGGAGCCGACCGGCAGAATGGCGCGCGTCCGGTCCCCGCAGTGATCGAGGTGCCGCCCGCATGTCCGTCATCGACACGCCAGCCCAGGGTTCGTCGACCCCCGAGCGGCCCCGCGCGTTCATCCGCCCGGACGGCAAGGAGAAGGTGACCGGCCTCGGCCGGTACACGGCCGACCTCACGTTCACCGGCCAGCTCCACGCCGCCTTCCGCTACGCCGACCACCCGCACGCCCGGATCGTGTCCATCGACACGAGCAGGGCCAAGGCCCTGCCGGGGGTCTTCGCCGTCGTCACGCACGAGGACGTCCCCGACGTCCGGTACGGCGGGATGACGCAGGACCGGCGCCTGTTCGCCAAGGAGAAGGTGCTGTGGGAGGGCGACGTCGTGGCCGGCGTCGCGGCCCGCACCGTCGAGATCGCCCGGCAGGCCGCCGCGCTCGTCGAGGTCGAGTACGAGGTGCTCCCGGCCCAGCCGGACTACGTCGCGAACATGGCCCCGGACGCCCCGGTCCTCCACGAGGGCTGGGCGGAGTACGGCGCGGACGAGAACCTCGTGCGCGACGGCAACGTCATGAGCCGCTACGTCATCGCCAAGGGCGACGCGGACGCCGCGATGGCGGGCGCCGACGTCGTCGTCAAGAGCCACTACGTGTCCGACGCGAGCCAGGGCGTCCCGATCGAGCCCCGCGCGCTCGTCGCGCAGTGGACGGGCGACTCGGTGACCGTCTGGTCCTCGACCCAGGTGCCGTTCGCGGCCCGCTCGGGCGTCGCGCACACCCTGCAGATCCCCGAGTCGAAGGTGCGCATCGTCGTCCCGCTGCTCGGCGGCGGGTTCGGCTCCAAGTGCGACTTCCACTTCGAGGCGCACGTCGCGATCCTCGCGAAGGTCACCAGGCGCCCGGTGCGCCTGGTCTTCACGCGCAAGGAGGAGTTCGTCGCGCCGGACCACCGCCGCGAGGGCATGGACATCGAGCTCGAGACCGGCGTGACCCGGGACGGCCGGATCGTCGCCCGCCGCGGCCGGATGGTGCTCGACAAGGGCGCCTACACCGGCGAGGGCGGCTTCTTCGCGCAGATGGCCGCGATGCACGCGTGCGGCCCCTACAAGCTCGACACGGTGCGGGTGGAGGCGTTCCTCAACTACTCCACGAACCAGCCGGCCGCCTCGATCCGGGCGCCTACGGCACCGCAGGCGTGCTGGGCGCTCGAGCAGCATCTCGACGAGGTCGCCGCGGCGATCGGGATGGACCCCGTCGAGCTGCGCCGCCGCACGCTCGTCGCCGAGGGCGACGAGGGCCCCGCCGGGCAGGTCTTCGAGAAGATCGGCGCCAAGGAGACCCTCGAGGCGGCCCTGGAGCTCATCGGCTACGACGCGTACCTGCGCGGCGAGCTGCCGGACGACGAGGCGGTCGGCGTCGCCTGCGGCTGGTGGCCGTGCTTCGGCGTCCCGTCGGGCGCGTACGTCAAGCTCAACGGCGACGGCACCGCCACGATCGTCACCGGCGCGCAGGAGAACGGCTCCGGCTCGGTCATGGGCCTGCCGATCCTCGCGGCGGAGATCCTCGGGATGTCCCCGTCGGACTTCTCCATCAACTACCAGGACACCGACGCCGGCCCGTGGGACATGGGCTCGTCCGGCTCCCAGACGACCTTCAACAACGGCCGCGCCGTCGTCGAGGCCGCGCAGGAGGTGCGGGCGAAGCTGCTCGCGATGGGCGCCGAGAAGCTCGAGGCGGACGTCGCGGACCTCGAGCTCGCGGACGGCACGGTGCGGGTCAAGGGCGCCCCCGAGACCTCCGTGACGATCGCCGACCTCGCGGGCACGGGCGAGCCGATCCTCGGCAAGGGGTCCGGCGAGGTGCCGGAGGCCGCGGCGTCGGACGCCTCGGCCTGCGTCGGGAGCCTCGGCATGGAGTCCTTCCTCGCGCCGCAGCTCATCACGCACGCGGCGCGGGTCAAGGTCGACCGGGACACCGGCGTCGTCCGGGTGCTCGACTTCGCCGCGGCCCACGACTCGGGCGTCATCGTCAACAAGGTCGGTGCCGACGGCCAGGTCTACGGCGGCGTGATGATGGGCATCGGCCAGGCGCTCACGGAGGCGACCTGGACCGACGAGGAGGGCCGGCAGAAGAACCCGGGCCTGCTCGACTACAAGCTCCAGACCGCCTCCGACGGCCCGCGCATCCAGATCCGATGGATCGAGATCGAGACCCCGAACGCCGGCCCGAAGGGCAGCAAGGGGGTCGGCGAGCCACCGAGCGTGCCGACGTCCGGGGCGGTCGGCAACGCGATCGCCAAGGTCATCGGCCGGCACGTCGACCAGCTGCCCATGACGGCCGAGCGCGTCTGGCTCGCCGCGAACAGCCCCGCCGGGGAGGACCAGTGAGCACCGCGACATCGATGACGACGTCCGCGAGCAGCAGGACGTACGTCGAGGCCCGGGACGTCGCGTCGGCCGTCGCCGCGATGAGCGCCGGTGCCCGCCCCATCGCGGGCGGCACCGACCTCGTCGTCGGGGCCCGGCACGGCAAGGCGCCGCTGCCGGCCGCGCTCGTCGGGATCCACCGGATCCCCGGGCTCTCGGACGTCGCAGCGACGGACGGCGGCGGGCTGCGGATCGGGGCCCTCGTCACCCACGCGACCCTCGTGGCCGACCCGGCCGTGCTCGCGGCGTACCCCGGCCTCGCGGACGCCTCCGCGATCGTCGGCTCGCACGCGACGCGGGCGAACGGCACCCTCGGCGGCAACGTCATGAACTCCTCCCCCGCGATGGACACCGGGGCGCCGCTGCTGTGCCACGGCGGGGTCGCCGTCCTCGTCGGACCGGCCGGCGAGCGCCGCGTCGCGCTCGCCGACCTGTGGACCGGCCCCGGCCGGTCGACGGCGGCGCCCGACGAGCTCCTCGTCGCCGTCGAGCTCGACGGCCCGCCGGCCGACGGCGCGTCGGGCAGCAGCTACGTCCGGCTGCAGTACCGGCGCCAGATGGAGATCGCCATCGTCGGTGCCGGTGCCGTGGTCACCCTCGGTGCCGACGGCACGGTCACCGACGCCAAGGTCGCCATCACGGCGCTGGCCCCGGTCATCCACCGGGTCGCCGAGGCCGAGGCGGCCCTCGTCGGCACCGACGGCGGCTTCGAGGCGGCCAGGGCCGCCGGTGCGGCGGCAGCGGCCGCAGCCCGGCCGATCTCCGACGTCCGGGGCTCCGCCGACTACCGGCGGGCGATGGCCGCCGTCATCACGCGCCGTGCCGTGCTCACCGCCGTCCGGCGCGCCCGCGGCGAGTCC
Source organism: Kineosporia sp. A_224 (assembly GCF_002198655.1). GTDB lineage: Bacteria > Actinomycetota > Actinomycetes > Actinomycetales > Kineosporiaceae > R-H-3. The sequence continues at coordinate 35,419 of NZ_MWLN01000128.1, forward strand.
GTCCCCGTCCCCGCGAGCGACACGACCTTCGGGAGCTGAACGACCAGTGGCAGTGGACATCACCCTCTCCGTCAACGGGGTCCCGTACCCGCTCACGGTCGACCCGCACGCCAGCCTGCTCCACACTGTCCGCGGCGACGTCGGCCTGACCGGCTCGAAGGAGGGCTGCGACGACTCCGAGTGCGGCGCCTGCATGATGCTCGTCGACGGCCGCCCGGTGAACGCGTGCTCCTACCTCGCGGTCCAGGCCGACGGCAGCGACGTCACGACCGTCGAGGGCCTGTCGGACGGCGAGACGCTCGCGCCGCTCCAGGAGGCCTTCCTGACCCGCGGCGGCGTCCAGTGCGGGTTCTGCACCCCGGGGATGCTCGTCTCCGCGACGGCCCTGCTCGACCGGACGCCGAACCCGAGCGAGGACGAGATCCGGACGGCGGTGTCCGGCAACCTGTGCCGCTGCACGGGCTACGACGGCATCGTCAAGGCGATCGCGGCGGTCGCCGCGGAGCGGGCCGCGCAGGGCTGACGCCGGGGCGCGCACGAGGTCCGCTACCAGGGCACCCGGACGGGCGCGTCCGTCCGGGTGCTGCTGCCTCGCGGCGCTCAAGCACGCACGGGATCCGGTCGAGGACGGGACCGACGCGGCGGCACCTGCCGCCGTGCCCTTCCAGACAACAGGAGTCCGCGTGGGTGCCCTCCGCACGAGCATCGCCGGAGCCGTCGTCGGGACGATCGCTGCCGCCGGCCTCTACACAGGGGTCGTCGGACCGGCGGTGTCCCGCACCTCGGCCACATCGTCCGAGGGCTCGGCCCTCGCGGCCGCCGTCCCCAAGGCCCCCAAGGTCGTCGTGACCGTCAAGGCCAGACCACGGGCCAAGGCTGTCGCCGAGCCCGAGCCCGAGGCCGTCGAGACCACCGAGGCCGCCGCGAAGGCGCCGGCCCCCAAGGCCCGGACGCCGAGGCACCGGGCGACGACGCACCGCGTCGTCGTGGCCGCCCGCCGGACCTCGAGCACGCACCGTCGGTCGTCCGGCTCCTCGGGCCGCACCTCCTCGCACGAGCAGGAGCACGCCGAGGACGAGCACGAGAGCGAGCACGAGGACCACGAGGACGAGGACCACGAGGACGAGCACGAGGACGAGGACGACTGACGGGCCGGTCCGGTCCGGATCGCGGGTGGCCCGCAGCACAGCGGCGGTCCACCCGCGGTCGCCGGACGGATCCGCGCCGTAGGGTCGTGACATGTCGTCGACGACAGCTCCCGTAGCGGTCGACGGCCCGCCGCCCGGGACGCGGACGCAGGTCCGCTCCGTGCCGTGGCCGCGTGTGCTCCTGCTCGTCGGGGTGCTCACCGTTGCCGGGCTCGCGTTGTGGGCCAGGCTCGCGGCGGTCGGCCGCGGCGCCGGCACCGCCGGGATGCAGGGCTACGACGACGGGGTCTACTTCTCGGCCGCGGAGGCGCTCGCCTTCGGCCGGATGCCCTACCGCGACTTCGTCCTGCTGCACCCGCCCGGCATCGTCGTCGCCGCCCTCCCCTTCGGCTGGCTCGCCCGGCTCACGGACGACCCGACGGGGATGGCCGCCGCCCGCGTCGCGTGGGCGTTCGTCGGTGCCGCGAACGCCGCGCTCGTCACCGTGACCGCGCGCCGGTTCGGGGTCGTCGCAGCGGTCACCGCCGGCGCCCTGTACGCGGTCTGGCCGCCCGTCGTCCGGTACGAGACGTCGACCTACCTCGAGGCGCTCGGGACCCTCGCCGTCCTCGGCTGCCTGGCCCTGCTCACGGCGCGGTCGGTCGCGACCCGGCCGAGGCTCCAGGTCGCCGCCGGCCTCGCCCTCGGGCTCGCGCCCGCGGTGAAGATCTGGGGCGTCGTCCCGGTGGTCGTCGTCCTCGGCTGGGTGCTCCTCACCCTCGGCGCCCGCCCGCTGGGCCGGGTCGTCGCGGGCGCCGCCGCCTCGGCGACGCTGGTGTGCCTGCCGTTCTTCGTCCAGGCCCCCGGGGCGATGTGGCGGATGGTCGTCACCGACCAGCTCGGCCGCGGGTCGACGCCCGAGGGCACCGTGGAGCGGCTGCAGCGGCTCGCCGCCCTCGGCACCATCGGGGGCGTCCCCGACGGGACGCTGCGCGGTGCCACCTCCGGCGGGGTCGTCGCGCTCTGCGTCGCCGTCGTCGCCGCCGTCCTCGCGTGCACGTGGCGCGAGGGCGCGCTCGCCGTGGCCCTCACCGCCGCGTGCGTGCTCGTCGTCGTGCTGTCGCCGTCCTTCTTCGACCACTACACGTCGCTCGTCGTGCCGTACGCCGCCCTGGTGCTGGCCGCGGCGGTCGGCGCGCTGACCCGGTGGCGGCCTGCGGTGCCGACCGTGGTGGCCGCCGGGGCGGTGGCCACCTGCTGGATGTGGACGGCGAGCAGCACCCTCGTGACCGACCGCCCCTTCCCGGCCGCCGAGCTGCGCCCCGCCCTCGCCGGCGCCCGGTGCGTCACCGCCGACAGCCCGATGGCGCTCGTCGCTCTCGACGTCCTCGGCCGTGACCTGCGCAACGGCTGCCGGGTCGCGATCGACGTCTCCGGAGCGACCTACGACTCGGCCGCCCTGCCGCTGCGCCCCGACGGCAGGGCCGTCGTCCGCTCGCAGAACCCGCACTGGCAGCGCTACCTCATGGACTACCTCGGGACCGGCGACGCGACGCTGCTCGTCCGTGGCACCGCCGACAACCTGTCGCCCGCCAGCCGGCAGCTGTTCCGCTCCTGGCCGACCGTCGTGTCCCGGGGCGGCTACCGGGTCCGGGCCCCGCGGCCCGCGCCCTCGGCCGGCTCCGCCGAGGCCCGCTCCCGGCGGACCAGCGCGAGCATCTCCTCGTAGGGCCCGACGAGGAAGGCCTCGTCACCGCCCCGCAGGGTCGTCCCCCGCCGGGGCGGGTACTCCAGGCCGCGGCGGGTCCGCCGCCGGATCGCCACGACGCGCAGCTCGGCACCGAGGTCGGCCATCGCGACTCCGTCGAGCCCGCGGCCGGTCCGCACCGGCAGCCGGGCGACGAGCAGCGGCAGCGGGCCGACGTAGAACGTGCCGAGCACGTGCAGCCCGAGCGCCGCCCCGGCGAACCAGGGGGCCGCGAGCGCCGCCGTCGAGAGCACGTGCTGGAAGCCGAAGGCGGTCTCGACCGTCCGGGCCAGGTCGCGGTCGAACAGCCGCAGCGCCACGGGGACGTCCCGCCAGCGGCGGCCGAGCAGGTCCCGGACCGCCAGCCCCGTCTCGAGGTTCGTCAGGTCGTCGCTCGTGAGGACGGCGACCGCCCCGGCCGTCGCGAGGTTCGCCTGCTCGAGCGTCGCGCTCATCGTCGCGTCGCCGACGATGACCGGGACGCCGAGGGCCCGCAGCCGGCCGAGGTAGCGGTTCGACTCGTCGCCCTCGACGACGACCACGTCGTGCCCGGCCTCGTGGAGCAGCTCGACGACCCGGGTGCCGACGGCACCGAGGCCGACGACGACGGTGTGCCCGGTGAGGCCCGGGACCCGGCGCCGGCCGAGGGCCTGCGCGATCTGCCGGCTCACGAGGAGGTTGGTGAGCATCGCGAAGAACACCGTGGCGAGCATCGCCCCGACGATCATGAGGACGATCGCGTAGCCGCGCAGCCAGGCGGGCTGGTCGCGGAAGCTGAAGTCCCCGTAGCCGACGGTCGCGACGGTCTCGACCGTGAAGTAGAGCGCGTCGAGGAGCGTCATGGCGCTGCCGCCGTCCGGGTCGCGGTACCCCACGTGGAGGACGGCGGTCGAGACGCCGACGAGCGCGGCCAGGGCCGCGAGGGCCCAGCGCATCGGCCGGTCGACCTGGCGGGACAGCGCGCGGTAGAGCGCGGTCGCCGGGCCCGGCGCCCAGTCCGGCCGGCGCCCCTCGGGCCAGGCTCGGCCGGGGCGCAGCGTCCGCAGCGCCTCGGCCCGGGCCGGCCTCGGGCGGCCCCAGGCCTGGCCGGTGGCGTCGAGCTCCTCCGGGGTCCCGAGCAGGGTGACGGCGTCCCCGGCCCGGACGGCGAGGTCGCGCCCGGGGCAGACGACCGGCCCGGCGTCGGATCCCGCGTCGGGTCCGGCGTCGGATCCCGCGTCGGGTCCGGCGTCGGGTCCGGCGTCGGGTCCGGCGTCGGGTCCGGCGTCGGGTCCGGCGTCCGGTCCGGCGAAGTGCTCGACGGCGATCGGGGTGAGGTCGCCGTAGAGGTCGCGGAGCGTCCCGTCGCGGGGCGCGGTGAGGGTCGCGGCGACGAACGGGACCTCCTCCAGCTGCAGGCGGTGGGCCCGGGTGCCCAGGCAGGTCTCGACGACGGACGGCGCCGTGAGCGCGGCGACGTCGAGGACGCTGCCGGCGCCGGTCACCGCGGCGAGGGCGCGGCCCACCGCGGGGTTCGTCAGCTGGACGACGACGGGGACGTCCGGGCGCAGCTCCCGGGCCCGCAGCGCGGTCTCCAGGGTGTGCAGGTCGTCGCTCTCGACGCACACGACCGCCCGTGCGGTGCCGATGCCGGCGCCGACGAGGGTCTCGGCGAGCCTCGAGCTGCCGGTGAGGTGCGGGACGCCCCAGCCGCGGACGACCCGGACGAGCCGGGGGTCGGGCTCGTCGTCGACGACGGTCACCGGGATCCCGGCGAGGTGGAGCTGCTCGACGGTCCGCAGGCCGAGGCCGTGGAGCCCGCAGACGACGACGTGGCCGTCGGAGGCGTCGGCGCCGTCGGGGACGACGATGGACGTGGTGGGGTCGGTCACGCCTCGCAGGGTCGCCGCCCCCGGTGTCGGGCGCGGTGTCGATCACGTGTCGGCCGCGTTACGCCGCCGCGGACGACGTCGGGCAGGCATCGGACCGCCGCCGCTGGGCACCGGCCCGGCATGACAGAGCCAGTGCTGCCCCCGCCGTCCCCGGTCCCGTCCCCGATC
>NZ_MWLN01000129.1 GCF_002198655.1 Kineosporia sp. A_224
CGTGAGGAGGACTTCGACGAGGACGCCCACCTGCGCCGCGGGGTGTCGTTGGTGAAGGACTCCACGGGGATGGGGTCGTTGCGGATGACCTTGACCCCGGCGGACACCGCGGTCCTGTCGGCGATGCTGTCCGCCGCCGGGAAACCGCGCCCCGCCCGCGAAGTCCTCACGGTCGACGACACCGGGGTCGAGCAGGTGACCTTGGTGAAGGACGACCGGACGGTGGCGATGCGCAGGTACGACGCGGTGATGGCCCTGCTCCGCGCCGGACTCAACGGCGGTGCTGATGGTGAGGCGGCGTCGCCGGTGGTGAACCTGCTCGTCACCGCCACGGTCGAGCAGGTCGCCGCCGCCGGTGCGGTCGCCGAGCGAGTGCGGCGGAGGGCCGAGAAGGCTGCCGGTGCGGATGCCGGCAGGGATTCGGGAATGGACGTCGGGTTGGCTAGCGTGCCAGAGACGTTCTCCGGTAACGGGTCCGCGGGCGATGCGGCGTGCCAGGTCGGTCGGGCCGCCGGGTTCGCGACGCTGCACCGGCACGGGCCGATCGGGTCCCACCTGCTCGCCTACCTCGCCTGCACCGCCACCCTGACCAAGGTGCTGCTGGATGCGAACGGTGCACCGCTCGACGTGGGGCGGACGCACCGGCTCGCGACCCCGGCCCAGCGCAAGGCCCTCGCCGGCCGCGACGGTGGCTGTGTCATCCCGGCCTGCCCCGTCCCGCACGAAGGCACCGACGCCCACCACATCCAGCCCTGGGAGCAGGGCGGTCTGACCGACCTGACGAACCTGGTGAGCGCCTGCCCGAGACACCACCAGGAGATCCACGCCGGCCTGTGGGTGGTCGAGATGCACGACGGGGTCCCGTGGGTCCGGCCACCGGCGTGGATCGACCCAGAACGCCGCCGGCTGCGCAACCTGCACCACCAGACCCACAACGCCGCCCGACGGATCGGGCAACAGCTACGCCTCGCCCTCGACGACGACGCCGACGCCCGCGGCGTGGGTCCGAACCGGACCGGGCTGACCCCGATCGACCTCACGCCCCCGGTCTGGAACCAGGCCCCACCCGACGACACCTGGAGACGCACCGGCTGATGTGGGTCACCTCGTCCGGTCAGTAGTGCGCCCGGACCTGACGGATCGGGTGACCGAGGGCCCGTTCGACGGCGGCCGTCGAAGCGTCGTCGAGCCGGCCGTCGCCGGGGCCGGACGTCCTGCTGGGGTTCCACACCGCGATCTCGAAGCGGGCGAACGCCACCGGCCAGTCGTACTGGAGGGCGTCCAGCGTGGTCACCGTTCCGCAACAGGGGACGACGACCGCCAGGTCCGCCAGACCGGAGCCCGAGGTGTGGCGCTCCTCGAGCAGGTCACGCCACCACTCGTCGTCGAGCTGTCGACCGCAGCTGGGGCAGCTGATCCGCTCGAGGTTCCCGCCGCAGTCGACGAGGGCGACATCGTCGTGCCAGTCGACCTCGCACCAGCCGCCGTCGCCGTCGACCAGGGTGAGGGACTTCACGAGCTCGGCCACCCGCTGCCCGGTGGCTCGGTCGGGCTGCCAGCGCGGGTCCGAGGGCACCACGGAGAGAACGTTGTCGCTCACGCCGGCAAGCATGCCGCTGCGGGCGTCATGACCGTTCGGGTTCGGGTCTTGCCAGTCGTCCGTGAACGCATCCTTCGGGCAGGCCAGGGGCCCCGCGCCGTCCATGCTCGGGCCACGTACGCTCACAGGCGGCGTGGACGTGCAGCCGCAGAGAGGCGGACCCGGGTGGACATCGCAGGTGCGGGGGTCGTCGTGACCGGCGCGGGGCACGGGATCGGGGCCGCGATGGCCCGCCGGCTCGCCGCCGAGGGGGCGCGGGTCGTCGTCAACGACCTGGACGCCGACGCGGCCGGGGCCGTCGCCGCCGAGGTCGGTGGCACCGCGGCGCCCGGGGACGCTGCCTCCGAGACGGGCGTCGCGGTGCTCGTCGAGCGGGCCACGGCGGCGCTGGGCGAGATCGACGTCTTCGTCGCGAACGCGGGGATCGACCGGGGCCGTGGGCTCGACGCGAGCGAGGCCGACTGGGCGCTGTCGCTCGAGGTGAACGTCATGGCCCACGTCCGGGCCGCGCGGCTGCTCGTGCCGGGCTGGGTCGAGCGGGGGCGCGGGCGGTTCGTCGTCACGGCGTCCGCCGCGGGGCTGCTGACGATGCTCGGCAGCCCGACGTACTCGGTGACCAAGCACGGGGCCGTCGCGTTCGCCGAGTGGCTCTCGGCGACCTACGGGCACCGCGGGGTCGTCGTCCAGGCGATCTGCCCGCAGGGCGTCGACACCCGGATGCTCCACGAGGCCGGGCCCGCGCAGGAGGTGCTCGGCCGGGAGACCGTGCTCACCCCCGAGGACGTCGCGGCCGCCCTCGTGGACGGCCTGCGCGACGACACCCGGTTCCTCGTGCTCCCGCACCCCGAGGTCGGCGACTACTACGCCCTGCGGGCCACCCAGCCGGACCGCTGGCTCGGCGGCATGCGCAAGCTCCAGCGCCGGCTCGACGAGTACGACGCCGGCACACGAGACACCACGGCGCACGACGCGACGACGAAGGAGAACCACTGATGGAGTTCGGGTTCGACGCACGCACCGAGGACCTGCGCCGCCAGGTGCTCGGCTTCATGGACGAGCACGTCTACCCGAACGAGCAGACGTTCCGGGTCCAGGCCGCGGCCCTCGACGACCGCTGGGCCTGGACCCGCATCCCCGTCGTGCAGCAGGTCCGCGCGACCGCGTGCGAGCAGGGGCTGTGGAACCTCTTCCTCCCCGGGGACCACGGCGCGGGCCTGACGAACCTCCAGTACGCGCCGCTCGCCGAGATCACCGGCCGCAGCATCCACCTGGCCCCGCCCGCCTTCAACTGCGCGGCGCCGGACACCGGGAACATGGAGGTGCTGGCGATGTTCGGCACCCCCGAGCAGCAGGCGCAGTGGCTCGACCCGCTGCTGCGCGGGGAGATCCGCTCCGCGTTCGCGATGACGGAGCCGGACGTCGCGTCCTCCGACGCGACGAACATCGCCACCTCGATCGTCCGCGACGGCGACGACTACGTCATCAACGGCCGCAAGTGGTGGATCACCGGAGCGATGAACCCCGACTGCAGGATCCTCATCGTCATGGGGCGGACGAACCCGGACGCCGACCGGCACCGGCAGCAGTCGATGATCCTCGTGCCCCGCGACACCCCGGGCCTGACCGTCGTCCGCGGCATGGAGGTCTTCGGGTACGACGACCACGAGCACGGCGGCCACGCCGAGCTCGTCTTCGAGGACGTCCGCGTCCCCGCGGCCAACCTCATCGGCGGCGAGGGCGACGGGTTCGCCATCGCGCAGGCCCGGCTCGGGCCGGGCCGGATCCACCACTGCATGCGGTCGATCGGCATCGCGGAGCGGGCCATCGAGCTCATGTGCGCCCGCGCCGTCGAGCGCGTCGCCTTCGGCAAGCCGCTGGCGCGCCAGGGCGTCGTCCGGGAGTGGATCGCCGAGTCCCGGGTCAAGGTCGAGCAGCTGCGCCTGCTCGTCCTCAAGACCGCGTGGCTCATGGACACCGTCGGCAACAAGGGCGCCCACACCGAGATCCAGGCGATCAAGATCGCCGTGCCCGAGACCGTGCAGTGGATCCTCGACCGGGCGATCCAGACCCACGGCGCCGGTGGCCTCTCGCCGGACTTCCCGCTCGCCGAGTCGTTCGCCGGCATCCGCACCCTGCGGTTCGCCGACGGGCCCGACGAGGTGCACCGGATGTCGTTGGCGCGCGCGGAGATCCGGCGCCAGACCGGGCAGTGACCGGAGCACGAGCATGAGCGGCTACGCCGTCCCCGACCCCACGCCGCCCCGCCGCCGGGCCATCCAGCTCGGCGTCGGGGCCGTCGTCACGGGCCTGCTCGGGGCCGCGCTGTACCGGACGGCGCACCGCATCGAGGGGACGACGGTCCAGGGCACGGTGGAGGCGCCGACCCTCGGGGGCACGCAGGCCGCCTACACGCTCGTCTACCCCCGCGGGGTCGACGCGCACCAGCCCGTCGTGCCGGGCGGCGGGCAGGGCAGCCGGCTGCCGGTCGTCGTCGTCCTGCACGACCTCGGCGGGGACTCCTCCGTCGTCACCCGGCTCGGGCTCGACGAGGCCCTGGGCCGGGCCGTCGTCCGGGACGGCATGGCGCCCTTCGCGCTGGCCGCGATCTCGGGCGGCGACCGCTGGTGGCGGGCCCGGCCCGACGGCACCGACGCCGGCGCACTCGTCCTCGACAAGTTCCTGCCGTGGCTCGCCGCGCTCGGCCTCGCGGCCGGCGCCGAGCACCGCGTGGGCCTGCTCGGCGTCGGCATGGGCGGCTACGGCGCGCTGCGCCTGGCCCAGGAGCTCGCGCAGCGGCCCGACGCGCCGGCGGTCGCCGGCGTCGCCGTCGCCGGCCCGACCCTGTGGCGCACCGCGGACGCGGCCCGGCAGCAGGACCCCGGCGTCTTCTCCGACACCGCCGACTTCGCGCGCGGCGACCTGCGCTCGGCGCCGGACGCGCTGGCCGGCGTCCCGCTCCAGGTCGAGTGCGGCGGCGAGGATCCGTACCTGACCGCCGTCCGCGAGGTCCTCGGCGGGCTCCGGCCGCCACCGGCGGTCACGGTGACGGCCGGCGGGCACGACCTCGACACCTGGAAGCCGTTGGCCGACGGCCAGATCCGGTTCCTCGGGACCTCGCTCGAGGCCGGGGGCAGCAGCTGACGGCGTCCGGCGGATACCCTCCACCGCATGGCTGACCGTGTGCCCCTGTCCCTGCTCTACCGCGAGGCCCGCGAGCGCATCGGCGCGCTCGTCCCGGGCATCCCGGACGACTCCCTGCCGGTCCCGGCGACGCCGGGCTGGACCGTCCACGACGTCGTCGCGCACCTCGCGGGGGCGGCGCAGGACGGCGCGAGCGGGAACGGCCCGACGGACGGCCCGACCCCGGAGTGGACGGCGACCCACGTCGAGCGCGGCCGCGGCGTCCCGACGGCCGAGCTCCTCGAGCGGTGGGCGACCGCGTCGGTCGCCGTCGAGGCGCTGCTCGAGACGGTGCCGATCTGGCCGTTCGTCTTCGACGCGACGACGCACGAGCACGACCTGCGGGGCGCCGTCGGCGACACCGGGGCACGGGACAGCGTGGGGGTGGTCCTCGGCGCGAAGCTGCTGCTCGGGGCGCTCGACGTGCCGGCGCCGCTGCGGGTCGTCACCGGGACCCACGACGTGCGCGTCGGGCCGCAGGCGCCGGACGACGAGCGCACCGTCCTGCGGACGACGGACTTCGACGCGTTCCGCTGGCGGATGGGCCGGCGCAGCGCCGCCCAGCTCGCCGCGATGGACTGGTCCGGCGACCCCGCGCCGTTCCTCGACCACCTGTGCGTCTTCGGCCCGGCCGCGACCGACGTCGTCGAGTAGCCCGGAAACCTCTCGCGCCGCTCAACCCCGGGTGCCCCGCCGGGCGTCTGGGGTGGGGACGGGATGCCGGCACCGCGCCGGCGACGAGGGGGACGAGATGTCCGCGGACGAGTCGCAGTTCAGGGACTTCGTCCTGCACCGCTGGCCGCAGCTCGTGCGCTACGCGTACCTGCTCACGGGCGACGCCACGCAGGCCGAGGACCTGGTGCAGGTCGCGCTGGAACGCTCCTGGCGGCACTGGGGGCGGATCCGCAGCGACAACCCGGAGGCCTACGTCCGGACGGCGGTCGCACGGGGTGCGATCTCGCGCTTCCGGGCGCGATCCCGGCGGGTCGCCGAGGCGCCGTTCGACGACGTCGTCGCCGACCGCCGGTCCGCGACCCCGGACGGCGCCCAGGCCCGGGCGGAGCGGGACGCCGTCTGGCGCCAGCTCGCCGTGCTTCCGCCGCGGATGCGCGCGGTGGTCGTCCTGCGCCTGTGGGAGGACCTCACCGTCGAGGAGACCGCGCGGGTCCTCGGCTGCTCGACCGGCACCGTCAAGAGCACCCTCTCCCGCGCGACGGACCGGCTGCGGGCCAGCGCCGACCTGCGCGAGCTCGCCGGGGTGCGGGCCGCGGACGACACGGAGGTGACGCGATGAACGACGACGACCTGCGGCTGCTCGTGCGTGACAGCCTCTCCGAGCGCGCGGAGGACCTGCCGGCGGCGACCCCGTCGTGGGACCGGGTCCGGGGCGGCCTCGTGGGGGTGCGGCGCGAACGGCGCCGCCGGCAGGCCCTCGCGGCGGGCGCGCTCGCGCTCCTCGTCGCCGTCGGCGTCGTCGGGGTGCAGTCCTCCTCGCTCACCGCCCTGCGCCGGGCCGACCCCGCGAACCCGGACGGTCTGCGCGTCGCCGGGGACCCGGCCTTCGGGCGCACGACCGTCGGCTCGCTGGGCCGCGACGACGCGTTCCTCGCCGGGGTCCGCCGGGAGGTGCTGGCCCGTGGCACGTTCGTCGTCGAGACGCTGCAGCCGGGGACCGGTGCCGGCGACCTCACGGTCGCGTTCGCCGGTGACGTCGGTGACGTCCGCCTGGTGCTCGTCGAGGCCCCCACGCGCAGCGGGCCGGACGGCGACATCGACACCTTCCTCTGGTTCAGCGCGCCGCGCGGCGCGTCGGCGACCGCAGTGGTGGCCGGGGAGGTCAGCTCCGAGGCGGCAGGTGCCACGACCCAGATCTGGCGGCCCGCCCCAGGCGGGCCGGCCACCGCCGGCGGGACGGGGGCGTACGTCGTCCTCTCCCGGATCCCGGGCAGTGTCGTGCGGACGGCGACCGGCCCGACGTACGACGCCGGCGGGAGGCAGCCGTGGTCGGTGCGCACGGTGCCCGCTGCGTCCGACCACCACTGGGAGGTCGCCGTCCCCTGGTCGGACCGGTTCGTCAGCCCGATGTGGACCAGCGGACCGGAGGGGACCTCGTGGTCGGCGCTCGACCCGCCGTTCACGGACGGGACGGGGACCGGGCTGCTCGACGGTGCGGAGCCCGCCCTGCACAGCGACCGCCCGGCGCGGGACGCCGCGATCGAGAGTGCGTTCGCGGCGGCGCAGACCGCCTCCGGGGTGCCGGTGGCCCGCTCGACGCGACGTCTGCTCTGGACGGGGTCCGCCGGTGTGTTCTCGACGTCCGTCGTGGCCGTCACCGTGCCCGGCGGTGCCCACGTGGTCACGGCGGTCCGGGAGCAGCTGGAGGGCGACAACGTGCTGCCCGTCTCCCGGTCGACGGTCGTCCTCCCGGCCGGCCCGCTCGACCGGGTCGCGATGGCCTGGGCGCTCGGGCCGCCGGACGAGGACGGGACGACAGGGCTGGCCGCGCTCGGGCCGGTCGGTGCCACGACCATGACGGTCACGGACGACCGGGGAAGGACGTCCTCCGAGACGCTGATCTACGAGTACGCCGACGCGTCGGTCGTGAACCCGGTGACCGTCGAGTTCACCGACCTCACCGGGGCGACCCTGGCGCGGGTGCCGGTGACCGCGCTCGAGGCCGGCGTGGCGCCGCCCACCGGCTGAGCCCAGGCACCAGCCGGGGCCGGGACGCCCGCTACGGTGCGCGGGTGGCAGCGCAGTCCGACGTCCAGTCCCGGCCGGAACCCGGCCCGGCGCCCGACCGGCACCGGGTCGGCCTGGCCTGGGCGTTCGCCGGCGTGCTGCTCTTCTCGCTCTCGGTACCGATGACCAAGGTCGCCGTCCGCGGCTTCGACCCGTTCATCACCGCGAGCGGCCGGGCCGTCATCGCGGGCGTCATCGCGGGCGTCCTGCTCCTCGTGCGGCGGGTGCCGTTCCCGCCGCGGGTGCACCTCACGCCGATCGTCTTCACGATGCTCGGCGCGGTCTTCGGGTGGCCGATCCTGCTCGCGCTGGCGCTGCAGCGGACGACGTCCGCGCACGTCGCCGTCATCGCCGCCTTCATGCCGCTCATGACCGCCGTCATCGCGGTGCTCCGCACGCACGAGCGGGTGAGCGGCCAGTTCTGGGCCGCGGCGAGCGCGGGCACCGGAGCGCTCGTCGCCTTCGCCCTCGCCCGTGGCGGCGGCACGGGTGCCGACCCGGTCGCCGACCTGCTCGTCGTCGGCGCGGTGATCGCGTCGTCCTGGTGCTACGTCGAAGGTGCCTCGGTGACCGCGGCGATGCCCGGGTGGCAGGTCATCTCGTGGGTCGTCGTCCTCGCCCTGCCGGTGACGGTCCCCGCGACGGTCGTCATCGCCGTCCTCACCCACGACGCGTACTCGCCCGGCCCCGCCGAGTGGCTCTCGCTCGCCGGGCTCGGGGTCTCGTCGATGTACCTCGGGTTCTTCGCCTGGTACCGCGGGCTCATGCTCGCCGGCATCGCGCGCGGCGGCCAGGTGCAGCAGCTGCAGGCGCTGCTCACGCTCGTGTGGTCGGCGCTGTTCCTCGGCGAGACCGTGACGCTCGCCGCTGTGCTCGCGGCGTGCGCCGTCATCGCGTCGATCGTCTGGGCGCAGAAGGGCCGCCGGCCGCGGGTCGTCGCGCCCGAGGAGTGACGGTCCGAGGCGCAGCAGGTCAGCTGTCGGTCGGCCGGACGGCGTCCCGCATCCGCAGGTCGCGCGCCGGGTCCGCGGCGGCGCAGCAGCCCTGCGCCCGGACCCGGCCCGTCAGCGCGCCCCACGCGAGGGCGACGACGAGCACGAGGAACGGGATCCCGACGACGTAGCGCACGGGTCCACTGTGCGGCCCGTCCGGCCCGCACGCAACGGGCCGCGGCAACGGGCCGTCGGCCGGCGGGTTGCGGCGCGGTGACGTCTGACGCACTTCGCCGGGCCGGGCGGTCCGGCCGCCGCATGATCCGCTACGGTGCGCTGCGCCGGACACGCATGTGCGCCGGCTCGGAGCCCGGACGGGCGAGAACGGAGTGCACTGCGCATGAAGATGTTCGACGAGATCAAGGACCTGTTCACGACGGACGACGCCGAGAAGGCGGCGAAGGCCAAGGAGATCGCGGACAAGGCCCAGCACGCCGCCGACGAGGCCGCGAAGAAGGCTGCGACGGCGAAGGCTGCGGCCGAGGCCGCCGCCGCGAAGGCCGACCCCACGCCCGAGGCCCCGGCCGCCGCGGCC
>NZ_MWLN01000013.1 GCF_002198655.1 Kineosporia sp. A_224
CCGTTCACCGGCCAGGCCCCGGCGGGCGCGCCCTTCGCGCAGCAGCCCCCTGCCGGTCCGCCGTTCACGCCGTACCCGCTGCCGGCGCAGCCGGCCCGGCCCGCCGGTGGCTGGGCCGCGCCCGACCCGGTCGCGCCGGCGGCCGCCGTCCCCGCGCCCGCACCGGACGGCGACCCGTCGGACCGGGCCTGGAGCGACATCCTCGGCAGCGGCGGCGGCAGCACCGGCGCCGCCGCTCAGCGCCGCCCCGGCCGGACGCCGAAGTACCGCGGCGGACGGCGCTGACCAGGGGCAACCGCACCCCGCGGCGGGCCCGTCCCGCCGGCACCCGCGACGCACCGCCGGACCTCCCGGTCCCCGGCGGTGCGTCGTCACGTCGGTGCAGGTACGGCCCGCCGTGGGCGCACCGGGCTCCGGCACGGCACGATGGACCCATGCGGGACGCCCAGGACCCCGAGCACGCCCCCGGCACCGGTGGCGACACCGGCGCGTTCGGCGCGGACCCGGCCCGCACGCCCCGGCTCCCCGACCCCGCGGACGCCGTCGACGTCGACCCCGAGGACGACCCCGGCGACCCGGTCGAGCCGGCCGACGCCGAGCTGACGACCGTCGTGGCCGCCCGGGACACCACCGGGCACGACCATCACGATCACGACGACGACGACCTGGCCGGCGACCTCGCGGCCGACGAGGCCGTGGACGACGACCCGGCAGCGATCTTCGGCGGCGGCCCGGGTGCCCGCGCCGGTGACGCCACCGCCGGGTTCCGCCGTCTCGCGGCCCGGATCGCCGACGCCGTCCTCGCCCTGACCCCCGAGAGCGCGCCCGGCGGCACCCGCGCCGCCCGGACGGCGCACCTCGCCGACCTCACCCCCGAGGGCGCGGCGCACGCCGACGGGGTTCTCGCCGACGCCCTCGCCGCGCTCGACGCCGTCGACGACACCGTGCTCGACGTCGCGGACGTCGTCGACCTGGAGATCCTGCGGGTCTGGGTCGCCGGCCGGCAGTGGGAGCTCATGGACGCCCCGGCCGGCCACGACGCGCTCCTCCACGTGCCGGCCCGGGTGCTGCCCGCAGCCGGCGACGTCCACGACCTGCCGGCGGGCAGCCCGCTCGACACCGGGGCGCTCGACACCGTCGTCGGGGTGCTGCGCTGCGCGCACGGCCGGCTCGAGGACCTCCCCGAGCGGCTCGCGCACGCCCGCCGGACCCTCACCGGTCTCTCGGCGCCGGTCGTCGACGCCGCGCTCGACCGGACCCGCCGCCTGCACGACGCCCTGCCCGGCCAGCTCGAGGGGCTCGTCGCGCCGCTCGAGGACGCCGACGTCTACGCGCCCGGGCTCACCGCCGCGCTGCGCACCGCCGTCGACGCGCTCGACGAGCACGCCCGCTGGCTGCGCGCCGTCCGGCCGTCGGCGGACGCCGACCCGCGGATCGGCGCCCAGCGCTACGGTGCCCGGCTCTGGTACGGCCTCGACGCCGAGCTCACGCCGGAGGCCCTCCTCGTGCGCGCCGAGAGCGACCTGCTCGGCGTCGAGGAGGAGCTCGCCGAGCTCGCCGGCCTGCTCGGGGCACCGCCCGGGCCCGACGGCGTCCGCGACCTGCTCCGCAGCGTCAGCGCGGACGGCGGCCCGCCGCCGGCCGCCGTCCTCGACGAGGTCGCCGGCGAGCTGCGCGCCCTCGGCCTGGTCACCGTGCCCGACCGGTTCGAGGCCCCGGCCCGCTGCCCGTTCGACGGCCACGACGAGAGCGGCACACCGGACACCCCGGCGCTCGAGGCGGTCGGCGGCGCCCTGCGCCAGGTCGTCGCCGCGCACTGCGGCGTCCCCGGGCACCAGCTCCAGGCCGCGCACGCCGCGCAGGCCGTGCTGCCGACCGCGACCCGGCTCGTCGCACCGAGCCCGCTGTTCGTCGAGGGCTGGGCGGTCGTCGCGGAGAGCCTGCTCACGCTGTCGGACGCCGGCACGCCCGCGCAGCGCGCCCGGCGCCGGGTCGCGCAGCTCGCGCTGCAGCTGCGGCGGGCGGTCCGGTGCGTCGTCGACGTCCGCTGCCACGTCCACGGCCTGTCCGACGAGGACGCTGCGGCGATGCTCGTCGACCGGGCGCACCTCGCGCCGGCGGCGGCCGCGGCGGTCGTCGCGGCGACCCTCGTGCACCCGGTCCGCGGCAGCGTCGGCTACGTCGGCGACCACCTCGTCTCCGACGTCGTGGCCCGGCTCTCCGCCGCCCGCCCGGACGCCGCGCCCCGCACCGTGCACGACGCCGTCCTCGCCCACGGTCCGGTGCCGCCGCGGCACCTCGCCGTCCTGCTCGGGCTCCCCGCGGAGTCCGCCGGACGGCGCTGACCGCCCGGCCGGACCGTCGCGGGGCACCGCACCCGGGACCTGTGTGGTCGGGCGGCGGGCCCCGCACTGGATAGGGTTGGGCCGGTCGGTCCGCCGGTGCACCGGCCGCAGGCGCCGTACGTCGGCGCCGCCCGCACCCGTTCGACCACCCGTGCGCCCCACCCGGGCGCCGTCCCGAGCGTCAACCCTTCAGGAGCAGACGTGGCAAGCATCGAGGCCGTCGGCGCCCGCGAGATCCTCGACTCGCGAGGCAACCCCACCGTCGAGGTCGAGGTCGCGCTCGACGACGGCACCATCGCCCGCGCGGCCGTCCCCTCCGGCGCCTCGACCGGCGCCTTCGAGGCCGTCGAGCGCCGCGACGGCGACACCAGCCGCTACGGCGGCAAGGGCGTCGAGCAGGCCGTCACCGCCGTCATCGACGAGATCGCCCCCGAGCTGCTCGGCTTCGACGCCGCCGACCAGCGGCTCGTCGACCAGGCGATGCTCGACCTCGACGGCACCGACAACAAGGGGTCCCTGGGCGCCAACGCGATCCTCGGGGTCTCGCTCGCCGTCGCCAAGGCGGCCGCGGACTCGGCGAACCTGCCGCTGTTCCGCTACCTCGGCGGCCCGAACGCGCACATCCTCCCCGTGCCGATGATGAACATCCTCAACGGTGGCGCGCACGCCGACGGCGGCGTCGACATCCAGGAGTTCATGGTCGCGCCGATCGGCGCCGAGAGCTTCCGCGAGGCGCTGCGCTGGGGCGCGGAGATCTACCACTCGCTGAAGTCGGTGCTCAAGAGCAACGGCCTGGCGACCGGCCTCGGCGACGAGGGCGGCTTCGCGCCGTCCCTGCCGACGAACCGCGCGGCGCTGGAGAACATCGCCGTCGCGATCGAGAAGGCCGGCTTCGGCCTCGGCACCGACGTCGCGCTCGCGCTCGACGTCGCGGCGACCGAGTTCCACAAGGACGGCTCGTACGCGTTCGAGGGCGCCCAGCGCTCCAGCGCCGAGATGATCGACTACTACACCTCGCTCGTCGACGGCTTCCCGATCGTCTCCATCGAGGACCCGCTCGACGAGGACGACTGGGAGGGCTGGACGGCGATCACGTCCGCGCTCGGCAGCCGGATCCAGCTCGTCGGCGACGACCTGTTCGTGACGAACCCGGTCCGCCTCGCCAAGGGCATCCAGACCGGTGCCGCGAACGCGCTGCTCGTCAAGGTCAACCAGATCGGCACGCTCACCGAGACCCTCGACGCGGTCGCGCTCGCGCACCGCAGCGGGTACCGCTGCATGATGAGCCACCGCTCGGGCGAGACCGAGGACACGACGATCGCCGACCTCGCGGTCGCGACCGACTGCGGCCAGATCAAGACCGGCGCCCCGGCGCGGTCGGAGCGGGTCGCGAAGTACAACCAGCTCCTGCGCATCGAGGAGGAGCTCGACGACGCGGCGGTCTACGCCGGCCGTCAGGCCTTCCCGCGGTTCGCCGGCTGACACCTGCGCGACCGGCACCACTCGCACCACACGTCACACCAGCACCTTCCGCGACACGCTGCAGCGCCCGGGCCGCAATACGGACCCGGGCGCTGCTCGCGTGCCATGGTCGGGTGGGGCCGTCCGACACCCGCGCGGCCGAGACGTTCAGGGGGACGACCGCGATGACCGCACGCAGGCCCGCCGCACCACGACCGGGGCAGGGGCGATCCGCCCCCGGCCGGTCGGGCGGCGGGGCGGATCGCCCCTGCC
>NZ_MWLN01000130.1 GCF_002198655.1 Kineosporia sp. A_224
ACCCTGACCCCCTCACTGACCCCCTCAGAGGTAGATCGCTCTCCCTATGCACGGCGATCTACCTCTGAGGAGCCGAACCGAGCTCCCCGACCGATCCGGAGGTTGCCATGACCGAGAACACCAAGCCCTGGCACGGCGTCACCGTCGCCACCGCCCTGCCCTTCACGTCGCGGGACGGCGACGACCTCGCCGTCGACCTCGACGCGTACGCCGAGCACGTGCGCTGGCTCGCCGCGAACGGCTGCCAGGGCGTCGTCCCGAACGGCTCGCTCGGCGAGTACCAGACGCTGACGACGGACGAGCGGGCCGCCGTCGTCCGGACCGCGGTCGAGGCCGCGCCCGAGGGCTTCTCGGTCATCCCCGGCATCGCCGCCTACGGGGCCCGCGAGTCCCGGCTGTGGGCCGAGCAGGCGAAGGACGCCGGCGCCGACGCCGT
Organism: Kineosporia sp. A_224; assembly: GCF_002198655.1. Lineage (GTDB taxonomy): Bacteria > Actinomycetota > Actinomycetes > Actinomycetales > Kineosporiaceae > R-H-3. Next base: position 437 of record NZ_MWLN01000130.1, read on the forward strand.
CATGCTCCTGCCGCCGAACGCGTACCGCGCCGACGAGCGCGCCGTCCTCGAGCACTACCGCGAGGTCGCCCGGGCCGGCATCCCGGTCGTCGCCTACAACAACCCGATCGACACCAAGGTCGACCTCACGCCGGAGATCCTCGCGGCGCTCCACGGCGAGGGCCTCATCGTGGCGGTCAAGGAGTTCAGCGGCGACACCCGGCGGGCCTACCAGCTCGCCGAGCTCGCGCCGGGCCTCGACCTCCTCGCCGGCTCGGACGACGTGACCTTCGAGCTCGAGGTCGGCGGCGCGGTCGGCTGGATCTCCGGCTACCCCAACGCCTTCCCGGACGCGTGCATGCGGATGTGGAACGCCTTCCGGGCCGGTGACTACGGCACGGGCGTCCCGCTCTACCGCTCGCTGCACCCGCTCCTGCGCTGGGACAGCAAGACCGAGTTCGTCCAGGCGATCAAGCTGAGCATGGACCTCGCCGGCCGCAACGGCGGCATGTGCCGGCCGCCGCGCGTGCCGCTGTCGCCCGAGCACGACGCGATCGTCCGCACCGCCACCGAGAAGGTCCTCGCCGAGGGCCTGCGATGAGGTCCCGCCGCGTCGTCCACACGGTCGAGTCCCACACCGAGGGGATGCCGACCCGCGTCGTCACCGGCGGCGTCGGCGTCCTCCCGGGGGCGACGATGTTCGACCGCCGGCGCTGGTTCATGGCGAACTCCGACGGCCTGCGCAAGCTGCTCATGAACGAGCCGCGCGGGCACGCCGCGATGAGCGGGGCGATCCTCCAGCCGCCGACCCGGCCCGACGCAGACTTCGGCGTGCTCTACATCGAGGTGTCCGGCTGCCTGCCGATGTGCGGGCACGGGACCATCGGCGTGGCAACGGTTCTCGTCGAGACGGGCATGGTCGAGGTGACCGAGCCGACGACGACGATCCGGCTCGACACCCCGGCCGGGCTCGTCGTCGCGACGGTCCACGTCGAGGACGGCGCGGCGAAGGCCGTGACGATCCGGAACGTGCCGTCGTTCCTCCTGCAGAGGGACGCGACCGTCAAGGTCGCCGGCGTCGGCGAGGTCACGTACGACATGGCCTTCGGCGGCAACTTCTACGCGATCCTGCCGCTCGCCGACCTCGGCGTCCCCTTCGAGCGCAGCGAGAAGCAGCGCATCCTCGACGCGGGGCTCGCCGTCATGGACGCCATCAACGAGCAGAACCGGCCCGTCCACCCGGACAACCCCGAGATCGCCGTCTGCCACCACGTGCAGCTCGTCGCCCCGGGGTCCACGGCGCAGCGGTCCCGGCACGCGATGGCGATCCACCCGGGCTGGTTCGACCGCAGCCCGTGCGGCACCGGCACGAGCGCCCGGGTCGCCCAGCTCGTCGCCCGCGGCGAGCTCGCGATGGACACCGACTTCGTCAACGAGTCCTTCATCGGCACGCACTTCGTCGGCCGGGCCGTCGAGGCCACGACGGTCGGTGGGGCGGACGGCGGGCCGGGTGGCACGATCGATGCGATCGTCCCGACCATCACCGGGCGGGCCTGGGTCACCGGGACCGCCCAGTACCACCTCGACCCGACCGACCCCTTCCCCGAGGGCTTCGAGCTGTAGGCCCGGCACCGCCCCGACGAACCGAAGAACCGCTCCTTCGAAGAGCAAGTGAGGTAATGAGATGAGCGTGGTGACCTCGGTGTCGCCGCAGGCCCCCGACGACGTCGTCGTGGAGGTCCCGGAGACGTCCGTCGCGGATGTCCTCAAGGCCGCCGAGGCGGCCCGCGCCGCCCAGCGCGAGTGGTGGCGTGCCCCGGCACCCGCCCGGGCCGCCGCGCTCGGCGCCGCGGCCGCGGCCCTGCGGGCCAGGGCCGACGAGGCGGCGACGCTCGTCATCCGCGAGGTCGGCAAGCCCCGGGTCGAGGCGGTCGGCGAGGTCGGGCGGGCCGTCGCGATCCTCGAGTACTACGCGCAGGCCGCCTACGCCCCGCTCGGGGCGACGCTGCCGGCGAGCCTGCCCGGGCTGCTCTTCACCGAGCGCCGCCCGCACGGCGTCGCCGGGCTCGTCACGCCGTGGAACTTCCCGCTCGCGATCCCGCTGTGGAAGGCCGCGCCCGCGCTCGCCGCGGGCAACGCCGTCCTGCTCAAGCCCTCGCCGGACGCCACCGCGTCCGCGCTGTGGCTCGCCGACCTGCTCGCCGGCGTGCTCCCGGCGGACCTGTTCCGGGTGCTGCCCGGCGGTGCGGACACCGGGACGGCGATCTGCGACGCCGCGGACGTCGTGAGCTTCACCGGCTCGGTCGGTGTCGGCGGCCAGGTCGTCGCCCGGGCGGCGCAGCGTGGCGTCCACGTGCAGGCCGAGATGGGCGGCCAGAACGCCGCGATCGTCCTGCACGACGCCGACCCCGGCGTCGCCGCGGCCCAGATCGCCGGGGCCGCGATGGGCTTCGCCGGCCAGAAGTGCACCGCCACCCGCCGCGTCGTCGTCGTCGGCGGCGAGCAGCGGGCGGCCGCGGTCATCGAGGCGCTCGTCGCCGCCGTCCGGGGCCTGCAGCCCGGCGACCCGTCGCAGGCGGGCGTGCTCGTCGGCCCGGTCATCGCACCGGCCGCGCGGAGCAAGGTGCTCGACGCGACGGCGGCCGTGACGGCGGCCGGCGGCCGGGTGCTCGCCGGTGGCACGTCCGTCGACCGGGACGGCTGGTTCGTCACGCCGACCCTGCTCGACGGCATCGCGGCCGACCACCCGGTCGCGACGACGGAGACGTTCGGCCCGATGGCCGTCGTCCAGCGCGCCGCGGACGTCGCCGAGGCCGTCGCACTCGCCGAGGGCGTCGACTTCGGGCTCGTGACGAGCGTCCACGGCCGGGACATGGGGGAGATCCTCGAGGTCGTCCGCGGCGTCCAGACCGGCATGGTCAAGGTCAACGCCCCGACGACCGGGGTCGACTTCTGGGCGCCGTTCGGCGGCGAGCGGGACTCGTCCTACGGGCAGCGCGAGCAGGGCCTCGCGGCCCTCGACTTCTACTCCTCGGTCCGTACGATCACGCTGAGCCCGCACCCGTGAGCGTGCTCGTCCCCGTACCCATGACCCCGTACCCATGACTCCGCACCCATGACCCCGTACCCATGACGAGACCGGCGAAGGGTTCCCGCTGAGATGATCGCCGCCCCCGCACTGCGCGACCTGCCGCTCATCGACGCCGACCAGCTGCGCGGGCTGGTGCCGATGACCTCCGCCGTCGTCGCCCTCGAGGCGGCGCTGCTGGACGGCGGGGTGCCCGGTGCGACGCCGCCACGGACGACGGTGCTCACCGGGGCCGGGCAGGTGCTCCTCATGCCCGCGGCGACCCAGCGCTACGTGGGGGTCAAGCTCGTCACCGTCGCGCCGGACAACGGGAACCTCGGCCTGCCGCGGATCCAGGGCGTGTACGTCCTCATGGACGCCGTGACGCTGTCGCCGCGCGCGCTCATCGACGGCGTCGCGCTGACCAGCCTGCGCACCCCGGCGGTGTCGGCGGTCGCGATCCGCCGGCTCGCCGTGCAGGGGCCGGTGCGGCTCGTCGTCATCGGCACCGGGCCGCAGGGGTACGGGCACGTCGAGGCGGTGGCCGCCGTCCGGCAGGTCGCGCACGTGACCGTCGTCGGCCGGGACCGCGGGCGGGCCGTCGAGATGGCGCAGTGGGCCGCGCGGAACGGGATCGGCGCGGACGTCGTCGCCGGCTCCGACCTGCCCGACGACCTCGAGGCCCCGATCCGGGCGGCCGACGTCGTCATCTGCGCGACGACGTCCCGGTACCCGGTCTTCGACTCGCGCTGGCTCGGCGACGAGGCGACCGTCGTGGCCGTCGGCAGCCACGAGCCGGACGCCCGCGAGGTCGACTCCGAGCTCGTCGCCCGGGCGACGGTCGTCGTCGAGGGCAAGGAGTCCGCGCTGCGCGAGGCGGGCGACGTCATCATGCCGATCCGGGACGGCGAGGTGGGCCCGGACGTCATCGCCGGCGACCTGCCCGGGCTCGTCAAGGGCTGGACCCGGCCGGTGGCGGGCAGGCCGCGCTTCTTCAAGAGCGTCGGCGAGGCCTGGGAGGATCTCGTCGTCGCGGGCGAGGCACTCGACCGGCTCATCGGCGACACCGCGGCGCGGGGGATCCCGCTCGGGGGACTGCGATGAGACCACCGGGCGGCGCGTCGTGAGCGTGCCGGACGGCGTCGCCGCGATGCTCCCCGTGCTCCCGGTGCGCGGCACGATGCGGGACCAGGTCGCCGACAGCCTGCGGGCCGCCGTCGTCGCCGGGCAGATGGCCCCCGGCGAGGTCTACTCCGCCCCGGCCCTCGCCGAGAGGTTCGGGGTCTCGGCCACGCCCGTGCGCGAGGCGCTCCTCGACCTCGTCCGCGACGGGCTGATGGAACCCGTGCGCAACAAGGGGTTCCGGGTCACCGCGCTGTCGTCGGCCGAGCTCGACGCGACGGGTGACGTCCGTGCGCTGCTCGAGCCGGAGGCCGCCGCCCGGGCCGCCCGCCGCCCCGAGGCCGAGCGCCGCGCCGCCGTCGAGCGGCTGCGCCCGGTGGCCCGCCGGATCGTCGAGGCAGCCCGGTCGGGGGACGTCGTCGGGCACGTCCGCGCGGACCGGGAGTTCCACGCCGGGCTGCTCGAGCTCACCGGCAACCCGGTGCTCGCCGAGACCGTCATGCGGCTGCGCGACCGCTCCCGGCTCTACGGCCTCCCGCGCCTGGCCGAGCGCGGCACCCTGAGCGACACCGCCCGCGAGCACGACACGATCCTCGACCTCGTCGCGGCGGGCGACGCCGAGGCCGCCGCCGCGGCGATGCGCCACCACGTCGGCCACGTCCGCGGCGAATGGTCCGGATGACCGCTCGTGCTCGCGGCCGGTACCGGTTCGGGGCTCTGCCAGGCCGCAGATCGGTACTCGCCGCGAGCATCGCCGGGGTGGTGGCGCTGGCCGGGTGCGGGTCGGTGGGCGGCGGGGCCGTCGCGCCGGACGCGCCGCTCGCCGACGAGTGCGGTGCCGTCCCGCCCGGCGCCCGCCGCGTCACGTTCCAGGGCTCGGACGGCGCGGACCTCGGTGCCGCGGCCGTCGGCCGGCCCGCGGCGGTGCGTTCCGTCGTCCTCGTGCACGGTGGTAGCCAGACCCTCTGCGACTGGCTCGACATCGCCGTGACGCTCGCGGAGCGTGCGGACGCCGAGGTCCTCCTCCCGGACCGCCGCGGTGCCGGCTCCAGCTCGCAGGCCCAGACCGACGCCGCCGACCTGCCGGACGACGTCCTGCGCGCCGCCGCGTGGTTCGCGCCGCGCGGCCGCTCCGGCGTCACCTACGCCGGGTCGTCGGCCGGGGCGCCGGTCGCCCTCGCCGCGGCGGCCCGGGCGCAGGACGTGTGCTCGATAGCACTGGTCTCCCCGGCATCCGTCCCCGACGTGCCCGCCGGCACCCTCGAGCGGCTCGACGTCGCGCTGTGGACCGTCGTCGAGGCCGGCACGCCGAGGTTCCGCGACACCGCCCGCGCGCTGGCCCGGCTGGCCCCCGCGGCCGCCGCGCTCGGCGGGCAGACCGAGATCACCGGTACGACCGACCACAGCAGCGGCCTCGTCGAGAACCACCCGGCGGCTCTCGACGTCCTGGTGGCCGCCACCCGCGCGTGCGGGTGACGGCCCCGGGACGCCTTTACTGCCAGACGATCGCGAACCCTCCGGCCGGGACCGCGACGCGGACCATGCCGCCGGCGGTGGTGCTCACGGCCGACAGACGGCCGTGGCGGTCGTAGGCCTGGACGACGGTCCGTGCCCGCGGCAGGGTGAGCGTCCGGGTCGCCGTCCGGTCCGAGCCGTTGGCGAGCAGGGCCACGGAGTGCCCGTCGCCGTCCGCCACGAGGGCCGAGACGACCGGCGTGACGAGCAGGGCGTCGAGCCGCCCGGTGCCGCGGGTCGTGATGGCCGTGAGGTCCTGCGCCGAGGGGCCGACGGCCCGCCGCAGCGCGCCCGGCAGGAGCGCCCCGGGGGCCGGTGAGACGCCCTGCGCCCCGCCGCCGCCGTAGCCGACGGTGCCGATCCGCCCGGCCGGCACGCTGAACGTGCTGACGGCGCCCGGTCCAGGGAGCACGTCGACGACGGCCTGGACGAGCCGGGGCTGCTCGGCGGCCGGCAGCGACCAGGTCACGGTGCTGCCGGGGGTCACGAGCACGAACGCGCCACCGCCCCACTGCGACTCCCCGGTCCACACCGGGTCGGCCGGGGCCGCCGTGGCGCCGCCGGAGGGGGTGCCCGACTCGGCCTCGACGGTCCGTTGCCCGTCGCGCAGCACGAGCCGGGTGGCGGCGCGGGCCGTCGCCGCGACGTCCGGGGCGGCGTCGAGCGCCTGCATGGTGAGCAGGCCGTGGATCGTCGACTCCGCGCCGGAGTTGAGGTTCACGTCGCCGGTCGGGCTGATGCCGTCGTGGGTGACGCCCGTGGCCGGGTCGTACATCGGGGTCCCGGCGCGGTTGAGGCCGAAGAACCAGGCGGCGGCGAGCCCGGCGACCCGACGCAGCCCCGGGGCGTGCGCGGCGTCGCCGACGGCGAGCAGCGACTGCACGCGGGCGTCCGCCCCGTAGGCGATCTGCGACCCGTCGACGGGGGTCGGCATCCAGCCGTTGTCGGGGCCGGTCGCGGTGAGCAGCCGCGGGGTGAAGGTGGCGGCGTCCGCGACAGCGGGCGGCAGCAGGTCGGGCCGGTCGAGCACCGTTGCGGCCTCCGCGAGCGCGGCCGGCATCTGCGCACCCCAGGCGTGCCAGAGGGTCTGTGAGGTCGCCGACGGCAGGATCGCCCCGTAGGGCCAGGTGTCGGCGGTGCCCCGCCCCATGGCGGCGATCCCGTCGGCGAGCTTCGACAGCGCCGGTCGCGCGGAGCGGTGGCCCGCTCGGACGGCGGCCGCGAGCCCGAGGACCGCCTCCGAGCTGGCGTCCGCGCCGTCGACGACGAGCCAGGCCGGCATCCGCGTGCCGTCGACGACGCGGTACTGCCCGTACCGGGTCAGGACGTCGCGGTCCAGCGCTGTGATCGCCAGGTCGAGGCGCGTGCGCAGGAACGCGGCGAACGCGGGGTCTGCCTGGCGCAGGGCCGCGTAGCCCTCGCCGAGCGCCCAGACGGTGCGGGCCAGCCAGAAGGACGGACCGGAGTCGGAGGGGTCGGGCAGCTCCTTCGGGGTGGCGCTCGGGGTGAGCGTGCCGTCCGGCTGCATCCAGAGCACGACGTCGCCGGCGTGCGGGCCGGTCGCCGTCTGCAGGTAGGTCAGCCCGCGCAGCAGCCCGCGGGCCTGCTGCAGGCTGTGCGCGTCGCGGTACCTGGTCCAGTGCCGCAGGTAGACGACGGCGGCGCGGGCGATGTCGTCGGCGTCGAACGCACCCTGGCCGTACGTGTTCGTCGCGGCGTCGAACGCGCCGCCACCGACCCGTCGGTAGCTGCCGTCCGCCTGGTGGTCCGCGTACACCCACAGGACGCCGACCGCGGGCTCCTCGGCGAGCCGGTACGTGGTGTGCCCGGCCTGGGACGGCGGGACGACGGTGTCGGTGAGGAAGTCGAGATGGGCCAGGTTCGTCAGCGGGGCGGACGTGGCCGGTGCGGTGCGCGTCGGTGTCACGGCGGCGGGCGCAGCAGCGAGCCGTCCTGCTGCTGGTCCTGCTGCTGGTGCTGCTGCAGCACCGGTCGTCGTGAGGAGCACGGCCGCGACGGTCGTCGCCGCGACGGCGAGAAGCCGGGCCCGGCTGCGGGCGGGCAGGAGCACGGAAGGCAGGTGTGTCACGTCGGTCCCCTTCGGCGGGCGTTCGGGACGAACGCGCTACCGGGGACCGGAGTAACGCCCACAGGCCGATCGGGCCGGTCGCCCGGCTCCGTGCACCTGATCGCCGACAACGTAGCCCCGGACCGGGGCATCGGCGAGCGCATGTTCGCGGGGCGTCCGGTGGTCGTTCGGCGGCTCAGCCGGTGCGTTTCCAGGTGTCGTCGGGTGGTGCCTGGCTCCAGATCTGGGGCGTGAGGTCGATCGGGGTGAGCCCGGTCCGGCTCGGACCGACGCCGCGGGCGTCGGCGTCGTCGTCGAGGGCGAGGCGGAGCTGTTGCCCGATCCGCTGCGCGGCGGCATGTGTCTGGTGGTGCAGGTTCCTCGTCCGTCGTCGTTCGGGGTCGATCCACGACGGCGGCCGCACCCACGGGATCCCGTCGCGGACCTCGACCAGCCACAGACCGGCGTGCACCTGCTGATGATGGTTCGGACACACGCTGACCAGATTGTGCAGGTCGGTGG
>NZ_MWLN01000131.1 GCF_002198655.1 Kineosporia sp. A_224
ACGGTCTTCGGCACTTCGTCGCCGGTGACCCGGACTCGCCGGTCCGCGACACCGTCGTCGGCGACGACCCCGAGGACTCGGGCCAGAAGGGGGTCAACTACCGGGTCGCCCCGGTGCACCCGCGCACGGTGCTCGCGGACCCGGACCCGTCCACCCCGGTCTGGCACGCCAAGGTCGGGGACACGCTCTGGCTGCGCCTCGTCTGCGCGGCCGACAAGCCGCGCAACCACACGTTCACCGTTCACGGGCAGGCCTGGGACGCCGCTCCGTGGCTCGCGCGCCGTGACGGGGACGCCCGGACGTCGGGCCCGTGGGTCGGCTCGCTCTCCGGGCTCACGGCCGGCAGCGTCCACAGCCTGGAGCTGGAGGCCCGTGAACCCGGCGACCACGCCTACCGCAGCGGTGTCTTCCGGTGGGCGGTCCCGCAGGGGGTGTGGGGCATCCTCCGGGTCGAGCCCTGACCCGGTCCTACGCGAGGCTCGCGCGGGCGTTCGCGGCCGCCTGGCCCGCCTGGAGGAACCGGGTGCCCGGCTGCTCACGCAGGTCGGTGAGGAACGCCTCGAGCATGAGCAGCCGCCCCGGGCGGCCGATGACCTGCGGGTGCATGGTGAGCATGTAGAGGCCGCCGAGCGCCCGGTAGCCCGCCGCCTCCTCGGCCCAGATCGCCCGGACCTCCGCCGCGCTGCGGATCGTCTTGCTCCACGTGGAGTTGTCGAACCAGAAGTGCGGCGCGTCGTCGAGCGTCCAGTGCACGGGCAGCTCGACGAGGTCGTGACCCGGGTGCAGGTACGGCCGGACGTCGTCCATGAGGTTCGAGGAGTACGTGAACCCGTGGCGTACGAGCAGGTCGAGGGTCACCGGGCTGAAGCTCCAGGCGGGCGAGCGGTAGCCGCTGACCTCCGCGCCGAACCCGTGGAGCACCTCGAGACCGCGGACCAGCTCGGCCTCCTCCTGCTCCGGCGTGAGCCGGGCCGGGTGGGTGTGGGTGTACCCGTGGTGCCCGATCTCGTGACCCGCCGCGACGATCGCATCGACCCGCTGCGGGTGCCGCTCCGCGACCCGGCCCGGCACGAAGAACGTCGCGGGCAGCCCGAGCCGGTCCAGCAGCGCGAGGACCGCCGGCACCGCGACCTTGGCGCCGTAGGTGCCCTGCGAGAGCGTGCCGGGCCGGTCCGCGTTCGCCGGGTCGCTGCCGATCCAGACCTCCTCGGCGTCGAAGTCGAAGCTGAGGACGACGTCGAGGGTCTCGGTGCCGGGCACCGGGGCCTCCTGGGCGGGGCGGGCCGTCATGTCGCCACCCTAGGCGTCCGGCGCCGGCCGAGGCGGTGGGCCGCGGGCTCGTCAGCCGGCTCACGCTCGACGCCCGGTCGAGCCCGTTCCTCGGGCTGCTGAACTGCATGTCCGGACGCATAGACACTATGGGTCGAACGCCCTAATCTGACCGACGTTGCCCCGAGAACGATCTTCGTCGAGGGACACGACCGTAGGCAGGGCAGCGGTGCGGTGGAAGCGCCGGCGGCCTCGCGGACGCGGTACGGGGAGCATCACGTAGGACAGCGACGGACGGGGCGTCACGTGGACCTTCGCGCACTGGTTCGGCCCGAGCGTGCCGAAGAGGACGCGGCGATCGCACTGGCGGCAGTGGTCATCACCCAGCTCGCGGTCGCCGCGACGATCCTCATGGCGTTGGCGCTGGAAGGGCTGCCGGAGGCCCTCGCGGTGCTGCCCGAGTGGTTCGTCGGCGCGCTCACCGGGCTGCTCACGGCGAGCGCGGCGTGGCGTTGGCGCCAGGGGCGGGGCTCTGTGCCCAAGGCCGTCGCGTGGCTCAACGCAGGGACCGCCGGTGCCCTGAACCTGGCCGTCGCCGCCCGCTCGACGGTTCCCATCGACGAGGCGCCGGCAGACGCCTCCTGGTGGTTCGCCGTCGGGGCCATCGCAGTGGTCGGAGCGGTCTGCGGCTGGCTGAGCGCCGCGATCCTGGCCTGCGCGGCGGTGTCGGTGATGGGCGCGATGGTCGTCCTGAGCCAGGCGCCGCCCACGAGCATCGGCAACTACTTCGTCGAGGGGGCGGCCGACCTCGTCGTCGTGGTGGCTGCCACCGAGCTCGTCAGCCGGCTGATCCAGCGACGGGCTGACGCCGGCCGCATGGAGGGCCGGCTGGTCGCGCACGGGCAGATGCTGCGCACCATGCACGACACCGCGCTGCAGGCCCTCGAGGCGATCGCCCTGCGCGCCGAGTCGGGAGGCCCGCCCGACGACGTGCTCGCAGACGTCCACCGACACGCCCGGCGCGAGGCCACAGCCCTGCGCCACTTGCTCAAGGCCGACCCCGATGGCGCGGCCGGGGACGTGCAGGCGGCGATCGAGAGGCTCGGGGAGACGTTCGCCGGTCGCGGTCTGCAGGTCGAGCTGGTCCTGCCGGACATCGAGGACGTCCGGCTCGAGCCCGCGGCGCTGGACGCCCTCGTCTGGGCGGCCGGCGAGGCCCTCGCCAACGTCGTCAAGCACTCCGGGTCCTCGGGCGCCGTGCTGCTCGCGGGTGTCGACGGCCCCGACCTGGTGGTTTCCGTGCGTGACCATGGCGTCGGCTTCGACACCGCCCGCCCGCGGGACGGGTTCGGGGTGGACTTCTCGATCCGTGCACGACTGAAAGAGATCGGCGGAGACTCCGAGATCTGGTCCCGCCCCGGTCGCGGCACGAGGGTGACCCTCAGGTTGCCGACGAGACAGGTGGTCGGGGCATGAACCGCTCGATGCGGCAGCTGCGGATCGCCATCGTCGAGGACCACCCGCTGTACGCCGAAGCTCTCGTGGGCGCCGTGTCGCGGGTGCCCTTCATCACGATCGTCCACTCGGCCCGCTCGCTGCGCGGCTACCTCGCGGCGCCCGATCTGCAGGTGGACGTCGTGCTGCTCGACCTCGGGCTGCCCGACACCACCGGCGCCGAGGGGGTGCGGGCCGTCACGGCACGCGGCCACAAGTGCCTGGTCATCTCTGCGGAGGCCCAGCCCGACGCGGTGCTGGCGGCGATGGCCGCCGGCTCCCGCGGCTACCTCACCAAGCACACGACGGCCCAGCAGGTCGTCGAGGCGATCCGGATGGTGGCCGCCGGCCAGACCTACATCTCGCCGACCCTGGCCTCCTTCCTGCTCGGCGCCGGCCGTCCGGGCTCGCGCAGCGGCCCCAGCCTGACCGGTCGCGAACGTGAGGTGCTGTCCATGGTGGCCGCCGGCGAGACCGACCAGGACATCGCAGAGGCGCTGCGGATCAGCGTCCGGACCGTCCGTTCCTACCTGGAGCGGGTGCGGGAGAAGACCGGCCAGCGTCGACGTCCCGACCTCACCCGGTACGCCATCGCGCACGGTCTCATCACGTCCGACGGGCGTGCCGTCCCGAAGCGTTGAGCTCCCGTCCGTCGGGCTCCCCCGGGCCGGTACCGGGCCCCTGCCCGGACGCAGGGGCCGGGGAACGTCGCTGCGGCCGCCAGCGGCGCCTGCGACCCACCTGCACGGTGGCGCCGGCGCCGAGAACCGCGAGCACCGTGACCGCGCCCGCCGCGGCCGTGCCGACCGCCAGACGCCGTGTGCGCAGGTCGGCGCCGGGAGGTGTCCTCGCCACCGGCGGGGGCACCTGCGGGCGCCGGGAACCGCCGATCCGGTCCTCCTCCTCGGGCAGCACCGCGGCGACCGCCGCGTACGGGTTCACGACACCGGCCCCGGTGCCGCTCGCCGTGGTGCGGTCGGCGGTCACCGCGATCCTGTGGGCCACCTGCGCCGGGTCCAGCCGTGGGTGCGCGGAGCGCACCAGCGCGACGACGCCGGCCACGTAGGCGGCGGACATCGCCGGGGCGGTGCCGACGCTCGTGTGCGCCAGGAGGCCGGCGCGCCCGCCTGCCCCGGTGCTCCACAGGTCGGCTCCCGGCGCTGCGACGTCCACGCCGGCACCCACCTCCGAGCCGTCGACGAGTCCGTCCTCGCGGTCGACCCCGACCACCCCGATGACCCCCGGGGACGACGTGGGGTACGTCGGCCCCGCCTCGTCGCGGGTGCCCGCGTCGCCTGCCGAGACCACGACCGCACCGCTCACCAGTGCGGCCCGCACCGCGGCGCGCAGCCTCGCGGAGTCGCGCCGGGTGGCGACGGTCACGCAGACCACGTCGGCGCCCTGCGCCACCGCGAACCGGATGCCGGCAGCGATCGAGTCCGGGCCGCCGGGCGGGTCGCCGCGGTCGACGGCCTGGGTGACCCGCACGGGCAGGATCCGGGCGCCCGGCGCGAGCCCGACCACCGCGGTGAGCCGGTCGGGGCGAGCGGCGATGATGCCGGCCGCCACCGTGCCCCGGCCGTCGCAGTCGGAGTCGGCCCGCCCGCCGGGGGAGCGGTCGATCACCTCCGTGCCGGTCAGCACCTGACCGGGCCCGAACTGCGGGTTCCGCGCGTCCACGCCGGTGGCGACGACCGCCACCAGCTGTCCGCCACCGGTGGCCAGCGGCCAGACCCGGGTGGGGTCGAGCCGTGTCAGCGCCCACGGCACGGGGCCCTCGTGGCGGCTCACGGCGTGCGTGCAGGACGCCCCTGCCGCCTCGGCCGGGGCCGCCGTCAGGGACGCCGCGAACGGACCGCAGAGGGCGGCAGCGAGCGTCAGCGCGACCGCACGCCCGCCGTGCCGTCGGCGCCGACGACGGCACCCGCCGCTCCCCCCGGAGCGTCCGGTCAGGGCGCTGCGACCCACCGGCGCCAGGTGTTGTCTCGGATGGCAGCGCCGGCATCCTGGATGTCGTCCCACTCGGCCTGCAGCCGCGCCTGCCGCGCGGCCTCCTGGGCCGCGACCTGGGTCTCCATCTCGGGCGTCATCCGCACCAGGGTGTGCTGCTCGAAGGGCCCCCACGCGCTGCGCTCGAGCACGATGTCGCCGGCGTGATGGCCGGCCCGCGGGTCGGCGCCCGCCATCGCCTCCAGGTACGACATCCCTGACATCGCACCGCTCATCGCGGCGCCGACGGTGATCGTGGCCGGGTGCTGCTGGAGGTACTCCCACTTCGGCCTGGCCCAGTCGTGGGCGGCCTGCGTCCAGCTGTTCGGCTCGGGCGGCCGCTGGCTGTAGGTGTCCGCGATGACCGTGGTCGCGCCGCCCACCCCGAACTCGGTGAGGAACGTCGCCGAGCCCTCGCCGATCATCGCCCCCTTGCCGCCGGTGCGCACCCCCCAGGCCGCCTCACCGCCGAAGAGGACCGCCGCCGGGACGCCGATCATCGTGGTGTCGTAGCCGACGTTGCCCCACCAGGCCTCGTTGCTCAGCGCGATCGGCTTGCCGACGCTGTCGATCAGCTCGGGCCGGGTCATGATCCCGTGCTCGTACGCCCACGGCTTCTGCGCCAGCGCCCAGCTGGTGATCGAGTTGTTGAGTCCCAGCAGCCCGGGCACGTTCGTCTTGTACTTGGCGCCCAGCAACTTCCCCGCCGCCCAGTTGGTGCTGTACGCGGCGGCGTAGTTGCCCGCGATCGTCGTCGGGAGCTGGTACCACGTGTTGTCGAACAGCGTCTGGTCGAGCCCGTAGGTGATGACGTTGCGGGCGATGCCTGCGGGCATCGTCATGATGCCGAACTGGACTGCGTCGGCCGGGCCCAGGCGGCCCTTCATCCGCACGTACTCGGGGCCGAAGTTGATGACGCCCTGGGCGACCCCGAACGCGAGCTCGGTCTCGCCGACGAGGACGGTGCCGTCGCCCCTCCTGAGCCCGGCAGCGACCTCGAGGGCGCGGCGCCTGACCACGGGGTCGAACCAGGCGCGGATCCCCTCGGCGGTCGGCGTGGCCGCGGTCAGCCGCCGGGCGACCTCGCGCATGTCGGTGTCGAGGCGCCTGACCACTTCCAGCCCCTGCGGCTGGTAGGCCTCGAAACGCTTCTGCAGGCGGGTGGCGTACTCGGCCCGCGCGTTGAGCACGACGCCCTCGGTGCTGGCGAAGGCGTTCACGAGCTGTCGCTGCATCTCGGCGTCCCGCAGGAACGCCAGCGTGACGCTGCGAGCGTTCGCCTGGGCCATGCGCAGCGCGCCCGCCGCCGCCGTGAGCGCGGAGGCCACCTCGGGGAACTTGTCCTGCTCCTGGTGGAGGCGGGCCTGCAGGCCGTCCGAGGCCAGGCTGAACGCCTCCCTGGCGGGGCCCGTCCACGTGACGGTGGCGCGGTCCGCCTGCTCCATCCTGGTGCGCAGCCCGCCCATCGCGAACGCCGCACCGCTCCAGTCCGCGGCCGTCCGGTCCAGGCGGTCCGGGTCGCCCGTGGTGGAGGCGACGATCATGCCGAACCACACCATGTACCGCTCGAGATCGGCACCGAAGGTGCCCGCCCAGGCCGGCACCTCCTCCTGGGTGGCGGGCCAGGAGGACGGGCCGGCGCGGACGGGGGCCGGCACCGGCGCTGTCAGGGTCTGCTGGGTCATGACCGCCTCTGGGGTCGGGAGTCACGGGGAGGGGCGCCAGGGCGGACGGCGGGGGACGCGTCGTCCGGGTCAGCCCGTGCGGCGGTGCGGCTTCGGGTCGTCGGCGACGTCCACGTCGACCGAGACCTTCTGGCCGTGCAGCGTGCCGTCGAAGTGCCCGTCCTTGTTCGTCGTCACCTGGAACGAGGCGTCGCCGTCGCGGACGGTCACCGTGACGCCGTCCGAGCTCCCGTGGCTGTTGCCGTGGCTGTTGCCGTGGCTGTTCGCGTGGCTGTTGGTGTGGCTGTTCGCGTGGCTGCTGCCGTTGCCCGGGGCGGCGTCGCCCGAGACGGTGACCGCCCCCGGATCCACCGGGGTGAAGCCCGGCACCGCACCGCCGCCGCCGTTCGCCGCGTACCCGATGGCCGGCACGACGTTCCCGGTCGAGGGGAAGCCCGAGCTGGGCATGTAGCTGCCGTACGGGTTGTAGCCCCCGGCGGGGGTGTACTCCGCCGGCACGTACTGGCCGTTCTGCGGGTACTGGGGGTACTGGCCGTTCTGCGGGTACTGGCCGTTCTGCGGGTACTGCCCCGGGGAGTACGCGGCCGCCGGGACGTAGTGACCGGCGTAGCCGCCCTCGGCCATCGGGATGGCGCTCGCGTAGCGGCTGTCCGACTGGCGCACCTCGTGGCTCGCGTCGTCGCCCGCGAGGTTCTCGTAGAGCTGGTAGAACGTGTTGATCGTGTTGGCCACCTGGGCCAGCTCGGCCACGGTCTCGATCGTCGCCATCGCTCCTGTGGGCGAGACCAGGCTCGAGGTGTAGGGGTTGGAGTTCAGCGCCGACAGGAGCGCGTTGACGAGGATCGACTTCGTCATCGACGAGGTCTGGGTGCTCTGCACCTCGTCGGCGTGCCGGTCGGTGATGCCGGCGAGCGACTGGTCGCCGTCGCTGACCACCCGGCGCATCGACTCGTAGGCCCGGCCGGTGTCGTCGGCCAGCGACATCCACGACTGCCGGGCCCTGCCCTGCGGCCATGCCTGCTCGAGGTCGTGGGCCAGGTCGCGGTAGTCCCGCTCGAGCTGCTCCATCTCGGCGGAGATCGAGCGCAGCTGGGCCGTGTAGGCGCGCAGGCCGGCGGCGTTGCCGGTGCTGAGCAGCTGGTCCATGTAACGGTTGCCGCCGCCGTTGCTGTCCCAGAGGCCGCTGGCGGCCTGGAAGTAGGTCATGTCAGGCCGTCCCGGTGAACGCCGCGCCCGCCCGGGCACGCGCGATCCGCTCGTCGCTGTCCATGGTGCGTTGCGCCTCGTCGAGGATCTCGGCGACCGACTGGTCCTGGCGCACGTAGGAGTCGACGATCTTCTCCAGCGCCTCACGCATGGCGATGAGCTTGGCGAGCATCACCGCTGCGCTGATGCACAGCGCCTGGTGCTTGGCCTGCTGTCCCGCGGCGGCGGGTGCACCGAGGACGGAGAAGTCCGACGGGTTGGCCCGGGTGGCCTGCAGCCGGGCCAGGACCTGCGTGTAGCGGGCGATCATCTCGGCCAGCCGGGCGATCGCCCGAGCCGCCGCCACGGGATCGATCTCCTGACTGTCCTGCCCTTGGCTCACGTCGGCACCGCCTTCCCTGACTCGCGCGGGCAGGGAGGCCCGACGCTCGGCGTCAGCGTAGGAACGCGGCGCCATGACGGTGCAGGTCGTAATTCACGAGCCGGCGGGCGGCCGAATTGCCGTCACCCGGGACGGTTCAGCCGCCGACACGAGCGGCCACGTCCGCGGGGTCCAGCGCCGGTCCGGTCGGCAGCAGGTCGAGCACCGCCCCGGGTGCGGTGGTCACGGTGGCGCCGCGGTAGCCGAGCGCGTCGACGGCACGTGCGTCGGGCAGCGGGTACTTCGTCCCCTGGTCGGTGACGAGATAGGCGGCGCTCGTCGGGAAGCCGGCACCCACGGACTCGCGGACGAGCGCTCCCCGGCCCGGGGGCACGAAGACCTCGTCCGCGCGGGCGGTCCGGTCCGCGTCCGCCGGGGCGGTCCGCGCCCCGCCGACGACCACTCCCCGGAGGGCGGCCGCCCGCAGGTCGACGATGGCGGTGATGCCCGTGCCGTCGGCCGCCAGCGTGGCGCAGACGGTCGAGGACCGCCCTGCCGCGGCGGTCGCCGCGCGCGCCAGCCGGGGCAGGCGGTCGGGGTAGCCGCTGTCCACCAGCGGTGCCGGGGCGAGAGCGGCCCCGGCCACGCCTGCGGGCGTCAGCGGCCCGGCGGTCGCGGGCACGCCGGGGTCGGCGAGGATCAGCTGGGCCTCGGTCTCCGTGAGTGCGGACAGGCCCTGCCGGGTGAGCACGTAGTACTGGGTGGTGCCGCTCAGCTGGTCCACCCGGAAGACCTGGCCGAGCGTGGTGCCACGGCCCTCGAGGGTGGGACCTCGCTCGCCGGCCCCGGCCACGGCGACGAAGTTGAGGTCCGGCCCGGCGGGCAGCGCCGACACCCAGGCGACGCCCACCGACAGGTCGGTGGACGTGTCGGCGTAGCCGAGGGCCTGCGCCACGGCCTTGGAGGGCAGCAGGAAGCGCCGGCCGTCGGTGACGAGGTAGCGGCGGCCCAGGTCCGGCACGGTGACGACGACCCCTTCCTCTTCGGCCAGGACCGTCCTGCCCGCCGGGACACCGAGCGCCGCGGTCACGGAGACCACGACGGGGGCGCCCGGCGCCTGCTCGGCGTTGCTGCACAGCGACCACGGTCCGCTCAGCAGCCGGTCGGACGGTGGCAGTGAGTCGGGCGCTCCCGGGATGCCCACCATCGCCCCCCGCGGGGCGACGGCCAGGGACTTGCGCGACACCGCGACGGTCCCGGCCCGCGGGCTCCCGAGGAACAGCCGGGCGGAGGCGTAGTTGAGGGCGGGGTGCAGGGTGCCGTTCTGGTCGAGCACGAACCGCGCACCGGTCTCCTTCTCCACGATCACCGAGCCGCCCTTGAGCCAGACCCGGGCACCGTTCGGGCGCAGCACACCGATGACGATGAGTGTGGCCGCCACCAGCAGGGCGACGCTGCAGCCGGCGATGGTGGAGACGATCACCCGCCGCGTCGGCGACTCGGTGTGGTTGGCGTCGCCCACGACCACTGCCGAGACGAGCCGGCGCCGCAGGAACTGGTACGCCTGCAGCTGGTCGCGACGGGACCACATCGAGCCCTCCGGACGGGGGGTCGGGGACGGGG
>NZ_MWLN01000132.1 GCF_002198655.1 Kineosporia sp. A_224
ACATCGCACTTGGCCTCAATCGGTGAGTGCAACGCCTTCTGATGTGGGGTGTTGTCGATGGCGTACTCGCTGGAGGCTCGTCGTGTGTTCTGGCGTGCGTGGCGTCAGGGGCTGGGGGTGCCTGCGGCGGCGCGGCGTGCGGGCGTGTCGTCGGCGGTCGGCTGGCGGTGGGTCCGGCAGCGTGGCGGCATGCCTGATGTTGATCTTGTGGGTCCTCGGGGATCGTCACGCCGCCGGTTGACCTTGGCCGAGCGGGAGTGGATCGCGGTCCGGCTCCGGGAGAGGGCGTCGTTGGCGCAGATCGCCCGGGAACTGGGTCGCCCGACCTCGACGGTGAGCCGGGAGCTGGCGCGTAACGCCGAGGGCGGTTGGCGCAGCAAGTACTTCGCGACCAGGGCCGAGTATCTGACCCAGCGTCGTGCCCGCCGCCCGAAGCCGGCCAAGCTGGCCGTGCACGAGCCGCTGCGTGAGTACGTGCAGGCCCGGCTGGACGGTCCGGGACGGTGGAGCCCGGAGCAGATCGCGGCCCGGCTGCGGGTGGACTTCCCCGACGATGAACGGATGCGCATCAGCCACGAGGCGATCTACCAGGCGCTGTACGTCCAGGGCCGCGGCGCCCTGCGCCGGGAGCTGACGGTGTGCCTGCGGACCGGGCGGGCGGTCCGGCGCCCGAAGAGGACTCCCACCGGTGGCCGCCGACGTCGTCCGGCCCCGCCGCCGGAGCTGATGATCAGCGCCCGGCCGGCCGAGGTCGAGGACCGGGCCGTGCCCGGCCACTGGGAAGGCGATCTGATCGTGGGCCGCGCCCAGGGCGGCGCCGCGATCGGCACCCTGGTCGAACGGACCACCCGGTACGTGATGCTGCTGCACCTACCAGACGGGCACACCGGCGAACAGGTCCGGGACGCGATGACCACCACCATCACCACCCTGCCCGCCGCGCTGCGCCAGACCCTGACCTGGGACCAGGGCGTCGAGATGGCCCGCCATGCCGAGATCACCCTGGCCACGGGCCTGGACATCTACTTCTGCGACCCGCACTCACCCTGGCAACGCGGCACCAACGAGAACACCAACGGACTGCTGCGCCAGTACTTCCCCAAAGGCAGCGACCTGTCCGTCCACACCCCCGCCGACCTGGCCGCCGTCGCCGACGGACTCAACGGCCGCCCCCGCAAGACCCTCGGCTGGGCCACCCCCACCGAAGCCCTCAACCACCTACTCTTGACCGCCCAAGACCAACCCGTTGCACCCACCGCCTGAATCCGCCGCACTCTTGGCGTCGTTCTCTCACCAGAGGACGAGGTTGGGTACTTCTCGCACCAGAGGACGCCGCCCGTTGGGTGCGCGCGCCGCCAGAGGACGCCGCCGATGAGGTGCGTCAGGCGCCAGAGGACGTCCACGAAGGAGCGCGCGTGTCAGCCGCTGCAGGACGCCGACGAAGAGGTGCGAGCCGCAGGAGCGTGCCGTCAGGTGCGCGAGCCGCCAGAGGACGGGGACCCGTCAGGCGCGCGGGGACGCCGCTGCGGCCTTGCGGCGGTTGGCGACCCGCAGGAGCCGCGCGAGATGCGCGTCGAACGCCTCCGAGAGCTCCGCCGCCGCGGCGCCGGGCCAGCGGTGGACGGGGCTGCTCGCGCCCTGCGACTGCTGGAGGGCGCTGCGCTCGGGCAGCGAGGGGGAGAGCACGAGCGGGCCGAACATCTGCTGGAGCTCGGTGAGGCGGTAGCGGTGCTCGGGGGAGCGGTCCCGGTAGCGGTTGACGACGACGCCGAGCGGCTGCAGGTTCGGGGCGGTCGTGCGGCGCAGCTCGTCGATCGAGCGCAGCGCACGGTCGGCGGCCGTGACCGAGAAGAGGGCCGGCTCGGAGACGACGAGCGCGCGCTGGCTCGCGACGAGCCCGGTGCGCGTCAGGGCGCCGAACGACGGCGGGCAGTCCACGAGGACGAGGCGGTAGTCGGTGGCCCGGGTCAGCGCCGTCTCGAGCCGGTGGACGGCGCGCTCACCGATGCGCGGGCCGTCGAGCGCGGCGGCCTCGACGGTGCCGATCATGACGTCGAGCGTCCCGCCGCCCTCCGCCGTCCAGCCGCTCGTCGCAACGGCCGAGTCCAGCGCCGTCCGGCGCGGGGCCGACAGGACGTCCGCGACGGTGTGCTTCGGGCGGTCGACGACGTCCAGGCCCATCGTCGCGTCGGCCTGCGGGTCGAGGTCGACGACGAGGGTGGGGACACCGCGCGCGAGCGCGGCGGAGGCGAGGCCGAGGACCACGGAGGTCTTGCCGACACCGCCCTTGAGACTGCACACGCTGACGACGATCACCCCTGAAACCTACCTGCTCCGCGGCCCGGGCAGCAGGACCGTCCACAGGGCGTCGTCCGGCGGTGCAGGGGATCCGCGGGCTGACCACGGGACCGACCGTTCGGCGACAGGTCGGGCGGTCGGGCGCGTCCGTCGCCCGCCGGTCCCACATCGTGGCACCCGTTTTGGTAGCGTCCTCCTCGCTGCAGACCCCGCACGGGAGAGCCCCCGTGAGGGGGCGCCGAAGGGGCAACTCTCCCCGGAACCTCTCAGGCGCCAGGACCGTGCGGGTCAGGCAACTCTGAAGCGCGAACGTGGGTGACAGAGGGGGAGGTCAGGGCGGTCTCGGCCGCCGACCGACCCCTGTCTGGAGCGCGTCCGTGACCTCCGTCATCGCAGTCCCCTCCGTGCCGTCCACGCCCGGCGCCGCTGCCCCGGCCGCACCGGGCGCCGCGCACGCGCCGTCCGAGGCGACCTCGTTCGCCGACCGGCACATCGGCCCGCACGCCGCCGCGACGGCGCACATGCTGGCCACCGTCGGGCACGACAGCCTCGACGCGCTCGTCGCGGCGGTGATGCCCGCGGTGATCCGCGACCGGGACGGGCTCGACCTGCCGCCCGCGGTCGGGGAGGCCGAGGTGCTCGCCGAGCTCACGGCCCTCGCCGCGCGGAACACCGTGCTCACGCCGATGATCGGCCTGGGCTACCACGGCACCCACACCCCCGGCGTCATCCTCCGCAACGTCCTCGAGAACCCGGCCTGGTACACCGCGTACACGCCGTACCAGCCGGAGATCTCGCAGGGCCGGCTCGAGGCGCTGCTGAACTTCCAGACCGTGGTCTCCGACCTCACCGGGCTGCCGACCGCCAACGCCTCGCTCCTCGACGAGGGGACCGCCGCGGCCGAGGCGATGACCGTCATGCGACGGAGCACGAAGGGGGCGGCCGGTGCCGTCCTCGTCGTCGACACCGACGTCCTGCCGCAGACCCGGGCCGTCATCGGCACCCGCTCCGAGCCGCTCGGCATCACCGTCGTCGACGCCGACCTCGCCGGTGCGGCGCGCTCCGGCGGCGACGTCGCGGCGGTGCTCGCGGCCGCCGGCGGCGAGCACGGGGTCTTCGGGGTCGTCGTCCAGTACCCGGGGGCCTCCGGCGCGGTCACCGACCTGCGGGGCGTCGTCGACGCCGCGCACGCCGCCGGTGCGCTCGTCACCGTCGCCGCCGACCTGCTCGCGCTGACCCTGCTCACCCCGCCCGGCGAGCTCGGGGCGGACGTCGCGGTCGGGACGTCGCAGCGCTTCGGCGTCCCGCTCGGGTACGGCGGCCCGCACGCCGGGTACATGGCGGTCCGGGCCGGGATCGAGCGCTCGATGCCGGGTCGGCTCGTCGGCGTCTCCAAGGACGCCGTGGGCAAGCCGGCGTACCGGCTCGCGCTGCAGACCCGCGAGCAGCACATCCGCCGGGAGAAGGCGACGAGCAACATCTGCACCGCGCAGGTGCTGCTCGCCGTCATGGCCTCGATGTACGCCGTCCACCACGGGCCCCAGGGCCTGCGGACGATCGCGACCCGGGTCGCCGGGCACGCCGCCGACCTCGCGGCGGCGCTGCGCGGCGGCGGGGTGGACGTCGTCCACGCCGAGCTCTTCGACACCGTCCTCGCGCGGGTGCCCGGCCGGGCGGACGCCGTCCTCGCCGCTGCCCGCGAGCGGGGCGTCCTGCTGCGCCGGGTGGACGGCGACCACGTCGGGGTGACGACCGACGAGACGACGACGCCGGCGCACCTGGCGGCGGTGTGCGCGGCGTTCGGCGTCGCGCCCGGCAGCGCGGTGCGCCGGTCGGCGGAGGTCCCCGGCGCGCTGCCCGCAGCACTGCTGCGGACGAGCGGCTACCTCACCCACCCGGTGTTCTCGGCGTACCGCTCCGAGACGGCGATGCTGCGCTACCTGCGCCGGCTCGCGGACCTCGACTACGCGCTCGACCGCGGCATGATCCCGCTCGGCTCGTGCACGATGAAGCTCAACGCGACGACCGAGATGGAGCCGGTGACCTGGCCGCAGTTCGCCGCGCTGCACCCGTTCGCGCCGGCCGACACCGCCGCGGGGACGCGGGCGCTCGTCGCCGACCTGGAGTCGATGCTCGCGAGCGTGACCGGCTACGACGCCGTGAGCATCCAGCCGAACGCGGGCTCCCAGGGCGAGCTCGCCGGGCTGCTCGCCATCCGGGCCTACCACCGCTCGCGCGGCGAGACCGACCGCGACGTGTGCCTCATCCCGTCGTCCGCGCACGGCACGAACGCCGCGAGCGCGGTGATGGCTGGCCTGCGGGTCGTCGTCGTGAAGTGCGACGAGGACGGCAACGTCGACATGGCCGACCTGCGGGCCAAGGTCGACGAGCACGCCGCCCGGCTCGCGGCGGTGATGATCACCTACCCGTCGACGCACGGCGTCTTCGAGGAGGCGGTCGCGGACCTGTGCGCCGCCGTCCACGACGCGGGCGGCCAGGTGTACGTCGACGGCGCGAACCTCAACGCGCTCGTCGGGCTGTCGAAGCCGGGCACGTTCGGGGCCGATGTCTCGCACCTCAACCTGCACAAGACGTTCTGCATCCCGCACGGCGGCGGCGGCCCCGGCGTCGGGCCGGTCGGCGTCCGCGCGCACCTCGCGCCGTACCTGCCGAACCACCCGATGGACGACGGTGCCGGCCCCGCGACGGGTGTCGGCCCGATCTCGGCGGCGCCGTTCGGCTCGGCCGGGATCCTGCCGATCTCGTGGACCTACGTGCGGCTCATGGGCGCCGAGGGGCTGACCCGGGCGACCGCGACGGCGATCCTCGCGGCGAACTACGTCGCGACCCGGCTGCGCGACCACTACCCGGTGCTCTACACCGGCCGCGACGGCCTCGTCGCGCACGAGTGCATCCTCGACCTGCGCGGGATCTCGAAGGAGACGGGAGTGAGCGTCGACGACGTCGCCAAGCGCCTCGTCGACTACGGCTTCCACGCGCCCACGATGTCGTTCCCGGTCGCGGGCACGCTCATGGTCGAGCCGACCGAGAGCGAGGACCTCGTCGAGCTGGACCGGTTCTGCGACGCGATGATCGCCATCCGTGGCGAGATCGACGCCGTCGCCGCCGGCCGCTGGCCCGCCGGGGACAACCCGCTCGCCAACGCCCCGCACACGGCGGAGAGCCTCGTCGGGGAGTGGGCGCACCCGTACACCCGCGAGGAGGCCGTCTACCCGGCCGGCGTCGACCCCCGCGCGAAGTACTGGCCGCCGGTGCGCCGCATCGACGGCGCGTACGGCGACCGGCACCTGGTCTGCTCGTGCCCGCCGCCGGAGGCGTTCGAGAGCTGAGCCCTCGTCGCCGTCCTCTGGCGGGTCACGCACCCTACGTCGCGCGGGTGGGGTGCAGAACGCGTCAGAGGACGGTGGAGGGTCGGCCGGTTCGCGTCAGCGTGACCGATCCTGCGGCGCAGTGCCGCGGGATCGGTCGCGGTCACGGGCTCGCAGGGGCCGGACGGCGGGCGGCGGCGACCGTGCGGCGGACGTCGCGCCACGCGACGAGGGCGGTGCGCAGCCGGGGCGAGGTGACGTCCTCGCCGCGGCGGCGCGCCCTCAGCGCCGCGACGAGGTGCGCCGGCGCGTGCGCCTGCTCGACGGCGAGGGTCTTCGTGAGCAGCTCGCCGGTCGCGAGGCTGTGGCGGCCGCGGGCCATCGAGGTGAGCGCGAGGTCGGCGAGGACCGGGTCGAGGAACCAGAGCGGGTGCCGCGCGGCGAGGGCCCAATAGCCGGTGAGCTCGGAGCGGGCGGCGGCGCGGACGTCGTCCGGGGTCACCGGCGACAGCAGCGCGGCCGGCGCGCGGCCGAGCACGGCGAAGCCGTGGAGGGCGAGCTCGGCGCGAGTCACCCCGGAGAGGATCCGGTGCACGAGCGCCCCGTGCGTCCACGTCGGGTGCAGGGCGGCCGGGTCGTCCAGGGCCGCGGTGTCGACGTACACGCAACCGAGCTTGAGGCCGGCGCCGGACCCGGCGTCGAGGTCCCGGTGGACGGCGCTGAGCGTCTGCTCACGGCCGGTGCCGACCGGGCCGGCCGTGACGGCGACGAGGTCGAGGTCGCTGACGGACGGCGTCCAGTCGCCCGTCGCGAGGGAGCCGGCGACGAGCAGGTCGCTCACCCAGCCGAGCGCCGCGAGCCGACCGGCGAGGTCGTCGACCACCTGCGGGCGCGGCCGGCGGGTCACGTGCGGCCGGCCCCGTGCTGGCCGCGGTCGGTCGCGTCGTCCCGCGGCTGCCACGTCGCGTGGAGGACCGACGCGGCGAGCGGCGGGCGCAGCGCCCGGACGGCGGCGACGACGGCCGGGTCGTCGTCGACGAGGACGACGACCCGGGCCCGCCGGGCGAGCCGCCGCAGGTGGCCGATCTTCACCGCGGTGGCCGGGCGGCGGTCGTCGTCCGCACGCAGGAGCAGCGGGGCGTCGGGCAGGTCGTGCCGGAGCAGCCAGGCCCGGGTGGCGGCGGCGGTGCGCTCCGGGCGGCCGCTGAGGTAGACGACGGCGAGACCGCGACCGAGGACCTCCTCGACGACGGCGCGGCCCTCGGGGTGCACCGGGTCGTCCTTCGCGGCGGCGAAGAACGCTGCCCAGCGCGGGCGGCCCCCTGCGACGTGGTGGAGCCGGTGCCGGGTGTCCGCCAGCACGCCGTCGAGGTCGAGGACGGCGACGTCTGGCGGTCGGTCGCCCTGCGGTGCGGCGCCGCCCGTCACGCGGGGACGGCGAGCCGCAGGGTCGAGCCGGTGCGGCCCTTGACCACCTCGAGCCGCGCGGGCATCCGGTCGCGCAGGTCGGCGACGTGGCTCACGAGGCCGACGACACGGCCGCCGGACCGCAGGTCGTCGAGGACGTCCATGACCTCCTCGAGGGTGTCCTCGTCGAGGCTGCCGAAGCCCTCGTCGACGAAGAGGGTCTCGATCGTCGTGCCGCCCGACTCGGCGGAGACGACGTCCGCGAGGCCGAGCGCGAGGGCCAGCGAGGTGTAGAACGACTCCCCGCCGGACAGGGACGCGGTGTCCCGGCGCTGGCCCGTCCAGGCGTCGACGACCTGGAGCGCGAGGCCGGCGCGGCGGGCGCCCTTCTCGGCGACGTCGCTGTGGACGAGCGCGTACCGGCCCGCGGACATCTGGGCCAGCCGCAGGCTCGCGGCCTCGGCGACCTGCTCGAGCCGGGCCGCGAGGACGAACGCCGACAGCGGCATCCGGCGCGAGTTCTCCCCGCCGGTGCCGTCGAGGCAGCGGCTCAGCCCGTCGAGGACGGCGAACCGCTCGTGGACCGGGGCCGCCGTGGCGAGGTGCGCGTCGAGCTCGGCGGCGATCCCGTCGAGCGCCCGGACCGCCTCCTCGGCATGCGCGAGGGTGCGGACGGCGTCCGCCTCGTCGGCCCGCGCGAGCTCGAGCAGCGCGGCGGCCGTCTCGGGCTGCGGCTCCGGGGCCGCGGCCGCCGCGACGAGGGCCCCGTCCTCGAGCCGCTTGGTGACCGCGGCGAGCTCGTCGTCGCGGGCGCGCAGGGCCGCGGTGTAGGCGTCGGTCTGCTCCCGGCTGAGCACCGCGCGGACGCAGTCGATGACGTCGTCGAAACCGGCCGCGCGGGCCGCGGTCGCGGCGGCGGCGGTCGCCCGGTCGGCCGTGACGCTCGCGTCCGCGAGCCCGCGGCGGGCGTCGAGGACGCCCTCGGCGGCGTCGGCCCAGGCCCGCAGCCGGTCGCGCCGGGCCGCGACGCTCGGGTCGTCGCCGCGCGCCCGGTCGACCCGCTCGCGCAGGCCGTCGGCCCGCTCGGCGACCCGGGACCCGGCGGCGTCCGCCTGCTCGCGGGCGGCCGCGGCGGCGGCGACACGGCCTGCGAGGTCG
>NZ_MWLN01000133.1:0-62892 GCF_002198655.1 Kineosporia sp. A_224
ACCTGCCCGAGGAGATGCCGCCGTGGGAGACGGTGTGGGGCCGGTTCGACCGCTGGTCGAAGGACGGCACGTGGGACCGGGTGCTGCGCGAGCTGCAGGGCCAGGCGCACGCGGTCGGTGAGCTGGAGTGGACGGTCAGCGTCGACTCGACGATCGCGCGTGCCCACCAGCATGCTGCCGGTGCGCGGCGCTCGAGCGTGACGGAGCCTGTGCCCGACACAGGGGGCAGGATCGAGTTACAAGAATCTGTCGCCCGAGCCTGAGGACCACGCCCTCGGCCGGTCCCGTGGCGGTTGGACGACCAAGGCGCATGCGGCCGTGGACGGCAAGGGGCGTCCGCTCGCGGTCCGGCTGACCGGTGGTCAGGCCGGCGACAACCCGCAGCTCGTCCCGGTCCTGGACGCCATCGCCGTCCCGACCGGTCACCGGCCCAGGTCGCGGCCGGACATGGTGGTCGCGGACAAGGCGTACTCGCATCCCTCGACCCGGCAGGTGCTGCGGCGCAGGGGAATCCGTGTGGTGATCCCGGAGCGGCGTGACCAGCACGAGCACCGGGCAGCCAAGGGCTCCCGCGGTGGTCGTCCGCCGGCGTTCGACGCCGACGCCTACCGCGGCCGCAACGTCGTCGAGCGCTGCTTCAACCGGCTCAAGCAGTGGCGAGGCATCGCGTCGCGTTACGACAAGACCGCCCGCAACTACCGCGCCGGCATCACCGTCGCCGCCATCGTCCTGTTCTGGCTCAACTGATCCGTAGGGCGGGCCTAGTGAGCCAGCCAGTCGGACTGCGCAGTGAACGCCTGCACCTGTTGGGCGGGAGGGGCCTCACCGAAGTCGCCGTCCAGCCACCCGTGAACACCCATGCAGGCGCCATCGCCGTCGAACAGCGTCTGTCTCGCGACCACCGTCTCGTCATCCGAGCGGCGCAGCGTGCCGACCAGATCGACACTGAACTCGTGCGTGGGACTGCGCAGCGGGCCGTTGAAGCCGTCGCAGATCTCCATCAGCCCAAACAGGGCGTGGTCAAGGACGCGCATCGCCAGCTGCCTCGCCTCGATCGAAGCGTCTTGCGGGATCCTCGCGACGGCGTACTCGCGCATCTGTGCCATCAACACGTACCCGATGGCGTGCTGCATCCACAGTTCACGCGAACGCGCCTCGTCAGGGACCTCCGACAACACGTCGACGGGCACGTGCTCCCAGCTCTCAGACTCCACGTCACCATCTTGACGGACGAGGAGCACGACCAACCCCGGCGCTGAGCCGGCCCGCCAGGGCACGACCCGTGAGGCTCACGACCAACACGCTCTGGCCGATCCGCCTTCAAAGATCTACGAGACACGCCCTAGACAAGGCCCCGGTGTTACCAACCAGGCTGTGTGGATCAACGGTTCACACCCTGGAGGATCGCATGGCTCATGACTCTTGGACGCTGGACGAGCTGCACGAGGAGCTCAAGCGGTACGAGGCGGAGCTGCGCGCCACGACGATGACGGACAGCACCGTCCAAACGTATGTCGATCGTCCGAAGCGCTTCCTGAGCTGGCTGGCTGGCGAGTACAAGCCCGGGCACTGACCAGTCTGAGGGCATGTCCTGCTCTCGGACAGTGGCGTGCCGATCGAGCAGAGCTCCCGCCTCGTCGGGTACAGGTCGACGCTCGTCACCGAGTTGGTCTACAGGGAGCAACTCCGCCCGGTGCTCCAAGCCGCCACGACGACGATGCACCGACTTCTTCACCGCCGGAGGGGTGGCCGCCCAGGAGACAACCGAGTGATGACGGTGCACCTTGGGCAGTCATCGCAGGGCGGTGCCTGTCAACCTGAATGAGACACAGACTCATCGGGTTTAGTGAGTCGTGTCGGTTGGTCCTTCCGTCTCGGGTGGCTTGTTGATCCACGCGGCTCGGGGCGGTCGCGGTGGCTGGGGCGGCTTGCCGACGAAGCGTTCGGGGTGGGCGGTGTACGCCCGGTCCAGGACGTCTCCTCGGGCGAGGCGGACGGCGTCGGCGCGGTCGTGGTGGACGTCGGCGGGGGTGTGCAGCCCGATCCCGCTGTGGCGGTGCTCGTGGTGGTACCAGGTGAAGAACCGGGCGCAGAACACGCGGGCGTCCTCGATCGAGGCGAACGACTCGGGGAAGTCGGGCCGGTACTTCAGGGTCCGGAACTGGCTCTCGCTGTACGGGTTGTCGTTCGACACCCGGGGCCGGCTGTGGGAGCGGGTGACCCCGAGGTCGGCCATCAGCAGCGCGACCGGCTTGGACGTCATCGAGGTGCCCCGGTCGGCGTGGATCGTCAACCGGCCCGGACCGATCTGCTGCTTGGTCACGGTGTCGGAGATCAGTCGTTCGGCCAGCACCGCGGACTCGCGGGAGGCGACCATCCACCCGACGACGTACCGCGAGTAGATGTCGAGGATCACGTACAGGTGGTACCAGGTCCACGTCCGCCCGGACAGGCCGCCAGCTGGGCCACGGAGCTTCGTGATGTCCCACGACCAGACCTGGTTCGGTTGCACAGCAACGAGCTCCGGCTTCACACGCGCCGGGTGGGTGGCGTGCCGGCGGCGGTCCCGGCCACCGTTGGTCTCCCCTCGAGAGCGCAGCAGCCGGTACATCGTCGCCGTCGAGCACAGGTAGACACCCTCGTCGAGCAGCGTCGCGTACACGCTCTCGGGCGCCTGGTCCACGAACCGCTCGCAGTGCAGCACCTCGAGCACCGCCTGCTGCTCGACCTCGGACAGCCCGCGAGGCTGAGGCCGCCGAGGTACGGGCGGGCGGGACGGCCCGAGCGGCACCGGGCCGACCGGGTGGGCGCGGTAGTGGCTTGCCCGGGACCGCCCGACCGCCTCGCAGGCAGCCGCCACGCCGACGATCGGAGTCAGCTCGACCACAGCGGCGTCGATCATCGCTCGGGCTCGCTCTCGGGCCGGTCCGCGCTCTGCTTCGAGAGCTGCGCCAAGAGCGCGGACAGTTCCCCCTGGACCCGGACCACCGCCCGGGCCTGCTCCAACTCGGCAGCCAGCCGGGCGTTCTCGGCCGCCAGCCGCTCGTTCTCCCGGGCGGCCGGGTCAACCGGCCTCGGGCCCCGCGCGGCGGCCTCCATCGCGGCCAGCGCGCCCTTGTCCCGCTGCTCACGCCACGCACTGATCAACGACGTGTACAAGCCCTCCCGCCGTAGCAGGGCGCCCTTGCCGGCCTTGTCGAGCTGCTCATACTCGGCCAGCACGTCGAGCTTGTACCGGGCCGTGTACGTCCGCCGCGAAGCCCGCTCATCAACCTGCGGGTCCGGAACATCCTCCACACGCACAGCATGACCAGCCGGCCCCGCCGACGCGACGGACACTGTAGACGCGGTCTGCGTCATCGAACTCGATCTCCAACTCTCGCCCTCAGGACTCAGTAATCACTACTGCCGAGGTGTCTCACGAGAGGCTGACAGAGAGGGGACAGCTCGCGCGAGAAGATGCGCACCCAGGGGACGCGGGCCTTGTTGCCCTGACCGTCCTGGCCCTCGACGTCCAAGTCCGCGCGCCTTGAGGCTGACCGCAACGGGTCTAGTCGCTCGCCTATCCATCCTGCGCAACTGTCGCGGACGAGGTGTCCACGCTGCTGCATCGGGGCGTCGTTAAACCGTGTCCACTCGGACTGCAGCAGGAGGACGTCTTCGAGGAGGTCGCGCATTTGTATCGGAGACTACTGCAGGGCCGCGCCGGCCGGAGCGAAGCGGGAGGCTGTGCGGGGGCTGTCCGGCGGCCGCGGAGCGGCCGCTCTTGATTCCATACGGGCCGATTCGGCAGCGGACGGATCACAACGGATCACAACGGATCACAACGGATCACAACATCGCACTACCGACAGATCACAGCGCTCTACGCAGCGCGCAATGCGGGTACTCACACAGAGCCGCGCAACCCAGCCACTGTGCACGAGGCCGCTAGTCGGACGTCGCGCTTGCGGAAGGGCTCGCGGCAGGCAATCCCGCGCATGCT
Source organism: Kineosporia sp. A_224 (assembly GCF_002198655.1). Lineage (GTDB taxonomy): Bacteria > Actinomycetota > Actinomycetes > Actinomycetales > Kineosporiaceae > R-H-3. The sequence continues at coordinate 3,986 of NZ_MWLN01000133.1, forward strand.
GCCAGAGCCCGGTCACGTATGTTCGCCGAGAGGGACGAGGTGGTCTTCACGCTCGCGCATTCGTCTAGGTTCGTGATGATCCACGTTGAGGCTGTGGGATAGGTCGTCCGGGTGGGGCTTGCAGACCCGTCGTCGGGTGACTCCGTGGTGGAAGCCTTTGGCACAGGCCTGAGGTGATCGGGTTCAAGACGAGCGCACGTTTCGCGACGTTCGACAGCGTGGAGAACCTTGTCGGAGTCTTTCAGGTCTGTTTGGCATGCCAGCCACCGGGCGGTCTTGTCTTGGTCGCTCTGAGCCCACTGGCCGAGGAGGAAGACGCCTGCGATGCCGATAGCGGCCGTGGCGGCGAACACTGTTGTGAAGGGCTGACGGTACACGTCGGCTGACCGCCTCTCGAGCACCAGCAGCGCCGCCTCCGAGACGGCAAGGTTCAGTGCGGCCCCCACACGGTCCGCCTCCGCTATGGCCGCGGCTGCGGCCTTGTCCTGCCCCCCTGACTTCGCCGTGAGTGCCACGCGCTGAAGTCTTGAAATCCGTCGCTCTAGCACTGGGATGCTGGCAACGCCCTCGGACTCCGCGAGCTTTGCAAGGCGCTTGTAGATGACCTCGGCCTCACTCTGGTCGAGGCCTTTGAGTTGATGGGGCTGGTCAATGTAGTCGTCGGTGTTGATGAGGACTCGGCGCCTGGCAGCGAAGAACCGCGAGGTAAGGAGGATACTGCCGACGATTGCCAGGAGGACACAGATGACAAGTGCGAGCCAGTACGCAGTTTTGGGGAGCTGTGACCCGCCCGGGCCCGGAAACAGCTTGTCCATGTTGGTCACGGCTGCCGTCAGGATCGCTACCAGGGAGCCGACACCGATCGCCGTACCGTAGGTCTTGAGGTCATCTCGTATGGCCTGCAGTGCCGCGGCAATATCCGCCGTCGGCTTTGCGGTGGATTCGGAGGCTTCCTTCGCCGGGTCTGCCTCTTGCGCTGCGGTGAGGCTAAGCGCCTCAAGGACTTGACGTAGAAGATCGGTGATCGATGGCGTCTTCCCGGTCATTGCGACGCTCCAGAAGCCCGAACAGCGGGAACTGGCTGCCGACCTGGGTCGGGACTAGCCGGCGACGTACCAGATGCGCCGTATGCGCGCGACAAGACATCGCGAAACTCTAGGGCGATCATCGACCAGTGCGGGTGGTTCTTGTCCGCCATGGCTTCGAACTTCGTGACCGCTTCCCGAACCGCGTCGAGGGACACTAGGAATTCGCCTGCTGCGCCGGCGCCCTGAGTTCCACCATCCATTCTGGATTCTTCCTGTGCCCTCATGCTTTCTCCGCCCATCGTCGATCGTTGCCCGACTCTGACATCAGACATCATGGCCGCCACTGGCAACACGTTGAGCCTTTGGCGATGCAATCGGCCGTTCGCATGGTCCTGCGCTACGAGCGAGATCGACCATCCCGCGAGTCCCCAGGGGCGCTGCACTGAGGAGCGCGGTTGCTTCCCGTGTTTCCGCAGGTCATGGGCCGATCTTTCGCTGTCTCAACGAGTGCGCCCGAACGGATTCGAAACCCCACCGTCATAGGTTCGGACAGCCCTTGATCGCTGGCCGACGACTCGCCCACGAGACAGTCGTACTCCTTGGCCGCTCAATCTTGGCTCGCTACCTTCCTCGTGCCCCGCGTTGCGGGGTTCCTGGTCGCCAGGCTCGGTATGACTGACTGCCCCTATCGTTGATGATCCGGGGGGTGTTGTCGCCGGGCCTGGTGGCATTGGCCGACCGCTGATAGGGACACGGCCCCGGTCGCACGGAAGGTCTCGTGCGGCGGGAGGTCTCTTCGTAACGTGGCTGCCGGCAGCTGATGCCTGACCGCGACCAGGACTGGGTCGAGGACGGGCCACGAGGCCGGAAGGGACGCCGGTGAGCACGCAGACGTCGCACGACGACCGCGGGTACGCGGTCTTCTGCGGGTTGGATGTCGGTAAGGGCACCCATCACGCGGTCGCGTTGACCCGGGACGGCAAGCGGGTCTTCGACCGCGAGCTGCCCCAGGACGAGACGCGGTTGCGGGAGTTGTACGCCCGCCTGGCCGAGCACGGTCGGGTCCTGGTCGTCGTGGACCAGCCCGCCACGATCGGGGCGCTGCCGATCGCGGTCGCCCGCGCCGTCGGCCTGGACAACAGCGGCGACGGCGGTGTGGAGGTCGCCTACCTGCCCGGGTTGGCGATGCGCCGGATCGCAGACCTGCATCCGGGGACGGCCAAGACCGACGCCCGGGACGCGTACGTCATCGCTGACGCCGCGCGGACGTTTGCCGCACACCCTGCGCCGCGTGGACGTGGGCGAGGAGGCCCCGGCCGAGCTCGGCGTCTTGGTCGGGTTCGACGACGACCTGGCCCAGGAAGCGACCCGGCTGGCGAACCGGATCCGCGGCTTGCTGACCCAGATCCACCCCGCCCTGGAACGGGTCCTGGGCCCGAAGGTCCAGACCACCGCGGTGCTGGAACTGCTGTCCCGGTTCGGCGGCCCGGCCGGCCTCGCTCGGGCCGGCAAGCGACAGGTCACCGCAGTCGCCCGCAAGAACGCACCCCGCGCCGGCCAGGCCCTCGCGGACGCGGCCTGGCAGGCCCTGGCCGAGCAAACCGTCGTCGTGCCCGGCACCAAAGCCGCCGAGGCCGTCCTGCCCCGCCTCGCAGACACCCTGGCCCAGGTCCTGGCCCAACGCCGCGACCTGGCCACCGAGGTGGAGGAGATCCTCGATGCACACCCTCTTGCCCAGGTCCTGACCTCGATGCCCGGCGTCGGAGTCAGGACCGCAGCCCGCATCCTGCTCGAGGTCGGCGACGCCACCTCGTTCCCCACCCCCGGACACCTAGCCGCCTACGCCGGCCTCGCCCCGGTCACCCGCCGCTCCGGGTCCTCGATCCGCGGTGAACACCCGCCCCGCGGCGGCAACAAGCAACTCAAACGCGCGTTCTTCCTGTCCGCGTTCGCCGCCCTGCACGACCCCGCCTCCCGCGCCTACTACGACCGCAAGAGAGCCGAAGGCAAACGCCACAACGCCGCCCTCATCTGCCTGGCCCGCCGCAGGGTCGACGTCCTGTTCGCCATGCTCCGCGACGGCACCCACTACGAACACCGACCCGCCCGCGCCGCTTGACCAACCCCATAGGGACCCCCCCATCACCGAGCTCGACGCCCCATGACCTCGATGCGACAGCATTGGGATCACGGATTCCGTGTCCGCGCATTGTCCGCGGACAGCCACAATCGACCGTCGTGCGTCGTCGTTGGCTGGACACCACCGGACCGGGCCGCGACCGGTCTCCGCCACAGCGAACCATCCGCTGACCTGCGATTTCGCATTGAAACCCTGCTCGCGGAGGGCAAGGGATTCGAACCCCTGAGGACGGGTTGGGTACCGCCCTAACGGTTTTCAAGACCCTTGACAAGATCGCGCTCACCTGCGAGATCACAGCGTTCGGCCGCCCCGCCCCCACCGCATCCCCACTAGCGCCTCGAGCCTCACGGCGTAGCCCGCTGCCTGCCGGGCTTCCTAGGTACGCGGCAGGCCGCGACGATGGGCTAGGCAGCCTGAGATCGGCCTCTGACCGTGGCTGCTCGCCGACCAGCAGGCCACGACCAAGCGAGGCGATCGCTGCCGACCACCCAGACTCTCCCATCCTCCGCTGGCCACCTGCTGCAGGACGTTCTCCCCGTAATTGTCAGTGGTCACCGCCACCATGCCTTCCGTGCCGCGCCCTCCTCACGACCCGGCCGCGCCGACTGAGTTCCAGAACGCGACCAGCGGCCACTGTTCGCCCGCGACCATACCCACCCGGACGGTGGCCTCCACCACCTCGAGGACGGCACCGCCGACCAGGTCGGAGACTGGACGCACCCATCTTGCGTGCTTCCTGCCCGACCGCACGGACCGCCAGCCGGCCCCCTATCGCGTTGGCGACGCCATCTCCCCGTCCAGCACCGGAGGGCTCAACCCCACGCGAACTGCTTGCGAGCCTCCTACCGGGCTGTCACCCTCGTAATGACAAGCGTGTAAGTACCGAACGGTTCAGGACTGACAGAGGGGGCGAAGTGGCAGCCGGCGACTGGGTTACGGCCGCCGAGCTGCGGAGAGAGGTCGACGCGGAGGTGCACACCGTCCTGGCTGCTCTCGAGGAGCAGGGTTGGCGGATCCGGCGTTCTGCGCACAAGGCGACCCTGTACTGCCCATGCGGGCGCGACACCATCCCCGTCCCAGGCTCAGCCAAGAACCCTGGCAACGCTGCGCGACGGATCGCCACCGCCGCTGCACGCTGCCCCGACCGCCACCCAGACGCCTGAGTCAGCTGTTTCAAGTTGACAACAGGGCGAGCCGATGGTGATTCTGTAAGCACACCGAGGGCTGCGGGGACGGTATGGGCGATTTTGAGTTGATGTTCGAGGTCTGCCCGCCAGAGGGCGACACGCTCGACGCGCTGTACGCGAACGAGGACGCACTGCTGTCGACTCATGGGACGACCACCCTGGTGACCATGACGAGCGAAGGGGCGTCAGCCCTGGCTGCAGCGAAGGCGGCCGTCGGCCGCCTTGAGCGTCTCGGCTTCGTCGTCCGACGGTTGTACGAGGACTATGTGACACGATCGGAGATAGCCCGGCGTGCGGGAGTTACGCCGCAAGCAGTGGGCCTCTGGGCCCGTAGCGAGAGGCGCAATTCCAACGCGCCACCATTCCCTGAGCCGTGCAATTTTGCAGGGAACAGCGAGCTCTGGCTATGGCACGACATCAATGGGTGGCTGTCTCACCTCGCGAAGGGCGACGGACTCAAACACCCGACATGGGTCGACTACGTTCTGACTAACGAATGGCTCTTGAGTCGAGCGACTGAGATTCACGCTCAGCACCTGGCCGATTTTCCAGTTCGAACCAAATTCTCGCAGGCGGTATCACCCAGCCAGACGTCTGAAATGCCGTCACGGACTTTCGCCTTTGGCCTGGTTCTTACATGACAGACGCTGCGGATGCCCCAGATGTCCACGCACTCCTCAAATTGCTTGAGTTAACCGACATCCTGTTCTATGAGGTCTCAGCTCGACGAACGTCTGCCTCCGAGGACATCATCGGGGACGTTGACGGGGTGAACATCGAAGTGAAGGTGGGTTCCGATGAGCAGCGAGTCGAGGTGCGTCTCGTCGGCAACTGCGACATCCCTACCGCGACGTTGCGAGTTGACGTGGCATGCCTCTTCCAATCGGAGACTCCCTTTACGGCGGCCGACTCCACGATTCGTGAGTTTGCCGAGAAGGTAGGCGTGATGGCCGCGTACCCATATCTCCGTGAGGCCCTGACCGAGGCAGCCGTGAAGATCCGCGTGCCCGCCCCGGTCATGGCTCTAATCCGTCCTGGCCAGGTCAGCCTCAAGTCGTGACTGTTTAACGAGTAAACAGAAGCCACCGTCACCCAAGCCTATGGCTCGACAGTCATGCGCGCTCCGAACCTGAGCCCGCAACTGACAGAACGCCAGGCAGACATGGCGTTCCCGTGCGGGAAACTGGCCGGGGAGGCCAACCGGGCACCTCAACGGGCGTCGAGACGGACTAGCGACGAGCAGGTCCGCGGCTTCCTGACCCCATCGGCGTCCCCGAGATCGAGAACGTCCAGGTCACAGCCCACCGCTGCCAGCCAGCAGATGATCTACAACATCCTAGGTCAGGCCTGAGGCGAGAGATCGCCCTCGGGACCGGCGCTCACCGAACCCACGCCAATCCGCCGCGAGGTACGCAGGCTCACAGGACCAATTGGCCCCCCGCGAGGGCGTGTCAGAAACCGTAGAGGTGCTGCCTAGCATTGAAGGCGTCGGGGCCACCTTCCAGGATGTTCTCTGCATGCGCCCGGATCCTCTTGTCGTCAAGTGAGCCGATGCCGTCCGCGGCTGGCTTCCCATGCTGCCCGTCGCCTTCGAGCGCCACGATCAACTCGGCGTCGCCGAGAACGGGAACGTTGGCGTTGTGAGTGCTCACGATCACCTGACGCCGCCCCTTGAGCTTCCGTAGGTTCGCCACAATGCCCCTGAAGACGAAGCGGTTGTCCAAGTCATCCTCAGGTTGGTCGATCACGAGCGGCGCGTCAGATCCGCTCAAGAGCAGAAGTAGCAGCGCCGTCGCCTTCTGACCCTTGGACAGGTGACCCATGCTCTTGAGTTCCCTCCGGCCACTGCCATAGCCCACGTCCAACTTCACGTCGACCGCGAGACCGACGCTGAGCTCCTCCAGTTGCCTGAGCAGCGGCTCACCGGCGGCGAGCAAGTTGGCAGCCTGAGCGCCTTTGATCCCGTAGGAAGCGAGGCCAGCCGGCCCCTTCCGTGCGGCCTCGACGAAAGCGCGCGTCGAGAAGGCCTCGCTGTCGATCGCGGCGGTGATCGTATTCTTAGCGCCAACAAGACTGTCGACTACCGGCCGCTTGATGTGCGCCCGGTCGGGATCCGGAACGGGCTGCACCACAACGACACCGTCCGTAGCTGCGTTCGCGGCGCGGATCGCTTCGTGGAGTTTCTCAGTCTGCTCCTTCTCGTGATCGCGGAGTCTGCCAAGCAGTTGGTCCCGAGCCTTCGCAAGGTTCGCGATCTCCCGATCCAACTTCTTGCGGCGCGGGACTTTCGCCTTGAGCGTCTCCAACGCCCGCTTGGTGTCAACGTACTTGTCTGGCTGCAACCCCTGCTCGTGCAGGGCACGCAACACGTTGTTGTAGTCCTCACGCTGCACAGTGACTGCAGTTATCCAGTCCGCACGCGCCGAAGCCAGAGCCCGGTCAGCCTCATCGAGCGCTGCGCGCGCCTCACTGGCGATGGCGTCGAGTCTGTTGGCCAATTCCGACGTGGCGGCGGTCGCCCTCTTGAGAAGCGCGTTCTGCGGCGACTCGTCCACGTTCTCGTAGTCAGCGGTCAGGTCAGTACTCAACTGCGGGTCGGTCACGTTCACCAGCGCCGTCCGCGCCCCCCTTATGCGGTCGACGACCTCCTCAATCACTGCTTGGTCAAGTTCCAGACGCTGCTGCGCAGCTAGTTTTCGGGGCACGTCGGTTGTGTCGTACTGCTTGATCTGCTCGTCCAGGCGCGGGATATCGGCCAGTTCGTTCTCGAGAGTCTCCTTGGCCGCCTCATACTTCTGAAGTTGCGCCCGGTTGTCGGCGAGTTGCGCCAGCGTCTCCTGGTACTTCTCGTCCGGGCCGCCCGCGCCTGTGAATCGCTGGAGCATCGTCGCGACTCGCGCGGGGTCGTTAGCCAGTTCGGCGAGCTCGTGCTGACCGAAGATCTCAATGCGTGGGACGATGTCTTCTGGCTTGAGGTTTGTGGCCGAGCCGCTGGCATCCCGAACGATGGGGACATCGTTTACGAGTCGCTCGATAGTGTAAGTGTGAGGGGTCGGGTTGGCCGTCTCAACCGTCACCTTCACGATCGTGCCGCTCTTGAGAACGTCTTTGACGATCGCGGCATGATCGGCGAGCGCAGCCGCACCGATGGGCTCGATGTCTAGGGCGTAGCGCAGACTCTCTATAGCGGTCGACTTGCCAGTGCCCGGACCACCGATGAAAGCCGACAGTTCGTCCGACAACGGAATTGTCACCTCATCGAGGAAGCCGCCTGTCCACGACAACTCTCGGATAACTGTCCGCGAAGTACCTGCGGGATCACTCACCGAAACGCGAGTGGAGGGCGTACGGACAGCGAGCATGAGGCTCTCAAGCCTCTCAGTACTCACCTTGAACCAGGATGAAGCGCCTACCTTGGCCAGGTCGTCTGGCCCCATCACATCATCAGCATGGATAACAGCCAGCGGGTGCTGTCGTTCAAATGGCTTCCGATTGGCCAACACCGCCGTCTGGTCCTTGGCGTCATCAGCGTTCGGCGTGATGCCCAGCACGTTGACCCGCGGGTGCTTGATCATGCGCTGGAGCGGCTGGCCGCTCTCACGCGCCAGCAAGCCGCTCGGCGAGATATTGACGTGGGCTGGGATCACTAGCGCACCGCGCTCAGTGGCTTTGTCCACGACCTCGGCGTAGCCGCATGCCCCGGTCCCGGCGCTGCCCGGCGTTCCGCCGCAAATGCCGATGGCCGCGTTGATCTCCGCAGACGGCGTGCCAACCTCGAAGATCACGAGGAGGTGCACCCCCTCGGACGTGTTCGCCTCGAAGCCTGGCAGCGCCACGATGCCGCGCACTTCCGCCGCACTGATCAGGCTCGCGGCACTATCAACACACCAGTGGTCGGTAATGGCGATCATGCGTATGCCGAGCGCCACGCATTGATCGAGCAGCGCCTTGTTGTAGTCACTCTCAGACCGGTACCTCTTGGCCGGCTCACTCCGACCTCGGTACGCGAATGGATTTACTTGCAGGGCCGCACGGATCCAGTGCGCACCAACATAGCTACTCATCGAACGCTCCCGACAGGGGAAATCCGCATAGATGGTGGACCCAAGTCCCCAACAGGATCACAATAGCCGGGCAACTCACGGTCGTTGACCGAACGACGTAGATCCTCTTGTTGCGCGACTACGCAACGCCCGCCTGAGTCATGGAGACGTGAGAGCGCCAGCGAGATCCGGCCGGGTACCTAGCCGGGGTCACTCATGGAGTAGTGAGGTGGACTCTCGGTCGAGTGTCAGTCGCCGCCGCGACGACGAGGCGGATGTGCTCCGCAGGGAGGCCGCTAGCGGAGGCGATCTCATCGAGAGTCGTTCCATGTGCCGCCAAGATGCCCAGCGATAGCCCCAGCAAGCTAGCGGTCTCCGGAGGCCCCAGCGGCCCGGGTTCAGGGTTCCCCCAGAGCGCAAGTTGCTGATTCGCCCGGCGGTAGGTCGACTCCGACATGACCCCTAGCCAGTGAGCGCGGAAGACCAGAGAACGCAAACTCGTCCCCCAACGACGCTTGGCCTCGAGGAGGCTCTCCCAGTCGAGTCGACGTGGCAAGTCGTCGACTACCTGCTCACTCGGCATCAGAAACTCCGATGCGAAGCTCTGCGCCTGGTTCTCAAGAAGCTTGGAGCCGGGCTCGGCGTCCGCGTGCATGACAATGTGGCCCAGTTCGTGGGCAGCATCGAATCGGCTTCGCGCCTTGTCATCTTTCAGTGGCGACAGAAGAACTAGCGGACGCCGCCCTGCGGTTGTCGAGAATGCGTCGACACGCCGATCCACCTTGCTCTCGGGCAACCACAGAACCAAGATGCCGGCCGCTTCCAGTAGCCGAACCATATGGGCGATCGGTCCAGCAGGGACGCCCAACGCCGTCCTCGTGCGGCGCGCCGCTTCGACGACTGTTTCGGGCGAAGGATCCCCGTCGACTACGCAATCCGGAAGACTGACGGTCGGCAAATCAACATACTGCTCAATGACTCCTGCAACTTCCAAGCCGAGCTCAGCGAACGCCAATGCTTGATCACGAACTAGTGCCGGCGTTGCCCGCAGAGATCGAAAGTGGGCGCTCGTGGCGGGCAGAGACTTCACCGGACGACCCAATCGGAAGAACTCCCTCGGCACTCCCAGCGTGAGACTCATCTGGGCCAGTAGCGCCATGGTTGGGCGGGCGTGCCCCCTCTCGAACTGGGTGATGGCGGCGGGTGATACACCGAGGTGCCGGGCCACTACCGTTCGAGGCATGCGCGCTAGGCGCCGCGCCAAGGCAAGACGCTCACCGTCGAAGCCATCGGCGACTCCGGAGGCACGGCGACGGCGTGCTGCTATGACCAGCGGCGACTCGTCATTCAAGGCCTCTTCCGCTCCTCACGCTGCGGCTTTAGTACAACCTTTGGCATGGGTTCCGGCTGCTCGTCGAACCCGCCGTACCCGCGCCCCTCATCACCCACCGGACGAGGCAAGCCCTCGCCCGCCCCAAAGTCGTGCCACCAGAGACGCTTGACCGCGAGCCACGGCTCGTCGCCAAGAATGGGCAAACCCAGCCAGCCCGCCGTCTCACCTGTCTCGATGCGCCCAGACCAGACGACCAGCGCATTGGTCAACGTCCCTGCGACCGAGACGGGCGCGAGGATGGGCAGGATCCCCTGCCCTCCAACCCCAAAGCCTTCAGATCGGTAGACCGCCGAATTGGCCTCCGCACAGCGGTACCGGGCATCGCTCTCGCTAGCCCAGTCGAAGGAACTCCAACCAGGAATCCGCGTGTCAGTCTGCGGGGCCTTCATCTGGCGAACCTCATAGCCACAGGCCGCCAGGAGGAGCGAGTTGTCCGGGGCACCAGCCTTGACGCCGCGAGCCCGCCACTCGCTAGAAGTTCCACCGACCTCGCGCAGCAGCCGGACTCGGAGGTTCTCCGAGGCTGTCACTCCAAGGGATCGGGGTGTGTCGCCGATCTCGCTGGGTTCATACCGCTGGCAGTTGACCCGCCAGACGTCAGCGATGAGGCGTTCAAAGAGACCAACAACGCCGACCCCCGTCAGCTCGGCGGCCATCACTTCCAGGCGCGCCATGGCCCGCGCGTCCCACACTGTCATGCAGAAAATTAAGCAGATGCCTCGCCCTGAGGGGTGCAGGACACGCCGACGCGGCGGCGGCGCCGTCGAAAGTTGAGTGGGACGACGCCACCTCCTCCGCAGTCCCCAGCCGAGATGTGTGCAAACGAGCAATTTGTTCGATAGTTCCTGCCGGACTTGAAAGATCATTCCCTGCACGGTTGCGAATCACGGGCGGTCCCACCCTGTCGTCGCGTGTGTCGCCAGCACCTCGTGATCCAGGGTGGCCGCGACCATCCGCGCCGACTCGACGTCCGACCGCGCGAACGACCCCACAAGTTCCTCGGCCACCTGTCCTGCGGCGGTGGCCGGTGCACGGGAGAACCCGCGCAGGCGTCGCGCCACGTCTAGCAGTTGTCGACGATGCCTTGGAACTACGAGTGGATCCCACCAAGGAAGGCGTCAATGCGTCCTTGAGCGACGGCCTGACTGTCCGCTACGACGTGCGCGTACACCCGGTGAAGGACTGCGACGCTGTGTCCGGCCCACGCCGCCACCTGCGTTGACGGCACGCCGGCTGCCAACCAAGTCGACACTGCGGTGTGGCGGAGGTCGTAGGGCCGGAGAGCCAGTGGAGACTCGTCTGCGTCCTGCAGCACTGCGCGTCGAGCATCGCGCCAGGCCCGGTTGTACGCACCAGAGAGCAGCCGGCCACCGGCCGGCCCGCGGAAGAGCGACTGATCGGGCGCCGTGCCGAACTCGTCGAGGTGTTCCTGGAGGAGCTGGACGAGAGCGGGTGCACACGGGACGAGACGAATGGCTCCCAGTGCACGGTGCTTCAACTGGCGGCGCGTTCGGCGTCCGCCGTCGGTCCAGGTTCCGGAGATCTCTGGGTCCCCGGCCTCGAGGACGAGTTGCCCCCAGCCGTTCCCAGTCGGCAGGTCCAGGTTTCCGAGCCTGAGTCCTCGGGCCTCGCTGGGGCGAAGTGCCGCGTAGTACATGCAGCCAAAGAACGCTGTGAGGTGGCGGCCATGCCGCCGGGCCGCTCGGTCTGCTCGCGTCGCCTCGGGCGCGTCCGATCCGAGCTTCCTGGTCGCCTCCAGTAGGGCCCTCGCTTGGGTCGGGTTGACGACCGAGCGGGGGTCGAACCCTTCAGCGACCTTGGGTGCCTTCCAGCGGATCCGGTCGAGCGGGTGCGCGGCGAAGATGCCCTGTTCGACGGCGAGGTCAAGGACGTTGTAGAGGACCGCGCGCTTGCGCGCGATGGTGGTCGGGGCAGCCGGTGTCCCGTCCTTCTTCGAGACAACCGCGTCGAGGACCTTTCGTGCGGTCGTCGGGTCGTCGAGCGCGATGACCGGCCGGGTGCCCTTGGCCAGCCATGCAACGGCTCGGTGAGCACGTTCGGAGGTCGGAGGGCCGGCCTTGCGGCGGGTCGGGACGAACGCCCAGGTCGTCATGGCCGACCGTAACTCAGCCTCGGACGGGCGGCCTCGCCGGGCGGGATCGAGCATAGCGATCGTGCACGTCACTAGCGCCTCAACCATGGAGCGCCGCGAGGACGGCGCGAGTGTCGGCCACTTCGTGTCGACGTACGTGAGAACCCATTCCCACCAAGAGATCTCGTTCGTACGATCGCGGCGCTGGGAGACGGGCAAGCCGGACTCGACATCGAAGGGTTCGCCGCGGTTGACAGCTGACAGGAGCTCGGCACGCCTGCTGTTGGCCAGCGCCCGGGTCCCGAAAGACTTACTCCTCGCTTTCCGCGCGACCTTCCAACGTAACTCGTAGGTCGTCCGGGTCTTGCCGACGACGGGCCGCACCTCCCAGATCCTGACGTCGTAGGTCGTCCCGTTCGAGGCGGCCATCAGAGTTCCTCGCAGGACGAGAGCCAGCGGTCGAGCTCGTCTCGGCGGATGCGTAAGTCACCGTTGGGGAGCTTGATGCACTTGGGGGCGCGGCCCTTGGCGCGCCAGTCGTAGAACGTGGAACGGGCGACACCCAGTTCCTCACACAGGTCGGAGACCGTGAGGTGGGCCCTTGGCTTGACCATCGGCAGGTCCTCTCCGTCTTGATGCGTACGTGTCAAAACTGTTGGCACTGTTGGGATGTCGGTGGGCGAACGTACCGTGGCGGGGTCTGTGTACTCGGTCCCCTTGAGGAGGGGCGCCATGGGTGTATCTGGTGCTGCAGCGAGTACGGGTGGGCCTCTGGGGGCCGTCTCGCCGACCGATGAGGTGGCGCGGTTCGACGCGCGGGCGGGCAAAGGGTGGGCGCCACCTGTCGCCGCGATCGCGTCGGCCTGGGACGACGTGCAGGACCGGGTCGCAGGCATCACGGCGGCGGTGCCGGGAGGCGCCGACCTCGAGGAGCTCGACGTTCCCGACCGGTACACGCTGGGGGTGTTCTTCGCGGCGCGGTGGACAGTCGGGCTCGCCGGGCACCGGCCGCTGACCGGGATCGACTCGACCGTGACCGACGACGCGCTGCGGGCCGAGCTGGCGGTCGCGGAGTACCTCGTCGTCACGCAGGCCCCGACGTGGGACCTCGCGGCCGGTGTCCGGGCCTGGATCGGTTGGCTCGTCGGCGCCGTCGACGACCTGACGTACCCGCAACCGCGCGGGTAGCCGCTGCCGTGCACCGGCCGACGGGGTCGGACGGTCACGACTGGGTCCCGAGGTCGGCGCCGACGTCCACGCTGTCGGCGGCGTACTCGTTGTGGTCGTTGGTGTAGCGGCGGTCCGTGTCGTAGCGCTGCTCGTAGCGGGGGTCGTTGCCGTACCCGTCGTCGGTGACCGTGTCGGTGGCCTGGACGTCGCCGACGGGGCGGGTGGTGGCGCGGTCCCAGTCGTCGCTGTCGTCGTCCGCGTCGTGCGCGGCGGTCTCGCGGCGTCGGCGGCCGGCCTCGGGACNGTCGGCGCCGACCTCGGGACCCAGTCGTGACCGTCCGACCCCGTCGGCGGCTCGGGCGGCGTAGGCGTCGTCCTGGCTGGCCTGGTCGGCGGCGATCCGGGCCGCCGCCTCGGCCGTCGCGGACAACGCCTGCAGGCTGTCGGCGTCGAGGTCGTGGGCGTCGTTGGGGTCGATCACCTCGAGTGCCGGCCTCCCGGCCCGGACCGGACGCCGACCGGCCGCAGTGGCGGGGTCGACGTCGAGGACGGCGACCTCGTCCAGGGCCGGGGGAGCTGTCTGCGCGTTCCACTGTTCGTCGGCCGGATGGACGTCGCGGACGTCGGCCTCGGTGACGGCCCGGTGCTCGTCGTCGACGTGCTGGGCCCCGTCGACGGTGTCGAGGGCGTCGGCCTCGTCGACGGCGCCGGCGGTGGCCTCGAGCGCGTCGTCAGCTGCCGGCGCTGCGGCCACCGTGTGGTCGTCGATTCCGGCGTCGTCGAGCTGGGTCTCGGCGAGGTGCTGTCGGGTGGTGCGGCGGTCGGGTTCGTCGCCGATGGTGATACCGCGGCGGGCGAGTTCCTCGAGCGCGGTCTGGGCGTTGAGGCGGGTGGCGTGGGTGCGTTCGGCCCAGCTGGCGCGGGCGCGGCTGACCTGGTCGTAGGTGGCGGCGAGAGCGGCCTGGACGTCGGCCTCGGCGCGCAGCTCCTGAGCCTGGGTGTGGCGGCCTTCGGCGTCGGCGTGCGCGGCGTCCTGGCGGGCGCGTTCGGCAGCCCGGGACGCGTCCTTGAGAGCGGCATCGGCGTGCGGGGGCGCCCATTGCTGCTCGCGCTGCCAGGCGGTGACGCGGGCGCGGAGCCGGCCGTCGCTCATCTCGGTCTCGTCGAGCCGGTCAGCGGGGCGGCCGAGCGCAATCCAGGCGGCGGCGTAGGTCGCGCGGCGTTCGGGGGCCGAGACTCCGGGCATGCCGGGCAGGGCCTGCTCGGGGTGAGTCCAGCCGACCGCCTCGCGGTGCGTGGCGGCGATCCCGGCGCGGCGTTCCCAGTCCGCCCGGTCCGGCTCGACGACGGCGGCGTGGTCGGCGTCGGCGTGGTCCGTGTCGATGGTGGGGACGGGGCCGAGGGTGAGCAGGGCCCAGTGGGGTGGGTCCTGGGCGAGTTGGGCGCCGAACTGGGCGGCGCGGTCCTCGAGCGCGGTGTGCAGCTCGCGTAGCCGCGCGGTGTCGTCGAGGTGCAGACCCCCGGGCATCGGGACCAGCGGACCCCGGTCGACAGCTGCGCTGTCGGACGCTGCTGTGTCGCTGGGCCGCAGGCTGCGTGCGGTGATCCGGTGGGAGAGCACTTGGGCGATGGAGTGGGCGTCGTTGAACGCGGCGCGTACGGCGTCCGCGGTGACGGCGTCGACCGTGCCGACTGCGGCGGGGTCCGGGGTGTTGCGGGCGGTTGCGGCGCGGTCGGCGCGGCTGGACCGGCTGCGCCGGTCACTGCGACCCGCGCCGCTTGTGCCGGCGCTGTCCGCGCCGCCGTGGGGGTGGGTGCCTTGGGTGAGGGCGTCGGTCAGTGCGGTGCGGGGGTCGGTGCCGGTCTGTTCGACGGCGCGCAGGAGTCGGGAGAGGTGTTCGCTTGCCTGGTCGACGGCGAGGCGGGCGCGGGTCTCGGGGTGCAGGACGCCGGCGGCGACGAGGTCGTCGAGGTGATTGTCCATCCGGGCGCGGCACGCGATCCGGGTGTGGGTCTCTAGGTCGGACAGGATCGCGGCGGCGCTGGTGCGGCGGGCGTGGTCGGTCTCGGCGGTGACGACCGCTGACGCGCTGCCGGTGCGCCGGTTCCAGGCGGCGGCGAGCACCGACCGGGCGGAGGCGCGGGTGCTGGTGCCGGTCAGGACAGTGGCGCCGCCGCGGTCGGTGACGGCCTCGGGCAGGGGCCCGCGGTCGGGGTGGTCGGTGGAGTCGACGGTGACCGCGACGTGGGCGGTGTTCCGGGTCCGGCCGCGGGTCAGCGCGACGTAGATCCCGGCGGGGTCGAGTGCACCGTCGGTGACCAGGTGCGCGGTGTCGACGGTGATGCCTTGGGCGGCGTGGACGGTGGAGGCGTAGCCGAGCTGGACGTCGTCCGCGACGTACTGCGCGGGCAGGTCGATCAGGGTTCCCGCGGGGGTGGCGCCGGGGTGCCCGTGGGCGGGTAGCGGGGCGACGGTGAGGGATCCGTCGGGGTGGACGGTGTGCACGGTGTACTGCTGGCGGTTGGTGACGCCGAGGGCGTAGTCGTTGCGGCGGCAGGCGATGATGTCGCCGGTGCCAGCGGTGCAGCCGTCGCGGCCGAGGTGGACGCCGTCGGGGTCGACGTGGCCGAGCCGAACCAGGGTGTCGCGGATCCGCATCGCGGTGGCGGCGGCCTGGTCGTTGGTGCCGGTGACCACGACGGTCGTGCGGCCTTCGAGTCGGTCGGCGACCGCGGCCCGCGCGGCGGCCTCGAGCGCGTCGTCCACGGTGGCGTGCTCGAGCAGCCGGCCGTGCCGGTCGTAGACGGCCAGCGCGTCCGCCGCGCTCCCGCCCGTGGCGCTCGTGGAGCCGTTGGTGTTGGTGCCGGAGTCAGCTGCGGCGGTGCGTGCGTCTCGGAGGGCGAGGGAGGCGGCGCGTTCCCAGTCGGCGTGGAAGCGGCGGACCTCGGACAGGGTGTAGGTGTTCGCGTGGCCGTCGAGGACGTCGAGGGCGCCGCCGGCCTGGACGGCGGCGAGCTGGCGGGGGTCACCGGCCAGGATCATCCGGGCGCCGGCGGCCTGGACCCGACGGCGGATCTGGTCGAGGTCGGTGGTGGCGACCATCGAGGCCTCGTCGACGAGGACGACGTCGTTCGGGCGCAGCTGCCACGTCCGGTCGCCGGGGGTGGTCGACCCGGCGTCCAGGCGGTCTTGCGCGGCGAGGAACGCGGCGACGTTCGCCGCGTGCGGGAGACCGTCGTCGACCAGCACGGTGGTGGCGATCTGGGAGACGGCGACGCCGAGCACCCGACCTGGCTCCCCCGACCCGCCCGACTCACCAGACTGGCTGAGTTGGCGCGTGAGGTGCTCCCAGGCACCCGCCAGGGCACCTGCGGTGTAGGACTTGCCGGTGCCGGCGGGCCCGACGAGGACGCTGATCGCGGCGTCGGTGCTCGCGAGGCCGAGGATGGCGGCGCGCTGGTCGTCGCCGATCGTGGGCGTGTGGGTGTCGAGCCAGGCCGCGACCGCGGCGGGGTCCAGGCTGGTGCCGGAGCGGGTCAGGGCGGCCTCGCGCAGGGCGATCTCGGCGGCCAGGGTGCCGGTCGCGGCGTAGCGGCGGGCGGACGGCGCGGCCGCGGCGAGGCGGGTGGTGCCGGTGTCCAGGTCCGGGGTGTGCCCGGTGACCGCGACGACGTGCTCGGACGCCAGGGCGGCGTCGGCGAGCTGCTCGAGCAGGCCGACGACCTGGTCGGTGTCGATCCCGAGGATCGGCAGCCGCAGCTCGAGCTCGCTCATCAGGTTCGCCCGGCCCCAGGTCGCCGACCGCTCCGCACACGCGGCGACGGCCTCGGCGATCACCGCGGTCGGGGACCAGTCCTCCAACGCGGGCCCGGTGACCGGGCCGCGGGTGGCGTCGGCCATCACGACGTCCGCGAGGCCGTCCAGGGTCCGCCCGGCCCCCTCGATAAGGCCGGCGTCCCAGCGGGCGAGGAGCTCCTCGTGGGTCCACGCGGTGTGGTCCTTCGCCGCCCGGGTGGCCAGGGTGACGGTCTGCTTGAGCTGGTAGGTCTCCCAGTCGGTCAGCGGGCGGCCCTTGGCCTCCTCTGCGGCCTCGACCAACGGCGCGAGGGCTTCGGTGATCCTGGCCCGGCGGGTGGAGAAGTGGTCGATCGCGTCGGCCGGCACGGACGCGAGCTCGCGGCCGAGGCCGTCGGCGCGGGGCACCGAGTCCAGGCCGAGCCGGGCCAGGGCCTCGAACAGGGCCCGGTCGGCGACCGCGGAGAACGCGAACTTCTGCGCGAGCAGGTCTTCGCCGTCCAGGGAGCGGATCTTCCCGTCGGCGCAGATCGCCCGGTTCACCACGACGTTGTGCACGTGCAGGTGCGGGTCGATCGACCGGTTCGTGTGCTGGAAGAACGACGCGACCGTGACCTGGTCCGCAGCGATCCACTGTGCGGCGGTCCCGGACCCGCCGCCGGTCCGCGAGACCGCCAACGACTCGAGGAACGTCACCGCGGTCCCGTTCGCGTCCAGGATCGCGGACTCGATCCCGCGGCGGACCGCTCCCAGCTCGCTCGCGCGGTCGGTGTTCCCGGACCGCGCGGCGGCGATCTCCGCTCTGTACAGGGCGGTGTGAGCGACCGTCACCGACTTCGGCACGTTGAACGTCGCGTCCCAGCCCAGGACCGTCGTGCGGACCTGCCGCTCGATGTCCGAGCGCAGCTGCGCCACCCGCTCCGGCAACGCACCCGGCTCGTCCGCCAACGCGGCCTCGAGCCGCTCGTCGACACTGCGCCACTTCTGCTGCCGCGACCCCAACGGCTCCCCCGTCACCGGGTGCTCGAACCGGCCGAACACCTGCTCCATCACCCGCGCGTCCACCTCTCCCTCCAGGCCCAGCGCGGCGGCCATCCGCCCGCTCCACACCCCCGGCGGCTCACCGTCAGTGACCGCATCCAGGTAGTACGACTCGAACCCGCCCGCGACACCGCCACCGGTCGTGTAGTACGCCGCACTCGTCGCCTTACCTACGGAAATCACGAGAAACAACAACCCTTTCCGAAATCGACAAAGCCCTACAGGAATCCCCGGCCGCCGGCTACCTGCGGGCGTCGGCCATGCCTTGTCCCGGTCGGGGAATCCCGCTCTGGACGGCGCATCCCGGGTCGCGGCGCGCCCGGCCGGCGCCTGGTGGGCCGGGGCGGGAACACGATCGGGAAACCGAGTAGTTGATCTTGATCTGACCTATGACAACGGAGTTGCATGGGTGTGGGTCCTTCCGTCGTTTCCTGCTTGATTCCTGTGGTGACTGGCTCTGATCTCTCCTGGGCTTCCTGACTGACTCTCTACTGACTTCTGCGTTCTCTTTCCTGCTGACTACTTATCTCTGGCTTCTTATTGACTTCTCTGGCTTGGGTGATTCGGCTCGGGATTCTGGATTGGGGCTTCTTGCTGTTCTGGCGTGCTTTCGGCTCGGACCGGATCGGCGGCGCAATATCCGGGGCGGCTCGCGGTGCCATCCGCGAGAAGTTCACGGCGGTGGCGGCGGCGCAGCCGCTGGGTGGCGGCCGGGGCGGGCCGACCGGCACCCAGCGCGGGCCGTGACGGTCTACGCACGGTGACCCGGGGCGCGCGGGCCGACGACCTCGAGCCGGGGCACGGCCAGGGCCGCCGTCGCGGCCTCGGCCACGGGCTCCACGGCACGCTCGGCCTCGTCGTCGGCCTCGTCGGCCTCGTCGTGGGTGTGGTCGTAGGTGTGCGGGCCAGGCGCCGGGTCGGCGTCGGCCCCGACCGGATCGGCCGGGGAGCCGGGCACCGGGCGGGCCGCGAGTTCGGCTGCCACCGCGGCGCGCAGCTGGACCGCGCGGGACCCGCCGACCCGGTACTCGGCCTTGATCTGCCGGACCGTCGGGACCACCGCCCGCGCGACCAGCTCGGCGACGATCCGCGCGTCGTCCGCAGGCACGACCGGGACCGGCCCACCGGACCGGCGACCCGCAGCCGGGCCCCGACTGGTCCCGGTCACGGGGACCGTCACCGGCCGCACACCCCGCACAGGATCACCCGCCGCACCGACCGCACCGGTAGCAGCGCCCAGGACCCGGACCGGGCGCCCGGCCGTGGAGCCGTGCGACTCCCCGCCCCCGTCGAGCCGGGCCTCGGCGACCTGCAGCGTGCCTGGGTCGGCCTCGGCGTGGACCGCGGGCAGCTGACCGAGGAACCCGGCCTCGGGGTGGTAGGTATGCCACGGGTCGAGGTGGGAGACGGCGGCGGGCGCGGTGCCGGTCTGGACGGTGTAGAGCAGAGCGAGGCCGTGCTGGACGTGCTGGACGGCGGTCCGGTCGGTGGTGCCGAGCCCGGCACGCTCGACCGCGGCGATGGTGAGTCGGCGGACTCGCCACGCGCGCCAGGCGCGCAGCGCCCGCGGGGCCCGGGCGCTGGTGGCCTCGAGCCGGTACCTGGCCCGTACGAGCGCGGTGAGGCGGCGGGACCGGTCGGCGGCCGCGAGCACCTGCACCCCGTCCACCCCGCCGGGCCCGGCGACAGTGCCGGCTGTGGTGGGGTCGGCGAGCCGCGCAAGGACGAGCAGGCGGCGCAGGGAGTACCGCCACGCGAGAGGCTCGGGCGTGATGCCGTACCGCAGCCGGGCGGCCTGCAGCTCGGCGAGGTCACCGATCTCCCACAGCACCGCGGCGACCGCAGGGGCGGCAAGGCGCAGCAGCTTGCCCGACCACTGCGGGGTGTCCGCGGCGGACATCACCCCAGACAGCGCGACCACCGCCCACACCAGCACCTGGTGCACCGACCGCCCCGACGGGATCGGCCCGGTCCAGGTACCGGCGTGGTGGGCGCGCATCAGGTCCACGACCTCGCGGATCCGGCGCCGGGCGCGGATCGCGGAGACGCCGAGGGCGATCTCGAGGAACGCGAACATCAGGACGCGGGCGGGGCCGGTCACGCCGAGGACGTCACCGAAGAACCGCCACATGCCGGAGGCGGACACCGCGGTCGCCAACAGCGCGGCGACGATGGTGCCAGTGGTCTCGACACGGCGCAGCCACCGGTCGGCCCGGATGGTGCGCGCGGACTCCTCCGCCACGGTCGTCGAGGTGGCCACGGTCGTCGAGGTGGCCGGGGTCGTCGAGGCTGCTCGGGCGGTGCGGGTTGCGCGGGTGAGGCGGTAGCCGGCGGCGCTGGCGACCGCTACCGCGGCGGCCGTCGCGGGGATGGCCCAGCTCGGGACGCCGGCCGCGGCGGCGATGGTGTCCACGGCGCTGGTGAGCGCGCTGGTGACGTGGTCGAGGACCGACCCGGCACCGGTCGCGTCCGTGGTCGTCGTCATCCTCGTGACGCCGGCGCTGGTGGTGCTGGTGAGGTCAGGCATGGTCGGCTCCTTCGCTGTTTGACACGTACGCGTCAAACCCGTTGCGGTAGTGACGATCCGGGAGACGTCCCACGAGGCGGCGGGCTGACTCTCGTGTCCTGTCCGGTGGGGTCGCGGTGGTCTGCGGCGTGGGTGGTGGCGTCAGGCCCCAGGACGCGTAGATCTGGGTGCGGTACGCGGCCAGGGCCGCGGGGTCGTCGTGGTCGGGCTCACCCGGACGGCGTCCGACCTGTTGCTGGGTGCGGCGCGCGTGGACGGTGTCGACGGCCCGGGACGGCCGCAGCCCGGCGAGATCGGCGGCAGCGTCGTCGAGCGCGCCGCGGGCCGCGTGGTGACCGGCGGCCCACCCGGCCTCGTAGCCGGCCGTCCAGTCCGCCACCGACACCCCGACCGTCGGCACCGGTCCTCGCCCCGGCTGGCCGGCGGGGCGAAGCTCCGGCGCGGTCATGACGGTCACCCCTCGTCCCGGTGACCGCTCGCGCCATCGGTCGGCTCGTCGACGTCGGCGGCGTCGGTGGCGGCGGCGAGCTGCGCGGTGGCGGCCTGGCGGGTGCCGGGCATTGCGGGGACGGTGACGGCCGGGACGGTCGGGGTGGGGACGGCTGCGAACGCGTTCTCCCACAGGCGGCTGACTAGGGCGTCGTCGTTCGGGGCGAACGGGTCCGGGTTGGTGATGCGGCGGCCACTGTCCCCGGTGAGCGCGGTCGACGTGGACGGGTCGTGGACGGTCTCGACGGTGACCGGGACGTCGAGGCCGGGGATTCGCGCGGCGGCGGCGTGGACGGCGGCGGTGAACGCGTCCGCGTAGGCGGCGTACGCGGTGGTGTGGGCGGTGGTGATGTCAGTCTCGAGCTGGGTCTCGGCGGCCGCGATCGCGTCCCACTCGGTGTCGGTGAGCCGGTCCGCGGCGGGCGGGGTGACGATCAGCCCGCGCAGGGCCTGGTCGAGGGTGCCGTCGAGGTTCGGGAAGCCGGGGACGGTGTCGGCGAGCTCAAGGACGTTCAGCGGGACTACGACCGGCGCGGTCCGGTAGTGCACGAGGTCGCCGGCGTCGTGGCCGACGGTCCCGGACACCAGCTGGTCGAGCAGCCCGGCTTCCCACGACCCGGGCCGGCCCGCGGTGAGCCGGTCGATGCTGCCGACGTTCGCCGCGACCGCCGCGAGCACCCCGGCTAGGAAGTCCGCGAAGTCCAGCAGCACCCGCGACCCCGCACCGCTGGACGGGTCGACGGACGGGACCGGCAGGGTCAGGGCCCGCGTCAGGACGTCCACGGCCTGGCTGTGCAGCTGCGCGTACGCCTTCCGGTACTCGACGACCGCAGCCGCGTCGGCCATCGACGGCGCCGCGGCACTCGGGTCTGAGCTGCTCGCGCTGGTCGGCGTGCCAGGGGTGTTCGGGGTGGTGTCGTTCATGACGTGCTCCTTGAGATCGGTGGGGTGCGGCAGGCGCGGTGGCCGCGCTCCGGGTCAGGTCGGTCAGGCCGGGTCGAGCCGCGTGGCGGCCGGCTGTTCGGGCGGCGAGCAGCTCGAGCAGGTCCCGCGGCTCGGTGCGTGCGTGGTCGGGCCGGTGGGCCTGGCCGGCCTCGGACGGCTGCGTGGTGTGGGTGGGTCGGTTCACGCGGGTGCGGGTGCGGCGGGCGCACGCGGGGCAGCGGGTGGTCAGCGCGGGGGGCGCCAACTTCCACGCCGACGTGTCTTGCACCGTGGGGTCGACCGGGACGACGAGCAGGTCCGCCGGGGTCGGCCCGGTACCCGCGGGGCACCGCTCGAGCTGCCCGGGGATCGCGTTCGCCCCCGGCCCCCGCCGACCCGCCCCACCCGACCGATCGGCCGGTTCTGCGGGGTTGTGATGGCGGGCGCCGCAGGCACCGGTGCACGTGCACCGGCCGCCGTCCCGGTCGACGACCGCCAGCCAGATCGCCGGCGCCCCGATCGGCGCCCGCGCGGTCACTGGGCCACCTCCCCGACCTCGTCGCCCCGCAGCTCGTCGACCTGGTCGTCCTGCTGGTCGTCGTTCTGCTGGTCGTCGTTCTGCTGTTCGGGTTCGGGGGTGGTGAAGGGCTGGCCGCAGAGTCCGCAGGTGATCGGGCCGAGCGCGAGCACGGAAGCGGTGACCCGGATCCGGCGTCCGCAGGCGCAGCGGGCCGCGGTGCCGTTGCGCGACCCGCTCGAGCCGCTCCCCCCTGCCGGGGTGGTCTCGCCGTCCGCCGCGGTGGCGCCGTTGTGGTCGCCGGCCGTGGGGGTGGGGGTGCCTTCGGCGCGGCGGTGGATCGTCATCGCCAGGTACAGACGCCCGAGGGTGGGGGCGTAGTCGGTGACGGTGGCGGCGGGCACGTGAGTGTCGGACCAGCCGATCACCGGGACGTCGCGGACCTCCAGGCCCATCTCCTGGGCGAGGTCACGGAACTTACGGCTGTGGTAGCGACCCTGACGGCTGGTGTCCTGGATCCCGCGCACGTGCGCCAGCGCGTGGGTCGCCTCGTGCAGCAACGTGCCGAGCACCTCCACCGCACCCAAGGCGAGCCCCTCACCTCCCACGAAGACCTCGGGAAGCGACGGGCCGCCGTCACGCCCAGCCTCACCTGCGGCGGTGCTGGTGGTGGTGGCGTGGGTCCAGCGCATCGCGGCGAAGTGGCCGAGCTTGAGGGCTCCGCGGGGTGCGCCGACGGAGCCGGACGCGACGACGATGACGACGTCGGGGATCTCGGGGTGGCGGTGCTGGATCGCGGCCCAGACCTGCTCGAGCGCCGCCACCAGCGGCGACGACAACGGTCCCCCCGTCGTCCCGGTCCTGTTCTGGCCCTTGATGTTCGGGTCTTCGGTGGTCTGGTCCTTGGTGGTGCCGGTGGTGGTGTTCATGGGGTGTCCTCCCGGAGTGGGGCTGTCGGTGAGGGGGCTTGTCCCCCTTGCCGTCAGGCGGGAGGGACCGCGCCCGCAGAGGCTCGCCGTCAACCCCCAAGGACCCCGGGCCGTGCGTTGCGCAGGTGCGGAGCACCTTCCCCGGCCACCTCGAGCAGCGGGGGTGGACGGGGAGACCGGGCGTGGTACCGGAAGGTGACCCGCGAGCAGGTGGTGATCGGCCTCGCGCGTCCCTCGGCCGCCGACCCGGTTGTCCCGCGCGGGCCGGACGGAACCCGGCCTGCCACGTACGCCTCCGCAGCCGCTGCACCCGCCCTGGACCACCCGCAGCGCCGCGCCTCCGCTGCCGTTGTTGTTGTCGGTGCTGGTCCGTAGAGCGGCGCCGGTGTCGAGCGTGACGACCAGGACGACGACGTGGCCCATGCCCCCGGCGCCGGCGGCGTTCATCGCCCGTCCCGGTCGAGGGTGAGGCCGGGTGCGGGCTGGGTGGGGTCGGTGGCGTGGGTGGTGGCCCACCAGTGGGCGACCTCGTCGAGGTAGGCGACGTCGTATAGGTACTCGCGTCCGTGGGCCTTGTGTCGGCCGTGGGCTCGTTCGCAGCCGGCCATCAGCCGGGTGACCCGTGCTGCGGCGCCGGGGCGCCACCGGTCGTGCCAGGCGGCGAGTGGGGCGGGGCCGGGCTCGTCGGTGGTGACGGCCTCGTCCCACAGGTGCGCCACGACGAGGAGCTCGGCGACGACCGCGGGGTGCCAGGGCCAGCAGTTGGGGGTCTTGGTCTGCAGGTGCGGCTGCCACACCTGCGGCACCCAGACCGCCAGCTCGGCCAGCCACCCGACTGCGATCTGCGGGTCGGTGACGGTCAGCCACGCCGGCGCCGCGACAACCTCGGCGGGATCGACGTCGGGTTCGGTGCCGTTCGGCGCTGCGTCGTCGGCGTCCGTGGTGGTGTCGCGTGTGCCGTCCGGGTTTCTGGGGGCCGGGACTTGGTGGGTGAGGCGGCGCAGCTGGTGCACGGTGTCGTTGAGTTCGGACAGCAGCCGGGCGTGGGTCGCGACGAGCGAAGGCAGGTCGGCCAGGCGGGCGACGTCCCGGGTGAGGCGGTGGACGTCGTCCGCGAGCCGCGCGATCGCACTGTTCTCCGGGCCCGGCACGGCGCGGCGGGTCATGCGGCACCTCCGTGGTCGTCTTGGGTGTTCGGGCGGTCCTCGGGCTCGGAGCGGGTCGGGTCGTTGTCGAGGGCGTCGTCGAGGCCGGGGCGGGCGAAGATCGCGTCGATCTCGTTGCGCAGCTGGCGGGCACGTTCGGCGCGAGCCGCGGCAGGGCTGGACGCCGGCTCCGACGCCGGCTCCGACGCTGACGCCGTGGGTGCTGGCGAGGGGCCGGGTGCGGTCGATGCGGCGGAGGTGGTCAGTGCCTGCACGGTTCGGGTCACGGTGCGGGTGGTCGCGGCGCGGGCTGCGGTGAGGGCGGCGCGAGTGCGGGTGGGGCGGCGGTCGCCGAGCCAGGGGGCGGCACCGACGATGGGGCGCATGCCGTTGCGGATGACCAGGGCGGTCCCGACAGGCAGGGCGGTGATCTCGGCCGGGGTCATCACCGGCAGGGGCCGGGCGTCGTCCTCGTCGACGCGGACCAGCCGGGTGCCGGTCAGGGTGGAGATGTGGATCGGGTCCGCCTGGTTCTTGATGCCGCCGAACACCATCAGCGATCCGACGTTGCCCAGGATCGCCGCGGCCCGGCGGGAGCCCCAGACGTCCTCGAGCTGGGACAGGGACTGGGCGCCGATGTGCAGGGTGAGGTTGAAGCCGCCCATGTCAGCGGTCCACTCGTGCAGCGGGATCGGCCCGCAGGTGATCGGAGCCTCGTCGAGGACTGCGGTCATCGGCGGGTCGAGGCGCCCGCGGGGCATCCGCGCCGCGTGCAGCCGCACCTGGTGGGCGACCTCCGCGGTGAGCGCGCCGATCAGGGTCGGGGCGCCGCCGTCGCGGCCGATCAGGTAGAGGCTGTCGCTGGCCTGGGCGACGAAAGCGGCGACGTCGAGGAACGCCGGGTCCGTCAACGGCGCGTCCCCGGACGCAGCGAGGGTTGGGTCGAGGAGCCAGCGCAGCTTGGGCCGCAGGGTCGCGGTGATCGAGGACAGGGTCCGGTCGTTCGTGCCGTACAGGCCGCGGATCTCCGAGGACATCGCCCGGGCGTCCGGGCTGTCGGCCAGGGCGTCGAGGATCTCGTCGCGGGCGATCACGTCAGCGGGGCTGATCCAGCCCAGCACGGTCCGCATCGATCCACCCGAGCGAGCGGCGGCGTGCAGGAGGGTGGCGAGCAGCCCGCGGGCCTGCTCGTCCCACCGCTCCCCCTCGGCACTGGCACCAGAGTCCGGGACGAGGTCCTTCGCGCGGCGGGTGGCCGTCCCGAAGTCGGTGCACCCGGCGAGCGGCGACCACCTGACCAGCTCGCCGGCTCGCACCGCGGCCATCGCCTTGTGGCCGTCGTCCTCGGGGTTGGTGCCGAGACCGGTCGGGTTGAAGATCAGGACCCGGCCCCGACCGGCGCGGTGGGTGGCGGTGTCCTCGAGCAGGTCGGTGCGTGACGTCGTGACGAGCAGTGCGCCGGGGGCGTCCAGCGCGTGGCAGGTCAGGGACGCAGACTTGCCCTGTCGGGGGCCACCGACGCGCAGGGTGACCTCGTCGCACGGGGACCACACCGAGTTCACCCCGCGCACCGGGCTGGTGCGGAGCAGCTGGACGCCGACCTCAGTGAGCGGTAGCCGGCGGCGCCGCCACCTCGGTAGCCCCGCGAGCGACGGGCGCAGGTCGAGCATCCGGGCCCGGAGCCGGTGTGCGGACGACAGTTCTCCGATGTCGGTCCAGGTCGCGACCCCGCCGGCGTGGTGGGACGCGTCGTCGCGGCGATCTACCCATCGCCCGGTCGACAACGCCGGCGCGAGCCATCGCAGCCACCACCAGGCGAGCAGCCCGACGGCCATGACCCACCCGGCGACCGTGAGGCGGGTCGTGAACGTCGCCCACGCCTCGACCCGGCCGGTGACCTCAGCCACCCCGAGCATGAGAACGGCGACCACGAGCGGGCGCCACGGCAGATGCCGGACTGCACGAAGAACCTTGAACACCATGACGAAACTCCAGACACAGCAACAGAAGGGGACAGGACGGGTGGTTGACGCGTACGCGTCAATGGGCATGGGGCATCACCGGACGGCGCGGTGCGCGTCGTCCGCGCGCACATCAGGTCGGGTCTGAGTGGGGCGGGTGGTGGAGCCGGGTGACGTCCGGGCGAGGGGGTCCACCGGACGCCACCCGGGATCAGGACGGCCAGCCCGCGCTGAGCAGGCCAAGCCGAGAAGGAGTGCCGCGGTCAGGTGCCGCGATTGACGCAGACGTGGTCGACGGCGGCGAGCATGATGAGCACGGCGGTGCCGGTACCGATCAGCCACGCCGGGTTGCTGGTGAGAAGCCAGGCAGTCAGCGACAGCAGCGCCGGTGCCGCCAGCTGACTCAGCGACCACAGCAGCTCGCGGCGGCTGCGCCGGATCCGGATCACTCCGCCCCACCCGACATCCGTCGGGTCAAGGCCAGCCACGAGGGCGGCGCTCGCCACGGGCACCGGCGCGGCCTCGGCCTGCTCCTGCGTCGAGCTGGTGACTTCGACCATGCCGAGGGCAGCCTCGACGTCCGGCTCGAGATCGAGCGACGCCGCGGTGAGTCGCTGCGACTGCCGGGGGACCATCACACACTCCAACCGGTCAGACGCTGCACGACCTCGCACAGCGCGCACACCACGGCCAGCACCGCGGCGCCCAGGGCCAGTGCGCCCACGCCCGGGATCGGCATCACGTCACGCAGACGCGAGCCCAAGCTCGGCGTCGCCGGGCGGCGGCTCGGCGCCGCCGTCTTCGTCGGGTTCATCTTCAGGTCTCCCTCGTGAGCGGCCTTGCACGTTGGGGCGGTCAGGGACGAGCGAGCCGGCACCCGCAGGTCGGGCAGATCCGGCGGCTGGGCCACGTGTCTCGGCCCGCTCGGGTGCATCGGCGGTTCCGGCATGTGGCGTGGGCCGTCCGCTCCAGGCGGCGGCCGGTCACTGTCCGGCCGCCTTCGACAGGTCGGCCACGGCGATACCAGCGAGAAGTGCCTGCCGCTCGAACTCGTCGAGTCCGCCCCAGACGCCGTACGGCTCCCGGTCGGTGACCGCCTCGTCGAGGCAGACGACACGCACTTCGCAGCCAGCGCAGATCCGCTTGGCTGCCTCGACCTGTCGCGTCGCACGGTGTCCGGCCTCGTCGGGGAAGAACAGGTCCGGCTCTGCCTCTCGACATGCCGCCCGCGCACGCCAGTCGCGGGGGGCAGTAGGCGTTTCGGACGTGTGACGGGCCTTCATCAGGTTCCCTTCTCGCATCATGAATACATTCTGACGCTGTATTTGACGATACAGTCGGATGCTGTATTCATCAACAGGCCATCCAAGCCCGACGACGCCAGTCGGTACCCTCGCCTCGATGACCACCGACGACGATGCGACCGAGCTACCTCAGGACTGGTGGACGACTCTTGACGTCCTCACCTTCCTGCGGTCCGCAGGCGTCCCCATCAGCCGCCAAACGTGGTCCGCCTACGTCGCACGGGGCCAGGCCCCGGCGCCCGATCGGATATTCGGCCGCTCCCCCGCCTGGAGGCCCTCGTCGGTTCGCGCCTGGCAGGAGAGCCGGCCACGGCGAGGAACTCCAGCCCCGTGACCCGGCACCGAACTGCGGTCCCATCTGCGTCATGAACACCACCTTCATCCGTAGCCAGCCGTAGCGGCAGGGCGCACAAGGGGGCGCACTCGTGCACAGCCGACGCGGCCCGTACACGGCCGGTCATGGACCCATTCGATGTGATCGGTTACGTTCGATGCGATCACGTCGGGGAGGCAGTGACCGTGACCGAGGCGCGCAACCATCGCCTGGAGCAGGCGATGCACGACGCCGGCCTGAGCCATAAGGCCCTCGCACGCGCTGTCCGCGAGCTCGCACATAGAGACGGCCGTCCGCTCGGGACCGACCACACAGCGGTCTCCCGGTGGCTCAGTGGCATGCGGCCTCGATCGGCTGCCGCGCACTACGTGGCAGAGGTTCTGACCCGACGGCTGGGTCGGCCGGTCGAACTCGCCGATCTCGGCTGGGACGGGAGGGAGGCGGGCCTACCTGCGACCGATGAGCTGGACGAGCTGACAGCCCGCCTGAGTCACGTCCGAGCCTCGCTGGACTCTGGCCTCGTGGCGCTCCTCGAGGGCCAGACCCAGACACTGCGCACCCTGGATCGCAGGCTCGGGGCAGGACGTCTCTTGGCTCAGACCGAGTCGCACCTCGAGCAGATGTCCGACCTGCTGGCGTACGCCGCCGAGGGGCCGCAACGCAGGGCGCTTGCCTCAGCCGCAGCCGAGGCGGCGGCACTTGCCGGATGGCAGGCGCTGGACCTGGGGCGACCTGATCGCGCCTGGTCGCTGCACGAGACGGCCAAGTCGGCCGCGCGCGACAGCGAAGATGCCTCGGTCCTGGCGCACGTCACCGCCCAGCAGGCGTACGCCCTGCTCGACATTGGCAGGACGGCAGAGGCTCGCGATCAGATCCAGCGCACGCGCCGGGCCGCCGCTGGACGCGTCCCGGCGGTCATGAGCGCGTGGCTCTCGGCAGCGGATGCCGAGGCCGCGAGTGCTGATGGGGCGCCTTCGGACGCCCACGACGCGCTCGACGACGCCGACGCCGCCCTCGAGGCCGGAGACGGCACCGTGTTGCCGTTTCTCTTTCTCGACGCGAACCACCTGGCGCGTTGGCGCGGCAGCTGCCTCGCCCAGCTCGGCAACGAAGAAGCGCTCGAGTCCCTCCAGTCGGCTCTTGAGCTCCACGACCCGACGTTCACCCGCGCGCACGCGGGGCTGCACTGCGACCTAGCGACGGCATACCTCGTCCGGGGAGAGATGGATGGCGTCCGGCGGCACACTGCCGAGGCGTCGACCCTCGCCGACGCGACGACGTCGGTGCGCCAGCGCCGGCGCCTCGAGCGACTGCTCAAGCGGTCGGCGTAGATCCTCCGGCTGCAGTCCGGGTCGCTAGCAGGTGGAGCAGCGCTACGAGCGTGCCGGAGTTGAGGATCTTCCCGTCCTTGATGAGCGCCAGAACGTCACCTAGCGACACCCACTCCATACGCTGCATCTCGGTCGTCTCCGTCGGGTCCCCTACCCGTTCGGCCCCGCGGGAGACGTAGACATGGTGGGCATTGCGGACCATGCCGATGTTGGGTTCGAAGGTCACGACGTGCTCGAGCCGGAGCGGTCGGTACCCAGTCTCTTCGACGGCCTCGCGCGCCGCGGTGACCGCCGGGTCCTCGCCGTGCTCGACGATGCCGCCAGGCAGCTCCCAGTTCCACACGTTAGTCGCGAAGCGATGCCGCCACATGAGAAGCACCTGGTCGTGCTCATTGAGCAAGGCCACCATTGCTGCAGGCTTCAGAGTGACGACGTGATGCTCGAAGCGCTCCTGCCCGGGTGGCTGGACGTCAACAAGGCTGAGCGTGACCCACTCGTTCTCATAGATCGGCCGCTCACCATGTCGCGACCAGGCCGTCGACCTCATCTCCAAGACCTGACCACCTCTCGCCCGGAGATCGCACGCCAGGCAGCGGCCGGACCAGGCGCCCGGCGACACTGCCCATCCAACACCAGCCTTCCCCATCGGCGATCGCCCGAAAGGTTACGTCCCGCGACGGGCACGCCGACCACGCTCACCCCACGGCCCTAGAGTGTTCGGGTGCCACATCGAGTGACGGTCTGGTTGGTTGGCGTGGGGGGTGCCGTGGCCGTTCTGTCGGCCTGCTCCGGCGCCACGCCGTCGAACGAGCAGGCAGTCCGTGACGCCGCCGTTTCGGTCCCTGCGAGCAGGCGGGGTGAGCCGATCTCGTTGAACGGGCCGAGCCTCGATGGTCGATCGCTCAGTTTGGAGTCGTCTCGCGGCAACGTGGTTGTTCTGAACGTCTGGCAGTCCACGTGCGGACCGTGCCGCAAGGAAGCCCCGGAGCTGGTCGCCGCCCACCAGTCCCTGTCCGGCCGCGGCGTGCGGTTCTACAGGCTGGACGTGAACGAAGCCAACAAAGACGCAGCGACCGGCTACGAACGGAAGTTCGGAATTCCTTACCCAAGTTTCGTCGACGATGGTGGCAAGTCGCTTCTTGCGCTTCGCGGGTCTGTCTCACCAAATGTGGTTCCGACGACCGTGATCCTCGATCCTCACGGACGCATCGCTGTGCGCTTCACGGGACCTGTCACGCAGACGACCCTGACCGACGCCGTAGAGGCGGTTCTCACCGAGGCCTCACTGTCAGAGTCGCCCTGAGCAGGATCCTGCAAATCTGCGGCTCAGCCTACGTAGGTTCGAACCCTACACCCGCCACACGCACCACGAACGGCCCCTGACCTGCGGAAACGCCGGTCGGGGGCCGTTGTCGTGGTTGACCGCTGTTGACCGCCCGGGACCCTGTTTCGCGGCTCTTCAGATGCGAGGGTGTAGTCGCTGGTCCGCGCTGTCGCCGCCGCCAGGCCGTCGAGGCCGCGAGACCATCTGCGCCGATGTTGTGGCGCCGACCAGAGTCGAAGCTGTCCGCACGGGGCGCACGACGGACTGCGGACGGCGCCGGCGCGGCGCATCTTCCGGGTCCCCGGCCCCGCCTGCCAAGCAGCCACGTCACGCCTGACGCCAGGGCCGTCGGTCCCCTCGGCACTGCTGCTGGAACGGTGATGCCGCTCGGTGAAACTCGCCAGGGTTGCTCATCGAAATTCACCACCTGTGGGCTCAACGGCTGGCATGTCCGGGGACCGCTCGCGGCCGTTCAACGGGGGGCGTTGGGACTCGGTGCGTATGTCTTGGCTGAGGCTGGCCGCGACGGCAACGGCGGTCATGAGGGCAGCGAAGATCGTGAGAGTGACGACCCCGCCCAGGTGGTCCAAGAGCACGCCACCGAGGAGCGGAGCGAGTGGGACGGGTGCCCATCCGAGGAGGGCGACGGCCCCTTGGACTCGTCCGATGAGGTTGTCGGGGACCTGGGCCATCCATCGGGCCACCACGACGGCGTTGTAGAGCGGCCAGACGGACAAGATGAGGGCGAGCAGCGCGCCGAGAGCGAGGGGATTGGCGGAGGTCGTCATGAGAAGGATCGCCGGGACGGCGACCCACGCGACTCCGGCGATGACGAAGCGCAGGGACGGGATCCGTGGAGCCAGCTTCGGGGCGGTGAGCGCCCCCAGGAGCCCGCCTGCACCTCCGATGGCCAGCATCACGCCGATCTGCGCCGGCGAGGCACCATGACGGCTGGCGATGACGATGGTGATGAGGAACAGGCCGTTGATCACGAAGTCGCTGCCGGCCGTCAGCAGACTCGCGGTTCGCAAGAACCTGTTCGACCAGGCGGCGGTCAGGCCTTCGCGGATCTCCCGGCCCAGGTGCCGTGTGCCAGTGGCCGTCGGCGCGGGCAGCGGCGTCCGGATGGCGGCAACCGTCATCAGGGACACGACATACGAGACCGCATCGACCACAAACGGGAGCAGGTGTCGGATCCCGAAGAGGAACCCGCCGAGGGGGTCGCCGGCAAGGGACGTGCCGTAGCTGCGTGCTTGGTTGAGGGCGATTGCTGTCCCGAGCTGGGACTCGTCCGGGACGACGGCTTTCAGGGCAGCGCCTTCGGCGAGCCTGAAGACGACCAGGCAGGAGCTCTCCAGAGCGGCTACCACGAGGATCTGCCAGTAGGTGAGGGCGCCCAGAACCAGGGCGACCGCGACGCTCCCGACTGCGGCGGCCCTGCCTGCGTCGGCGCAGAGCATCACGGCGCGCCGGTTCCAGCGATCCACATAGGCGCCTGCGGGTAGCTGCAGGAGCACGAACGGTGCGTTCGCTGCCAGGCCTGCGAGCCCGGCCTTGGTGGCCGAGCCTGTGGTTGCCAGGACGAGGAGCGGGAAGGCGACGCCAGAGACCGCGCCGCCCAGGGATGACAGGCTCTGACCTATCCAGAGCAGGCGGAAGTCCCGGTTCGATCGCAGCGGGCCGGCCGTGGCCCGGCCGCTGGGATGAGCAGGGTCTGCGCTCACGACGGCGCTCGGCGTGGGAAGGCGTGGATCAGGACGACGACGGACTCGGCCGGTTCGCTTGCCGGTTCGCCTGCCGGTTGGTGTCCGGCCCGCTGGTCGGCGTCGTGTGCGTTGTCCTGGCCGCCTGGTTCTGTCGGGCTACCGGGTCGGCCTTGATCGTGGCGGGCGATCACCTCGAGGAGTTCCGCAGTGAGTGCCTCGAGACCTGCCGCGGTGGTGTGGATCGGGTAGTCACCGGAACTTGCGGCATTGACCCAGGCCGCGCTCCAGAACCCGGTGCGGGACTGGGTCTGGTACTCGGACAGCATCTCGTCCCAGACGTGGCGTACGGCAGTTTCCAGCACCTGTACCGCGAGTGCCCCCTCAGGGCCGGTCGAGGTCAGGTCATCCCAGCTCGTCGACTCCTGCGCTGCCCGCCACCAGCGTTCGCGCCCCCGTGGACCCTTGCCGAGGTCAGGCGCCTCCACGATGAAGCCGGCCCTCGCCAGCGTGCGCAAGTGATGACTGGTCTGGCCGGAGTCGGTGCTCAGACGACGAGCAAGTAGGGAGGCCGTCGCCGGCCCGTCGATCCGCAACGAGCCCACGATCCGTAGTCGGAGCGGGTGCGCCATGGCGCGCATGGCTGCGACATCGGCCAATCGCAATTCTTCTGAGCCCACATATGCAGAGTATGTTCTGCATAGCGAGTGCTGCAATGGTTCTGCGTAGGCGCTGACCGCACGACGTCTTCGCTGGGCCTTGGGGAGCGTCAATCCGTCCGCGAGGCAGTGATATGCGCAAACCGCGCTCGTGGATCCGCATCGCAGGGCTGGCGCTTGTGCCGGACAGCCGACGTCGCGAAGCGAGTCACGGAAGTCCAGCACAGGTATCGCTAACAGCTTGACCGGGCGCGGCCGAGCAGTCTGACCGCTGGCTACTGGTGGGCGACACGCCCGGTTGAGAGCCAATGGTGAGTGTCGAGGATGTCGCGGACTGGATCGTCCGCGAAGTGCCCGCCATCTAATGTCTCCACGACATGAGCACCCGGCACAGCCCGTGCGAGGAAGCGCCCGTGTGACACGGGAAGGGAGGTGTCGTCGTCTCCATAGGTGATCAGGACCGGGACCCGGATCAGCGACAGGCTGAAACCCCACGGCTTGACGAACGCGAGCGTGTCGTCAACCGACCCCCCGACCCCGTTCACAGCCTGCTCCGGGATGATCCGACGGAAGGCCGTCATGGTCTCGGGGCGCTCGAGGAAGCCCACATCCGTGTCGTTCGCGGCGTCGCCCAGCAACGCGCCGGGATCAGACTCGATGCGCTCCGCCATGAGCCGCTGCGCCGTGACCATCTCGGCGGTCAGTACGGCCTCGCCGGCCTCTGCCCAGTCGAGCTCAGCGGCGATCTCCTCACCCATGCCACTGACCCAGTCCGCGCGTTCGAGGCCATCGGGGCCGAGCGGAGCAAGCCCGGACTGGCAGGCGACTCGCTCAACCCTGTCCCCGAGCAACGCAGCGCACGCGAGGGCGTGCGGGCCGCCTCCGGACCCACCGACAACGGAGAAGCTGCGCAACCCCAGAGCGTCAGCGACCGCGAGGACATCTGCAGCCTCGTCGGCCACGGATCGACCTCGGCGCCGAGATGACCGCCCGTACCCGGCCCGGTCAGTGGTGATGTACCGAATCCCCGCGTCGGCGTAGAGCGAGTCGTCCGGCCAACGACTCAGGCGACATCCGGGTGTCCCGTGCAGCCCGATCACGGGGTAGCCGCTCGGTTCACCGCCGTCGAGGTAGGCGAGGGTGCGACCGTCGCTCGCGACGGTGGTCCCGAATCCTGGCTCCATGCCAACGATGGTGCCAGGAGGAGTCGGGCGATTGATGCCTTGCGGATCAGGCGCTCGCGTCAACGGCGATGCGCTGAGAGATGGCCGCCGCCAGGGCAGCCTGCCGATCGTCGGAAACATCAACGACACCGTGCTCGGCCATGAGCGCGTAGTGCTGCTGCTGCTCGTACGGCACACCAGGCGGCAGCGGCGCGACATGCCAGTGCACGTGCGCATTACCCGACCGGCTTCCAAGACTCAGCACATACAGCCGCTCGGTCGGGACCACCTGTGCGACCGCTCGCCCGACCCGGTAGACCAGTCGCTGCAGCACGAGGTACTCGTTCTCGTCGAAGTCGGTGACGACGTCCACAAGATGCCGCCGCGGAGCCACCAGACAACTCCCGAGCAGCGTCGGATACCTGTTGAGGAAGACGATCGCGGACTCATCCTCAAACAGCACATGCTCGTGATAGTCCGCGAGACCCTCCTGGAGGGCGCAGATGAAGCACGGACCGCCGTGTACGCGATCCTTGTACGCCTCAAGATCAAACGGGACGCGCTCCTGCGACCTGGTCACCTCCACAGTCTGCCGCGAACCCCGCAGAGGCTGCGAACACGGCGCCAAATCCGCGGACCGGGCGGGGTGTCGACGAGCCGGTCGTCTCACGTAGCCGGGCGCCCAGCCAAGCGGCAGCGGGCCAGGACCTGCAGCAGCACACCCTCGGCTTCTGCAGCCTCACCAACTACATCGCCGGCTCTCTGCTGAAGACCGGCGGGTTCAGACCCGACTCCATTCACAGACTTAGGGAGCCCCTAGGCCGTAGGCCGCTCCGCCGCGGCGAGATACATCGATGGCAGGTGCTCGCTTGCCGCGAGCCCGGCGTACATGTCTGCGTGGCCGCCCTCGTTCAACGTTGTGAGAACGAGCCCGGCGCTGAGCATGGCGGTGACGACCTGCCCGAGGTTCCAGACGTACGAGGTGTGGGGCGGCGTGACCAAGCCCAGTTCGGACACAACCTCCGGCTCCTTCGCCATGTCGCGTGCAGCCTGCCAGGAGTAGCCGAACGCGCGGAGTCCGGTGACGGCGGTCTGGGTGGCGGTGTCGACCTCGACGGCCAGGCGTAGGAGGTCGGCCAGGGCGTCGACGTCGCCGTCTGCGACTCGGCGGGCGTGGGCCCGGATGACCCGGGCGGCGAACGCGGCGTAGTCGGACGCTCCTATGTTGTGTCAAGGGGTGACGACCGAGCTCGCCGGGGCCGGCGGCGTGGAAGTGTTGCCCGGCCCGACTCGTGCCAGGGCGGCGATTCGATGGGCGCGTAGGGCCTTGACCAGCGGTCTTGATGTCCTCTGGGCGCCCAGATGGTCGCTAGAACCTCCGCGCGCAGGCCCTCTTGGGATTTCTCACGCTTGACGGGCAGGAGCATTGCGGTCGTAGTCTCGGAGCGGTGACAGTCGAGACGACATGGCGAGGGGCTTTCCACGGCGATGAGGTGAACCGCTTGCATGCCGAGGCCTTCAGAACGCGCGTCTTCGACGTCTCGGAGTGGGACTGGCAACAGCTCGTCGACTCACACAGTCTTGGATGGGTTACCGCCCGAGCCTCGAGCGATGACGCCGTCGCCGCGTCCACAGACCTGCTCGGGTTCGTCAACGTGGTGTGGGACGGCCTCGTGCACGCCTGGATTCAGGACGTCATGGTCGCTGCGTCAGCAAGGCACCGTGGGATCGGTCAGCAACTCGTGCAAGCGGCCGCGGACGGTGCACGACAAGCCGGCTGTGAATGGCTGCACGTCGACTTCGAGGACCACCTGAAGCCTTTCTACATCCGGGCGTGCGGGTTCACCCCGACCAACGCCGGCCTCCTAGAGCTGTAACGGCCGGCCCGCGGGATCGGTCACCGCGCCTGTGGCATGCACCGCGGCATTGACCATTCCTGGCGAACGGCTGGCAACCCATCGTGGATGTCTCTGGGGCGCGGCGCTGGCACCCTATAGGCGTGTCCGTCCGCCCTGCCCCCAGCCAGCCGCTCACCTGGTCACGCGCGGGCCGAAGTGACTCCGCTTCGTCTGGCCCGTCCGCCAGCCGCAATCGGCGGCCTACACGATGCGGCTTCTGAACGGCAGGACCACCGTCCGCCTAGTCGAGCGGAGCAGTCTCGCCGTCTTCAGGCCCCAGGCGAGGAGTGGACGTTGGCCAGACTCGGGCAGCCAGCCACAGGGCACCGCTGACAGCGAGCAGGCACAGGCCGACCACGGCGACGACCGCCGCCAGGGCGCCTCTTTCGATCATGCCCGTGATGATGATGAGGGTCACGCCGCACCAGAGGAGGTCCAAGAGTGCCCGGCGTGCCGATCTGAGCGACAGTTGCCGCCCTACCGTGACGATGCTGCGCCTGACCCACTCCACTAGGACAGAGTGACAGGCGCGCGCCGGGCCGGAGCGGAGCGGGAGGCAGAGGCGCGCGCCGGCGGNCGCCGGCGGCCGCGAAGCGGCCGCCCTTGATTCCATACAGGTCAGTTTCGGCAGCGTGCACAGCGTCTCGCTTGTCCTGCCGCCCGCACCTGCCACCCACACCCGGCAACAGAGCCGATCGCTGTCCCGCACGAGGTAGTGGTTGACGTCGCTCATCTTCCGGTGCCACCGACCGAGCCGACATCTCCGATCTCCAGGCGGTGCCGGGAGGACACTCCGCGTCCGTGGGACCGCGTTCGACTCAGCCACGGGACACGTCGGACCTGACTCGTGCCACTGCCCTTAGTGACCGCCTAGAGTTCAACCTCTCGCTTGCGAGGCGGGTCGCGCTCGACGCCGAGCGTTGATGTCCGAGGCTGCGGTGCCGGCTACCAGGTCCGCGGGCAGTTTCCGAGGCCTTGCAGAGCGGCGCTGCTACCGTGCTGGCGCCCCCTGGTGATAGGAGCATGTTCATGGGCCAGGTGAGGCTCGACGCCGACTTGGTGCGTGCGCTGCTGCTCGACCAGCACCCGGACCTTGCGGACCTGGAGTTGCAGCTCGTTGACGGCGGCTGGGACAACCAGCAGTGGCGCCTCGGGCAGGAACTGGCCGTTCGGCTGCCCCGCAGTGAACGGGCGCCAGCCCTGCTGCTCTCGGAGCAGACGTGGCTGCCACTGTTGGCCGAGCGCCTGCCGCTGCCCACGCCGGTACCAGTGCGCATTGGCCAGCCGTCAAGCCTGTTCGAGCACACTTGGACCATCGCGCGGTGGGTCGATGGTGAGCCGGCCGATCGCGAGCCGATCACCCACGCCGGGTCGGCCGAGGTCCTTGCAGCGTTCTTGGGAGCACTGCATCACCCGGCCCCAGCTGATGCCCCTGTCAATCCTTCGCGCGCCGTTCCCATGGCCGAGCCGCAGGACAGTGTTGACGCTTGGTTCGAGGTCATCGCCGGCCATGACGACGCTGGCGCGGCGCGAGCAGTGTGGGAGGCAGCTGTCGCAGCGCCCGCCTCTGAGAGCGCGCCGGTGTGGCTCCATGGTGACCTCCATCCCGCGAACGTGGTGGTCCGGCACGGGAGGCTCGCTGGGGTCATCGACTTTGGAGACATGTGCTCAGGCGATCCCGCGACTGATCTATCCGCTGCCTGGATCCTGTTGCCCGCCGGGACAGCGAACCGCTTCCTCGACGCCTACGGGCTGGCTGACGACGCCACCGTCACCCGGGCCCGCGGCTGGGCAGTCATGCGCGCTCTGAACCTGATCGGCATAGGGCAGAACGGCAGACACGGCCTTCCTGGCGGCAAACCGACCTGGGAGCCAGCCGGGTACGCGGCGCTTCAACGGGCTCTCGAGATGCCCTAGCGACGAGCAGCTCCGTGACTTCTTAGTGACCACGTCGGCGTGTTCGCCGCCGAAACCGTGCAGGTCACAGCCCCACCGCCAGCAACCGATCAGCGAGGTGGCACGAGTCGGGTCGGACGAGGCCGGCCCCGTGACAGGCGTCCAAGCGCACCGCTTTCGTCCCCGCGTATTCCCCGCAGCCACCCGTAATCGGCCACGGTTTGCCGTAGTCCCCCGGACGTCACCCCGCCCAGAGCACGCACCGGCTCTGGACACGTCATCGCAGGTCAGCCCGCATTTTGCCTGCTCGCGGAGGGCAAGGGATTCGAACCCCTGAGGACGGGTTGGGTACCGCCCTAACGGTTTTCAAGACCGTCGCCATCAGCCACTCGGCCAGCCCTCCATGGTGCCCAGCCATTGTGCCCGATCCCGGGCCGTCGACCTGCGGCGCCACCCGATCCGGCGAGCAGGGTCAGCCCCTGACCCGGTCCATGGCGTCGAACAGGTCCTCACCCGTGAGCGTCTCGATGATGTGCCCCTGGCCGGGCACCTCGGTCAGCTCGACGCGGTTCCCCATCGCGATCAGCGCAGCGGCGGCGCGGCGGCTGCCCTCGAGCCAGCCCGAGTCGTCGGCGCCGACGAAGAACGCCGTCCCGAGGCCCTTCAACCGGGCCAGCGCGGCCGTGTCGGACTCGTCCGGCGGCATCCCGGGGAAGACGACGAGCGATCGGAAGCGGTCGGGGTGGTCCTCGGCGGCCCGGAAGGCGGACAGGCCGCCGTTGCTCACGCCGGCCAGGTCGAAGCGGCCACCCTCGGGCGGGTAGGTGCGGGCGACCTCGTCGAGCAGGCCGGGTACCAGGGCCGCGGCGGCGGGCTCGTAGAACACACCCGGTGAACCGGCGGCCGGGGAGACGACGACCCAGTCGCGGCGCAGCGCCTCGGCCTGCCAGCGGTCCTCGACGATGCTCCGGGTGAGGTCGAGGTCCTGGCCGCCGGGCGGGAAGGCTAGTAGCACCTTCCCGGGCGTTCCCGCGGTACGGCCGGCGGGGACGACGAGGACGTACTGCAGCTCGGTGCCGTCAGGGGCCCGGTAGGTCTTCACCTGCGCGGCGCCGCTCGAGGCCACAGCCGCAGCAGCAGTCGGCGACCCCGCGACCCCGGCGCCCGACCCGTCCGACCCGCCCGAACACCCGGCGAGCACCCCCACGACCACGAGCGCCACGACACCCCGCCTCATGGCACCTCCACTCCCGCGGCACGCACCGCACCACCACCGGATACGGCCCGCACACCATCCCCGTTCACCCGGAGCGTCTCGGCGTTCTCTCAGGTCGGACCCGCTACACCTGAGGACCGTGACCGCTCTCCTGCCGCCCAGCCCGATCGGCGACGCCCTCACCGACCTCGCGCAGACCGCGGTCGGGCAGGCCCATCGCGACGAACCCGTCCTCCCGCGCACGGGCGGCCCGGCGGGAAACGCGCGGATGACCTCGTGGACCGGGCTCGTTCTCCTCGTGCTCTTCGCGGTCGAGGGGGTCACCCTCCTCGCGATGCACCAGCTGCTGAGCGTGCACATCGTCGTCGGCACCCTGCTCGTGCCGCCGGTTCTCCTCAAGACCGTGACGACCGGCTGGCGCGCCGCCCGGTACTACCTCGGGTCGCGCGTCTACGTCGAGGCCGGTCCGCCGCCGCTCGTGCTGCGCGTCCTCGGGCCGCTCGTGGTGCTCACGACCGTCGGTGCGCTGGCGAGCGGGCTGCTGCTCGTCGTGGTCGGCCCCGAGGGGGGAAGCGCCCGGTCGTCGCGCCGCTCGGGTTCGGGATCTCGCTCGTCACCGTGCACCAGGGCTGGGTCGTGGCGTGGCTCGTGGTGACGGCGGTGCACGTGCTCGGGCGGGTCGTGCCGGCGCTGCGCGTGGTCTCGTCGGGGCGGATCGCCCTGACCGGCGCGCCGGACGTCGCGCTGCGGCTCAGAGGGGCGTCCGCACCGTCGGCCGAGCACCGGCAGGCGGCGGACGGCGGACACCCGGGCCACGTCCCCGGCCGCGGGCTGCGGGTGGCTGCCGTCGTGCTCGCTCTCGCGATCGGGACGGGCGCGTCCGTCGTCGTGCTGCGGGCGGCCTCCGACTGGACGAGCCAGGACTTCCGCCGGCCGCCGGTTCCGGGTGCCCAGCTGCCGGGGCAGCGCCCGGACGACGACGACTGAGCCAGGACGCCCGCTGGTCAGAACCGGTCGAACTGCGACTCGTCGAACGCCGGCGCCGCCGGCCGCTGGACCGGGACGGGCGGCAGCCCGCGACCGCTCGGCACCGGCCGGGCACCCGAGGCGACGACCGGGCCGGACGACGGCCCGGCCGGCCGTGCGGCCCGCGCCGCCGGGTCGGCCCCGGTCCGGAAGAAGTGCATCATCTCGCGCAGCTTCGCGGTCTGGCCGGTCATCTGGTCGGATGTCGCGGCGAGCTCCTCGCTCGAGGAGGCGTTCTGCTCGGTCACGGCGGTCATCTGCGACATCGCCCGGTTGATCTGGCCGACGCCGTTGCTCTGCTCGTGGGACGCCGCGGCGATCTCCTGGACCAGCCCGGACGTCTGCTTGATCGCGGGCACGATCTCGGCGAGCAGCGCCCCGGCGCGCTCCGCCGTCCGGACGCTGCGGGTCGCGAGCTCGCCGATCTGCGCGGCGGCCACCTGCGAGCGCTCGGCGAGCTTGCCGACCTCGGTCGCGACGACGGCGAACCCCTTGCCGTGCTCCCCCGCCCGCGCCGCCTCGATCGTCGCGTTGAGCGCGAGCATGTTCGTCTGGAACGCGATGTCGTCGATGATCGCGATCTTCGCCGCGATCTCCTTCATCGCNGGGAGCACGGCAAGGGGTTCGCCGTCGTCGCGTTGAGCGCGAGCATGTTCGTCTGGAACGCGATGTCGTCGATGATCGCGATCTTCGCCGCGATCTCCTTCATCGCCCGCACCGTCTCGTCGACCGCCGTCCCGCCCTCGGTCGCCTCGGCGGCGGCCTTCGCGGCGATCGCGTCGGTGGCCTTCGCGTTCTGGCTGTTCTGCGCGACGAACGAGCCGAGCTCCTCGACACTCGTGCTCGTCTCCTCGACGCTCGCCGCCTGCTCGGTCGCGGCCTGCGACAACGACTGCGACGCGCCGGCGATCTGGGACGACGCGTTCGCGAGATGGTCGGTCGCCTCCATGACCTCGGCGACCGTGCCGGCGAGCTTGGCGAGCGAGTCGTTGGCGGCCAGGCGCAGGTCCTCGAGCCGGCCCGCGTAGGTGTCCGTGATCCGCTGGGTGAGGTCGCCGTCCGCCATCGCCGTGAGCACCCGCGACACCTGTGTCAACGGGCCGATCACGGTGTCGAGGGTGTCGTTGACGCCCTCGACGACGCGCCGGAACCCGCCGTGGTGACGGGATGCGTCGACGCGGACCTCGAGCCGTCCCTCCCGCGCGGCGGTCGACAGGATGAGCGTGTCCTCGGCGAGCGCGCGCAGGTTCATCCGCAGCTGCTCGATGGTGTCGACGACGTACGGCTTGAGGCCCGGCAGCAGCGGCAGCGGCGCGTCGAAGTCGCCGTGCGCGAACTCGCTGACGGTCCCCATCGCCGCCCG
Source organism: Kineosporia sp. A_224 (assembly GCF_002198655.1). Taxonomy (GTDB): domain Bacteria; phylum Actinomycetota; class Actinomycetes; order Actinomycetales; family Kineosporiaceae; genus R-H-3. The sequence continues at coordinate 45,585 of NZ_MWLN01000133.1, forward strand.
GACCGCGACGTGCGAGGCGACCATCTCGTTGAGGCCGTTGGCCAGGGTCCGGTAGTCACCCTCGAAGGCGTCGACGTCCACGTGCGAGCGCAGGGTCAGCTCCTGGTCCGCGGTGATCCGGTCGATCGAGGCGACGAGCGACGAGATCCCCTGCCGCACCGCGGTGAGGTTCGTCGCGATGTCGCCGAACTCGTCCGCTCCGGCCGGCAGCGCCGTCCCGGCCAGGTCGCCGCGCGCGATGGCGGCGATCCCCGCGACCGTCATCGCGACGTCCGTGCGGGTGCGCCACCAGACGGCCACCGCCGTGTACACCGCGAGCGCGACCCCGGCGAGCACGAGCGCGAGCATGAGGTTGCGCTGGAACACGAACCCGTCGAGCCGGACGACGAGCAGCGCGTCGAGCGCATCGGTGAGGGCGGGGACGGCGGCGGCGAGCGCGGCGGCGACCGGGTCCGTCCGGTCGTCCGCGACCGGGCCGGGCGTGCTCACGGAGGCGCTCAGGGTCTCCGAGAGCGTCGTCAGTGCCGCGGCGGACGCCGTCGCCGGCTCCAGGTCCCCCGCGAGGGTGGTCCGGGCGCTGTTCTCGACGGCCGTCCCCACGTCACCGGCCAGCGCCTGACCGGCCGCGGAGACCTGCCCGGCGAGCACGGCCTGCACGGGGACGGCGGCCGCGCCGGTGGCCGTGGTCTGCGACTGGACGACGGCGACGAGCGCCTTCGGCAGCTGCACGACCATCGCGTCCATGACGTAGAACGAGTCGAGGTCCGGGTCGAGGATGAGGTTCGAGGTGTTGCCGACCTGGGTCACGAGGTCGCCGAGGGCCTTGACGACGGCGAACCGGTCCGCGGCCGTCCATCCCTTCGCCGCGGAGACCGCCGCGGAGACCGCCGCGAGCTGCTCGCCGGCGGCGAGCTCCGGGCGCGCGTCGACCGCGGCGGTGAGCGCCGCCAGGTCGGGGCGGTCGCCGGCCGCGACGGCGGCCATCTGCTGGAGCGCAGGCTCGATGACGACGACACCGACGCGCTCGGCCGCGCTGAAGCCGATCTGGCCGTTGACGGCCCCGGCGAACGCCCAGGTCGCGACGAGGGTCGGGAGCAGGAGCAGGGCCACGAGCGTGCTCAGGCGCAGGCTCGTGCGCAGCGAGCCCACGGCCCGCAGACCCGGTCGCAGCACCGCCGGAGGTGCGGAGGGGCCGCTCGGGGCGCCGGTCGTCGTCATCCTCGGTAGATCGGCACCCCGGCGGCCGGGTTGAGCGCCGGACGCCGCTGTCAGCCTGCCGGGTGGTGCACCACCGTGTCCGACCCGGGGAAGTACAGGCCCTCGTGGCCGTCCTCCCAGCGGACGACGAACGGCGGCTCACCGTCGTGGCCGCGGACCTCGATCACCTCGCCGTCCCGCACCGGGCCGTCCACGTGCGCCGACTTCACGACCAAGCGGTCGCCGACTGCTGCCTTCACCGCGATCACCTCCGCGTGGAGCGTCAGGCTGCCATTCGACTCCCGCCCCACGGACGGCGCAACCGACCGGACGTCCCGACCTCCCCTGCGGCGGCTACCGCAGGGTGACCGTCGTGAGCACGCCCCGGTGGTCCGTGCCGGGGACGGTGACCGTCGAGACGTCCGACGCCGCGAGGGTTCTCGTCGTCACGAGCACGTGGTCGAGGCGCATGACCGGCGGGAAGGACCGGTCGGCCGGCCAGGTGAGCCCGGGCCAGGCGCCGCCCGTCACCCCGGCCGCGTCGGCGGCGTCCGTGAGACCGGTGCCGAGCAGAGCGCGGAACGGCGCGTGGTCGAGCGTCGCGTTGTAGTCGCCCCCGAGGATCTGCGGCTCGGCACCGGCGGCCCGCACCTCGTCGGCGAACAGGCCGAGGTCCCGCTCCCACCAGGCCGGCTGGAGCGGCGGGTGCGGGTGCGCCGCAGTGACGACGACCGTCCGCCCGGGCGCGACCGTGAGCCGGGCGCGCGGCGCGCGGAACGTCGTCCCGGCGACCGGGTCGAGCGCTTCGGCGGGCAGCCGGGTCCACAGGCCCGACCCGCTCGCCCCGCCCTCGGCCGCGAGGCTCGAGGTCGGCAGCACGGTCTCCAGCCCCGCCGCGCGCAGCTCCGACACCGCGCCCGGGGTGAGCTCGACCGCGAGGAGCACGTCGACCCGCTCACGACGGACGACGTCGACGACGACGGCCGGGTCCGCCTGGCCGAACTCGAGGTTGAGGGCGAGCACCCGGACCGTCTCCGGTACGAGGGTCACCCCGCCCGGCCCCGAGGCACCGGCCACCGGGGCACCCCGGTCCGGGACGACGGACGGCGCGACCCACGCGGTGTGCACCCCGAGCGTCACGACCGCGAGGCCGCCGACGAGCAGTGCCGCGCGCCGCCGTCCGGACGCCCGGCCCAGCCGCAGGGCCACGGCCGCGAGCAGCACCGCGACCGCGAGCACGGGGAGCGTCCACGGCACGAGCGCGGCGAGCAGCGCCCGGTACGGCCCGCCCGTGCCGCCGCGCAGACGTTCGACGGTGACAGGCAGGCTGCCCAGCCAGCCGAGAGTGGCGAGCACGAGCGCGGTCCGCCGGGCGAGAACGACCCCGCCCGCGCGGCCCGGTCGAACCAGGGGCCTGCGCGGGCGGGGGTCGGACACGGGCTCGGTCAGTCCATGAGGTCGGAGTAGAGGATCGTCGACAGGTAGCGCTCGCCGAACGACGGGATGATCACGACGATGAGCTTGCCGGCGTTCTCCGGCCGCTTCGCGAGCTGCGTCGCGCCCCAGAGCGCGGCACCGGACGAGATGCCGACGAGCAGACCCTCCTCCTTGGCGGCGCGGCGGGCGTACGCGACGGCCTCCTCGGTGGGGGCGTCGAGGACCTCGTCGTAGACGGTGCGGTCGAGGATCTCCGGCACGAAGTTCGCGCCGATGCCCTGGATCGGGTGCCCCGCCGGCTGCCCGCCGTTGAGGATCGGCGACGCGAGCGGCTCGACGGCGACGACCTGGACGCCCGGCTTGCGCGCCTTGAGCACCTGGCCGACGCCGGTCAGGGTGCCGCCGGTGCCGATGCCCGCGACGAAGATGTCGACCTTGCCGTCGGTGTCGGCCCAGATCTCCTCGGCCGTCGTCGTGCGGTGGATCTCGGGGTTCGCGGCGTTCGCGAACTGGCGCACGAGGACGGCGCCCTGCTCGCGGCCGATCTCCTCGGCCTTCGCGACCGCGCCCTTCATGCCCTCGGGGGCCGGTGTGAGGACGAGCTCGGCGCCGTAGGCGCGCAGCAGCGCGCGACGCTCCTTGCTCATCGACTCGGGCATCGTGAGGACGACCTTGTACCCGCGCGCCGCACCGACCATGGCGAGCGCGATGCCGGTGTTGCCGGACGTCGCCTCGACGATCGTGCCGCCGGGCTTGAGCTCACCGGAGGCCTCGGCCGCGTCGATCATGGACGCGCCGATGCGGTCCTTGACGCTGCTCGACGGGTTGTAGAACTCGAGCTTCCCCACGACGGTCGCCTCGGCGCCGTCCGTGATCCGGTTGAGCCTGACGAGCGGGGTCCGCCCGATGAGCTGGGTGACGTCGTCGTAGATCGGCATCGATGCTTCTCCGCTTGTGGTCGACGGCCGGGCGGTCCAGCCCGGACGAGTGGGGACGGGGCCAGGGCGGGCACCCCGGTGGGCAGGGGTCCGCCCTGTGAACCTACTCCGCGCGCGCCTTGTTCCCGCAGTTCAGGCGCGCATCGTCCACAATATGGACCGATGTGGTCAGGATGCACCCGTTCGGCGGACACGTCCCGTGCACGCGGGCGGCCGGGGCCGATAAGCGGACGACGCACCGCCCCGTCCGCTGCCACGATCGAGCCGTGCTCCTGACGATCACCGCCTCCGCGAACGAGGCGCTCCCGGACGCGACGGACCTGGGCTACCTGCTGCACAAGCACCCCGGCCGGGCGCAGTCGTTCGGGGTCGCCTCGGGGACGGTGCACGTCGTGTACCCGGAGGCCGCCGCGGCGCGCTGCACGGCGGCCCTCGTGCTCGAGGTGGACCCGGTCGCCCTCGTGCGCGGCCGGCCCGGCTCGGGCCGGCGACGCTCCGCCCCGGGCGGCGACGGCACCCTCGCCCAGTACGTCAACGACCGGCCGTACGCGGCAGGCTCGCTCCTCGCGGTCGCGCTCGGGCAGGTCTTCCGGACGGCGCTCGCGGGGCGCTGCGACCTGCGCCCGGATGCCGCGGCGGCGCCGCTCGTGCTCGAGGTCACCGTGCCGGTCGTGCCGTGCCGCGGCGGGGCCGACCTCGCGGAGCGGCTCTTCGCCCCGCTCGGCTGGACCGTCGAGGCCCGGCCGCTGCCGCTCGACGAGGAGTTCCCCGAGTGGGGCGACTCCCGCTACGTCGCGCTGCGGCTCACCGGCACCGTCCGGCTCGCCGAGGCGCTCAACCACCTCTACGTGCTCCTGCCGGTGCTCGACGACGCGAAGCACTACTGGGTCGCGGCCGACGAGGTCGACAAGCTCGTGCGCGCCGGTACGGGCTGGCTCGCGACGCACCCCGAGCGGGGCCTGATCACCCGCCGGTACCTGCGCCGGCGGCACGCGTTCGTCCGGACGGCGCTGCAGCAGCTCGCGATCGAGAGGCTCGCCGACGCCGACGACACGGACGTCGACGACGTCGACAACGCCGTCCCGGTCGAGGAGGTGGCCGAGGTCGAGGAGGTGACGGCGTCCGAGGAACCGGCGGCCGAGGCCGTCACGCCCGAGGACGTCACGACCGAGGCCGTCACGACCGGGGACGCGCCCGACGCCGAACGGGTGCCACCGCCGCTCGCGAAGCAGCGGATCGCTGCGGTGGTCGACGCGCTGCGGACAGCGGGGGCGTCGTCCGTGCTCGACCTCGGCTGCGGCGAGGGGGCACTGCTCGGCGCCCTGCTCGCCGACCGGTCGTTCACCCGGGTCGTCGGCGCCGACGTCTCGTACCTCGCGCTGCAGGTCGCCGCGCGCCGGCTCCGGCTCGACCGGATGCCCGAGCGCACCCGGGACCGGCTCGAGCTCGTGCAGACGGCGCTCACCTACCGGGACGCCCGGCTCGCCGGGTTCGACGCGGCCGTCCTCATGGAGGTCGTCGAGCACGTCGACCCGCCGCGGCTGCCTGCGCTCGAGGCGGCCGTCTTCGGGGCCGCACGACCGCGCACGGTCGTCGTCACGACGCCGAACGTCGAGTGGAACGTCCGCTACGGGCTCGAACCGGGGCACCTGCGGCACCGGGACCACCGGTTCGAGTGGACCCGCGAGGAGTTCCGGCACTGGGCGGACGGCGTGGCGCAGCGGCACGGGTACGCCGTGACCGTCACCGGGGTCGGCCAGGACGACGAGGAGGTCGGGCGACCGACGCAGCTGGGGGTGTTCGCACGATGAGCGAGGAGACGCCGGAGCCGGTGGAGAAGGTGCTCGAGATCCCGCAGGTGGCGCTCGTCGTCCTCGTCGGCGCGTCCGGCTCCGGGAAGTCGACGTTCGCGGCCCGCTGCTTCGCCCCGACGCAGGTGCTGTCGAGCGACCACTACCGCGGCGTCGTCGCGGACGACGAGAACGACCAGACCGCGTCGACGGACGCCTTCGAGGCACTGCACCACGTCGTCGGCATCCGGCTGCGGCGCGGGCTGCTCACGGTCGTCGACGCGACGAACGTCCAGGAGCACGCGCGCGCGAGCCTGGTGAAGCTGGCGCGCGAGCACGACGTCCTGCCGGTCGCCGTCGTCCTCGACGTGCCGGTCGCGGAGTGCGTGCGCCGCAACGAGTCCCGCCCGGACCGCGACTTCGGCGCGCACGTCGTCAAGCGGCACGCGGCCGCGCTGCGCCGCAGCCTCCCGCGGCTGCAGCGCGAGGGCTTCCGGATCGTCCACGTGCTCCGGGGCGCCGACGAGGTCGCGGCGGCGCACGTGCGGTTCACCCGGATGCTCAACGACCACCGCGAGCTCACCGGCCCGTTCGACGTCGTCGGCGACGTCCACGGCTGCCGCGGCGAGCTCGAGACGCTGTTGACGACGCTGGGGTACGGGCTGCGCCGGGACGACGAGGGCCGGGCCGTCGGCGCGACCCCGCCGCCGGGGCGGACCGCGGTGTTCGTCGGCGACCTCGTCGACCGCGGCCCGGACACCCCGGGCGTGCTGCGGCTCGTCATGGGCATGGTCTCGGCGGGCGAGGCGCTCTGCGTGCCGGGCAACCACGAGAACAAGCTCATCCGCGCGCTGCGCGGGCGCAACGTCAAGGTCTCGCACGGGCTCGCCGAGTCGCTCGACCAGCTCGGGCGCGAGACGCCGGAGTTCCGGGCCGCGGCCGAGGCGTTCATGGACGGGCTCGTGTCGCACCTCGTGCTCGACGAGGGCCGCCTCGTCGTCTCGCACGCGGGGCTCAAGGAGGCCTACCACGGGCGCGCGTCCGGGCGGGTCCGCTCGTTCGCGCTCTACGGCGACACCACCGGCGAGACCGACGAGTACGGCCTGCCGGTGCGCTACCCGTGGGCGAAGGAGTACCGCGGCCGGGCCACGGTGCTCTACGGCCACACCCCGACGGCGACGCCGGAGTGGGTCAACAACACCCTGTGCCTCGACACCGGCTGCGTCTTCGGCGGTGCGCTCACGGCGCTGCGCTACCCGGAGCGGGAGATCGTCGCGGTGCCGGCCGAGCGCGAGTGGTACGCGCCGGTCCGCCCGCTCGACGCGGACCAGGAAGCGGCTGCAGGAGGCTTTGCTCTGCCATCACCAGCGAGCCAAACCCAGGACGCCAGGCCGAGCGGGCCTGGCTCGCTCCTGCTGGCAGAGCAAACCACGCGCGCAGCGGCACCCGGCAGGGGCGGGGCGCAGCACGCGGACGGGCTCGACCTGACCGACGTCCTGCCCGACGGCCCGGTGCGGGTCCTCGAGACGGCGCACCACGGGCGGGTGTCCGTGCGCGCGGAGAACGCCGCCGCGGCGCTCGAGGTCATGAGCCGGTTCGCGATCGACCCGCGTCCGCTGCTCTACCTGCCGCCGACGATGGCGCCGTGCGCCACCTCGACGCTGCCGGACGTGCTCGAGCACCCGGCCGAGGCGTTCGCCGCCTACGCCGACGACGGCGTCGTCGAGGTCGTGTGCGAGGAGAAGCACATGGGGTCGCGGGCCGTCGTGCTCCTGGCCCGGACGCCGGACGTCGCGCGGCGGCGCTTCGGGCTGGGCGCGGTTCCTGACGGCGGGGNCGGACGGCGGGGCGGACGGCGGGGCATCCGGCGCCGTCTGGACCCGGACCGGCCGGGCGTTCCTCGACGACGACCTCACGGCCGCCCTCGTCGACCGGCTGCGCGCCGCCGCCGACGCGACCGACCTCTGGACGGCGGTCGGCGGGGGCGACGACGACGCCGACTGGGTGCTGCTCGACGCCGAGGTCATGCCGTGGTCGGCGAAGGCGCTGGAACTGCTGCGGCGGCAGTACGCCGCCGTCGGTGCCGCCGGGCGGGCGGCCCTGCCGGCGACCCTCGACGTGCTCGGATCCGTTGCGGCACGGGGGATCGACGTCGGCGACCTGCTCGCCCGCACACAGGCGCGCAGCACCGACGTCGACGCCTTCACGGCGGCCTACCGGCGGTACTGCTGGCCGACCGAAGGGCTGTCGGGGCTGCGCGTCGCGCCGTTCCAGGTGCTCGCCGCCGGGCTCGCCGACGAGACGGCGGCCCCGCCGGCGCGGGCGTTCCACACCCGGCACCACCTGTGGCACCTCGGGATCGCCGACACGCTCGTCGCCGCCGACCCGGGTCTCGTCGCCCCGACGCGGCGGCTCGTCGTCCGCACGGACGACGCGACGTCGGTCGCGGCGGGCGTGGCCTGGTGGGAGGAGCTCACCGGCGCGGGCGGCGAGGGCATGGTCGTCAAGCCGGTCGCGAACCTCGTCCGCGGCCCGAAGGGGATCGTCCAGCCGGGCGTCAAGGTCCGCGGCCGGGAGTACCTGCGGATCATCTACGGCCCGGAGTACACCGAGCCGGCGAACCTCGAGCGGCTGCGGCGGCGGAGCCTGGGGCACAAGCGCTCCCTCGCGCTGCGCGAGTACGCGCTCGGCCTGGAGGCCCTGGAGCGGACGGCGCGCGGCGAGCCGCTGTGGCGGGTCCACGAGTGCGTCTTCGCCGTGCTCGCGTGCGAGTCGGAGCCGGTCGACCCACGGCTGTGAGGGCGCACCGCCCATGCTGCAGCATCTTCGGCCGCGGTGAGACGCCTTGCGGCGCAACGGGTCAGACCCGTTCGCTCGTGACCTCGACCGTGGCGGGCCGCAGCGGCGACAGCACCGGCCACTCCGGCCGGCCGCTCACCTGGGCCACCCAGCCGCTCGCGGCGCGCTCGCCGTCCTGCACCCACGACGACTCGAAGCGGCCGAGCGCGGTGAGCGTCGGGTCGACGTCGTAGGTCAGCCGGACGTCGAGCTGGAGGTACTCGTCGTGCCCGACGAGCGAGATCTCGCCCGGCGCCGCGACGACCTGGCGGCTCAGCACGAGGCAGAACTGCGAGCGACCGCCGCGGTGGTAGGTGCCCCACTGGTAGAGCAGGGCGTCGGCCTCGAGCCCGTCGGCGGCGCGCATCCGGACCGCGGCGAAGTCCGCGAAGGTCTCCCACGCCGTCCAGGCGGTGAACCGGTCCGTGGTCAGGCCACGGGCCCGGACGCAGCCGGCAAAGACGCCGGCGAGGTCGGCGGGGGTGCGGACCGTCGCGCTCGAGACGGTGCTCGTCGGCGTCCGGGTGCTCACGGGGGCGACGCTACTGGACGGCACCCCGCCCGGAGCGCAGTTGAGGGCTTTGCGCGGTGCCGCGCGCGGCGTCCGCGGCGCTCACGCCGTCCGTCGCCAGCCAGTCGAGGACGACGTCGCGCGTCCAGTCCGGCGCCTCGAGCTGGGGGACGTGGCCGATGTCGTGCGCGACCTCGAACCGCCACGCGGGGTTGGCCTTCGCGGCCTCCCGGGCCGAGGCGATGGAGACGAGCCGGTCCCGGTCGCCGTGGATGAGCAGGACCGGACCGGTGTAGCGACGCAGCATCGCCGTGTGGGCCCGGCGGCGGGCGAGCAGCCAGACGAGCGAGCGGGTCGCGGTGACGAACTCCGCCTCCATCTCGGCGTACTGCTTGCGGGTCTTGGCGAGGTGGATGTGCTCGCGCAGCACCGCCTTCGGCACCCGGGAGGGGTCGACGCAGCACAGCCGCAGGGTGTCCATCGCGAGCTGCTCCGCGGTGCGGACGCGCTTGCGACCGGCGATGACGGCCTTGCCGAGGCCCGGGGTGAAGTAGGCGGCGAACATCCCGGTCGTCAACGGGTCCGGCTTGGCCCGCAGCGAGACGGGCAGTGCCGGGTCGACGAGCACGAGGCCGGCGACGAGGTCCGGGCGCTGCGCCGCGACGAGATTGCTGATGAGGCCGCCCATCGAGTTGCCGACGAGCACCGCGGGGGCGCCGGCGACCTCCTCGAGGAACCGGACGACGAGACGGGCGTTCGCCTGGACGGACGTCGAGCGGCCGGCGCCCGGGGTGTGCCCGAACCCGGCGAGGTCGAGCGCGACGACCCGGCAGGTCTTCGCGAGGTCGGGGGCCACCGCCGCCCAGTTGACGTGCGAGCCGCCGAGGCCGTGCACGCAGACGAGGAGCGGGCCGTCGTCGGGGCCGCCGAAGTCGATCCAGTGCACCGGTCCGTCGAGGTCGACCCACTGGGACGCCGGCAGCTCCACGCTCATTCCGCCAGCGTGCGTCCGGGCCTGGTGCGTGTCAATCGAGCGCGGGGCGTCGCGCGCGTGCCGGGCCGCGGCGTCCGCACGGCGGGACGCCGGGTGCCAGGTACGTCACATCGGGCGTACGGTCGCGGCCATGGAACAGCTCACGGGACTGGACGCCGCGTTCCTCGCCCTGGACACCCCGCGGACGACGGGACACGTCGGCAGCATCCAGGTCGTCGAGGCCCTCGACGCGGCGGGCGAGCGGGTGACCCTCGACCGGCTGACCGCCGTCGTCGGCGACCGGCTGCACCTCGTGCCGCCGATGCGGCGCAAGATCGTCGAGGTGCCGCTCGGCCTCGGGCAGCCGTTCTGGGTCGAGGACGCGGACTTCGACCTCGAGTTCCACGTGCGCGAGCTCGCGCTGCCGGCGCCCGGCAGCATGCACCAGCTCACCGAGCAGGTCGCCCGGATCCACGCCCGGACCCTCGACCGGTCCCGCCCGCTGTGGGAGATCTACCTCATCCACGGTCTCGAGGGGGACCGGGCGGCGATCTACTCCAAGGTCCACCACGCGATGATCGACGGCGTCGGCGGGCAGGAGATCGCCGCCGCGCTGCTCGACCTGAGCCCCGAGGGCCGCGAGATCCCACCGGCCCCGCCCTGGGACCCGGACCCGGCACCCGGTTCGCTGACGCTGCTCGCCAAGGCCGCGGCGTCCCTGGCCACCGTCCCCACGACGGCGGGCCGGTTCGCGGCCGACGTCGCGCGCTCGGCCCCCGCGCTGCTGTCCATCGCGCTGCCGCGGCTGCCCGGCGTCGACCTCGTGTCGGCGGTCGCGAACCGGCTCGCCGAGGAGGCGTCCGGCTCCGGGCTCGGTGCGGTCCTGCCCGGCGGCCTCGGGATCGGGGACGGCGGCCTGCTCGAGCACGTCCCGGGCCGCGCGCCCGCGACCCCGTTCAATCGCAACGTGTCCGCGCACCGCCGGATCGCGCTGCGCTCGGTGCCGCTCGACGTCGTCAAGGCCGTGAAGTCCGCGGCCGGGATGACCGTCAACGACGTCGTCCTCGCGATGTGCGCCGGTGCGCTGCGGCGCTGGCTGTCGACCCACGACGCGCTGCCCGAGGACCCGCTCGTCGCCGCGGTGCCGGTGTCGGTGCGGACGTCCGCGGCGCAGGGGGCCAAGAGCGGCGACGGCACGTTCGGCAACCGGGTCTCGCTCATGCTCGCCGTCCTGCCGACCGACGAGCCCGACCCGCTGACCCGGATGCGCGTCGCGCACGAGGCGACGTCGGTCGCGAAATACCAGCACGACGCGCTCTCGGCGAACCTGCTCGCCGACGCCTACCAGTTCACGATGCCGGCCCTCATGGGTCTGACGATGCGGGCCAACGCCCGGCTGCGGGTGCTCGAGCGGGCCAGCCTGTTCAACCTCTTCGTCTCCAACGTGCCCGGCCCGTCGGTGCCGCTCTACCTCGCCGGGCACCGGCTGCTCGCGAGCTACCCGGTCTCCGCGATCGCCGACGGGCAGGGCCTCAACATCACGGTGCTCTCCTACCTCGGCGACCTGCACTTCGGGCTCACCGCGGACCGCGACCTCGTGCCCGACCTCGACGTGCTCGCCGGGTACCTCGCCGAGGAGCTCGAGGAACTCGCCCGGGCCACCGGGGTCGCCGGGGCGGTCGAGCGCGCCGTGGGCGAGGCGGACGGGACGCCGCGCGGTACGGCCCGGCGGCCGGCCCGGGCGGCGGGTCGCCGCTGCACCCGGACTACGTGGACGCCTACTACGGCAGCACTCCTCCCCCGCAGCCCCGGGCCCGCCACGGCCGCACGCGGACCCGCCCCGGCACGCCCGACGCCGGCGCCACCCGCGACGCGGACCACCGGGTCATAGACCTCACCGCGGTCGAGCCGGCGCTCACCGCCGGTGAGCTCGCGGACTGGGTCCGCCGGCTGGAGGCAGGCCGATGACGCGGGCGACGCCACCCGGGCGGCAGGCGTTCCTCGCCTCGGGCAGGGGCCGGACGGCGCTGGTCGGGGGTGCCGTCCTGGCCGTCTTCGCGGCGGGCGTCGGGGTCGGCGCCCTGTTCGACGGCGGGCCGGACGCCGCTGTCGTGGCGGTCCGTGACCCGTCGCCGTCCGCGGCGGGGTCGGCGTCGGACCCGGTGGGCGAGACCCGTTCGCAGCCGCCGACGGTCGAGCGCGCGGGCCCTTCGACCGCCTCCGGTGTCAGCACGTCCGGCGCCGCGGCAGCCGCGGACGGCGGCGCCGCCCCGTCGGCGGGCGCACCGAAGGCGCCGGTGCCGCGGTTCGACTGCCCGGTGACCGGGACCAGGGCCTCCTCCGCGGCCCAGCTCACCGCCGCCCTCGCCGGTGCCTCCCCCGGGGACGCCATCCTGCTCGCGGACGGCGTCTACACCGGTGCGTTCGTCGCGACCGCCACGGCGGGTGCGGATGCGCCGATCTACCTGTGCGGCGGGCGGTCCGCGGTCCTCGACGGCGGGTCGACGTCCGGCGGGTACGTGCTGCACCTCGACGGCGCGACGGGCTGGCGGGTCGCCGGTCTCACCGTCCGCAACGGCCAGAAGGGGATCATGGTCGACGGCGGCCGGGGCAACGCGCTCCAGGACCTGCTCGTCGAGGAGACCGGCGACGAGGCCGTCCACCTGCGCCGGCAGAGCACCGGGAACATCGTGCGCGGCCTGACGATCCGGCGCACCGGCCTGCGCAAGGAGAAGTTCGGCGAGGGGGTCTACGTCGGCTCCGCCGAGAGCAACTGGTGCGACGTCAACGGGTGCGACCCCGACCGCAGCGACGGCAACTTCGTGCTGGACAACCGGATCGGGCCGACGACCGCCGAGAGCGTCGACGTCAAGGAGGGCACGACCGGCGGTGTCGTCGCGGGCAACGTCCTCGACGGCAGCGGGCTCGTCGGCGCCGACTCGTGGGTCGACGTCAAGGGCAACGGCTGGGTCGTCACCGGCAACCGCGGCACGCGCTCCCCGACCGACGGGTTCCAGACCCACGTCGTCGCCGACGGCTGGGGCCGGGACAACACCTTCAGCCGCAACGTCGCAGACCTCGCGGGCGGCAGCGGCGTCGGGTACTACCTGCACAAGGACGTCCCGAACACCGTGAGCTGCACCAACACGGTCACCGGCGCGACCGGCGGGCTGTCCAACCGGCCCTGCACCTGACGCGCGGATCACCCGTTCCCCTAGGCAGGGTCGACGCACCTCCGCACCATCACCACCGACAACCCAAATGATCACAACAGTGACGTCGACGCGCGCTCCGACGACACGGACGACCCCTGAGGGTTGAGCGCGACGCGAGCACCGGGGTGGACGCGTCCTGCTGGCGTGAACGGACCGTGTCGGGCGCGCGGACTGGGGCCAGTGCGGCCGCCCCCGCGCATCGGCCCATGGCGGTTGCCATGGAGAACCAGGGATGCTGGCGGAGCGTGGCAGCGGCACCCTGGCCCGGGTGGGCGACCGGCAGCCCGTGGATAGTCAGCATCCCTCAAGAGACGACGTGCCATCGCCGGACCCTGTCCGCGTGGTCAGGGTGGTCAGGGTCCGGGGGTGTCCCCCTGCGGTGACGGCGATGGACAAGCCGATCTCCAGTGGACCGAGGTTGTGCACGGTCAGGCTCACGGGTCGGTCGGGAGCAGCCACTTCACTCCGCGCGAAGGGTCCAGTGGGTCGGCGGGAGAGACCGGCAGCGAGGCATCGCTGGAACGGCGCTGGGTGGAGCGCCTGGAGCTCGGACAGGGCCAGACACTCCCGCAGACCGCACAGAACCCGCCGCTGGGATCATGGACGATCTTGCGTGCTCGCAGTGCCGGATTGTCCCGCCTGCGAGGTGGCCGAGGGCCTGACGCGCACGGATCCCACGGCGCGCGCCGGTCTGGAAGCGGAGTGGTCTCGGCGGGTCCTGCAGCATGACGCATCCGCACAGCATCCGGTACCGATGCTGAACGGTTCCTCACCATCAGGTCAACGTTGCGTCAACGGGGACTACCCCTGTAAGGCTGCCGAGTCGCGTTTTGGGGCGGTCCCGCTGCCGCATGGGGTGAGTTCCCCGCAGCTGGTGGGCTGGGTGATCGGCCTGGCCGGCCCGGCCTGGCTGAGGCGTGTGAATGCCTTCCCGGGGGTGGTGCCGCTAGCCGCAGCCATCAGGTGCGGGCGCAGTCGCTCGACGAGCGTCTCCGGAGCGGGTCCGGCCGCTGTAGCCGTGCCGCGCGCAGAACGTCTGTCGCCATCCTGACTGGTCCGACCCGGTCCGACCCCGCCAGCCTGCTCCGGAGTCGGGTTGTCGCGCAGGAACGCCAGGGTGATGTCACGGTCGAGGCTGGAGAACAGGTGCAGTACGCCCCTGAGGTGTGCCCGGAGTGCGGTGCCCGCGTCGAGCCGAGGACCGTTCTCGCGTTCGACCCGAGGCTGCGCGAGGTGACGATCGCCCGGGCACACAACGGCCGGGTGGTAGGCCTGGACGACGGCGCAGCTGGTTCTCCACGTCGCGCCGGTTCCAGACCAGTCGTTCCCGGTCACGAGTCGGTGCACGCAGCTCGGCCAGCAGCGGCGAAGGTACCGCGAGCGGCCTCCAGTGCTCGTGCTGATGACGCAGGGAGTCGGCCAGGACCAACGCGTCGCAGGTGTCGGACTTGGTCGGTGCTATCGGTGCGTCACCACCCGTGGGCGCCCGGATCGCATGCTGGGACAACAGAACCGGCCTTTCTCGGTCAGGCAACCGACCGGCCCGGCCGCCAAGGGAACCTCATCACGGCTCTCGAAGTGCGACTCCCCGGTGGCCGCCGCTGGCCGGAACCGGACTGACGCCGCAGGGGGCCGCGAACGCGGCGGCGCTGTGCAGCCTTTGGCTGCGTCGACGCACGGCCGGAGCTGGCGCATCGTTCTTCCAGGGTCAGGAGGCCGTGCTGGTCGTCGGCTTGGGGGTCGGGGCCTTGGACGTCGTCGTGGTCTTCGCTGGTGTCGACGTGCTCGTCCTGGATGTGGTCCTGGTCGCTCGCGGTGCCGTGGCGGTCGTCTTGAGTGGTGTCGTTCGCGTACTCGTCGGCTTCGGTGGCCTCGTCGAGGAAGTGCCGGGAGGCGGCGTCTTGGTCTTCCCGGTCCCGCGCATCGGGGTGCCCTTCGCCGGCCATTTGCACTTGACCACGCTGACGGCATCCAGGGGGACGAGGACATCGCCGTCGACGACCTGGACCTTGGTCTTTCGGCTGTGGTCGGCGCGCGCGGCCGGGCCGCCGGCCCGGGCCGCCTGGATGGCCGCAAGGGTCTTCTCGTCCAGGCGTACGCACCTGTCGGGCTTGCCCTTGTGGGACGGCGCGTCCTTGTCCCGGTTCTCGTCCCCCGCGGGCTTCTTGTCACCGTCGTCGGACGGCGGTGACGATGACCCCGAACTCGCCAACGCCACCGTCGGATCGCCGCCGGCGGCTAGGGCGGTGGCGGCACCACCGGCCGCGAACACTCCTGCGGCAAGACTACCGACCGCGATGAGCACCCCACCGCTTCGGGGCCGGAACGCGTGCGGTGCTGGCTGCCGGTACGTCGATTGATTCGGGGCGGCGCCACCGAATATCTCTGCGGAGAGGGTCTCGTGCTGGTTGAGCGGCGCGGTCGGCGGCGCGGTCGGCGGCAGGCCTGTGCTGCCGAACCGGCTCCGCGGGACCGAACGGTTCCGGTCGTCGGGGCGGCTGTGGCCGTCGGAGTCGAAGGGCTTGTCGAAGATCGAACCTGTCATGCGCAGGACGTTCGCGGAACGTGCCTAAAGCCCCGGTCAGCCATCCGTCAAGGCCCCGTCAACCTTCTCTCCAAGGGTCGAGGGGCCCGGGAGGCCGCGGACGTGTCAGCGAGGTCGAGGAAGGTCGGTGCTGCCCGGGGCGGGCGCGGGGCGCGGATCTGGTCGGGGATCTGGTTCGGGGTCGTGGGGGCCGTGGATCCGGTTGCGGCCGGCTCGTTTGGCGGTCAGGAGGGCCTGGTCGGCGGTGGTGATGGCTGTGGCGAGGGGGGTGTCGTCGGGGACGACGGCGATGCCGATGCTTGCTGTGGTCATCGGTTCGAGGCTGGTGTTCGCGGCCTGCTCGAAGGTGCCGCGGATCCGTTCGGCGACGGCCAGCGCTGCCGGACGGGTGGCGCCAGGGAGCAGGATGAGGAACTCCTCGCCGCCGTATCGGGCGACCAGGTCCGTGGGTCTGGTGCACTGCCCGAGGATGCGCGCCGCGGCCCGGATCGCGCGGTCGCCGGCGTCGTGGCCGTGAATATCGTTGAGAGCCTTGAAGTGATCGAGGTCGAGCATGAATGCGGCGTAGCTGCCGCTCCCGGGCAGGCGGTGGCGGGCCTTGTCGAGTGCGCTGCGCCGGTTCAGCAGCCCCGTCAGCGGGTCGGTATCGGCCTGGGCCTGGGTCCGGTCGAACGTGCGGCGGGTCCCGATGCCCGCGCCGGCCTGGCCGGCAAGCATCCGGAGCTGGTCGACGCGGTCGTCTGTGAGCTGGGCGGGATCCGGGGACGTCACATGCAGCACGCCGAGCGGGCGGCCCATCGAGGTGACGGGCAGGCAGGCGGCTGAGGCCGCGGGGACGGGGCGAGCCAGCAGGTGCGGACAGGCGTTCACAGCGTCGGCGTCGGTGAAGACCCGGGTTCGGCCGCTGACGATGGCCGGGCACGACCAGGGCGACTGCACCGGGCACCCCGGGGCCGGCAGGGCCGGTTCCCGGTCCCTCGCCTCGGGCGGCGTCGCCGGCACCGCGGGTAGGGCGGATGGGGCGGGTCGCTGCCGGGGAACGTCGGGCGACCGGGGTGAGGTCATGACCTGTGTCAGGTGTGCTGCCAGCAGCAGCTCGCTGTGCCCGTCCGGGGCGAGGATGGCCGACGGCGGGACGAACCGGTGGACCGTCCACTGGGACGACAACTCGATCACCGAGACCGCGTTCACCGTGGAGCGGAGCACGGACGACGGCGCCACCTGGGTGGCCGTCGACACCGTGGCCTCACCGCTCGACGCGGCGAACATCCACCAGACCCGGTCGATGCCGGACCCGGCCTCCACCGCTGACGTCGGGACGAGCGGCAGGTGCTGGAGGTGTCGGGCAAGGTCGTCGCGCTGACTCACCGCGAGCTGCTGCTCGTCGGCTACCTCATGCGCCACCCCGGCGAGGTGTGCAGCCGCGACGAGCTGCTCTCCAGCGTCTGGGGCTGCGACGACCTCAGCAGCAACGTCGTCGACGTCACCGTCCGGCGGGTCCGGGGCAAGATACCCCTGCCGGTGATCGAGACCGTCCGCAACATCGGCTACCTCTTCACGACGCCCTGACGCACAGACAGGCCTGGACGTCTCCTCCCGGCCATCACCGGGTTCCGCGGATCAGCGGCCCGGGGGCGGCGCGGCAGCGGGCACCTGCGCAACGCCCTCCGACCCCTGCGCCTCTCGACGCGCCCGGGAACGGCTGCCGGCCACGGCATGATCGTGCCAGTCGGGGCCCGTTGACCGGGCGACACCGGCGGCCTACAGCGTCGACCGCCGCGGCGGCCTCGGATCCGGTGACGGCCTCGGATCCGGTGACGGCCTCGGATCCGGTGACGGCCTCGGATCCGGTGACGACCTCGGA
>NZ_MWLN01000133.1:62906-81097 GCF_002198655.1 Kineosporia sp. A_224
ACCTCGGATCCGGTGACGACCTCGGATCCGGTGACGACCTCGGATCCGGTGACGACCTCGGATCCGGTGACGACCTCTGGTAGTACTCGCCGCAGGTGTCGCAGATGAGGACCACGGGCGCCCCCGCCGACAGGTAGGCGCGCCTCGAGGCGGCGAGCCCAGGTGCGGCGTTCATCACGACCAGCGTCCCGCGGCACTCACCGCACCGCTCTGGTACGGGCGACCGGCCGGGCTCAGGGCCATTGCGGTGGCGCGTCAAGAACGAATCCCCCCTGCACGGAAAGGGACCGGGACCCGGATTCAGCCCGGTGGTAGCCATCAGCCGGGCCTGCCCTAGGGTGCCGATGCACGAACCAGGCCCCGGCCTGGCGGGGCAGACCGGGACCTGGCGGCCCACCCGGGAACGTCAGGGGCGCGACGCCCGCGGGCCGCTTGGAGCGGGACCCGGGCCCCTGCACCCGAGTCACACCCAGCCGCCCGATCGCGCGCCCGGACGGACACCACGACGATACCCGGGAACGCGACAAACGGGGACTGCTCGATCGCAGTCGCCTGGACCCGGCCATGCCCTGACGCGGCGCAGCGTCGGGCGACACGTCGAGCGAGGCCACGGCGCGCCACCCGATGCGCCTGCGGCGCGTGTCGACACACATCAGGTGCCCTGACACCGCCGGGTGACGCCGCGTGAGAGGCGTCGGTTCGCCCGTCGACTTGATGGCTTCTTGACCCATGGCTGAGGGCGACTTCACGGGTGGCGTCATAGCGTCCGGCCGGACTCGCGCCGACCAGGCATCTCGCGCCCCAGGACGACGACGCGCCCCAGGACGACGACGTCGAGCACGAACATGTCCCACGACCGTTGTCGGGACCGGCCTCGCAGACGGCGACGTCGTCTCCTGAGGGCGGGCGGGCGCAAGGTGGAGGTGCCAGGCCGCTCCGGACGAAAGCAGGTCGCATGACCGGTTTCAGTTCAACACCAATGTCGTCAGGGCGCCATGAACGCGGCCGCACGTGGTCCGCGCTGCCGGACCTGCCGCGCAGCGATGCTCGGCGCGCTGGCGCCGTGACGGCGGGCGCCGGCACCGCTACCGGAGGACCCCGAGGACCCCGCCACACGCCTGCCGCGATCGAGCGCCCCCGCGTGGTCGTACGGGTTCCTGACGCGCACGCCTGGTCATCAGGTGACCGACTCGTCGAGGTACGCGGCTTCGCCCACGCCTGGACCGCCGACCAGGTGTTCGTCCACCTCATGAACGGCTACCTGGGCTGGGTCTCGGCACAGGATGTCCGCCTCCCCGATGCGCTGGACTGACCCCCGGACCGGCCCCGGATCGAGCGCGGAGCGCAGCGTCCGCAACGCCGTGCAGCGGACGCCCAGAACGTCCCGCACCCAGCGGGTCCCTCGCGACGGATGCGGCAGCCGACAGGGCGACGGACAGGGCGACGGAGGATCGCGCGCCGTGCCACACAACGGGGGGCGCCTACGGGCCTCCCGGCGCCCAGCTACCTCGCCTGGGTGCTGCAAGCAGTGGCCGGCGTGCTCGGATCGGTCTGGAAATCGATCTGCCCGTGGGATCAGCCGCCGGGTCAGCCATTGGGTCAGCCAGTGGGTCAGGCGCTGGACCACAGGCACGACGGCTCCGGGCGCCAGGTCTTCGCCGGTCGGGGCGCAGCGATGAGGCCCGACGGGTTTCGAGTCCCACCTGGGTGGCGGGTCGTCGGGACCGCTGACCGTGAGGTGGTCCTGTCCCGCAGCAACTGGGTGAGGTGGCGGCGCCCAGAGTGCCTGGTGCTCACACGAGACGCCTTCGACGGCCCCGCGCTCGACTTCTACGGCGGCTCACCGATCCGGGTGAACGGCAACGAGGGCCGCCTATACCACCTCGACGACGGGACACCTGGGCTCGTCCTCGACCGCCTCGGTTCGGACCGCCCTGCCACCGCCAGCGACGCGGCGCCAGGGCAACACGCGGAACCACGCCCGGCCCAACGCACCGTCGTCCAATTCACCCGAACCCGAAAGGTCACCGACGCCCAAGCACTGGCGTTCCTGGCGGAGCTGACACGGCCGGACCCACCCCCGTGACACCCGCTCACGGGCAGCGCGCACGCGAGCTGCGGCGACAGCACAGATGACCGGGTAGTCGCCGTCGGGGCCGCCCGGAGCAGGGGTGTGCGCCCGCAGGGCACAGCGGACATCTGGGGCCGCGGACTGCAACGGCCGGCCGCGCGCCCGGCACCGCCTGGCGATCTGCACACGCTGCCGACACCAGTTGGCAGGACGTTCCACAGCGAACTGGGCCAACCCCGACCAACCGCCACCCAATTGCGGCTCAATCCGGAACCACCAGGCTCAAGCCGGTCCGTGGCCCGCCCGCGTGATGGGACGCTGCGACGGTGAGCCGGACCCGACCGCACGTCGACACCCACCTGCTGGACATCGGCCGGGCGATCCTCGCCGACGCCGACGCCGACGCCGACGCCGACGCCGACGCCGACGCGATCGTGGCCGCACACGTGTTGTGGTCGTGCGCGGACGCCGATGCCGGGATTCCGCCGACCAACTTCATCCACGCCCTGATCGAGTGCCTGCATCGCGCCGACCCGGACAACCGTGCCCGGCTCGCAGCGGTGTTCCCTGACTACGCGCGGGCAGTCCACCTCGCCCTGGACGTCGAGAACGGCCTGCAAAGGCTGCGCGACACAGCCCGGGCCCACCCCCGCCCGACCGTCGCCACGGCGACGCACGCCCGGACGACCCCAGCGGCGACACACCAGGGCGACGACGATGACCGACACGACCCGTAGGAGTGTCCCGACCCCGCGTATCCCGACGGGCGCCTCACGCCGTCGGATACGCCGGACGAGCAGCCAAGGTGGCGACCTAAGCCACCCTCAAGGCCGGCCCAAGACCACTTGAAGCGACTCCGCGCTCGAGAGGCAGAACATACGGTCAAGCCAGATAGACAGGCAATCGCGCGACTTGGCGCTGACAGTTCTTGGACGGCAGTTCTGGGGTGGGGCAGTTGTGGAGAGGGCCGCTACGGACAATGAGCAGGAAGGCGGGCGGTGCAGCACGAGCGAGGCCCTCAGTTCATTGCCGTCACACGGCCCGGAATCGCGGGCGCGCCCAGCCACCTGACCGTCTTCCGCGCAGGCGACGACGGCATCGCCCAAGGTCCGACCCTGCTTGAGGTCCGCCTGGACGGCGCCGACCAGGTCGACGACGTCCTCACCCATCAGGGGTGGATCCGTACGGGACCGTGGTGGCTCCTGCAGGCCGGCGCCGTCGCACGCGTCACACCCCGCCGGCACGGTGCCCGCCAGGTCGACGGTGCCCGCCAGGTCGACGGTGCCCGCCAGGTCGACGGTGCCCGCCAGGTCGACGGTGCCGAACAGGTGAACGCCGAACAGGTGAACGCGGGCGCGGATCGCCCGGCCGACGGGATACCGCTGCCGGCACCCTGCGCGGATCCGGGCGACGAGTCTGTGGCGTGGTGGACGGCCGGCAACCGCACGCAGTTAGTCGCGCTCGCCGCGGTGCCGCCTGTCGAGGGTTCCCTGCACCGCGGCTTCCCGCAACGCACAGGCAGCGCCGCCGTCGATCGAAGGGCTGAGTGTGCGCAGCCCTGGGATGCCCAGAGCTGCGGCTCCGTCGCTGCGGGGGATCTCCTGCAGGCTGTGGCTGAACTGCGACTACATCTGGACGCCGCCGCGGGCGCAACGTCGTCCAGGTCGTCCGTCGACGGAGCCCGTCCGGCGACCGGCAGGCGGGCACACGTCCAGTCGGCGACGATCTTGGCGCTGGCGACCTCGGTTGCGTTCTTGCTTGGCGGCGCCGTCTGCTTGATCGTCCCCACGGTGCGGCAGGCGCCCCGGCCCGGCGCCCGACCGACGGCAAGCCTCGGACCGACGTGCACCGTCCCGACCCTGCAGAGCCACGGCGCCGACCGCGCCGCGGCTGCCGCCGACCCTGGAGCTCCGTGATCTCTTCCGTGTCGGCGCGAGCGGTGCACACGAGCGCCCCGCCCCGACGGCCGCCCACATGCCCGACCAAGCACCAAGTCGGGTCGGCCGGGCTGCTGGCTGCTGACTTGACGCAGCCTTGATTCACGCCCTGACGGCGGCTTGACCCTGGAGGGTCGATCGTCAGGGACGGGCGGAGTGGTAGTCGCCGGCCGATCCGAAGGACTGTTGGCTTGCTCCCGGGCCGCGTCACACGGGTCAGCGACCGTGATCGCCGGTGCCCACAGCGGCACCGAGCGTTCGGCGCACAGCCGTTCGGTGCGGGGCGCGCCGGCAGCCTGGACCTGCGGCCCGGATCCCGCTGCGCGATCGACCACCACCCGCTGGTCTACCGACCGGTCACGACGTCCTCGGCTCCGGCGCCGTCACGACGTCGAGCGCGGACCAGGGCGGCCCTGTGGTGGGTGAGGGTTCCGCGGATGTCGAGTCGCTCCACGTACTCGACGCCGTCGTCCTCGTGCTCGATCGCGAATCCCAGGCTGGTGAGGTGTCGCGCAATGTCCTCTGCGGAGCGCAGGGCCCATTGGGTGCGCTCGGAGTAGTTGAACGCGCAGGTCACGACGAGGCGCCCACCGGGAATCACCAGGTTCGTCAGGTCTTCCAGAGTCGCCCTCGGGTCGGGCACACGATCCAGCAGGTGCGAGGCGACGACGACGTCGTGCTGGCGTTCGCGCTGACGGTAGCGGGCCAGTGACTCGTCAAGCAGCTCGACGTCGGGTCGTCCCCGGGTTGGGATCGAGGTCAGGGCGAACCCGAAATCGGACGGGTCGAGGACGACGGCACTTCCCTCAGCGGTGTGGATGATGCTCTCGGCCAGAGCGATCATTGCTGGTGAGGCGTCGATCCCGGTGCATCGTGCCCCGGCAAGTTGATCGGCGAGGTCGGCGATGACGCGGCCCGGCCCGCAACCGACGTCGAGGACGTGACGCGGTGGCGCGGGCAGCGCAACCGTGACCTGGTTGATCAACTGCTCGTAGTAGGGCTCGCTGAGCCGGGCGGGGTCCGCGTGCCCGTAGGCCCAGACGGCTGCATATCGGGCAACGAATGCGTCATCGGCGTAGGTCTGGGTCACAGACCCGGCGGCCTGTGGATGCATCAGCTCGTCGCCCTTCTGGGCGACGGGCCGGTCAGGGCTGGGCGGTTCCGAACTGAGCCGCAGCGCCGGCGCCGTTGCGACGCTCACGGCGACGGCGGGGTGGAGTGTCGACTCGCAGGTGCTGTGCACTGCGCTCCTGCCGGGGGTATGTGGGGAGGGGAAGGGAGGGGAATCGCGGTTTCGGCCGGTTCGGGCCGATGGCCGGTCTACGGCGCGTTGGTCCGACGTGGTGACGGGCTACCTGGCTGCTACATGTCGAAGCGGATCTGACCGACAACCAGGACATGTAGCCGGGACGTGGAGGACAGTACGCACGACCCGTGAGGGATCGGTCTGTCGGACAGCCGGGCCGTGCGGGGTGGACGTGTCCAGGAGCAGCAGGCGCGCCGGCCGCTCGTGGTGGTCGTCCCGGCCGAGAAGCGATCCGAGCGGAGGTGACCAGGATGCGGGCTGCAGTGAGCAGGCACCGTCGGCGGTTCGGCATGACCGCCGCCCTTCGAGCGACGAGTTGGGCCATTCCTGCCGGTGGGGCCGTGTGGTTGCAGCTGGTCATCCCGGGGTCGCCGTCGGCGGCGAGCAATGTTGCTGTGATCGTGGTCGCGCTGCTCTTCCTGACTCTGATCGGCAGGGTTGCGCTGGAGGCGGTCAAACGTGGCCGCCGGGGGGCCGGCTTGTGGCCGCTTGCGGGTGGCCTGTTGCTGTGGGCGGCCGGTTCGGCGGTGTTGAACTCGTCGGCCGAGGCCGCGTCGTTCCCGGCGCCCGGGGAGTGGTTGTTCCTGGCGGCCTATGTGGGGTTCTCGGCGTTCCTGGTCCTCGACCGCGCCGGCGCGTCGTCGAACCCGGGAGGCGGCTGGCTCGACGGTGTGTGATCATCGTCGGCGGTACCGCCTGCGTAGCCCTGGTCGCGCTGCTCTTGCCGTTCGCCACCGATGCGGCCGACACGCTGCCGTTGCTGGTGGCGCTGATCTACCCGTTGCTGGACGTCGCGCTCCTGCTGCTCGTGGTGGGTCAGACGGCGCTGCGTCAGCGGCCCTTCGGCCGTCGCACTGTGACGCTGTTCGCCGCATTCGTGGTGCTGGCGATCGCCGACGGCACGTTGGTCGCGTCGGCCACGAGCGGCTCGTACCAGTCTGGCCTCCTGGTGGAGCTCGCCTGGTGCCTCGGCTTCCTGCTGCTTGCGGACGCCGCCTGCCAACCGCCGGCCCAGCAGGGCGGCGCAGACACCGAACCACAGGGGCGGCCCGGAGCGGTCCCGGTTATCGTGGCCGCTGCGGTCGCGCTGGCGACTCTGCTTCCGCAGCAGCCCACCGGCATCAGGCTTCTGGTCGTGGCCCCTGCAGTGGTCACGTTGATCGCCGCGGGGCTTCGCCTGGTGCTGGCGCTGCGCCAGTCGCAGCAGCTCAACGAGGCTCTGCGCCTGTCGCGGACCGACGACTTGACGGGACTGCCGAACCGGCGGGCCTTGAACGAGGCCATCGCCGGGCAGGACAGCGAGTCTGGTCCAGGTGCCCTGTTGTTGCTGGACCTCGACGGATTCAAGGAGATCAACGACACGCTGGGACACGCAGCCGGCGACGCGGTCCTGCAGGCCTTGGCGAACCGGATCGGCTCGTTGCAGCAGCAGGCGCTGCTGGTGGCGCGGCTGGGCGGCGACGAGTTCGCCGTCCTGGTCACTGAGCGCGATGCCGTGAAGTTGACGGAGCAGGCTCTTGGCCTTCGCGACTCGATCCGCAAAGCGATCCGGGTCGACGGTCTTGAGGTCTGCTTGGACGTGTCCATCGGTGTAGCCATCGGCGCAGACCACGGGACGCGGGCCTCGGACCTGCTGCGGCAGGCGGATGTGGCGATGTACCAAGCCAAGGCCGCCAGGGCCGGGGTCCTGGTCTACGACGCCGAACGGGACGACTTCTCTCGCGAACGCCTTCGGGTCGCTGAAGAGCTGCGGCGCGGGATCGACGACGGCGAGATCGTCGTCTGGTACCAGCCGAAGGTGGACGCACAGACAGGCCACCCGAAGGGCGTCGAGGCACTGGTGCGATGGGCGCACCCGACCGACGGGCTGCTTCCACCAGCAGCGTTCCTGCCGGCCGCCCGTCGCGCAGGGCTGATGGCGGCGCTGACCCGGACCGTCCTGGCCCGGGTGGTGCACGACGTCACCGCCTGGCGCGCCGAGGGCCTGGTCGTATCGGCCGCCGTCAACGTCTCCCCGGCGGAGCTGCTGGCCCCGAGCGTGATGGCCGACCTGTTCGACATGATCCACGCCGCCGGCCTCGGGGCGGGGGCCCTGATCCTTGAAGTGACCGAGGACTCCTTCCTCGCCGACCCGCAACGCGCCCGCGAGGTCATCGAGGCCATCGGCCGCGCCGGGCTCGAGGTCGCCATCGACGACTACGGGACAGGGTTCTCGTCGCTGAGCTACCTGCGTGACCTTCCCATCCAAGAGCTGAAGATCGACCGATCCTTCGTCGCAGACATCCTCACCAACCCCCGCAACGAGATGATCGTCACCTCGACCATCACCCTCGCCCGCGGGCTGGGGCTGCGCACTGTCGCCGAAGGCGTCGAGGATGCCGCCATCGCGGAACGACTGCGCGACCTGGGCGCAGACGTCTTGCAGGGCTACCACTTCGCGCGGCCCATGCCTCCGGTCGAGCTCCGCGCCTGGCTGGCCGACGCAAGCGCAGCGGCGGTCACAGCCAGGTGATTGCGTCGGCAGCCGCGTCGGTCACCAGCAGATCGACGTCCTCCGCGCGCACGTCGACGTGGTGACCGCCGCGCAGTGCGGCCGGGGTCAGGAGAGCTGACCTGGACGCGGTCGACAGCCGCAGTGCCGCGTCCGGCGGCAGCAGGACGTCGCTCAGGCCGCGTCCCTGCGTGACGAGGCGGTGGCCCTCGGGATTGGTGCCCTGCTGGTGGCGCACCAGGTCAGGGATGTGGCAGTACACAGGGGCACAGGCGGTGGATCCCATGTACAGCTCCGGGCCGGTGCCTGGGATGGCGTGCAGGACCAGCCCCAGCATGGCGAGCAATGACCTCGCGCGGCGGTCGATGACGGCGATCAGCCACGGGCAGCGGTTGACCTGGGTCCCGCGGATCATCCCGTAGTACAGGGCGCCGGCGACGATGCCTCCCGCGGCGCCCAGCTCACGGCGGACCGCAACCGTGGCGATGTCCCAGCACCGGCTCGGGTCAATGCCGGCGGCTACGGCAGCCTCGCCGGCGTCCACTTCCCACGGTGGTTCGGCGATGTCAGCCAACGTTTTCATGCCGCGCGGGCCCGGGCCGATGATCCGGCACGCTCCGACCACCCGCCCGTCGTCGCGTGTCACGCTGAGGAAGCCGGTCTGCTCCTCGTACGGTCCGTACGCGGAGTCGAGCAGCTCACGGGTGTCGCCGTACCAGTGTGCGAGGACCTCGTGCTCGCACCGGCGGACGTCCTCGTCGCAGGTAGCGGCCGAGGAAAACTCGAGGCGGTAGGGGGCGGAAGTCATCAAGGGCTCCAGGTTGCCAAGGCCGCGGGCGACGGCCCCGGCGGTGGTCGGATCGGACACTGCGGTTGCGTTGCTTCAGTCCTGAGCCAGTTCATCGGCGAGCCGCGCAATCGCCTGGCAGGCGTCGTCGACGTCGGCGCGGTGGGTGCGTATCGACCCGATGGCGGCACGTAAGGTCACCCTGCCGTCCAGGCGGGTCGGGCTCAGGAAGACCTCGCTGGACCGCTGGAGCGCATCTGCGAGACGTCGGTTCAGCGCCTCGGCGTCACCGTGGCGGCCAACAGCGCGGAACGTCACGACAGTGAGGTCGGGACGGGGGCCCGCCTCGAAGGCTGGGTGCCCGGCGAAGAACTCGTGCATATGCGCGGCAAGTTCCAGCTTTTCGGTCAGCGCCGCCGCGAACGCGTCTGCACCGGCCAGCTGTAGGGGCAGCCACAGCCCGAGCGCGCGGAACGGGCGTGTGAGCTCCATGCCCAGGTCGGCCGGTGACACGGAGCCGGTGTCGTCCGGCAGGTAATCGGCGCTGTGGGCGAAGACCGAGGTCAGTGTCGCCGGGTCACGGACGAGCAGCGCTCCCGTGCCGTAGGGCAGGAACAGCGACTTGTGGGGGTCCACCACGACGCTGTCTGCGTCACCCAGGCCCGCCAGACACGGTCTGGCTGCGTCCGCTAACGCGAACAACCCACCGTAGGCGGCATCCACGTGCACCCACATGTCGTGCGAGCGGCCGACCTCGACGGTGTCGGCGAGAGGATCGACGGTGCCGCTGCTGGTCGTGCCGGCGGTCGGCACCACCAGCCAGGGCACCAGACCCGCCGCACGATCCGCCCGCACCGCTCGGTGCAGCAGACCGACGTCCATCCGGTACGACGCGTCCGAGGGCACCACGCGGACCGGGCAGTCCGACAGACCGGCAAACCGCAACGCACGGTCCACGCTGTGGTGACGGTGCTCACCGACGTACACGGAGTACCGCGCCAGGTCCCGCGACGGCACGCCGGCCCGCTCCCTGGCCGCCACCACCGCCGTCAGCGTGGCCAGGCTGCCCCCGGACGTCAGCACACCGGCCCCGTCCATCGGCAGCCCCACCACGTGGAGCAGCCACTCGACGACAGCGCGCTCCACCGCAACCGCCCCAGGCGAGATCGACTCCAGTGCGCTGTACGGATTCAGCACCGACCCGAGGAAGTCACCGACGGCCGACGTGTACAGCCCCCCACTGGGCAGATACCCCAGATACCGGGGCGACCGGGTGTTGACACCTGACCGACTCACCGTGGCCACCCGCGCCAGCACTGAATCGAGGTCCTGCGCAGACCGCGAAACCACCAGACTCCCCGGGCCACAGCCCGCACCGCCGGACGGTGGCGCGACCTCCCGCACGCCGTCTCCTTGAGCAGGCCAAACCGCCGGACCGGTCCGGTCTGCGGCCACAACCCCCTCGACGGTCTCCAGAACGGCCTCCAGAAGCGTCGCTCTCAGCCCTCGACCAGGCTCCAGCGCCTCCGCGGCCACCGCGCGTGAGCCAGAGACGACCTCGAGGTCCGCCCGGCCCACAAGTGGCGATCGCTGCAGCGTCATCAAGGGGCGCCCTTCGCGTGTACCGACGTGGTGGACCTGTCCGCAAGGCACGGGCAGTTCCGGAGCCGGCGGCATCGCTCCACAGCCATCGCGACCCAGTGTTACAGCCTGTCTACTACATGTAGCCGAATCCCGCGAGGTCGGCAGCCCCGACCGGCGGGCCCGACCCTCAGGTGCGCCACTCATCGACGGACGACATCCGGGACGAGCGACGTCCGGGAGGAGCCTGGGACACCCCGTACGATCTGATCCGCGTGACCGTTCTCAGACGCTCCCCAGACCTGCGACCAACGACACCTGATCGAAGATCGACTTGGAGGCCGGCATGACCGAGGTGCTCGCGGTTCGTCCACTCCTTCCCGCGTCGTCGCTGGCTGACCGGCTACCCGGGGCGTGGACCAGGGATGTCGTGCTCGTGACGGCCGGGGTCGGGTTGCTCGCGGCGTCGGCGCAGCTCGCGGTTCCGCTGCCGTTCACGCCGGTGCCGATCACCGGGCAGACGTTCGCGGTCCTGCTCCTGGGCGCTGGGTACGGCTGGCGCCGCGGCTTGGTCACGATGCTGAGTTACCTCGCGGCCGGGCTGGCGGGAGCGGCCGTGTTCAGCCCGGACCCGGCCACCGGCCGTGCCCGCACGGGTGAGCAGATGCTGCACGCGCCGTCCGCCGGGTACGTGGTCGGGATGGTCTTCGCGACGGCTCTGCTCGGCTGGTTGTCCAGCCGGGCCTGGGACTGACGACGCTCAGGTGATTCTCCCCAGACCTGCTCACTGAAATTCACCACCCGTGTGGCTCCGCTGAACGCGGCGGGGCTCCTTCGAGGCTGGCGGGCTCTGACCGCTCTGCCAGCTCGAAGGAGCCCCTCCGCTCATGCTCACACGGGAGGAAGACATCGACGCGCATGCCCTGCGCAAGCAAGGCTGGACGATCTCGGCGATCGCCCGGCATCTGGGTCGGGACCGGGGCACGGTCCGCGGCTACCTCAACGGCGACACCGTCCCCGGGGTCCGCAAGACGTCCGCGGCGGACTGGTTCGCGCCGTTCGAGGCCTACGTGCGGGCCCGGTTCGCCGACGACCCACACGTGTGGGTCACGACGCTGTTCGACGAGGTCGTCGACCTGGGCTTCGACCGGTCGTACCAGTCGTTCACCCGGCTGATCCGGGCCCGGCGGCTACGGCCGGCGTGCGAGCCGTGCCGGCCGGCGAAGGGCCGCCCGGTCGCGGTGATCGAGCACCCGCCGGGCGACGAGACCCAGTGGGACTGGCTCGAGCTGCCCGACCCGCCACAGGACTGGGGTTGGGGCTCGAGGGCGTTCCTGCTGGTCGGGGCGTTGGCGCACTCCAGCCGCTGGCGCGCCGTCCTGGCGCCGAGCATGGACCAGCCGCACCTGATCGACGCCCTGGACCGGGTCACCCGCGCCCTGGGCGGGGTGACCCGGGCGTGGCGGTTCGACCGGATGGCCACCGTCGTCCACCCCGCCTCAGGCCGGGTGACCGCGTCGTTCGCGGCGGTCGCAAAGCACTACGCCGTGCAGGTGCGGATCTGCCCGCCCCGGCGCGGGAACCGCAAGGGCGTGGTCGAGAAGGCCAACCACGTCGCCGCGCAACGGTTCTGGCGCACCCTCGCCGACGACGTCACCGTCGAGCAGGCCCAACGTGCGTTGGACCACTGGTGCGCCACCCGTGGGGACGCCCGGGTCCGGCCCACCAAGGACGGCAAGGCCTCCGTGGTCACCCTGGCGGCGGCCGAACCGCTGCGCCCGGCGCCGGGCGCGCCGTTCCCGGCGGTCCTGGCCGCGACCCGGCAGACGTCCGCGCAGGCGCTGGTCGCCTGGCGCGGGAACTACTACTCCGTCCCACCCGAGCTCGCCCACACCAGCGTCACCGTCGCCGTCCGTCTCGGGTCCGGACACCTGGACATCTCCACCCAGCCCAGTGCCGGGGCCGGGACGGGGAGCGTGCTGCCGACGGTGCTGGCCCGGCACCGGCTCGCCCCTGACGGCGCCGGCGTCATCGTCCGCGACCACGGCCACGTCATCGCCCTGGATCGAGCCGCGATGACCGCCGCCGGGAGCACGGCGCCGCCGCACCGGTCCAAGCAGCGGATCCCACCAGGCGCCGCGGCACGCGCCGCCGCCGACGCCCTCCGCGGCCAGCTTCCCGGAGCCGGCAGCGGGCCCGTCGCCGCCGACGAGGCAGAGGCGGTGATCGACCCACCCATCGACCTCAGTCGGTATGCCGCCGCGGCAGCCGGCCGCAACACGCTCCAGCAGCCCTGAACATCAAGTCGAGAGCGAGAAAGCCAATGACAGCAACCGATCTCACACCAACCTCGCCGGTCAGCCCGTCGACACCGTCGGCCAGCCCGTCGACGGTGGCGCAGGCGAGCGTCTACCAGCAACTCCGCGGCCATCTGGCGACCCTGCGGCTGCACGACGCCGCCGAACACCTGCCCGCCGTCTTGGACTCCGCCGTCGCCGAAGGGCTGTCGGTGACCGCGGCCCTGGAACGGCTCCTTGCGCTTGAGGTCGATGCCACCGAAGCCCGCCGCCTCGCCGGCCGGCTGCGGTTCGCGTCACTGCCGACCCCGGCGACGCTGGAGGACTTCGACCACGACGCCGCCCCCGGCGTGGACCCGAGCCTGCTCGCCGAGCTCGCGACCTGCCGGTACCTGGAGTCCGCGACGAACATCCTGCTCGTCGGCCCACCCGGCGTCGGCAAGACCCATGTCGCCGTGGGCCTGGCCCGCAAGGCCGCCGAAGCCGGCTACCGGACCTACTTCACCACCGCCGCCGACCTCGCCGCCCGCTGCCACCGTGCCGCGATCGAGGGCCGCTGGGCCACCACCATGCGGTTCTACGCCGGCCCGACCCTGCTCGTGATCGACGAGCTCGGCTACCTGCCGCTACCCGCCGAAGCAGCCTCAGCCCTGTTCCAGGTCGTATCCCAGCGCTACCTCAAGACCAGCATCGTGATCACCACCAACAGGGGCGTGGGCTCATGGGGCGAGGTCCTCGGCGACACCACCGTCGCCGCCGCCATGCTCGACCGACTCCTGCACCGCTCCGTCGTCCTCACCCTCGACGGCGACTCCTACCGCCTGCGAGACCACCACGCCCGCAACGACAACCTCCGACGCACCACCACCGGCACCAACCGAGCGCCACTACGCTGACCCCGCCACCAGGGTGGTGAATTTCGATGAGCAACCCTGGCGAGTTTCACCGAGCGGCATCAGGACCGAACCCTGCGCAGCAGCGTGCCGCAGATGCTGGCCGCCAGCGTCGTGATCTACACGTTCGGGCTGCCCTGGCTCGCGGTCGCGGCCGACCTCGACCCCGGTCGCGCCGTGGCGAAGGGGTTGCTGCCGTTCCTGGTCGGCGACGCGGTCAAGCTGCTGCTGGCCGCGACCGCACTGCCGCTCGCCTGGCGACTGGTCAACGGACCCTCCGTCCGCCACCGCTGAACCGACCGTGCACCAAACCAAGTCCCCCGGGCCTGATGTAGGTGCCCTGCCGCATGGTCCTTGGTCAGGCGCTGAGCGCCGGCTTCACCTCCTGCGTGCCGATGGGTGCTGGCCGTGTCAGCACCGCCGACAGCACCGCCGACAGCACCGCCGACAGCACCGCCGACAGCGGTGTCGACAGCGGTGTCGACAGCGGTGTCGTCGGTTGGTCAGGACGTGAGTCGGGAGCGTTGCAGGACGGCCGAGGCCGAGGTGGCGGCGGCCCTCACAAGGGAGGATGTCCGCGTCGAGGTCTCGTGATCTCAGCACCAACCACTTGGCAGCGACCCGCGCGACGAAGCCTCAATCCGGCCGGCGCCGGATCTTCGGGAGGTGACCAGGCCCGGGCCGGTGGCGCCAGGACGCAGTCGAGCACAGATTCGGGCGCCCGGGGTTGGCCGAGGCGTAACAGTAGTGACGCCGGTGGGGGCCAGGCGCCCAGAGCGGGGACGTAAGGTTCGGATGAGCGATTCGAGGTGACGTCAGAGCCCCGTGATGCGGCGGAGTCGGGCCTGGTTCTCCTGGGTCAGTTCGGTGAAGTGGATGCCCAGCTCGGAGGGTTCGTCGCGCGCTGTGGTTCGGGCGATGCAGCCGCCGATGTGGAGCGTTTCTGCACCGATCGTGAGCGTGGCCCGTACCGGCGTTCCGGGTGTCATGGTCAGGGTCCGCCCTGTGGCGTCGTCGAGTGCACAGCGCACGCCGGTGGCGCTGATGTCGAGGAGTCGGGCGTGGGCCTGGCGGCCGTTGATGTCGAGGGTGGCGGTCCCGGTGACGGCGTGCCGTTCGGCGGCGCGGCGTTCGAGTCTTTCGGTCAGGGTGCCCATGTCGTGGACGCGGGCGATCGCGGTGGCGAGGGCCTGGTCGAGATGCCCGACGGCCTCGAACTGTTCGGCGGCGACCTGGGTGAGGTCGGCCGTGGCTACGTCGAGGGTGGCGATGTTGGTGCCGACGGTGGTGATGGCCTTGCCGACGCGGCCGGCGTCGGTCTCTAGAGCGGCCAGGGTGGTGGTGATCCGCTCGGTGGAGGAGGCCGCGGTGATGGCCAGGCTCTTGACCTCGGTCGCGACCACGCTGAAGCCGTGACCGGCAGCGCCTGCGCGGGCGGCTTCGATGGTGGCGTTCAGGGCGAGCAGCTTGGTCTGTTCGGCGACGCTCCCGATGAGCGTGGCCATCGAGGCAACCTCACGCAGGCTGTTGCCGAGGGCGGCGACGTCCTGGTCGGCGGCACGGGTATCGGTGACGACGCCTTGGGTGACCGCGTCGGTGGCGGCGACCCGAGACTCGATGGCTCCGGCGGCGTGGCGGACGGCGTCGACGTGCTCGGCCAGGGTCGACAGCTCGGTGAGCACGCTGGCCGCGGTGTCGTCGATGATCGACTGGGCCCGGAGGCGGACGAACTGTTCCGCGGCACGCTGGTGCTCGAAGGTGGCGGACAGTTGTGCCTCCCGGTCGGCCTGCGCTGCGGAGATCTCGGTGTCGCGGGCCCGCAGGGAGTCGAGCATCGTGTTGAACGCCCGTGCGACCGAAGCGAGTTCCTCGTCCCCGGACTCCGGCAGACGCGTGTGTTCGGCGGCCGTTCCGTCGCCGATGGCCAGCACGCGTCTTCGCAGGTCCGCCAGCGGGGCGAGCAAGCCGAGTCGGGTACCGAGCGCCAGCACCGCCGTCAGGAGCGTGGCTACCACCGCGGAGGCTACGGCCAGCAGCCGCACCCGAGCCTGGCGCTCGTCGAGGTCGGCCAGTTCGTTCGTGGCCGTCGCTGTCGCCGCGTCACGAGCCGCGTCCAGGCTGGCCATCAGCGCGTTCGACGCCTCCAGGTTGTCCCGGGTCACCACCCGCACCGCTGCGTGCAGATCGCGAGCGGCGGCCAGTTGCACGGTTCGGTCCGCGAAGCCGTCGAACTGCGTCAGCGACCGGTCGATCGCTGCCAGAGCAGTTGGCAGCCCTCCCGGATGACGCGCCGACCTGACCAAGTCGCGCGCCGCGGCCAGATCCGCGTGAAGGGCAGCGCGGGCCGCCTTCGCCTGCGCCAGGGTCTCGCTGTCCAGGCCTTCCGCACTGCCACCACGATTCGCCTGGGCGTCGAGCATCACCGCGACATACATGTTCACCTGGTCGTCGTAGGCGAAGAAGTTCGCCCGCATCGACGCCACCTGCGTCAGCAGCAGCGATGTGACAGCGCGGTACTGCGCGAGATGCTTCGACGTCTGATCGGCCTGGCCGAACACCACCCCGGAGACCGCGCCGGTCCCCAGGAACACCACCGCGAACGCGGCATACGCCTTGCGCGCCAGACCCACGCCGGCCTCCAGACCTCGCGACATCCTCGGACTACCTCACCGCAGCCTCGGAAGAAGGTTCGGCCCGAACGGATCTACGCTTAAGCGACGACGACGCGGCCGTTCCACTTCCCCTCGAAGGTGTCGATGAGGACGGCCCCGGTGGGATGTCCTCGTCGACCTCGGTCACGACGACGATCTCGGGGAGGATGACGACCGGACGATGGCGACGAGGACCTGCGTCGCGGCGTTCGCCCGGATGTCACGGTGACGGCGTCCAACCGGTACATGCTGCGCAACAAGAAGGGCGACTACGTAACGGTGATCTCGCCCACGGCGAAGGACTGGCGTGCGTTGTCCAACACCTCGCTGCCCTCCGCCGGGACGGGTTCCACTGGCGCGGCCGCTGACGCGGCGGTGCCCCTCCCCGAAGCAAGCGGGGAGGGGCACCACTCGGCAGGTTCGCACGACCGCCCGCCCGAGGTCGACCCGGCGCCAGGCACCCACCGAGGGTGCCGGGCCGGGGCCGGGCCCGGCCCGAACACCGAAGGAGACACCATGCTGTGGTTCGCACAGGTGGGCTTCGAGCCCACCAAGCCCCTCGACGTCGAGGACGTCGTCGACGACCTGCTGGACGCCCTGCCGACCGGCGACGGGATCCTGCCGTCCATGTCCGGCCCCGGAGGGGGCGAGCCCTGGACGGTCCGGTTCTGCGTCGAGGCCGACACGCTCAAGGCCGCGACGGCCCGGGCCATGACCGAGTTCGCCCGTTCGGTCCACGAAGGCCTGCCCGGCACGAAGGTCCGCACTCGGTTCCTCGAGCTCCTCGACGAGGCCGAGTTCGCCCGGCGGCTCGCCGAGCCCCTGATCCCCGCCCTCGTCGGCATCAGCGAGATCGCCGAGCAGCTCGGCGTGTCGAAGCCTCGGGCGCGCGAGCTCGTGCGGGACGGCCGGATCCGGAAGGTCTCTGACCTGGCGTCCGGGCCGGTGTGCCTCGCCGGCGACCTCGAGGCGTACGCGGCGACGCCGCGGCGTGCCGAGCGGCCGCGGAAGGTCGTGCCGGGCGAGCCGGCTGCCGGCTGAGCGACGGGGCGGCCCGTCTCAGTGGCGGTGTCGGTCTGGCTTCACGACGACGCTCCGGCACTGCGAGCACCAGGTCATGTCCGGGTGCGTCGGCGTGCGATCGCCCAACCGTCGTTCGAGGTCCACGACGTTCTGCCTGGACGCTTCGCACCAGGCGTAGTGGGTGATCCGGCCAGCGTCGGTGAACTCCGCGCGCTTGTGCGGCCGCAGGTTGTTCGCGGGCGTCACGGCGACGCTGTCAGCGCAGACGGGGCAGGCCTGTCGGGGTTCGCTCACGACAGGCAATCCTGCCGCGTCAGGCGGGTCGTGTCCGGGGTGTCCGCTGGGAGCGCTGCTCGAGCGCGAACCCGGCGACCTCGACGGGGTCGTGCCTCGTCCGGCCCGCGTCGTCCTTCGGGTGCCGAGCGACCTTCCCGCGGGATGCCCACTGCCGCAGCGTCTGCTCGCAGACGGCGAGCCGGTGCTCCAGGGCGAGCCACGCGACGAGGTCAGGGGCCGTCACCGGCTGGTCGAGGTTCGGGGCGAGGCGGGCCTTCCAGTGCGCGAGGACGCCCCGCTCGCCGCAGTCCCGGCACCGCAGGATCGCGCCGGGCTCGTGGTCGATGGGGACGCGGCCGCCGCACGAGCAGGCGATCGTCAGGGTCGCGCCGCGGGACCGGAACGCGAGCCGGCGGCCCTCGACGGCGAGGCCTTCGCGCCGGACGGCGGGGCGGCCTTCGGGGACGTCGTCGTCGGTCCAGCCGAGCAGGTCGGCGGCGAGCTGGTCGGCGTGCTCGGGGTGGGGCGAGCAGCCGGTCGGCGCTGAAGGCGATCCTCTGGCACATCCACGGGACGGTGTCGACGGCGTCGTCGAGGGACGACCCTAAGTCCTCGGCGAGGATCCGGCACCAGCTGGTCAGGTTCGTCCGGACCCGGTCGCGCCAGGCGGCCGCGGCGGAGTCGAGGGGATCGGTGCGCCGTCGCTTGCGCGGACCGCAGGATCGCGGAGAGCCGCCATCCGCGACGGCACCATCGGCACCCTCGGCACGCGGGGTCGTCCGGCGGGCCCTGGACTTCGGACCCCTCCCCCCTTGCGGGTGAGGGGCTACCAGTCGTCGAGGACGAGGGTGGGGCGGCCTGTGGGGCTGCTGGCGGGG
>NZ_MWLN01000134.1 GCF_002198655.1 Kineosporia sp. A_224
GGCTCGTCGTCGACGCCCTGCAGGGCGACGCGCTCGACACCGTCCGCGGCGGGCGCACCGGACCACTCCGAGATCCGCAGCGGCGACCAGTCCGGCCGCGCGCCGGGGCCGGACGGGCCCGTCGGCCCCGCCAGGACCGGCTCACCCGCCGGCCCGGCCAGGACGCCGACCGGCAGGGGCAGCGGCTCGTAGCCGGGGGCCGCCGGCTGCGGCGCGAACGCCCGCGAGCCGCGCCCGGAGCGCCGGGACGCACCGAGCGGACGCGCGCTGCGCGCCGGGCGGGTGCGGGCCCGGTCCCTGCGGTCGAGCAGGACGGCGCCGGCCGACCCGAGCGCGACGAGAACCAGCAGCGTGGTGAGCCACCACGGCGGGGCGGGCCGGGTCCGGACCGGGAGCGGGGTCACGTACGGCTGGAGGACGAGGGTCTGCGCGGGCAGGCCGCTGCTGCGGAGCAGGCGCTCGAGGGGCGACGACGCGGCGGCGACGACGTCCCGGGCCACGCCGCCGGCGGTCTGCGCGGAGCCGGCGTCGACCGCGACCCCGACCGCGGGACC
This sequence comes from Kineosporia sp. A_224, assembly GCF_002198655.1. Classification (GTDB taxonomy): domain Bacteria; phylum Actinomycetota; class Actinomycetes; order Actinomycetales; family Kineosporiaceae; genus R-H-3. The sequence continues at coordinate 555 of NZ_MWLN01000134.1, forward strand.
GCCCGCGGCACGCACCTCGACCCCGGCGGAACGCCCGCCCCGGACGGTGTCGAGCGCGTCGCCCTGCAGGGCGTCGACGACGAGCCGGCTCGCGACGGCCGGGTCCATCGTCGCGGCGGGAAGCCCGCCGACCTGGGCGACCGCGACGGCCTGGACGGCCTCGGCACCCGACGGCGTCGTCCCGAGGGCCCGGGTGACCGTGACGACCCGCAGCCGGTACTCGGCCATCGCGGCGTCGACCTCGGCGGCGGTGACCTTCGGCGCCGCGGCACCCGCTGCCCTGCGCACGCGCAGTCCTTCGGCGACCTGCAGCCGCAGCGCGGCCGGCAGGCCCGTGTCGAGGACGGCGTTCGCGACGTCCTGCGCCGTGACGGAGTCCCCCGCGGTGACGGTGATCCGCAGCACCGAGGCCGGCCCCGGCTCGACGGCCACCGAGACCCCGGCGGGGATCTTCAGCGCCTTGGTGGCCAGCGCTCGCGGGGCGACCGCGGTGGCGTCGGCGGCGACGTACACCGGGTTCGCGACGACGAGCACGGTGCCGCGGGCCTCGTAGTGCGGGCGCGCGACGTAGGCGGCGCACGCGGCTGCCGACACGGCGAGGCAGACCGCGGCCGCGATGGTGCGGCGGTGCCCCGCGACCCAGCCCGGGGCGGTCCTGTCCCCACGGTCCGTCGTCATTCGTCCTCCGTCAGCCCAGGCCGCCCCGCGGGTGCCGGCCCGGGCCAGGGAGGAGCGGGCGGATGGCGGACGGAGCGGGACGGTCCCTTCCGGGACGGTAGCGCTTCGTAGTCATTCGCACACGTAAGGCGAACAGGGGAGGACGGCGTGTCGCCACGGCGCGCCGTGACGGACACGCCGGGACGGCTGTGACGCAGGAGGAACCGAGGTGCCGGTGGGACGTCAGCCGGGAGGTCAGCCGGGGAGATCAGCCGGCCGGCCCGTCGACCCGGGCCACGGCCTGGTTCAGCGCCGCCCGCAGCGCCGCCTCGGCGTCGACGCCCTCGGACCGGGCGGCGCGGACGACGGCGAGCAGGTCGGCTGCGACCCGGCCCTGCGGCGTCCCGGGGTCCGGCTCGACGTCAGCCGCCGCGGCGGGCCGCTGCTTCTCGACCCGGCCGAGCATCTTCTGCGCCCGCGCGAGCGCGGGCAGCGCCGCGGGGATGCCCTCGAAGACGCCGGTCCGCTGCTTCTCGGCGGCCTTGATCGTCTCCCAGTTGCGCTCGACCTCGTCCGCCGTGCCGGCGTCGACGTCCGCGAAGACGTGCGGGTGCCGGCTCACGAGCTTGGCGACGATGCCCGCCGCGACCTCGTCGATGCCGAACGGCTCGGCGGGGTGCTCCTGCGCGACCCGGGCGTGGAACGCCACCTGCAGGAGCAGGTCGCCGAGCTCCTCGCGCAGGTGCGCGCGGTCCCCCAGCTCGACCGCCTCCATGACCTCGTGAGACTCCTCGAGCAGGTACGGCAGGAGCGACTCGTGGGTCTGCTCGGCGTCCCAGGGGCAGCCCCCCGGCGAGCGCAGGGTGTCCATGACGGCGACGAGGTCGAGCAGCCGCGAGCCCGGGACGTCGTGCGAGCCGGTGACCAGCTCGACCTCGGGCGGCCGGCTCGCGACGGCCCGCCGGGTCAGGTGCTCGGCGAGCGCGTCCGTGAGCCCGGGGTCGCCGTCCGGCGAGCCGAGCCACACGACCGTGCGGCCGCCGTCCGACGCCTCGAGCAGCCGGCCCGCGCGCTCCGCGACGGGGACGTCCGCGAGGTCCTCGACGGCGACGCCGGCGTCCGCGAGCGCCTCGGGCCAGCCGGGTTCGAGGCCGGCGGCGAGGACCGTGCCGGCCTCCGTGAGCGCCTCCCACGCGGGCCACGACAGCAGGCCCGGCGCGACCCGGGGGCTCGTCACGAGGATGACGACCCGGCCGTCGACGTGCGCGTCGAGGGCCTCGCCGACGGGCTCGTCGGTGCGCTCGCCCCCGGGCTGCGTCACGTCGTCCGGCCGGTGCGACCGGTCAGGGTGCGGGCGGCAGCGTCGCCGCCGGCTCCGCGGCGGACTTCACGAGCCAGTCCGGGTCGGACGGGTTGACCGGGAAGACACCCTGGCCCTGCGGGTCGAAGACCTTCTCCAGCGTGCCGTAGCGCGGGTTGACCGAGACCTTCGTGGCCTGGAGCTGCTTGGAGATGTCGTTCAGGGTGGCCACCGCCTGAGCCTCGGTGGGACCGGAGCCGTCCTGCCGCGGCAGCACGTTCTGCCGCGCGAGGACCCCGCGGACTGCGGTGACGGCGGCCTCGGACGGCGTCGTGGCCCCGGTCAGCGGGTCGACGAACCGCGTGACCTTCTTCGTGACCGGGTTCTCGTACGTGAAGTCCTCGAAGAGCCGCTCCGCGTCGGCCTGCGACACCCCGACGTTGGCACGCGTCGCCGCGTCGACGAAGTACGGACCGGTCACGAGGAAGGACAGGACGGTCCGCTGGTCGAGACGACGCTCCGGTGCTGCACCGCCGGGATCGGCCAGCACGTTGATCTGGGTCGTCGCGGTCTGGAGCTCGGCGACGGAGATCCGCCGGTCCCCGACGATCGCCGCGGCGCCGGCGTCGATCCCGGCGCCGGAGCAGCCGGATGCCGCGAGCACGGCCCCGGCGACCGACACGGCGGCGACGAACCTGCGGATGGTGGTGCGCGTGCTGCTGCTCACGACGGTCCCTTCTCGTCCCATGCCGCGACGATGCTAGCCGCCCGGTGCACCCGCGCCGCGCACCGCCCCACCGCCGTCCACCCCCGCACCGCCGTACCCCAGCTCGTCACAAGAGCGCTCCAACGCCCGACACGCCGCGTTCGCCGGCCGTTCCTTTGCTCCTCGGTACGCAGCGCCTGTGGACAACTCGGCGCGGACGGCGTCGTCGGGTGCTGCCTGTGGACGACGGACGACGCCCTCGCACCGTTCGCGGCATCCTCGCCGCCGTGAACGATCTTCCGGTCGCTGAGGTCGTCCGCCGCCTGGGCGGTCAGGCCGAGACCGCACGTGTCCTGGCCCGGGTCAGCCGCCGCCGGCTCGAGGCGGCGCTCGCCGCGGGGGACGTCGTCCGGCTGGCGCGCGGCGTGTACGGGCTGCCGAGCCTGCCACCTGCCCGGGCCGCGGCGGTCCGCGCGCGCGGAGTCGTCTCGCACGCCAGCGCTGCCCGGCACTGGAGGCTGAAGACGGTGATGCCGCCGGACGCCGTCCACGTCACGGTCCCTGCGGGCGCGAGACCACCCGCCACGGACGGCGTCCGCTACCACTTCAGGACGCTCGCCCCGGACGACGTCACGCCGAGCGGGGTGACGACGCCCCTGCGGACGGTCCTCGACTGCGCCGCGGTCATGCCGTTCCGCGAGGCCCTCGCGGTCGCCGACTCCGCGCTGCGCCAGGACCTCGTGCTCGCCGACGAGCTGCGGGCCGGCGCGGCCGTGCTCCGCGGGCCGTTCACCGCGATGCCCCGCCGGATCGCCCTGCTCGCGGACGAGCGCGCCGACAACCCCTTCGAGTCCGCGCTGCGCGCCGAGCTCCTCGACGCCGGGCTCACGTCGTTCACGCCGCAGGTCACGATCACGTCACCGACCTCGTCGGCCCGGGTCGACCTCGCGGACGCGCAGCTGCGCCTCGTCGTCGAGGGTGACTCGTACAGCTACCACGGCACCCGTGCAGCCTTCGCGGCCGACTGCGCGCGGTACGACGAGCTCGTCCGCGCCCGGTGGGAGGTGCTGCGTTTCGCCTGGGAGCACGTGATGTTCGAGCCCGGCTGGGTCGTCGACGTCGTCCGGGACGTCGTCCGCGCCCGCCGGGCCGAGCTCGGGCGACGCCGGCGGGCCGCCTGAGCGCGCCGTCCCCGTCGTCCCCGTACCGCAGGACAAAGGAACGGGCGCCGGAGGCGGCGTGTCGCGCGTTGGAGCGCTCTTGTGACGAGCTGGGGTACGGGTCAGCGGCTCGCCGCGGCCACCCCGGCCCCGGCGGCGATCGAGCCGAGGAAGACCGCCTCGACGAGCTGGGTGGCCCAGTCGAGGACGGCGGTGTCGCGCAGCGGCTGGCCGCCGACGCGGGCCGTCATGGGGCGCGGCACGAGGACCGTGCGGGTCGCCTCCTTGAGGAGCGTGCCGGGGTAGAGCCGCTTGAGGCGCAGCTGCGCCGAGTCCGGCAGGTCGACCGGGCCGAAGCGGACGTGGTTGCCCTGGACGCCGACGTCGGTGAGCCCGGCCTTGCGGGCGAGCAGCCGGAACCGGGCCACCGCGAGCAGGTTCTCGACCGGGGTCGGCAGCGCGCCGTACCGGTCCTCGAGCTCCTCGCGCACGCCCTGGAGCTGCTCGGGCGACGTCACCTCGGCGATCTTGCGGTACGCCTCGAGACGCAGCCGCTCCCCCGGCACGTACTCGTGCGGCAGGTGCGCGTCGACGGGCAGGTCGACCTTCATCTCGGCGACCTCGGCGTCGGCCTCGCCCTTGTACTCGGCGACGGCCTCGCCGACGAGGCGCACGTAGAGGTCGAAGCCGACGCCCTCGATGAACCCGGACTGCTCGCCGCCGAGCAGGTTGCCCGCGCCGCGGATCTCGAGGTCCTTCATGGCGATCTGCATGCCGGCGCCGAGGTCGGTGTGCTGCGCGATCGTCGTGAGCCGGTCGTGCGCGGTCTCGGTGAGCGGGCGCTCCGGCGGGTAGAGGAAGTACGCGTACGCACGCTCGCGGCCGCGGCCGACCCGGCCGCGCAGCTGGTGCAGCTGGGACAGGCCCAGCAGGTCGGCGCGCTCGAGGATGAGCGTGTTCGCGTTCGAGATGTCGAGGCCGGTCTCGACGATCGTCGTGCAGACGAGGACGTCGAACCGCTTCTCCCAGAAGTCGACGATGACCTGCTCGAGCCGGTGCTCGCCCATCTTGCCGTGGGCGGTCTCGACCCGGGCCTCGGGGACGAGCTCACGGATCCGGGCCGCGGCCCGCTCGATCGAGTCGACCTTGTTGTGGATGTAGAAGACCTGGCCCTCGCGCAGCAGCTCGCGGCGGATCGCGGCACCGATCTGCTTCTCGTCGTAGGCACCGACGAAGGTGAGCACCGGGTGCCGCTCCTCCGGCGGGGTCGCGAGCGTCGACATCTCCCGGATGCCGGTCACGGCCATCTCGAGCGTGCGCGGGATCGGGGTCGCCGACATCGCGAGGACGTCGACGTTCGTCCGCATCTGCTTGAGCTTCTCCTTGTGCTCCACGCCGAAGCGCTGCTCCTCGTCGACGACGATGAGCCCGAGGTCCTTGAACCGCACCTCCCCGCCGAGCAGCCGGTGGGTGCCGATGACGACGTCGACGCTGCCGTCGGCGAGCCCGGCGAGGACGGCGTTCGCCTGGCCGTCGGTCTGGAACCGGGACAGCGCCTTGACGACGACGGGGAAGTTCGCGTACCGCTCGGTGAGCGTCTCGAAGTGCTGCTGCACGAGGAGAGTGGTCGGCACGAGGACGGCGACCTGCTTGCCCTCCTGCACCGCCTTGAAGGCCGCGCGGACGGCGATCTCGGTCTTGCCGTAGCCGACGTCGCCGCAGATGAGCCGGTCCATCGGGACCGTCTTCTCCATGTCGTTCTTGACCTCGTCGATGCACGCGAGCTGGTCGGGCGTCTCGACGTACGGGAAGGCGTCCTCGAGCTCGCGCTGCCACGGCGTGTCCGGCCCGAACGCGTGCCCCACCGAGGCCATCCGCGCCGAGTAGAGCCGGATCAGCTCACCGGCGATCTGCTTGACGGCCTTGCGGGCGCGGCCCTTGGTCTTCTGCCAGTCCGAGCCGCCCATCTTGTTGAGCCCGGGGAGCTCGCCGCCGACGTAGCGGGTCACCTGGTCGAGCGAGTCGCTCGGCACGAAGAGCCGGTCGCCCGGCTGCCCGCGCTTGGACGGCGCGTACTCGATGACGAGGTACTCGCGCGTCGCGCCGCCGACGGTGCGCTGCATCATCTCGACGTACTTGCCGACGCCGTGCTGCTCGTGGACGACGAAGTCCCCCGGCCGCAGCTGGAGCGGGTCGACGACGTTGCGCCGCCGGCTCGGCAGCCGGCGCATGTCCTTGGTCGCCGAGCGGCTGCCGGAGATGTCGGTCTCGGTGAGCAGCGCGAGCCGCAGGTCCTCGGCGATGAAGCCGTGGTCGATCGACGCCGTCGTCACGTGGACGACACCGGGCTCGGGGGCGGCGTCCACCCCGGTCTCCAGCCGGGCCGGGACGTCGGCACCGGAGAGCACCTCGACCATCCGCTTGGCCGGGCCGGGGCCCTCGGTCGTCGCGACGACCCGCCAGCCGGCCGAGACCAGGGCGCGCAGGTCGGCGAGCGCCTTCTCGGTCTCCCCCGCGTAGCCGTCGACCTCGCGGGCGCCGATCCGGATGACGTCCGCGTCGTCGCCGAGCGCGACGTCCATCTCGTCGACGAGGTCGGCGTCCCGGGCGAGCGACGTGATCGACCACCAGGGGCGGGACGTCGTCCGGGCGTGCTCGCGCAGCCGCGAGAGGGTCCAGTACGAGGACTCGGCGAGGTCGGCCTCGGCGAGCCCGGCGGGGACGGCGTCCGCGGGCAGCGCGGACAGGTCGACCGGGACGGCGTTGCCCGCGGACGCGTTCGCCCACGAGGCCGCGAGGAACTCGTCGCTCGTCGCGACGAGGTCGTGCGCGCGGGAGCGGACCTTCTCCGGGTCGACGAGGACGACGACCGCCCCGGCGGGGAGCAGGTCGAGCAACGGCTCCATGCCGTCGACGAGGACCGGCGCGAGGGACTCCATGCCCTCGACGGCGACCCCGGCGGCGATCTTGGCGAGCATGTCGGCGACGCCCGGCAGCACGGGCACGAGCGACTCGGCCCGGGCCCGGACGGCGTCCGTGAGCAGTACCTCACGGCACGGCGGGGCCCACAGCCCGTTCTCCGCGACCTCGAGCGAGCGCTGGTCCGCGACGGAGAACCAGCGGACCTCCTCGACCGTGTCGCCCCAGAACTCCACGCGCAGCGGGTGGTCCTCGGTCGGCGGGAAGACGTCGAGGATGCCGCCGCGGACGGCGAACTCCCCGCGCCGCTCGACCATGTCGACGCGCGAGTAGGCGGCGCCGGCGAGCGCCTCGACGACCTCGTCGAGGTCGGCGTCCTGGCCGGGCTGCAGGCCGACCGGCGTGAGGTCCCCGAGGCCCCGGACGACGGGCTGCATGACGGCGCGGACGGGGGCGACGACGACGCTGACCCGGCCGGCGACCGGGTCGTCCTCGCGCGGGTGGGCGAGCCGGCGCAGCACCGCGAGCCGCTTGCCGACGGTGTCGGCGCGCGGGGAGAGCCGCTCGTGCGGCAGCGTCTCCCAGGCCGGGAACTCCACGACGGTCTCGGGGTCGAGGTAGCAGCGCAGCGCGGCGGCGAGGTCCTCGGCCTCGCGGCCGGTGGCGGTGACGAGCAGCACGGGGCGGCCGGCGCCGGTCGGTGCGGCGGCGGCGAGGGCGGCGACGGCGAGCGGTCGGACCCCCGTGGGGGCCACGACGTCGAGGGCGGCCACCGAGCCGGTCAGGGCGGTCTCGACGAGGGCGGCGACCCCCGGCTCGGACCGGACGGCGTCGAGCAGTCCGCGCAGGGTCATGCCTCTAGTTTCCCCTGTCCGCGAGGGTGCGGCGTCCAGGGGGTCGGTGCGGGGTCGGGCGCGGGCTCAGCCCTGGCGGACGGTCGCGCCCGGGGCGCCGCCGGTCGGCGTCCGGCTCGTCACCGTGGCACCCGGGCGGGCCACCGGCCGGGCCGGGACGACGGCCGGCGCGACGCCGTTGGCGGGCCGGCCGTGCTGCGGGGCGACGGCGCCGGGGG
>NZ_MWLN01000135.1 GCF_002198655.1 Kineosporia sp. A_224
GGCGGGTGGGGGTCGGTCAGTCGTCGGAGCCGTGGCCGCCGTGACGGCCGCCGTGGTCGTCCCCGCCCCGGTCGTCGGCGCCGTGGCCGCCGCCGCGACGGCGGCCGTGGTCGTCGCCCGCGTCGTGCGAGGCACCGTCGTCGGCACCGTGGCCGCCGTGGCGGCGGCCGTGGTCGTCGCCCGCGTCGTGCGACGCACCGTCGTCCGCACCGCGGTTACGGTGCCGGTGGGTTCCGGCGGTCGCGCCGTCGTCGGCGCCGTGGCCGCCGCGCAGGCCGCCCTTGTCGTCCCCGGCGTCGTGCGAGGCGCTCGCCGAGGCCGTCGGGGAAGAGGTCGGCCGGGCGGAGGAGGCGCTCGCGGTCGGGGTCGGGGTGCGGTTGCGCAGGCCGCCCTTGTCGTCTCCTCCGTCGTGGTTCGCGGGGTCGTCGGCGCCGTGGCGGGCGACGGCGGGGGCACCGGACGCCGCGAGGGCGGTCGCGGCGCCGCCGCCGACGGTCAGGGCGAGCGCGCTGACGATCACGGCGAGGCGGCGGGTCGTGGGGGGCAGGGCTGTCATCGGGTGGTCCTTCCGGTCGGGCACCGCGTCGGGGGCGGCGCCGGGGGCGATGGACCATTTCTCGCAGGCGCCGGGTACCGGTTCCCATCGCACCTGCGGGCTACGCCAGGTGGCCCGGTCGGTGCGTGCCCGAAGGTCGCGGTCCGCGCTGCCTCGAAGGGCTAGCACCTGCCGCGGGCTCGGCCGGGCGGCGTCACAGCCCCTGCCACGCCGGCTTGCCGCCGTACACCTCCCGGTAGTACCCGGCCCGGGCCAGCCCCTTGGCGGCGGCCTCGTCGAGGACGACGGTCGCGTGCGGGTGGAGCTGGAGGGCGGATGCCGGGCACGCCGCGGCGAGCGGCCCCTCGACCGCCGCCGCGACGGCGTCCGCCTTGCCCTCGCCGGTCGCCAGGAGCAGCAGGTGCCGGGCGTCGAGGATCGTCCCGATCCCTTGCGTGAGAACGTGGTGCGGCACCTCGTCCGGGCCGGCGAAGAACCGCGCGTTGTCGGCGCGGGTGCGCGCGGTGAGCGTCTTGATCCGGGTGCGCGACGCGAGCGAGGAGCCCGGCTCGTTGAAGCCGAGGTGCCCGTCCGAGCCGATCCCGAGCAGCTGGACGTCGACCCCGCCGGCGGCCGCGATCGCCGCCTCGTAGGCCGCGCAGGCCGCGGGGACGTCCGCGGCGTCGCCGTCGGGGGAGTGCACCCGGCTGTCGTGCAGGTCGACCCGGGACGTGAGCTCGGCGTCGATCACGGCGCGGTAGCGCTGCGGGTGACCGGCCGGCAGCCCGACGTACTCGTCGAGCAGGAACGCCGTCGCGTGCGCGAACGACAGCCCGGCCTCCCGGTGCCGGCGGCGCAGTTCGGCGTACGTCGCGAGCGGGCTCGACCCGGTCGCGAGCCCGAGGACGGGCCGTTCGCGGGTGCGCAGGACGGCCTCGACGGCGTCCGCTGCGAGCCGCCCGACGGCGTCGGCGCCGGGCAGGATGACGACCTCCATGACACTCCTCGGGCAGGTCCGGTCAGGCGGGTCCGGGCGCGGCGGTGCGCCCGCCGACGACGACGGTGCGCGGGTGCAGGTCGGGGGTCCACACGACGACGTCGGCCCGGCCGCCGACGACGAGCCGCCCGAGGTCGGGCCGGCGCAGCAGGTCGGCGGGCGTCCGGGTGGCCGCGACGAACGCCTCGGCCGGCGGGCAGCCGGTCGCCGCGACGAGGGTGCGGACGCAGTGGTCCAGGCCGACCCCGCTGCCGGCCAGCGTCACGCCGTCCGAGGCGAGCCGGACGGCGCCGCGCTCGAGAACGACTTCGTGGTCACCGAGCACGGTGCGCCCGTCGGGCAGGCCGAGCGCGGCCGTCGTGTCGCTGACGAGCATGAACCGGCTGCGCCCCAGCGCCTTCCACGCGGCACGGACGACCGCCGGGTGCACGTGCAGGCCGTCGGCGATGACGCCGGCCACGAGGTCGTCGTCGCCGAGCACCGCGCCGACCGGGCCGGGGTCGCGGTGACCGAGCGGCGGCATCGCGTTGAACAGGTGGGTCACGGCGCGGGCGCCCGCGGCGACGGCGGCGAGGGTCTGCTCGTACGTCGCCATGGTGTGCCCCATCCACACGACGACGCCGCGAGCGGTGAGGTCGGCGACGACGTCGAGGGCACCGGGCAGCTCGGGGGCGAGGGTGGCCACGACGAGCCCGCCGGCCCGGCTCCAGCCGGCGACGAGCGCCCGGTCGGGGTCCCGCAGGTGCGCCGGCGGGTGCGCGCCGCGGCGCGCCGGGGAGAGGAACGGGCCCTCGGCGTGGACACCGACGACGGACGCCCGCACCGGGGCACCGGCGTGCGCGGCGTCGTCCGTGGCGAGTGCGGCCGCCGCGGCGAGGGCACGCTCGACGGTCCCGGCGGCCGAGGTGACGACGGTCGGCACGAAGGCCGTGACGCCGTACGCGGGCAGCGCCCGGGCGACGTCCGCGAGCCGCTCGGGCTCCCGGGTGAGGTCGGCGCCGGCCGCCCCGTTGACCTGGGCGTCGACGAGGCCGGGCGTGACGAGCAGCCCGGTGCAGTCGACCCGGTGGGTGCCGGCCGGGACGTCGTCGGCCGGCACGTCGCCGAGCGCCGCGACCCGGCCGCCGATGAGCAGCACGTCACCGCGCGCGAACGTCGCGGTGCCGACGTCGAGGACGTCGCCACCGGTGAGCAGCAGGGGCACGAGCGGCGGCCCGGCCTGCCGGACGTGCGCGGCCGGCGGGAGCACGGGCGGTGTCACCGGGCCTCCCGGCCGGGCGCGAGCAGCGCGGCGCCGACCGCGGCGACCGGGCGCCCCTGCGGGACCGTCGTCACGCGGGCGGGCAGGTCGAGCGAGGCGAGGAACGCCGAGGCCCGGGCCCGCCGGGAGAGCGCCGACGCGACCGCGAGCCGCAGCCGCTCGCCGACCTCGGCGACGCCGCCGCCGAGGACGACGACGTCCACGTCGACCGTGAGCACGAGGAGCTGGACGGCGGCGGCGAGGTGGTCGGCGACCCGGTCCCGGACCTGCCCGGCCTTCTCGTCGCCGGCGGCCGCGGCCCGGAAGAGCGCGTGCGAGGGGCCCTCGCCGGGCGCGAGCGCCTCCGGCTCGACCGGCCACGCGCGGGCGATGGCGCTGCCGGAGACGAGCGCCTCGAGGCAGCCGCGCTGCCCGCACGGGCAGACCGGGCCGAGCGGGTCCACCGGGAGGTGGCCGATCTCGCCGGCCCCGCCGCGGGTGCCGCGGTGCAGCCGGCCGCCGAGGACGAGCCCGGCTGCCAGCCCGGTGCCGATGCTCAGGTAGGCGAGGTCGGTGCCGTCGAGGCCGAGCACCCGGGCCGCGCCGACGGCAGCCGCGTTGACGTCGTTCTCGACGGCGACCGGCAGCCCGGTGCGCTCCCGGAGCCGGTCGGCGAGCGCGAGCCCCTCGCCGTCGACCCCGAGGTTCACCGCGTGCGTGAGCACGCCGCGGCGCGCGTCGACGACGCCGGGCACCCCGACCCCGATGCCCGCGAGCGTGTCGAGCGGCGTGCCGAGCGCGTCGGCGAGCGCCCGGACCGCCTCGGCCGCGACCGCGACGACCCGCTCCGGCCCGGGCTCGCTGGCCAGCCGGACGTCGGCGAGCACCTCGCCGGCCGGGCCGACGGCGACCCCGAGGACCTTGGTGCCGCCGATGTCGAGCCCGAGGTGGACGCCCTCGGCAGGGCTGTCGGCGGGGCTGCTGGTGGGGCCGGTCGCGCTCACTTCACGGCGCCCGCGGTGAGCCCGCCGACGAGGTGCTTCTCGATCGCCGCGAAGAGGATGACGACGGGCACGATCGCGATGATCGACGCCGCGAAGAGCTGGTCCCAGCTCTGCTCGTAGCCGGTGACGTACGAGCTGATGCCGACGGTGAGCGGTTTGCGGGCGTCGTCCTGGATGAGCGTCAGGGCGACGACGTACTCGTTCCACGCCGCGATGAAGGTGAACGTGACGGTCGTGACGAGCCCGGGCAGGGTGAGCGGCAGCATGACGCGCCACAGCGTCCCGAACCGGCCGCAGCCGTCGAGGTGGGCGGCCTCCTCGATCTCCTTGGGGATCGAGGCGAAGAAGCCCTGGAGGATCCAGATCGCGAACGCGAGGTTGAAGGCCGCGTTCGTGAGGATGAGCGCCATGTACGTGTTGACGAGGTTCAGCTGGAAGAACTCGCGGTAGATGCCGACGACGAGCGCGGTGGGGGAGAACATCTGCGTCGCGAGGACGAGCAGGAGGAACGCCGTCCGGCCGCGGAACCGGTACCGGGCGGTGAAGTAGGCGGCGGGGACGGCGACGACGAGGACGACGACCGTCGAGACGGACGCGACGAGCAGCGACGACTTGAGCCACGACAGGAAGCGGGCGTCGGACAGGATCGTGCCGAACGTGCCCCACTGCCACTCCCGCGGCAGGAAGGAGGGAGGGCTGGCGAGGACGTCCCCGCTGGGCCGCAGCGCGTCGAGGAGCATGACGACGTACGGCAGCGCGAAGAGCGCGGCCACTGCGAGGCCCGCGACGGACAGCACGTAGGGCCGCACCCGGCGGTAGCCGCGGGGGCGCTGCACGGCGGGGCCGGCCGTCCGGCCCGCCGGCCCGGACGCCGCGGGGCGGGCGATGCTCGTGGTGCTCACGCGTCCGTCGCCTCCTTCCAGTTCGAGATCCGCAGGTACGCCAGGACGACGACGAGGATGAGCAGCACGTTGAAGACCCCGGCGGCCGCGGACATCCCCACGCTCTTCTCGGCACTCTTGAACGCGAGCTTGTACATGAAGGTGATCGTCGTGTCGTGGGCGAACCCGGGGTTGCGGTCGTTGAGCGTGTAGACGATCGGGAACGAGTTGAACACGTAGATGATGTTGAGCACCGTGGCGACCATGAGCGCCGGGCGCAGCAGGGGCAGCGTGATCCGGCTGTACGCCTGCCACGGCGAGGCGCCGTCCATCCTCGCCGCCTCGTAGACGTCGTCCGGGATGCCCTTGAGGCCGGCGAGCAGCACGTACGCGGTGAACGGGAGCGTGACGAACGTGCCGACCGCGATCATCGACGGCATCGTGAACCGGTCGTCCCCGAGGAAGTCGACGGGGGTGTCGACGATCCCGCTCGCCACGAGGACCTGGTTGACGATCCCGTAGTTGTAGTCGAGCAGGAGCATGAAGAGCCGCGCGGTGATGACGAGGGACGCCGCCCACGGCACGATGACCGCCCACCGCAGGAGCCTGCGGCCGAAGAACTCCTTGCTCATGAGCTGGGCGAGGCCGAGCGAGATGACGATCGAGAGCACGAGCACGGCGGCGACCCAGACGACGGTGTTGAGCAGCACCGTCGACAGGTCGGGGTGCTCGAGCACGCGGCGGTAGTTGTCCGCACCCGCCGCGCCCTTGCGCAGCCCGGTGATCGAGTAGTCGCTCGTCGAGGCCCGGACGAGCTCGACGGCGGGGTAGAGCACGACCCCGACGATGAGCGCGAGCGCCGGGCCGAGCCACAGCGCGGTGACGCCGAGCCCGGCGCGGGACGTGCCCGCGCCGGACCCGGGAGCAGTGGCTGTCACCCGGTCAGCTCCCGGACTCCGCCTGCTTCTGCAGGGAGTCGAGGACGGCCTGCGGGTCGCCGTCCGGTGCCACCGCGGCACCGATGGACTGCTGGACGGCGAGCTTGACGCGGTCCCAGCCCGGGTCGTCCGTCGGCGTGAGCTTCGCGCCGGTCAGGGTGTCCAGGTAGGTCGTCAGCTTGGTGTCCGAGGCGAACACCTTGAGCCCGGACTGCGTGACCGGCAGGAAGCCCTCGTTCTTGATGAACGTGTTGACCTGGTCCGGCGAGTAGTACAGGTCGTAGAACGCCTTGACGGCCTCGGAGTTGCCCGGCTTCTTGAACGCCATGAGGTAGTCGGTGACGCCGTAGGTCGACGGCGTGCCACCGTCCTTGGTGGGCATGGCCGCCGTGCCGTACGAGACCTTGGCGTCCTTGTCGAGCGTGCCCGCCAGCGGCGAGAACCCGACGACCATGCCGGCCTTGCCGGACTGGAACAGCGCGAAGGCGCCATCCGTGCGGTTGGTCTTGCCGGGGTTGTTCTGCGTCACCTTCTGCGTGACCGAGAGGTCCTTGAGGAACTTCAGCGTCTCGACGTTCTGCGGCGAGTTGATCGACCACTTGCCGTCGGTCTTCCAGTCGCCGCCGTTGTTGAACATCCAGATCGAGTACTCGGCCTGGGCCTCCTCGGGCCCGAGCGGCATCGCGTAGCCGACGGTCCCGTTGCCCAGCGCACTGATCTTCTTGGCGTCGGTGACGAACTCGTCCCAGGTCTTCGGCGGGCCGGCGATGCCGGCCTTGGCGAAGAGGTCCTTGTTGTAGAACAGGGCGCGCGCCGACGAGAGGTCGGGCATGCCGTACATCTTGCCCTCGTACGTGCCGCTCTTGACGAAGTTCGGCAGCAGGTCGCTCTTCACCGCGTCGGACAGGACGTCGTCCGCGCTCCAGAGCAGGTCGTCCTTGGCGTAGCTCGCGTAGACGTTGAGGTTGAGGATGTCCGGCGGGTTGTTGTTCTGGACCATCGTGCTGCTCTGCTGGTCGATGTCGTTCCAGCTGACGACCTGCACCTCGAGCGTGATGCCGGTCTTGGCCTTGTAGGCCTCGGCGAACTTCGTCCAGAACGCGGCGGTGTTCTCCTTGGAGTACTCCGCCGCGACGAGCTTGATCGACGTCACCTTCTCGGCCGCGCCGGACGACGACGCGGAGCCGCCGCCCGCGGTCCCGGCGCCGGTGCCGCCGCCGCACGCCGTCAGCGTGAGCGCGAAGCCTCCGATGGCCGCGGCAGCCGCCGCGAAGCGCTTGTTCATTCGACTCTCCTTGGGGGAACGAGCGTCGGTGGGTGGGAGATAGTTTGTGAGACTCGCATACGAACTGAAGAGCAGTCAAGGGTGTTACCGATCCGCAACGCAAGCGTTTACAACGGGTTTCGGTCCGGTTCGTGCCCGGTGTCGGGCTGTCAGAACCACGCATCCGCGCTTAGGATCGGATGAGTCGTTGACAAACCTCGCACGCCCGTACGATCGACGGGCCGCCCGACGTCGAGAAGGGACCCGCGTGGGCACGTCCACCCCGTCCGCACCGCCCCGCCGTCCGCCCCGGGCCTCGGCGATGGTCTCCGCCTCGCTGGCCGGTGAGCTCAACCGTGCCCGCGTGCTCAAGACCCTCTACGCGAACGGGCCGCTGCCGCGCCCCGAGCTCGCCCGGCTCACCGGGTCGACCCGCGCGACGATCGGGCAGATCGTCACCCCGCTCCTCGACGACGGGCTCCTCGAGGAGCTCGAGCCGCTCGCGAGCGGCGTCCAGGGCGGCAAGCCGGCCCGCCCGCTGTGGTTCTCCGACAGCGGCTGGCCGGTCGGCGCGATGCTCGTGCTGCCGCAGGGGGTCAAGACCGCGGTCGTCACCGCGGGCGGCCGGGTGACGGCCGTGACGGCGTCGTCGTTCCCGGCCGACGTGGACGCCGACGGAGTGACCCGGCGGGTCACTGCCGCGATGCGCAAGACGATGGCCCGCGCCGGGGTAGCGCTCCACGGCATCGGGATCGCTCTCGGTGCCATGGTCGACACCGAGGCCGGCACCGTCGTCCGGGCGGGCCTGGCGCCGGTGCTCGACGGTCTGCCGCTCGCGCAGGTCGTGCAGGCCGACACCGGGGTTCCGGCGTACCTCGACCAGGACACCCGGGCCCAGGCTCTCGGCGACCTGCTCTTCGGGGCGGGGCGCGGCGAGTCCTCGTTCGCGTCCGTCTACGTGGGGGCCGGGATCGGGGCCGGGTTCATCTTCGAGGGCGCGCTGCACCGCGGCGCGCGCGGCGCCGGCGGCGAGGTCGGGCACGCGGTCGTCGACCGTGACGGCCCGCTGTGCCGCTGCGGCCGGCGCGGCTGCTGGGAGGTGCTCGCGAACCGGCAGGCGCTGCACGCCGCGGCGCAGGCCGCCGGGCTACCGGGCGCGGCCGGCCTCGACCTCTCCGGACTGGTGGCTCTCGCGCCCCGGGACGCCGCGGCGGCCCGGGTGCTCGCCGGCTACACGGACAGCGTCGCGCTCGGCATCGCCAACCTCCAGCAGGTGCTCGGGGTCGGGCTCTTCATCCTCCACGGGGACCCGGCCGGGGCGGGGGAGCCGTTCCGGGCGGCCGTCGAGGTCGCCGCCCGGGAGCAGGCGTTCGCGCACCCGGGCGGCCCGACCCGGGTCGTCCTCGGGACGGCGGACGACGTCGCGACCCTGCGCGGGGCCGCCGCCCTCGTGCTCTCGAAGGCGCTGCACGTCGCCTTCTGACGGTCCCTGCGCCGCGTCGATCGGCGACTTTGCGTTTCCAGTCGTCTACGCTCTGTGCTGACCGGTCCGCTGCTCCGCGCTCCACGGGACCGGGGGAGATGTCCGTCGGCCCACTCGGGGGTCCCCGGAGTCACCGGTAGGAGGTCGCATGGCCGAGCCACTCCTGGGTCGAGGCCAGGTCGCTGTC
>NZ_MWLN01000136.1 GCF_002198655.1 Kineosporia sp. A_224
GCTACGGGGTGCTGCGGCTGCTCGGGACGACGCGGGGCCGGGAACGGTGGCGGTCATCGCAGGTCCCTGCCGGTGAGGTCGAGGAAGAGGTCCTCGAGGGTCGGGCGGGCGAGGCTGAGCCCCTCCGGCATGACCCCGAGCCCGGCGCACCAGGCGGTCACGGTCGCCACCGCCTGCGGTCCGAGCGGGGCGTCCGGGCCGCCGCTCACGACGTACTGGCCCGGGGAGACCTCCAGGACGGTGATCCCGGCGGTGAGCGCCGCGCCGAGCGGCCCGACGTCGAGGCCGGGCGGGCCGCCGAACCGCAGGGACTCGCCGTTCCCGGAGAGCAGCGTCGCGGGGGAGCCGTCGGCGACGACCCGGCCGTGGTCGACCACGACGACCCGGTCGGCGAGCCGTTCGGCCTCGTCCATGAGGTGGGTCGTCAGGACGACGGCGGCGCCGTCCGTGCGCAGCCGTGCCACCACGTCCCAGACCGCGAGCCGGGCCTGCGGGTCGAGCCCGGCGGTGGGCTCGTCGAGGAACACGACCTCGGGCCGGCCCACGACGGCGACGGCGAGCGCGAGCCGCTGCCGCAGGCCCCCCGAGAGCCGGCGGACGTTCGTCCGGGCGTGCGCCGTGAGCCCGAGCCGGTCGAGCAGGTCGTCGACCGGCAGCGGGCGGGCGTGCAGCGCCGCGACGTGCCGGAGCACCTCGCCGGCCCGGGCACCGGTCGGCAGGCCGCCGTCCTGGAGCATCACCCCGACCCGCGCCCGCTGTGCCGCGTCGGCCCGCCAGGGGTCGCGACCGAGGACCCGCACGGTCCCGCCGTCCGGGCGCCGCAGGCCCTCGCAGCACTCGACCGTCGTCGTCTTGCCGGCGCCGTTCGGGCCGAGGACCGCCGTCACCTCGCCGGAGCGGGCGGCGAACGAGAGGCCGTCGACGACCGGCCGGCCGCCGTAGGACTTGCGCAGGCCGTCGACGGCGAGCGCGGGGGCGTCGGTCACCCCCGAAGGGTAGGAGCCGGGAGGTCGAGTTGAGGCCCCGGGGTATTAACGACACAATGAAGTGGTGTAATTGGGCCAGTGCCCGCGCAGTGCCCCGACCAGCGAGGACCGACGAGCGAGGAGAGGTGCGCAGGATGACCGACCTGACCAGCCCGCCCGCCGCCCTGGCGCCCGTCGAGACCGAGTTCGACGAGCGCACCCGGGACCGGGTCTGCCGCGAGGTGCTCGAGCGCGGCCCGGTGACCGCCGCCGAGCTCGCCACCTGTCTGGGCCTCACCCCGGCCGCCGTCCGCCGCCACCTCGACGTCCTCCTCGAGGACGGGCACGTCGCCGTCCACGAGACCCCGGCCGGCGGCCCGCGCGGCCGCGGCCGCCCGGCCCGCCGGTTCGTCCTCACCGACGTCGGGCACGCGGCGATGGCCACGGGGTACGACGCGCTCGCGTCGTCCGCCCTGCGCTTCCTGCGGGACGTCGCCGGTGACGACGCCGTCAAGCAGTTCGCCGACGACCGGGTCGGCGACCTCGAGCGGCGCTACGCCGCGGTGGTCGACGCCGCGGGGGAGGACCCGCAGGCCCGGGCCCGCGCGCTGGCGGGCGTACTGTCCGCCGAGGGCTACGCCGCGAGCACCCGGGACGTCGCCGTCGGGGACACGACGGTCGGCATCCAGCTGTGCCAGGGGCACTGCCCCGTGCAGCACGTGGCACGCGAGTTCCCCCAGCTGTGCGAGGCCGAGACCGAGGCCTTCTCGCGGCTGCTCGGGGTGCACGTCCAGCGTCTGGCGACCCTGGCGCACGGCGAGCACGTCTGCACGACCCACGTCCCGACCGCCTCGGTCGCCGTCCAGATCGCACCGCAGCACGTCCCGACATCGCCTCAGGAGAGGACCACCCGATGACCTCCGTCGCACGCCCCGAGCTCGAGGGGCTGGGCCGCTACGAGTACGGATGGGCCGACCCGGACTCCGCGGGGGCCACCGCCCGCCGCGGGATCTCCGAGGACGTCGTCCGCAACATCTCTGCGCTGAAGAACGAGCCGCAGTGGATGCTCGACCTGCGCCTCAAGGGCCTGCGCCTGTTCGACAAGAAGCCGATGCCGGGCTGGGGCTCCGACCTGTCCGGGATCGACTTCGACACGATCAAGTACTTCGTGCGGTCGACCGAGAAGCAGGCGACGTCGTGGGAGGACCTCCCCGACGACATCAAGAACACGTACGACCGCCTGGGCATCCCGGAGGCCGAGAAGCAGCGCCTCGTCGCCGGGGTCGCCGCGCAGTACGAGTCCGAGGTGGTCTACCACCAGATCAACGAGGAGCTCGAGCGCCAGGGCGTCATCTTCGTCGACACCGACACCGGGCTGCGCGAGTACCCGGAGCTCTTCAAGGAGCACTTCGCGTCCGTCATCCCGGTGGGGGACAACAAGTTCGCGGCGCTCAACACCTCGGTGTGGTCCGGCGGCTCGTTCATCTACGTGCCCAAGGGCGTCCACGTCGAGATCCCGCTGCAGGCCTACTTCCGGATCAACACCGAGAACATGGGCCAGTTCGAGCGGACCCTGATCATCGCCGACGAGGGCTCGTACGTGCACTACGTCGAGGGCTGCACGGCGCCGATCTACAAGTCGGACTCGCTGCACTCGGCCGTCGTCGAGATCATCGTCAAGAAGGACGCGCGCGTCCGGTACACGACGATCCAGAACTGGTCGAACAACGTCTACAACCTCGTGACGAAGCGGGCCACGGCGGCCGCTGGCGCGACGATGGAGTGGGTCGACGGCAACATCGGCTCCAAGGTGACGATGAAGTACCCGGCGATCTTCCTCATGGGGGAGCACGCCAAGGGCGAGACGCTGTCCATCGCCTTCGCCGGCGAGGGCCAGCACCAGGACGCCGGCGCGAAGATGGTCCACGCGGCGCCCCACACCTCGTCCTCGATCATCTCCAAGTCCGTCGCGCGCGGTGGCGGCCGGACGTCCTACCGGGGCCTCGTGCAGGTTCTCGAGGGCGCTCACCACTCCGCCTCGACGGTGCGCTGCGACGCGCTCCTCGTCGACACGATCAGCCGGTCCGACACCTACCCGTACGTCGACGTCCGCGAGGACGACGTGTCCATGGGGCACGAGGCGACGGTGTCCAAGGTGAGCGAGGACCAGCTCTTCTACCTCATGTCCCGTGGTCTGAGCGAGGAGGAGGCCATGGCGATGATCGTCCGTGGCTTCGTCGAGCCCATCGCGCGCGAGCTGCCGATGGAGTACGCGCTCGAGCTCAACCGCCTCATCGAGCTGCAGATGGAAGGGGCCGTCGGCTGATGGCAGCCAGTACGGACATCACCGCACCGCCGACCGCCCAGCACGGGTTCGTCGCGCACAGCCACGGGAACGCGCCGGGCGACCCTGTCCCGGTGCAGTCCCGGGCGGGCTGGCTCTCCAGCTTCGACCCCGCGGACTTCCCGGTCCCGAACGGTCGCGAGGAGAACTGGCGCTTCACCCCGCTCGCCCGGCTGCGCGGCCTGCACGCGGGCGCCGAGGCGTCCGGGGCGCCGAGCGCGGTGACGATCGACGCCGCGGACGGCGTGCGCACCGAGCTCGTCGACCGCGGCGACGCCCGGCTGGGCAAGGTCGGCGTGCCCGAGGACCGCGCCGCGGCGCAGGCCTGGGCCTCCTTCACGAAGGCGCTCGTCGTCACGGTCCCCGCCGAGCTCGACGCCTCCGCCCCCACGACGGTCACCGTCGAGGGGCAGGGCGGGCTGGGGTACGCGCACGTGCTCGTCGTCGCGGAGCACCACTCGCGCGGCATCGTCGTCCTGGACCACCGCGGCTCGGCGACCGTGTCCGCGAACGTCGAGATCGACGTCGCGGACGGTGCGGACCTCACCGTCGTGTCCATCCAGGACTGGGCGGACGACGCGGTGCACCTGTCCGCGCAGCGCGCCGTCGTCGGCCGCGACGCCAAGCTGCGGCACGTCGTCGTCAGCCTCGGCGGCGACGTCGTCCGGATCTCCCCGACGGCCTCGTTCTCCGGCCCCGGCGGCGAGGTCGAGCTCGTCGGGCTGTACTTCGCGGACGCCGGCCAGCACCTCGAGCACCGGCTCTTCGTCGACCACGCGGTGCCGAACTGCACGAGCAACGTCGTCTACAAGGGCGCCCTGCAGGGCGAGTCGGCGCACACCGTCTGGATCGGCGACGTCCTCATCCGGGCCGCGGCCGAGGGCACGCAGACGTACGAGCTCAACCGCAACCTCGTGCTCACCGACGGCGCCCGCGCCGACTCGGTGCCGAACCTCGAGATCGAGACCGGCGAGATCGTCGGCGCCGGGCACGCGAGCGCGACGGGCCGGTTCGACGACGAGCAGCTGTTCTACCTGCAGGCGCGCGGCATCACCGAGGCGCAGGCCCGGCGGCTCGTCGTCCGTGGGTTCTTCAACGAGCTCATCCAGAAGATCGGCGTCCCGCAGATCGAGGAGCGGCTCAACGCGGCCATCGAGGCCGAGCTCGAGCGCTCGATGGCGTTGGTGGGGGCGGGCGCGTGAGCCTGCAGAAGGCCTGCGCGGCCGCTGACATCCCGGCGTCCGGTGCGCTCCGCGTCGTCCTCGAAGGGGTCCCCGTCGCCGTCGTGCGCGACAGCGAGGGCGGGCTGCACGCCATCGGGGACACCTGCACGCACGCCGACGTCTCGCTCGCCGAGGGCGAGGTCGACGACTGCTCGATCGAGTGCTGGCTCCACGGTTCGCGGTTCGACCTGCGGACCGGCCGGCCGACGTCGCTCCCGGCGATCCGCCCGGTGCCCGTCTACTCCCTGACCCTCGACGGCGACGACGTGCTCGTCGACGTCACCACCACGATCAACGCCGGCGACACCGCCGCGAAGGAGAGCTGAACCCGATGTCCGTCCTCGAGATCCGGGACCTCCACGTCTCCGTCGAGACCGAGCAGGGCGCCAAGGAGATCCTCCGTGGCGTCACCCTCACGGTCCGCGCGGGCGAGACCCACGCGATCATGGGCCCCAACGGCTCGGGCAAGTCCACGCTCGCCTACTCGATCGCGGGCCACCCGAAGTACACGGTCACGAGCGGCACCGTGACGCTCGACGGCGAGGACGTCCTCGCGATGAGCGTCGACGAGCGCGCCCGGGCCGGGCTCTTCCTCGCCATGCAGTACCCGGTCGAGATCCCCGGCGTGACGAACTCGAACTTCCTGCGCACGGCGAAGACCGCGATCGACGGCGAGGCCCCCAAGCTGCGCACGTGGGTCAAGGACGTCCGCAGCGCGATGGAGGGCCTGAAGATGGACTCCTCCTTCGCCGAGCGCAACGTCAACGAGGGCTTCTCCGGCGGTGAGAAGAAGCGCAACGAGATCCTCCAGATGGAGCTCCTCAAGCCGCGGATCGCCATCCTCGACGAGACCGACTCCGGCCTGGACGTCGACGCCCTCAAGGTCGTCTCCGAGGGGGTCAACCGCGTCCTCGCCGGCGGCGAGGTCGGTGCGCTGCTCATCACGCACTACACCCGCATCCTGCGCTACATCCAGCCGGACTTCGTCCACGTCTTCGTCGACGGCAGGATCGTCGAGCAGGGCGGTCCCGAGCTCGCCGACCGCCTCGAGGCCGAGGGCTACGACCGCTTCACGACGCCGGCGACCACGGGGGCCTGAGCACCGATGTCAGCACCAGCGGTGGACGCCGCCCGCGTCGGCGACCCGGGCGGGAGCGAAGCGGGCGGCGCGGCGGCGTTCTCGGACGACGAGGTCGCGGCGGTCCGCGCCCGCTTCCCCGTGCTCTCCCGCACGGTGGGGGCCGGGCACGCGCTCGCGTACCTCGACTCCGGGGCGACGTCCCAGCGGCCGGACAGCGTCCTCGACGCCGAGCGCGACTACCTGACCCGCTCGAACGCCGCCGTCCACCGCGGTGCGCACACGCTCGCCGAGGAGGCGACGCAGGCCTACGAGGACGCCCGGGCCGCCGTCGCCGGCTTCGTCGGGCTCGACGACGACGAGGTCGTCTGGACCCGGAACGCGACCGAGGGACTCAACATCGTCGCGCTGGGCCTGTCCCACTACGGGATCGGCGCACCGGGGCCGCTCGCCCTGCGGGCCGGCGACGAGGTCGTCGTCACGGAGATGGAGCACCACGCGAATCTCGTGCCGTGGCAGCAGGCGTGCGCCCGCACCGGGGCGACGCTGCGTTGGATCGGGCTCGACGACGACGGCCGGCTCGACCTCGACGACCTCGACAGGGTCGTCACCGGGCGCACGAAGGTGCTCGCCTTCACCCACGCCTCGAACGTCCTCGGCACGGTCAACCCGGTGCCCCGGCTCGTCGCGGCGGCGAAGGCGGTCGGTGCGCTGACCGTCCTCGACGCGTGCCAGTCCGTGCCGCACTTCCCGGTCGCCCTGCGGGCCCTGGACGTCGACCTCGCCGTCTTCTCGGCGCACAAGATGCTCGGCCCGACGGGGATCGGCGCGCTGGCCGGCCGCCGCGAGGTGCTCGCCGCGCTGCCGCCGGTCGTCACCGGCGGCTCGATGGTGGAGAAGGTCACCATGGAGTCGACGACGTTCCGCGAGCCGCCGCAGCGGTTCGAGGCCGGGACGCCGCCGGTGAGCCAGGCGATCGCGTGGCACGCCGCCGTCGACCACCTGTCGGCCCTCGGCATGGACCGGATCGCGGCGCACGAGCACATGCTCACCGAGCGGCTGCTCGCCGGGGTCGCGGACCTGCCCGGAGTGCGCGTGCTCGGCCCGACGACGGCCCGGGACCGGGTCGGCGCCGTGAGCGTCGTCGTCGAGGGCGTCCACCCGCACGACGTCGGGCAGTTCCTCGACAACGAGGGGATCGCCGTCCGGGTCGGGCACCACTGCGCGCAGCCGGTGCACCGCCGCTACGGCGCGACCGCGAGCACCCGGGCCAGCGTCTACCTGTACTCGACGACCGGCGAGGTCGACGCGTTCGTCGAGACCCTGGGCCGGGTCCGCGGCTACTTCGGGGCGGCCTGATGTCCGGTCTCGACCAGCTCTACCAGCAGATCATCCTCGACCACGCGAAGGCGAAGCACGGCTTCGGGCTGCGCGACGCCGCCCCCGGCGCCGCCTCCGCGGACAGCCACCAGTACAACCCGCTCTGCGGTGACGAGGTCACCCTGCGCGCGGTCGTCACGACCGCGCCGGACGGCACCGCCGCCCCCGTGGTCGCCGACGTCGCGTGGACGGGGGAGGGCTGCTCGATCAGCCAGGCGTCGACGTCCGTGCTCCACGAGCTCGTCGTCGGGCTCCCGGTGCCGCAGGCGACCGGCCTCGTCGAGGAGTTCCGCACGATGATCCGGTCGCGCGGCCAGGTCGAGCCGGACGAGGAGGTCCTCGGAGACGCCGCGGCCTTCGCCGGCGTCGGTCGGCACGCCAACCGCGTGAAGTGCGCCATGTTGGGATGGACGGCGTTCGAGGACGCGTTGTCCAGGGCGGTCGCGGACCTGTTCGAGGCCGCACCGCAGCCGGGTCCGCCCGCAGTCAGCACGACGACCGAGCAGGAGAACGCATGAGCGAGACCCAGACGCCCGCCAACGTCCTCGACGTCGAGGAGGCGCTGCGCGACGTCGTCGACCCCGAGCTCGGCATCAACGTCGTGGACCTCGGCCTCATCTACGGCGTGACGATCGACCAGAACAACCACGCGGTCATCGACATGACGCTGACGTCCGCGGCCTGCCCGCTGACCGACGTCATCGAGGACCAGGCGCAGCAGGCCCTCGACGGCCTGGTGTCCGGGATGCGGATCAACTGGGTCTGGATGCCGCCGTGGGGCCCGGACAAGATCACGGACGACGGCCGCGAGCAGCTGCGGGCGCTCGGCTTCAACGTCTGACCTGCACCGCCCCGGATGACGGGGTCGGCGCCTTGTGTGACAGTTCGCCCCGCATCGTTCCGATCATCGGTGCGGCGGCGTAGCGTGTCGGCGTCCACCGTGCTCGGGGCCGGCGGGGCGCCTCGGCGCCGGCCGGACCGTGGATGGCTGCAGGTTCCGTCTCTCCGGGCGGACCAGCGGCGGGCGGAGCCGGACGGGGCGGTCCGGGACCACCGCCGGGCCGGCGGCGGCACGTGGCACGGGAGCGGGGCGTCCTCGTGACCGTCCGCCGCCGGCCTCACCCGCCCCGGCGGCTGCCGGGGCGGCGCGAGACGATGGACGGGTGAGCGAGACGATCCCCGGGTGAGCGACCGCACCTTCACCGTCGACGCGCGACGGCTGCCCCGCTGGGTGGCCGGTGTCCGCGAACGGCACGGCGAGGTCCTGGCGGTCGTGTCCCGCGGCGGCGTCCTCCTCACCGCCGGGGACGGGACGACGGCGCTGCTCTCGCCACCGTTCCCCGACGACGCCCTCGCCGACGACACCTTCCCCGCGGACACGTCCGCCGACGACCTCGTCGTGGCCCTCACCGGCCGGGTGCTCCGGCCGCGACGGGTCGCCGCCGTCCTGGCCCGGCGGGGCGGCTACGCCTGCGCCGTCGTCGGCCCGGAGGGCGTCGGCGCGTCGAAGGTCGGCACCCGGTACGTCCAGGGCCGGACGGCGGCCGGGGGCTGGTCCCAGCAGCGCTTCGCGCGCCGCCGGGAGAACCAGACCGACGACCTCGTCCGCGCCACGGCGGACCACGCCGCCCGGGTGCTCGACCCCGGCTCCGCGACCTACGACGCCGTGCTCACCGGCGGGGACCGCACGCTCGTCGACCGGGTGCTCACCGACCCCCGGCTACGGGTGCTCGGGACGCTGCCCCGCGGCCCCCACCTCGCCGTCGGCGACCCCCGTTCGGACGTCGTCAAGTCGCTCCCCGAGCACGTCCGCTCGGTCACGGTGCACCTCTCGGAGCCCTGACCCGGTGGGGGTGGGG
>NZ_MWLN01000137.1 GCF_002198655.1 Kineosporia sp. A_224
AGTTACTAGCGCGTATGACCCAGAAAACGGGTCATACGCGCTAGTAACTCGGGGCGGGGTAGGTCAGGGGAGGCGGCGGTCGACGCGGGTCTGCCAGCGGCGGCGGGCGACGGGTTCGTCGTCCGCGTCGACGTCGAGGTCGACGTCCGCGGTGAAGCCCTCGCCGTCGACGTGCAGGAGGAGGCGGGCGACGCTGCGCACCCGGACCTGGGGCCACTCGACCTCGTAGCGGCACATCCCGCGCGCCGTCTGCTCGCCGGTCCGGGCGTCGACCTCGACGTGCCCCACGTAGTGCTCGGTGCAGTGCGCGTCGTGCGGCGCCGCGTACGTCGCGCCGTGGTCGACGTCGGCGTAACGGGTCCGGGTGAGGACGTCGTAGCCGTGCTGCCACTGGACGTGCGAGGAGTCGCCGGGCTCCTCGTCGCCGGCAGCCCCGTCGTCAGCAGCCGCCTCCTCCGGCGGCCCGTCGGCGGGCTCCGGGAGCACCGGCGCCGGGTGCGGCGAACCGGCCGAGACCGGCAGTACGAGCTCCGACGCGCCGACGTCGAGCATCGACCAGACCCCTTGCGGGGCAACGGTGTTCGGCCAGTCCGCGGCGGCGAGGGCGAGCCGCAGCCGGTAGCCGGGCGTGACCTCGAACGCGGTCGCCTCGACCTCGACCTCGACGTCGGCCCACTCCCCCGGCAGGAGGGCGCGCGGCGCCGTCCCGTCGCCGTCGCGGTAGGCGAGGTCGAGCAGCCCGCGGGCGACGAGCAGGCTCGGGCCGCCGCCGACGGGGACGAGCGAGAGCTTCGCACTGACGTGGGTGCGGGTCGCGGCCGGCAGCACCCGGACGCGGACGAGCGGGTGGCCGAGGACGACGGTGCCCGCCGGCAGGTCCACGTCGGCGCACAGCGAGCGCGCCTCGTCCTCGCGCTGGTCGAGCGGCTGCCCCCAGGGCAGCGACGCGGCGCACGAGTTCCAGGCCGCCGCCCCGACGTCGAGCACGCCGTCGTGGGCGACGACGGGTCCGGTCGCACCGGGCGGGACATCCTGCGGCGCAACGGGTCTCGCCCCGGTGAGCGGGAGACCGGCGAGCGGGACGACGACGTCACGGACGGCGTCCAGGCTGGCCCGGTCGTGCGCCTCCCAGCGGCCCGGCCAGCGCGCGGCGTCCGGCTCCGGCGCGGCGTACGAGCGGACGAAGACCGTGACGGGCGGCTCGGCGTCCACCCCGTTCGGGGCGTCCCGCAGCCAGCGGTCCCACCACCGCGCCATGACCGCGACGTGGTCGACGCACGGACCGGGGACCGACGTCGAGGGGGCCATGTGGCTCCACGGCCCGGCGAGCACGTGGACCGGCGTCCCCGCCTCGTGCAGCGCGCGGAACGTGCGGAAGGTGTTGTCGCGGTAGCCGTCCGCCCAGCCGGCGACGACGAGCACCGGGCACTCGATCCGCCCGTACCCGCCCGGTGAGGGGCCGCGGGCCGGAGCGAGCGACCGGTCCCGGACGCTGCCGTGCCGCCAGTACCGGCCGTCGGTCTGCTCCGTGAGCCAGCGCAGCAGCCACGGCGGGGTCTCCTCGACCCGCCGGTGCCACTCCTCGCGCCAGCCGTCGCCGAAGACCGCGGGCACCGGGGGCAGCGCGTTCATCGCCACCATGTAGAGCGGGTAGTCGACCTGGTCGAGCAGCCGCAGCGCGCCGCCCATCCAGTGCACGTCGTCCGTCCAGCGGTCGTCGGTCGCGTAGGAGGCGACGACGGCACGGAGCGCGGGCGGCCGCTCGCAGGCGAGCTGGAGGGCGTTGAACCCGCTCCACGACGTGCCGAACATGCCGACCGCACCGGTCGACCACGACTGCGCGGCGAGCCAGCCGATCGCGACGTGCAGGTCCGCCTGCTCGGTCGGGTGGTACTCGTCGAGGGCGACGCCCGGGCTGGAGCCGGTGCCGCGCAGGTCGACCCGCGCGACCGCGTAGCCGTGCTCGTCCCGGAACCGCACGTACTCCGGGCGGTAGGACGACGTGAGGTCGTCCTTGCGGTACGGCAGCGCCTCGAGGAGCACCGGGACCCGCTCGCCGCGGCCGGCGGCAGCCGGGAGGTAGAGCGACGTCGCGAGGAAACCCCCGTCCGGCAACGGGATCCGGAGCTGCTCGTGGGTCCCCGTCACTGCTGCGACGCCCGCCGGACGAGGTCCGCCACCGCGTCGAGCGGCAGCGCCTCGACGGTCCGGCCGTCGCGGCCGGTCGTCGTCGTCGCGGCGAGCAGCGCCGTGAGGACGGCCTCCTCGGTCGCCTCGACGGCCGCCGCGAAGTAGGGGTCGAGGTCGCGCCCGAAGACCGGCGGGCGCTCCGCCGTCCGGACCCGGTCGCCCCGCAGCCCGGTCGCGAGCGCGAGGAAGATCTCGCCCGACCCGTGCGTCGCGACGGACCCGGTGCGAGCCAGGCCCATCCCGGCGCGGCGTGCGAGCCGCCCGCACGCGTGCGCGTCGAGCGGGCCGTCGGTGACGAGGACGACGATGCACGAGCCGCGGTCGCCGCGGTCGAGGTGCTGGGCGCCGTCCCCCGGGGCGTCGTCCGGGGCGTCCTCCGGGGCGCCGTCCGGCAGCAGTCGCCCGACCGGCACGCCGCAGACCGTGAGCCGCTCCCGGCTGCCGAAGTTCGTCAGGACGACGGCCCCGAGCACGTGGCCGTCGGGGAGCAGCCGGGACGCCGTCCCGACGCCGCCCTTGAAGCCCAGGCACTCCATACCGGTGCCGGCGCCGACGCAGCCCTCGTCGGGCGGTGCCCCCGAGCCCGCCCGANGCCCCCGAGCCCGCCCCCGCCCGGGCCGCCGCCCACGCGCGGGCGACGTCCTCGTCGGTCGGCCGGAACCGGCGCGGGTCGGAGAGCCCGGAGTCGTCGCACTCGGCGACCACCGGGATGACGACGTCGTCGCGCCCGACCCGCTCGTCCTGCTCGGCGAGGAGCAGGCAGGCGGCGTCGTAGACCCGCCCGACGGCCATCGTCGACGTGAGGAAGACCGGCGTCTCGACCCGGCCCCACTCGGTCACCGTGACGAAGCCCGTGCACTCCCCCGCACCGTTGAGCACCGCGCCGCCGGCGGGCACCGGGGAGCCGAAGACGTCACCGGGCAGGTGGAGCACGCTGACCCCGGTGCGGACCGTGCCCGGGCCGTGCGGCGGCCCCGGCCCGTCGAGGGTGAAGGTCGCGTGCCCGAGGCCCACCCCCGGGACGTCGTGCACCGAGCGGGTGGGTCCGCTGGGCAGCAGCCCGACGTCGGTCCCGGTCCTGACCAGCAGGTCAGCGAAGCGTGCGACCACGAGCGGAGCATAGGGCGCGCGCCCGATCTGCGACCATGGCCCGCGTGATGCCCGTGGTGTGGTCCGACGAGGTTCTCCGGCACGACCCGCGCGACGAGGTCTGGGTCGGCGTGCGCACCGACGGCACCGAGGTGCCCGCGCGGGCGACCGTGCTCCGCGAGGCGCTGGACGCGGCCGGCCACCCCGAGGTCGCCGCGGTCGCGCACCCGGACGACGTCCTCCTCGAGGTGCACGAGGCCGGCCTCGTCGACTGGCTGCGGACGGCGTGGGACGCGTGGGAGGCCGGGCCGTACGCGGCGGCCGTCGGCTCGGACCGGGTCGTCCCCTACGTCTTCCCGACGCCCTTCATGACGTCCGGGATGCCCTGGCGCTACCCGGCCGCGACGCACGCCCGGGCCGGGGTCTGGTGCTACGACACGATGACCGTCGTGGGCCCCGGCACCTGGGAGGCCGCCCGCGGCGCCGTCGACGCGACGCTCACCGCCGTCGACCTCGTGCTCTCCCCGACCGGCCCGACGCGCAGCGCGTACGCCCTGACCCGCCCGCCCGGGCACCACGCCGCCCCGGCCGGGTTCGGCGGCTCGTGCTACCTCAACAACGCGGCCGTCGCGGCGCAGGCGTTCACCCACGCGGGGATGCGGGTCGCCGTCCTCGACGTCGACGCCCACCACGGCAACGGGACGCAGGCGGTCTTCTGGGAGCGCGCCGACGTCCTCTACGCCTCCGTCCACGTCGACCCGGGCGCGGGCTGGTTCCCGCACGTGCTCGGGTACGGCGACGAGCGCGGCACCGGCGCCGGCGCCGGCGCGACGGTCAACGTGCCGCTGCCGCCCGGGACCGACGACGAGGGCTGGCTCATGGCCGTCCGGCTGCTCGTCGAGGCGGCGCTGCGCTTCGACGCGGACGCCGTCGTGCTCTCCCTCGGCCTCGACGCCGCCGCGCACGACCCGGAGAGCCCGCTCGAGGTGACCGCCGACGGCTACGCCCGGGCCGGTGCCCTGGTCGCCGCGCTCGACCTGCCGACGGTCGTCGTCCAGGAGGGCGGCTACCACCTCGAGACCCTCGGCGGTCTCGCCGTCGCGGCCCTCAAGGCGTTCTGAGAGCGGGCGCCCAGGCGTTCTGACCTTCTTGTCGCGCTTCTCCCCCGGTCCGCGTCACCACCGTGTGAACAAGCCCCGGACATCCGTTGACGCCGCAGATCACGTAGCCGATCGTTGCCGTCAACTCACGATCTGGAGGCCGTCATGACCGCTGCCGCGCTGCCGCCCGACGTCATCGAGACGACGACCACCGCAGCACTCGAGGAGAAGGCGAAGCTCAAGCGCCACTTCGGGCGCTTCGACATCTTCTTCTTCCTCATCTGCACGATCGTCGGTCTGGACACGCTCGGGGCGGTGTCCAACTACGGCGCCCAGGCGTTCGTCTGGCTCATCTTCCTGTCGGTGTTCTTCTTCGTCCCCTATGCGCTGCTCACGGCGGAGCTGGGCTCGGCCTTCCGCGAGGAGGGCGGCTCCTACATCTGGACCAAGCTGTCGATGGGGCGCTTCGCGGCCGGTCTGAACGCCGTCCTCTACTGGCTGTCGAACCCGATCTGGCTCGGCGGCGCGCTCGTCATCACCGCGCTGGCGGTGTTCGACGAGTTCTACTTCGAGCTGGGCCACGTGGGGGCCTACATCTTTGCGCTGGCCTTCATCTGGTTCGCCACGTGGGCGGCGATCCTGTCGTTCGGGGTCGGCAAGTGGATCCCGACGATCGGGGCGTGGGGCCGGATCGTCCTGCTCAGCGGCTTCACGATCACCGTCTTCATCTACGCCGCGCAGAACGGCGTCGGCGGGGTGTCGGTGGGCGACTTCAAGCCCACCTGGGCGGTCTTCATCGCTGCGGTCCCGGTGCTGTTCTTCAACTTCGTCGGCTTCGAGCTGCCGAACGCGGCCGGCGACGAGATGAAGGACGCCCAGAAGGACGTCCCCTACACGGTCAAGCGGGCCACGATCGTCGCGATCCTCGCCTACGGCCTGCCGATCCTCGCGATCCTCCTCGTCGTCCCTGCCCAGCAGATCACCAGCCTCGACGGCTTCGTCAGCGCGATCAAGCTCGTCTTCACCGTGTACGGCGGGTCGGTCGAGGCCGCTGCCGACGGCACGCTCACGCCGACCCTCACCGGTGCGGGCGCGGTGCTCGGCGGGATCGCCGCCGCCGGCTTCATCTGGGCGCTGCTGTCGAGCGGGACGACCTGGATCATGGGCGCCGACCGCGCGCAGGCGGTGGCCGCCTACGACGGCGCCGGCCCGCGCTGGCTCGGCACGTTCTCCGAGCGCTGGGGCACCCCGATCGCCGTCAACCTCGCCTCGGGCGTCTTCTCGACGGTGACGTTCGTGGCCGCCTACGAGCTCACCCAGGGCGACGCCGCGAAGTACTTCGTCGCCGCGCTCGGCCTGGCCATCTCGACGACGACGATCTCGTACCTGTCGATCTTCCCGTCGCTCTACCTGCTCCGGAAGAAGCACCCGCACGTGCACCGGCCCTACCGGGTGCCGGGCGGCGACGGGGTCGCGCTCGGTGTGAGCGTGCTGTGCACCCTGTGGGCGGCCCTCGCGAGCCTGTCGCTGCTGTGGCCAGGCTTCGCCACGAGCCTGGACGTGTCGACCTGGAACGACTCGCTCCCCGAGGAGTTCGCCGGGCAGCGCCTCCAGTACGAGCTCTCCCAGCTCGTCCCGCTGGCCCTGTTCATCGGCCTCGGTGTGCTCTTCTACATCCTCGGCGCCCCGACCCGCCGCAAGCAGGTGCAGATCAACATCGAGACCGAGGAAGTGGTCGCCGACCGCTGACGCACCACCCACGACCCACCGCTCATGCTCGCGGCGGGTACCGGGAACCGGCTCCGCGGAGCCGCGGAACGGTACCCGCCGCGAGCATGAGCGAGGGTGGGGAGCCGGTCAGAGGACGACGACGACCGCGGTCAGGGCGAGCTGGGCCAGGGCGGTGGGGACGAGGACGCCCCAGGCGAGGCGCTGGAGCTGGTCCTCGCGGAGCCGCGGGAAGGTCACCCGGAACCAGATGACGACGAAGGCGACGAGGAACGTCTTGGCGAGCATCCAGACCGGGCCGAAGGTGCCCGACCACGGGCCGTTCCAGCCGCCGAGGTAGAGGACGGCGACCAGCGCGCTGATGACGAGGATCCCCGCGTACTCCGCGAGCAGGAACAGGGCGAACCGCAGGCCGGTGTACTCCGTCCACGGCCCGGCGACGATCTCGGAGTCCGCGACGGGCATGTCGAACGGCGGCCGCTGCAGCTCGGCGACCCCGGCGAGGAAGAGCACGAACGCTGCCGGCGCCTGCCAGACGAGCCACCACGGGGTCCACGCCTCACCGATGCCGACGATCGAGAGCGTCCCGGCGGCCATCGCGAAGCTGCTTGCGGCGAGCACGAGCGGCAGCTCGTAGGCGAGAAGCTGGGCCGAGGCCCGCAGCGCCCCGATGAGCGCGTACTTGTTCGCGCTCGACCAGCCGCCCATGAGCGTCCCGAGCACGCCCACGGCGCTCGAGGCGAGCACGAAGAGCAGGGCCGGGTCGATGTCGGCCGCGACGAGCGTCGGCGAGAGCGGGATCACCGACAGCGCGACGAGGTAGGGCACGAGCGCGACGGCGGGCGCGATCCGGAACACCGGGCCGTCCGCGGCGGCCGGCGTCACCGACTCCTTCTGCGCGAACTTCACGCCGTCCGCGACGAGCTGGGCCCAGCCGTGGAAGCCGCCGGCGTACATCGGGCCGAGCCGGCCCTGCATGTGCGCCATGACCTTGTGCTCGGTCTGCCCGATGACGAGCGGCAGCACGAGGAACGCCCCGAGGACGAGGGCGGCACGCAGCAGGACGTCGAGCACCTCACCCATCGGTGCCCTCCCGCGGCGGGCGGGCGGCCCGGGGCGTGCGTGCGGGGCGGGCCGGTGCGGCCTCCGGCTCGGGCAGCGGCTCACCGGGACGGCGCGGACCCCACGTGGCGGGGTCGGGGACGCCCGGCGGCAGGGTCTTGCGCCGGCTCGGGGCGGAGTGGCTGTCGGACTCCCCCGGCTCCTTGGCACCCGGCCAGGTCTTCACGGCACGCGCCGCGAGGACGAACGACTTGCGCAGCGGGGTGCCCTCGAAGCCCTCGGGCAGCAGCAGCGGGCGCAGGCCCAGTCCGGAGCCGTCGTCGAAGCCGTCGAAGACGATCCCGAACATCTCGTACGTCTCACGCTCGTGCCAGGCGACCCCGGGCCACACCGAGGTCAGGCTCGGCAGCTCGGGCTCGGCGTCCGGCACCCCGGTGCGCAGCAGCATCCGGCGCACCCGGGGCTGGCCCTGCGACGTCCACGGGCTCGGGTCGACGACGTGCAGGACGATCTCGACGCCGGGCGGGTCGCCGTCCGGCCGGTCGACCGCCGACAGCCAGTCGAGGAACGTCATCCCCAGGTCGTCGTGGGCGTACCGGGCGGCCTCGACCCAGCGCTCGAGCGGGACGTCGACGACGGGGGTGCCGTGCGCGTCCGTCGAGGACGTCGCCTCCGCGCCGAGCAGGGCCGCGTAGAGGTCACCGAAGATCTCCGGGCGCGGCCGGACCCGGGGCGTGCGGCTGTGCGTCACCGGGCGCTCCCGGGAGCCCCGCCGCCCTGCTGCTGCGCGGCACCGGGTGCGGCCGCCGCGGGGGCCGGACGGCGCCGCCGGGAGCGCTTCTCGACCCGGGCGGGCGGCGGCACGAGCGGGCGGCCGAGCGCGCCGGCCGCGACCGGGCCGGTCCCGCGGCGCCCCGGACGGCGGTACCGCTCGCCGAGGTTCTCCGCCGCGATCTTCTCCTGGAGCTTGACGATGCCCTGGAGCAGCGCCTCCGGCCGCGGCGGGCAGCCGGGCACGTAGACGTCCACCGGGATGATCTGGTCGACACCCTTCGTCACGCAGTAGGAGTCCCAGTACGGGCCGCCGGAGTTCGAGCAGGCGCCGAACGAGATGACGTACTTCGGCTCGGGCATCTGCTCCCAGAGCCGGCGGACGGCGGGCGCCATCTTGTCGGTGACGGTGCCCGAGACGATCATGAGGTCGGCCTGCCGGGGGCCGTGCGCGAACGGGATGACCCCGAGCCGGATGAAGTCGTGCCGGCCCATGCTCGCGGCGATGAACTCGATGGCGCAGCAGGCGAGCCCGAAGTTGAAGACCCAGAGGCTGTACTTGCGGCCCCAGTTGAGGACGACGCGCAGCGGGTAGGGCGCGACGGACTGCAGGACGCCGACCCCGGGCATCCCGAGGTCGACCCGGCGCCGCTCGACGTCGCTCATGCTGCACCCCCGGTACCGGACGCCGACCCGCCGTGCCGGCGGGCGCCCTGCCACGCGAGCGCCCCGCGCCGCCAGGCGTGGAGCAGGCCGACGGCGAGGATCCCGAGGAAGACGCCCATCTCGGCGACCGTCGCCCAGCCGAAGGTCTCGACGACCGTCGCCCACGGGAACAGGTAGACCGCGTCGACGGCGAAGACCACGTAGAGGAAGGCGTACAGGTAGTACCGGACGTTGGTCTGCGACCAGCCCCGGCCGACCGGGTCGACGCCGCTCTCGTACGTCGTGACCTTCTCGAGGGTCGGCACCCGCGGGCGCAGCACGCGGTTGGCCGCCATCGCGGCGGCGAAGAAGAGCACGCCCGCGGCGGTCACCGCCCCCACGACGAGCCAGCCGGTAGCCACGCGCCGACTCTAGTGGGAGATGGGCCGTAGCACTCCCGTCACGGTCGCGTATCGGCTCACCCGGACGGCGGGCGGCAGGAAACATGGGACGACTACCCTGGCGCCGTCCGGTCCGCCGGGCGCCTCCCCCAGGCACCAGCCCAGCACCTCGTCCCGACGTCGAAAGGCCCCCCGATGTCCCGTTCGCCCCTGGCGGCCCGCCGCACCGTGCTCGCCGTCGTCGGCGGCCTCGCCGCCGTCGCCGCGCTCGCCGCCTGCGCCCCGCAGGACAGCACCGGCGAGGCCGCGGCGACGACGCCCGCCGCCACGCCCTCGGCCGCGACGTCGTCCGCCGACGCCTGCGCCAAGGACGCGCTCGCGCTGAAGACCGCGGGCACGCTGACCGTCGGGACGGACAAGCCGGCCTTCGAGCCCTGGTTCTCCGACGACGACCCGACGAACGGCAAGGGCTACGAGTCCGCCGTGACGTACGCGGTGGCGACGAAGCTCGGCTTCTCGAACGCCGAGGTGAAGTGGACCGTCGCGAGCTTCAACAGCGTCATCCAGCCCGGCCCGAAGCCGTTCGACTTCGCCGTCAACCAGTTCTCGATCACCGACGAGCGCAAGAAGAACATCGACTTCTCGACCGGCTACTACGACGTCGCCCAGGCCGTCGTCACCGTCAAGGGCAGCAAGGCCGCCGGCGCGAAGACCCTCGCGGACCTCGCGAAGGTGAAGTTCGGCGCCCAGGTCGGCACGACGTCGTTCAAGGCCATCGAAGAGATCGTCAAGCCGACGACGAAGACCGCCGTCTACAACACGAACGACGACGCGAAGCTCGCGCTGTCGAACGGGCAGATCGACGCGATCGTCGTCGACCTGCCGACCGCGCTCTTCCTCGCGGCGGTCGGCACCAAGGACGGCGGCCTCGACGACGGCGCCGTCCTCGGCCAGCTCCCGAGCGGCACCGGCACGCCCGAGCAGTTCGGGCTCGTGCTCGACAAGGGCAGCGCGCTCACCCCGTGCGTCTCGCAGGCCGTCGACGCGTTGCGGGCCGACGGCACCCTGAAGAAGCTCGAGGAGCAGTGGCTCACGAGCACGGCGGGCGCGCCCGTCCTGTCGTGACCCGTCCCGTCTCGTCGCCGGTGCGCGGCGGCGTCCACGTGGTCCGTCGATGACGACCGCCTGGACGCCGTCCGCGCGCCAGCGCGACCGCGACGCCTACCGGCACTCGCGGGCGCGCCGCTCCGTCGTCGTCTCCGCCGTGAGCACCGTGGTGGTGCTCACGTTGTTCGTCACCGGTGCGGTCAACGCGCCCGGCTGGCCGCGGGTGCAGGCGGCGTTCTTCGACCCGCAGGCGGCCTGGGCATCCCTGCCTGGCGTGCTCACCGGCCTGTGGCTCAACGTCCGGGTCTGGCTCGCCGCGTCGGTGCTCATGCTCGCCTTCGGCACCGGCCTGGCCGTCGTCCGCACCCTGACCGGCCCGGCGACGTGGCCGCTGCGCGCCGCGGCCACCGTCTACGTCGACCTCTTCCGCGGCATGCCCGTGATCATCGTGCTCTACCTCATCGGCTTCGGGCTGCCGGCGCTGCGGCTGCAGGGCATCCCGACGAGCGCCGGCGTCCTCGGCACCGCCGCGCTGACGCTCTCCTACTCGGCGTACGTCGCCGAGGTGGTCCGGGCCGGCATCGAGTCGATCCACCCGAGCCAGCGCGCCGCCGCCCGCTCGCTCGGGCTCTCGCACGGCCAGACGCTGCGCCACGTCGTCCTCCCCCAGGCGTTCCGCAACGTCGTCCCGCCGCTGCTCAACGACGTCGTCAGCCTGCAGAAGGACGCCGGCCTCATCTCCGTGCTCGGCGCCCTCGACGCCCTGCGGTACGCCCAGTTCGCCCAGTACGACACGGCGAGCTTCACCTCGTACGTCGTCGCCGGCCTGCTCTTCGTGCTGCTCGGCGTGCCGCTCATCCGGGTCACCGACGCCCTCGCCCGCAGGCACGGCTACCGCTCGGCAGGAGGCCGGTTGTGAGCGCCCCGCTGCTGCGTGTCGAGGGCCTGCGCAAGGTCTACGGCCGCACCGTCGTCCTCGACGGCCTCGACCTCGACGTCGACGCCCACGACGTCGTCGTCCTCATCGGCGCCTCCGGCTCCGGCAAGTCGACCCTGCTGCGCTGCATCGACCTCCTCGAGAACGTCGACGACGGCGCCGTCCTGCTCGAGGGCCAGGACGTCACCGACCCCCGTGTCGACGCGGACGCCGTCCGGGCCCGGATGGGCATCGTCTTCCAGGCGTTCAACCTCTTCCCGCACCTCACCGTGCTCGACAACGTCACCCTCGCCCCTCGCAAAGTGCACGGCATCGCCCGGGACGTCGCCGAGGAGAAGGCCCTCGCGATGCTCGAACGCGTCGGCCTGAAGGACCGCGCGGGCGCCCACCCCGACCAGCTCTCCGGTGGCCAGCAGCAGCGCGTCGCCATCGCCCGGGCCCTCGTCAACGACCCGGTCCTCATGCTCTTCGACGAGGTCACCTCCGCCCTCGACCCCGAGCTCGTCGGCGAGGTCCTCGGCATGCTCAAGGAGCTGAAGAGCGAGGGCATGACGATGCTGGTGGCGACGCACGAGATGGGTTTCGCGCGCCAGGTCGCCGACCGCGTCTGCTTCCTCGACGGCGGGCGGGTGCTCGAGTCCGGGCCGCCTCAGCAGGTTCTCGGGGATCCGGTCGAGGACCGGACCCGGCGGTTCTTGCGGCGGATCATCGAGGCTGGTCGGCTCTAGCTTTCTTTCCTTTCTCTTTGGCTTGGGTCGGGGGCGGAGG
>NZ_MWLN01000138.1 GCF_002198655.1 Kineosporia sp. A_224
CGTCGGGCTGCTCGCGCTCGCCGGCCCGGCCCACCGCCGGGGCACGCGGGCAGGGGCGACCTGCCGTGCGTCGTCCGGTCGTTCCACGCCACCCCCTTGGCCGTCCGGGACCATCCTGCCGTTCCTCCCCCTCAGGCCGTTCTCAGGGGTCCTGCGCACAATGGCGCCATGAACGAGAGCCCCGCCGGACCGGCACCCGTGGCAGCCGACCGGACGGCCCCTCCCGGGACGCCGGAGGAGGACTCTGCCACGAAGCGGGCCCGGCGCCGGGCAACCGCCGAGGTGTGGATCGTCCTCGGGCTCTCGCTCGGCCAGTCCGCGGCGTACTCGGTCATCAGCCTCGCCGCCAAGCTCACCGCCGGCCGCCCGCTCGCCCAGCAGACCGCGACGCTCAACGCCTCGCGGAGCGCGCGGCCCTACCTCGACCTCGTCTACCAGCTCGCGGACGTCCTGTTCACCCTCGTCCCGGTCGCGCTCGCGCTCTGGCTGCTCGCCGAGGGCGGCCGCAACGCGTTCCGGCTCGTCGGGTTCGACGTCCGGCGGCCGTGGCGCGACCTCGCGGAGGGCGCCGTCCTCGCCGCCGTCATCGGCCTGCCGGGCCTGGCGCTGTACGTCGTCGGCCGCGAGCTCGGCATCACGGCGCAGGTCGTCGCCTCCGGGCTCGCGCCGTACTGGTGGGCGGTGCCGGTGCTCGTGCTCCAGGCGGTGAAGAACGCCGTCCTCGAGGAGGTGGTCGTCGTCGGCTACCTCGTCACGCGGCTGCGCGAGCGCGGCTGGACGGTCTGGGCGGTCGTCGGGTGCAGCGCCGTCCTGCGCGGCTCGTACCACCTGTACCAGGGCTTCGGCCCGTTCGTCGGCAACGCCGTCATGGGCGTCGTCTTCGGGCTGTGGTTCGTGCGCCGCAAGCGGGTCATGCCGCTCGTCGTCGCGCACACGCTGCTCGACGTCGTCGCGTTCGTCGGCTACCAGCTCTTCGCGGACCGGCTCGGGCTGTAGCCGTCCGGGTCCCGGGGCGCAGTGGATCTGCGCGGGACGCCGTCCGGACGCATGCTGACGGGTGTGAGAGCAACCTTCTACAGCGAGTACGGCGGCC
Organism: Kineosporia sp. A_224; assembly: GCF_002198655.1. GTDB lineage: Bacteria > Actinomycetota > Actinomycetes > Actinomycetales > Kineosporiaceae > R-H-3. Next base: position 1,094 of record NZ_MWLN01000138.1, read on the forward strand.
CCGAGGTCCTGCGGACCGGGGAGCTGCCCGACCCCAAGGTCGGCCCCGGCGAGGTCCTCGTCCGGGTCCGGAGCGCATCGGTGAACCCCGTCGACTGGAAGGTCATGTCCGGCGGCCTCGACCCGGTCATGGACGCGGTCTTCCCGGTCGTGCCCGGCTGGGACGTCGCGGGCGTCGTCGAGCGGGTCGGCTTCGACACCCCCGAGGTCTCGGCCGGCGACGAGGTGGTCGCCTACGCCCGCAAGGACGTCGTCCACGGCGGGACGTTCGCCGAGCTCGTCACCGTGCCGGTCCGGGCGATCGCCTACAAGCCGAAGTCGCTCGACTGGGACGCCGCCGCGGGCCTGCCGCTCGCCGGCCTCACCGCGCAGCGGGCCCTCGCGGCCGTCGGCCTCACGGACGGCGACACGGTGCTCGTGCACGCGGCCGCCGGTGGCGTGGGAGCGCTCGCCGTCCAGGTCGCCCGCGCGCTCGGCGCCCGGGTCATCGGGACGGCCTCGCCCGCCAACCACGACTTCGTCGCCTCCCTCGGCGCCGAGCCGGTCGCGTACGGCGACGGTGTCGTCGACCGGGTGCGGGCCCTGGCCCCGGCCGGTGTGGACGCGGTCGTCGACCTCGTCGGCGGCGTCCTCGACGTGACGACGGCCGTCCTGCGCGACGGCGGCCGGCACGCGAGCATCGCCGACGGCTCGGTCACCGAGGCCGGCGGCCGGTACGTCTGGGTCCGCCCCGACGGCCCCGGCCTCGCGGCCCTCGCCGACCTCGCGGACGGCGGCCACCTCAGCGTCCCCGTGGCCCGCACCTTCGGCCTCGACGAGGTCGCCGACGCCTTCCGGCTCAGCATGGAGGGTCACACCCGCGGCAAGATCGCGATCCGCGTCAGCGAGTAGCCGCGCGCTTGCTCTGCCATCAGGAGCGAGCCGGCGCCGAGCGCGCCACAGCTTCGTCGTTGCCCGCGGACACACCGCGAACTGCCCGGCGGGTCGCGGAGCAACGCCGAAGCTGTGGCGCGGCGTCCCGTGGCCGACACCGCCGCCCGCCCCGACGTTCACGGCCGGCCCGCTCGCTTGCTCTGCCATCACCAGCGAGCCAACGGCCCGGCCGGCCATCAGGCCCGGCGGACGCCACAACGCATACAGAAGCGGCCTTCTCGGCCGGTTGTGCCGCGAGAAGGACACTTCTGTATGCGTTGTGGTCGACGTCCCGACGGGCCTGGCTCGCTGCTGATGGCAGAGCAAACCATCGGGGACGACGTCTGCCCGGCTCGCCGGCACCCTCATCACGTGAGGGCAGAGCAAACCATCGGGACGACGTCCGCTCACCCGGAGGGCCGGATCCGGGGTGCGGAGCCGGGATCCGGTCGACGACCCCGGATCGGGCGCGGACGGCGGTCAGGCGGCGGAGGCGCTGTCCCGGGTCTGGTCGGCGGCGACCTTCTCGCGGGCGGCCTCGCGCTCGCGGGCCTCGGCGTCACGACCTGCCGGTGCGGCGGGCGCCGGGTCCTCGGTGACGACGAGGTGCGGGCTCGCGTGCAGGTCGTAGCGGACGTGCACGCCACGGGCGAGCATCAGCCACGCGACGCACAGCAGCGCGGTGACGAGGGTGACGATGCCGCCGAGGGCGATCGTCCAGCGGGCGCCGAAGGTCTCGCCGACCCAGCCGATGATCGGTGAGCCGATCGGGGTGCCGCCCATGAACACCGCCATGTAGAGCGCCATGACGCGGCCGCGCATCTCCGGGGGCGTCGTCATCTGCACCGTGGAGTTCGCGGCGGTCATGAGGGTCAGCGACGCCAGGCCGACGGGGACCAGGGCGATCGCGAAGAGCGTGTACGTCGGCATCACCGAGGCGACGAGGGCGAAGACGCCGAAGGCCATCGCCGCACCGAGCACGAGCCGCAGCCGCGGGTGCTCGCGACGGGCGGCGAGCAGCGCACCGCCGAGCGAGCCGATCGCCATGATGCTGCCGAGCAGGCCGTACTCCCCCGCACCCTTGTCGAAGACGAGCCGGGCCATGAGCGCCGTCGTCAGCTGGAAGTTCAGGCCGAACGTGCCGACCATGCCCACGACGACGAGGATGAGGAGGATGTCCCGCCGGCCGCGGACGTACCGCAGCCCCTCGCGGACGGCGCCCCTGCCGCGCACGGTCCGGGTCGGACGGCGCAGGTCGGCCACGCGCATCCGGGTCAGCGACAGCAGGACGGCACCGAAGGTCGCGGCGTTGATGAGGAACACCGGACCGGTGCCGAGCCAGTGGATGAGCAGGCCCGCGACGCCGGGGCCGATGAGCCGGCCCGCGTGGAACGAGGCGCTGTTGAGCCCGACGGCGTTCGGCAGGACCTCGACGGGGACCATCTCCGACACGAACGCCTGCCGGGCCGGGGCGTCGATCGCCGCGACGAGGCCGAGGCCGAAGGCGAGCGCGTAGACCATCCAGAGCTGCGCCGTCCCGGTGACGACGAGCAGGCCGAGCACGAGTGCGAGCAGGCCGGACGCCGTCTGGGTCGCCATGAGCACCCGGCGGCGGTCGAGCCGGTCCGCGACGGCACCCGCGACGGGCGCGAGCAGCAGCGCCGGGGCGAACTGCAGGCCGGTCGTGATGCCGACGGCGACCCCGGAGTTCTCGGTGAGCACGGTGAGGACGAGCCAGTCCTGGGCGACGCGCTGCATCCACGTGCCGGTGTTCGACACGATGGCGCCGGCGGCCCAGATCCGGTAGTTCGGGATGCTGAGCGAGCGGAACGTGGGACTCACGAGGCGGCGATCCTCCTCAGGATCTCGCTGGCGGCGGCGAGCGTCTCGCGCTCGGCGGGGGTGAGCTCGGCGAGGCGCCGGGCGAGCCAGGCGTCCCGCCGGCGACGGGTCTCGCGGATCGTGGCGGTGCCCGCGGCGGTGAGGGCGACGACGACCTGACGGCCGTCGTCCGGGTGCTCGCTGCGCGTCACCAGCCCGAGGTCGGCGAGCGCGGCGACCGTGCGGGTCATCGACGGCGGCTGCACCCGCTCGTAGGCGGCGAGCGCCCTCGGGCTCTGCGGCCCCTCCCGGTCGAGCAGCGCGAGCACGGAGTACTGGGCCTCGGTGAGGTCGGCGTCCGCCTTCTCGGCGCGGATCCTGCGGACCGTGCGCATGAGGGCCGGGCGCAGCTCCGCGGCCAGCCCGGCGGGCCGGCACTGCTGCTTGCCGGGCTGCCTGCCCGGGCGCGGGACGACTGTCTCCATGATGCTTAGCCTAACTCATTAGTCTTGCTAAGTATTTCCGCAAGGTCTTGCCTCACCAGCCCGGAGCAGCGACGATCGGCGCATGATTTTCATCGTGGTGCGCTGGCAGATCCGCCCCGAGCTCGCCGACGAGTGGCTGTCGATCGTCGGCCCCTTCACGGAGGCGACGCGGGCCGAGCCCGGCAACCTGTTCTTCGACTGGTCGCGGGACGTCGACGACCCGACGCGCTACACGCTCGTCGAGGCCTTCGCGGACGGCGACGCCGGCGTGGCCCACGTGCAGTCCGACCACTTCAAGGCGGCGATGGACACGCTGCCCGACGCGGTCGCGGCGAAGCCGGAGATCATCAACGTCGAGATCCCCGGCCAGTCCGGCTGGTCGGAGATGGGCGAGATCAGCCCGCGCTGACGACCCCGCCCGCCGGGGCGGGCGGCACGGGCGGCGCGGCCCGCCACAGCAGGACGGCGAGCGCCGCCGTCACCGGGACCCAGATCTTCTCCACGGCCGACGGCGAGGCGGCGTTCATCACCGCACCCAGCGCCATGAGGCCGGACGCCGCCCGGAGCACCCTGCGCCGGGTCGCCGGCCGGCCCAGCCGGCCCACGGCCACCGCGGCGAGCGGGCCGTAGACGACGAGGGTGCCCGCGCTCGCGCCCCGCAGCCCCGCGGGCAGCACGCCGGGATGCGCACCGCCCCAGGCCGCCGCGCCCCACGGCGCACCAGCGGCGAGGGCGACCTGGAACGCCGCCGTGACGGCGAGCAGGACCGCGGCGGCGGCCCCGGACCGGACATCCGGGCGGGGCACGGGCGGGCTCTCGACCATGCCCACCATCAGAACATATCTGCCAGATATCTACAACATCCGGCCGGCACCGGGCACGCGTCGTAGAGTCCCGACGTGGCCCGCCCCTCGCGCACCGACCTCGCCGTGCTCGGCGCGCTGTCGGTGCAGCCGATGAGCGGCTACGCGGTCCGGGCGGCGATCACCGAGACCCTGGGCCACTTCTGGAGCGAGAGCTTCGGGCAGATCTACCCCGCCCTCGCCCGGCTCGAGGCGGCCGGGCTGGTCCGCGCCGCCGCCGACGGCCGGACGTCGGGCCGGGTCTTCGAGATCACGGACGACGGGCTGGCCCGGCTGCGCGCGCTGCTCGCCGAGCCGGACGAACCGGCACCGCCCCGCAACGGGCTGCTCCTGCGGCTGTTCTTCGGCCGGCTCCTCGGCCCGGAGGTCTGCCGCGGCCTCGTCCGTGACGTCCGGGCGCGGGCCGAGGCGTCGCTCTCGACCTACGCGGCGCTGCGCCGCGAGGTCGAGGCCGAGCCGGACGCCGGCAACCGGGCCTACTTCCTCGTCACCGTGGCGGCCGGCGAGCACGGCGCCCGCGCCCAGCTCGCCTGGGCCGACGAGGCGCTCGCCCTGCTCGCCGCCGCGGACGACCCCGGAGCGCATTGACATGCAAGTGAATGCTTGCCTATGGTCGGGCCGTGGGTGACGTCTTCAAGGCGCTCGCCGACCCGACCCGCCGGGCGATCCTCGACGAGCTGACCGACCGCGACGGCCAGACCCTCTTCGAGCTCGTCACCCGGCTCGTGGGCCGGCACGGCCTGACGTCGTCCCGGCAGGCCGTCTCCCAGCACGTGGACGTCCTCGGGGCCGCCGGGCTCGTCACCCGCCGCCGCGAGGGCCGGTACACGTTCCACCACCTCGACACCCGTCCGCTGCGCGCGCTCCTCGACCGCTGGCCGCAGCCCCCACCACCCCAGGAGCAGACATGAGGATCGCCCTGACGAGCGTGTGCGTCGACGACCAGGAGCGTGCGCTGCGCTTCTACACCGAGGTGCTCGGCTTCGTGAAGAAGACCGAGGTGCCGCTCGGCGAGCACCGCTGGCTCACCGTGGTGTCGCCCCAGGACCCGGACGGCGTCGAGCTGCTCCTCGAGCCGGAGGGGCACCCCGCCTCCACCGTCTACAAGGCGGCGCTCGTCGCGGACGGCATCCCGTTCACCGCGTTCGCCGTCGAGAACGTGGAGGCGGAGCACGCCCGGCTCGTCGCGCTCGGCGTCCGGTTCACCCAGGAGCCGCTCGCCATGGGGCCGGTGACGACCGCCGTCCTCGACGACACGTGCGGCAACCTCATCCAGATCGCCACGATGCACTGACCCCGGCCCCGACGGGGCCGGCTCCGCCGACGGTCAGAACCGCGGCGGCTGCCGCCCGACGATCGGCATGACCTGGGTGATCGGCAGGTGCATCTCGTCGCTGTCGCCCTGGCCCCGACCCGGCGCGGGCTGCGACGCGGACGGCGCAGCGGGCTCGGCGTGCCGGGGCGCGAACAGGTCGTCCGACGGCGGCACGTACCCGCCCGACGGGAGACCGTGCCCGGGCTCGGAGTCGCCGTACCCGGCCCAGCGACTGCCGGCCGGGTCCTCGGGCCGGCCCGCCGGTGCCCCGTTCGTCGACGCACCGTTCGTCGCGGTGCGCGCCCGCCCGTTCGCGGAGCCGTTCGCCGAACCGTTCAGGGAGCCGTTCGCGGCGCCGTTCGCCCCGACGAGCACGGGAGGCGGCGGCGGCATCCGGGACGGCGCGGGAGCCGCAGCCGCGGCCGGTGCCACCGGCACGGGCAGCGGCGTGACCGGCAGCGGCGCGGCCTGGGCTGCTGCGGCCGCGGCGCGGCGCGCCCGGGCCAGCCGGCGGTCGAGCCACGTCACGACGAGCTCATGGACGCCCGGGGCGGTCTCGGGGCCGGGACCGCGCAGCTCGTGGTCGGCCTCCGGGACGACGACGCACGCGTGGTCGGTGTGGCCGACCGAGCGCAGTGCCGACAGCACGGCCTCGACGTTGCGCTGCACCGGCACGCTGAGGTCGGCGGCGCCCATGAGCGCGAGGACCGGGCAGGTGACGGCCGACAGCTCCGGCGCCGGGTCGACACCGACGAGCCGGGTGAAGAGCGGGACGTCCTGGGCCGTCAGCTGCGGCATGAGCCGGTACCAGGCCGCGGAACGGCAGGCGGCCTCGGCGTAGAGCACCTCGTCGGCGTCCGCACCGTCGGCGAGCCGGCGGAAGCGCTCCCGGAGCACCGCGACGGCGAGGCCGATCTCGTCGGTGCCGACGCCGTGCCGCTCGAGGCGGCGACCGAGCCGGTACTGCTCGACGGCGACCGGCTCGAGAACGGGCACGGACAGCAGGACGAGCCCGGCGAAAACCCGCGCGAAGGCCTCGGCCCGGATCCCGGCCCAGCCGGACTCCCCGACGACGAGCAGCGCGATCGCGTCGGCGGCGACGTCGCTGCGGGCCGCGAGCACCTCACGGGCGGCGAGCACCTCGCTCGCCCGGTCCCCCACGACCTGGCGGCGCCAGTCGCCCGTCGAACGGCCCGCACCGGGCGCGTCGTAGGCGAGGCTCGCGATGCCGGCGGCCGCGAGGCGCTGCTGCCACGTGCACGGCGCAGCACCGGCCTGCGGCGGCCGGACGAGAAGGACGGCGGGGTGCGGACCGGGCCACGGAGGCAGGACGACGTCACCCACCAGCCGGTCCATGCCGTGCCAGAAGGCGACCTCGCTGCTCACGGGGGCGAGAAGCACGGCGAGATCGTATGCCGCGGTGACTGCCCGTGTTGGCACAAGTCGAAGAATTCCCTGGTCGACTCCTCCGGTGATCACCAGACGTGACGAGGCTGACACGCAGACCTGTCGACGTCGGTGAGAGACCGGGTCCGCCCGGACCTGCCGGCACGTTCGGTCGGCAGCCCGCCGGACCACCCGTTCGGCGCACGCGCCGGGCCGCCGGCACGCGGTACACATGACGGCAGGAGATCGAACACCTGTTCGATGTCCGGGTCGAGCACCGAGACAGGGTCGAGCCGTCGCGGTCGCGGGCCGGCAGCACGCCGTCCGCCACCGCCGTGAGAGGCAGGCCCCGTGCCCGACCCCGTCCGGCCCGTCCAGCCCGTCCCGCCCGCCTCGCCCGTCACACCCGCCCGGGCCCGGGGCGACGTGCCACCGGCGGCCCGCGGCCCGTTCGGTCCCTTCGACCGGCCGCGCGTCGAGGCCCGGCACACCGACGGCCGCTGGTACCCCGGCCGGCTGCACGGCTGGGTCCGCGGCGACGGCGGGTGGCGGGCCGTCGTGACCTACGGGACGACGCCCGGCGTCCAGTACTACGGGTGCCTCGCGGCGTCCGCGGTGCGCCCGGCGGACGACGACGGGCCGGCTGCACAGGACGGCGCACGGGCCGACGGGCAGGTGCGCGGCGTGTCCGGCCCCGACCCCGGCGTGTCTTGACGGCGTGTCGCACGATGCCCGACGCTGACGTCCCCCGGACGGCCCAACCGCAAGGACGCCGTCCGGAGCCGCCCGCCAGGGGGCTGACCAGCCCGTACGTCCCGGGTGCCAGGGCACGGGACAGGCAGGGTCATCACCAGAGCGTCACCGTCCGCACACAAGATCTTGCGTTCTTCGTCGCGCTGCGTCGCCCACATGGCATGCTCACGCACCGCGGGGGGTTCGCGTCGTTCGTCATGGAGGGCCCAGTGGCCTGGTTCGCCTGGCAGTCTGCACTTTTCATTCTTCTGGCCTTCGTTCTCGGGTGCCTGGTCGGCTACTGGTACTGGCGTATCCAGTACCGCAAGGCCGCCTTCACCGAGTCCGAGGCCGTGACCGTCATCAGCCGTCGGCACGACAAGGCCGTCGCGGAGAAGGACGCCGAGATCGGTCGGCTCCAGTCGCTGCTCGCCGGCGGCGCGGGGGCGGCCGCCGTGGCCGGCTCCGCCGACGCCGCGGACGGCACCGCACCGGACGCCGACGGTGACGCCGACGGTGACGCCGGCACGTCGACCGACACGGACGCGACCGTGGTGACCGCCGAGGCGGACGCCGTCGCGGACGGCGCGGGCGGTGCGGAGGGCGACGACGCGGCCCCCACCACCGACGCGACCGCTGACGACACCTCCGCGGAGGTCACCGACGCGGCCGGCACGGACGCCGAGGGCACGGCCGAGGCCGCCGCCGCCGACGCTGCCGACGCCGACGCCGACGNGCAGCGTCGGCGGCGACGCCGACGCCGACGCCGAAGTGCAGGTCACGGACGACGCGGCCGGCACGCCGGACGCCGAGCCGGTGACCGTCGTCGCGCTGCCGGCGGACTCCGACCTGCCCGAGGAGACCGTCGTCGACGTCACCGACGACGCGGTCGCCGGCACCGACCAGGACGCCGTCGCCAACGCCGTCGCGCAGCTGCCGACGCAGAGCACGGGCGAGGACGACGTCATCGACCTGTCCGCCGTCGAGGACGGCGCCGGCACCGACGGTGCGGGCCAGGACGCGACCGAGGCCGACGAGCCGGCGGACGAGACGGCGACGCAGCCGGTCGCCGACGCGGCGCCGGACGCGGACGGGGCGGCCGCAGCGGCCGCTCCCGGGGTCGCCGCCGGGCTGGTCTCCGCCGCGGCCGGTGCGGACGACGACACCGTCGAGGACGACTCGGCCGAGGACGACCTCGAGCGGATCGAGGGCATCGGCCCGCGGATCGCGAGCGCCCTGCGCAGCGCGGGGATCCGGAGCTTCCGCCGGCTCGCGGACGCGGACGTGCCCACCCTGCAGGCGGCGCTCGAGGCGGCCGGCCTGCGGTTCGCGCCGAGCCTGCCGACGTGGTCGCGCCAGGCGCGCTTCCTCGCCGACGGTGACGAGGTCGGCTTCATCAAGCTCACCGAGTCGCTCGTCGCCGGCCGCGAGCCCGGCCGGAGCCGTTGATGCCCCGGGTCGACGAGAAGCAGAGCACCGACCCGCAGAGCACCGTCGAGACCGAGACGACGACGACCCGCACGGTCGAGGGGCACGTCTGGGAGCGCAGCCGGCGCAGCGTCGCCTGGCCGCTCGCGGCCGGCGTCCTCGGGCTCGCCGCGCTCGGGGTCGGTCAGGGCTGGCCGAACCGCAGCTCGATCGAGAACGACCTCACCGAACGGTCGACGACGGCCCTCGGTACCGCCACCGCCGACGTCTCGGTCTCCTTCGAGGGGCGCGACGGCGTCGTCACCGGCACGGTCGACACCGAGGCCGACCGGGCCCGCATCCTCGACACCGTGCGCTCGCAGAACGGCGTCCGGGTCGCGCTCGACAGGCTCGCCGTCCGGACGCCGGGGCCGACCGGCACCGCGACGCAGCCGCCGGCGACGCAGACGCCCGCGGTGACCCCGTCCCAGGCGCCGTCGTCGCCGTCCCCGGCGGCGACGACACCGGTCCCCACCGCGACGGAGACCGGCACCCCGACGCAGTCGCCGAGCACCTCGCCGACACCGTCGGCGAGCACGACGCCGGGCGGCACGGCGGGCACGGTGGCGCCGTCCGCGAAGCTCGTCGTGTCGACGTCCGGGATCACCCTCACGGGCACCATGCCCGACGAGGCGGCCCGGGACGCGCTCGTCGCCGCGGCGTCCGCCGTGGCCGGAGAGGGCAACGTCACCGACCGGCTGACGATCGACCCCGACGTCGCACCGGGCGGCCTCTCGGCCCTCGGCGGCGTCCTCGCCGGGCTCGGCCGGGACGCAGACGCGACGGTGACGCTCGACGGCGGCACCCTCGCGCTCGATGGCACGGTCGGCTCCGAGGAGGCCCGCCAGGCCGCCCTCGGTGCGGCCGAGGCCGTCGTCGGGGATGCCGCGAAGGTCCGCGACGGGCTCTCCGTGCGCAGCGACAGCGAGCAGACGGACGCCCAGGACGCCGTCCGGGCCGCGATCGCCGAGCTGCCGAAGATCACCTTCGCGACCGGCAGCGCGACGCTCACGAAGTCGGGCCGGGAGACCGTCCGCAACGTCGCCGAGATCCTCACGGCCTACCCGGACGTCGAGGTGCAGGTCCAGGGGCACACCGACGACCGTGGCTCGGACCGGGTCAACCGGGAGCTCTCCGCGGCCCGCGCGCGCACCGTGCTCGTCACGCTGCGCGGGCTCGGGGTGGAGCGCGACCGGCTCACGTCGAAGGGGTTCGGCGAGGCGAAGCCGGCGTTCCCGAACACGACGACGAAGAACCGGGCGAAGAACCGCCGGGTCGTCTTCGAGGTCCGCGGCTGACGCTCCACCGGCCCCTCCGGGCGCCGGCCCGCACGTCATGACGAAGGCCCCCGCCGGGCGGCGGGGGCCTTCGTCGTGCGGTGCGCGGACGCTCGATCGGACCGGCTCAGGGCTCGCGGTACGCGATCATCCCGGTCGCCTGCGCGCGGGGCCGGACGACGAGGGTGTCGATGTTGACGTGCGAGGGCCGGGTGACGGCGAACCGGACGACGTCCGCGACGTCGTCCGCGCTGAGCGGGACGAGGCCCTTGTAGACGTTCCTGGCGCGGTCGGCGTCGCCGTCGAACCGGACGAGGGAGAACTCGGTGTCGACCATCCCGGGCTGCACCTCGGTGATCCGGATCGGCTCGGCGACGAGCTCGATGCGCAGCGTGCGGCAGACCGCGTTCACCGCGTGCTTGGCCGCGGTGTACCCGGCCCCGCCCGGGTAGACCTCGAAGCCCGCGATCGAGCCGAGGACGACGATGTGCGCGTCGCCGCTCGCGCGCAGCGCCGGCAGGAGCGCCTTCGTCACCCGCAGCACGCCGAGGACGTTCGCGTCGAACATCCACCGCCACTGCTCGACGTCGCCGTCCTCGAAGCGGTCGAGGCCGAGCGCGCCGCCGGCGCTGTGCACGACGACGTCGACCGGGCCGACCTCGCGGGCGAAGGCGGCGACGGAGTCGTCGTCCGTGACGTCGAGCGCGAGCGCCCGGCCGCCGACCTCGGCGGCGAGCGCCTCGCACCGGTCGAGCCGCCGCGCGGCCGCGACGGTGTCCCATCCCTCGGCGGCGAGTGCACGCACCGTGGCCGCGCCGATACCGCTGCTCGCGCCGGTCACCACTGCTGTACGTCGTGTCATGGGCTCATCCCAGCACGTCACCGCCCTGCACCGCACCGGAAGGGAACCGGCGTGATGCGTGTCAACGTTTGTCGATCATGAGGCCGTCGTGACAGGCTGTGCCCCGCCGATGGGCGGTTGCAGCCACTCACGCGGCGCCGCGGCGGGGGCCGGGACCGGCGACCGACCGTGGCGCGAGCAGGAGAGGAGCGGCCGGTGCTCTGGTTCGTCCAGCAGTCCTTCGTGCTCCTGCTGCTCGCGTGGGTGCTCGGGCTCGTCTCCGGCTGGCTCGTCTTCGGGCGCAACCGCGGCTGGGCCGAGCCCATGACGGACATGATCCCGGTCGTCGACGCGGACCCGGCGGACGACGTCACCTGGGTGCCGGCGGAGTGGTCCGCGGCCCCGGACCACCACGACTACGCGGACCCGGTCTGGGCCGCCGAGGCCGGGCTCACCGACGACGACCTGCTCGCGCTGTCGACGGACACCGAGGTCTACCCGGCGGCCTCGAGGTCGCTCGCCATGAGCGGCCAGTAGGCGCACCGGAAGGTCGGGGG
>NZ_MWLN01000139.1 GCF_002198655.1 Kineosporia sp. A_224
TCCGAAACTACCTGTTCCTCGCGGTCGGGGGCGGGTCGGTCGGGATCAGGGGCGCCGGTAGCCGGCCATCGCCTCGAGCCGGGCGATCCGCTCCGGCATCGGCGGGTGGGTCGAGAAGACCCGGGAGATGCCGCCCGCCCGGAACGGGTTGGCGATCATCATGTGGCTCGCGTTGACGAGGTCGCGCTCCGGCGGCAGCGGCAGCCGGTTCGTGCCGGACTCGAGCTTGCGCAGGGCGCTGGCAAGGGCGAGCGGGTCGCCGGTGAGCTTCGCGCCGTCCTCGTCGGCGTCGTACTCGCGGGTGCGGCTGATCGCCATCTGGACGACGCCGGCCGCGAGCGGGCCGAGGATCATGAGACCGATGAGCACGACCGGGTTCGGCCGGTCCTCGTCGTCGCTGCCGCCGCCGAAGAACATCCCGAACTGGGCGATGAAGGTGATCGCGCTCGCGACCGCGCCGGCGACCGACGCCGTGAGGATGTCGCGGTTGTAGACGTGCATGAGCTCGTGCCCGAGGACGCCCCGCAGCTCGCGCTCGTCGAGGATCTGGAGGATCCCCTCGGTGCAGCAGACGGCGGCGTTGCGCGGGTTGCGGCCGGTCGCGAAGGCGTTCGGGGCGTTCGTCGGGGAGACGTAGAGCCGCGGCATCGGCTGCCGGGCGGCCGTCGAGAGCTCCCGGACGATCCGGTACATCGCGGGCTGCTCGGCCTCGCTGACCGGCCGCGCGCGCATGGCCCGCAGCGCGAGCTTGTCGGAGTTCCAGTAGCCGTAGGCGTTCATGGCCAGGGCGGCGAACAGCCCGATGACCAGACCCGTCCGGCCCAGCAGCAGGTTGCCGACGACGAGGAGAAGTGCCGACAGCCCGCCGAGCAGGACAGCGGTCTTGAGACCGTTGAAGTGGCGGTGGCCCATCGCGGATCCGTGCTCCTTCCGTGGTGCCGAGGACCGGCATCCATACGTGTCAACGTGGTCCCCGGGGGCGTCGTTCCCGGCCCAGCGGGCTCCCAGCGGACTCCCAGGCAGCGGGGTGGGTGGCGTCCTCTGGCGGGGTTCGTACGCTACGTCGGCGTCCTCTGGCGGGTCCTGCACGCTACGTCGGGCGTCCTCTGGCGGAGAATGCACGCTACGTCGGCGTCCTCTGGCGGGTTACGCGCGGGGCGTCGTCCTCTGGTGTCTGAAGTACCTCAAAACTCGAGTTTGGGGTACTTCGCACACCAGAGGACGACGCGCAGCAGGCATGAGGTGCGTCGGACACCAGAGGACGACGGGAGCGCCGCCCCGGGCACGTCACATGAAGTGCGGGACCCGCCAGAGGACGGCGTGAGAGGTGCAGAACACACCAGAGGACGCCTCCCCAGACCTGGGCAGGAGCCCCGCACCCGAAGGAACGCCGACCGACCCGTCAGCGCAGCGCGGTCGGGATCAGCCCGGCGACGACCTGCGGCAGGACCGAGAACGCGACGCACAGCGCGAGGGACATCCCGAGCGCGATCCCCTCGGCCGGCCGGACCCGCCACGTCGGCGGGGTCGCGGTCGGGCGGACGACGAGCAGCGCCGTCCAGCGCAGGTAGTACGCGACGCCGAGGGCGACGTTCGCCGCCGCGACCACCGCGAGCCACCAGACGCCGGCGTCGACGAGCGGGCGGACGGCGACGACCTTGGCGACGAGGCCGACGAGACCGGGCGGCAGGCCGGCGAGGCAGAGCAGGGCGAACCCGAGGGCGCCGGCGGCGACCGGCTCGCGGCGGGCCAGGCCGCGGTAGGCCTCGAGGGTGTGGTCCTCGCCGGCCGGGTGGTGGCGGGCGAGCAGGACGACGACACTGAAGGCGAGCAGGCTCGCGACGCCGTAGGCGACGAGGTACCCCACCGCCGCCGCGACCGCCTGCCGGGCGTCTCCGGGGGCACCGGACGCCACTGCGCCGAGCGGCAGGACCACCCAGCCGGCCTGCGCGACCGTCGACCACGCGAGCAGCCGGACGGCGACGGTCTGGCGCAGCGCGACGAGGTTGCCGACGGTCAGGGTCAGGGCGGCGAGGACGGCGACCGCGGGCGACCAGGCGTCCCCGAGGGCGGGCAGCCCGACCCCGAGCAGGACGACGACGGCGGCCAGGCCGGCGGCCTTGGAGACGACGGACAGGAACGCCGCGACCGGCAGCGGGGCTCCCGCGTAGGTGTCCGGCGTCCACAGGTGGAACGGGACGACGGAGAGCTTGAACGCGATGCCGGCGACGGCGAGCAGGGTGCCCGCGACCGCGACGACGCGCACCGAGTCGGGCAGGGTCGGGTCGCCGACCGCCGCCGCGATCCGGTCCAGGTGCAGCGATCCGGTGGCGAGCAGGAGCATCGCGACGCCGACCAGGAGCAGCCCGAGCGAGGCGACGGCGGTGAGCAGCAGCGTCACCGCGCCCTGCGCGCCCTGGGCGTCGCGGCGCAGCGCGACGAGGCCGATGACCGGCAGCGACGCCGTCTCGAACGCGACGACGAGGGTCGCCAGGTCGCGCGAGCCGGCGAGCACGAGCGCCCCGGTCACGGTGGCGAGCAGGAGCAGGTGGTGCACCGACCGGTCCCGCGCGCCCGGCCCGTCGACGGCGAGGAGCAGGCACACGACGGCCCCGACGACGACGACGGCCTGCAGCGTCAGGGTGAGCGGCGAGACGACGAACGAGCACGAGGGCAGGACGAGCTTGCCCTGGCCGGCCACGCAGACCGTCGAGCGGACGGCGGCCCCGGCGACCGGGCCGAGGTCGCGCCCGGTGGCGGCGACCCCGAGGACGGCGACGAACGCCCCGGAGACCCCGAGCCCGGCGAGCGCGACGACGTCGTGCACACGGCGCAGCCGGGCGGTGGCCGGGGCGACCGCGTCGACGAGCACGAGGACGACGATCGTCACGAGCGTCGCGATCGCCGGGGCGAGCGCGAGCGGGTCGACGGCCTGGACGCCGGTGATCGCGAAGTTCACGAGCCCACCCCCGCGAGGAGCACCCGGACGATCGGTGCGGTGACGTCGAGGAGCAGCCAAGGCAGCAGCCCGAGGACGACGGTCGCGACGACGAGCGGCGCGGCGACGGCGACCTCGTGGGTCGTCGCGTCGCCGACGGTCACCGGCGCGAAGAGCGCGGCCGGCCCGGCCGGCCCGGCGCTGCGGCCGTTCGGCCCGTGCCAGACGAGGAAGAGCACCCGGAGCAGGTAGGCGGCGGCGAGCGCCGTGCCGAACGCGGCGAGGACGGCGAGCGGCCGGGCGAGCGGGCCGAGCGCCCCCTCGCCGTTCCAGGCGCCGACGATCGCGAGCAGCTCGCCCCAGAAGCCGGCGAGCCCGGGCAGCCCGAGCCCGGCGACGGCACCGAAGGCGAGCAACCAGCCGAGCCGGGGCAGCCGGTCGCGCAGACCGCTGCCGAGGCCCTCGAGGTCCGCGGTGTGGCGGCGGTCCTTGAGGGCGCCGACGACGAGGAAGAGCAGGCCCGTGATGAGGCCGTGGGCGACGTTCGCGAAGAGCGCACCCTGCAGGCCCTGCGGTGTCATCGAGGCCACCCCGAGGAGCACGAAGCCCATGTGCGCCACCGAGGAGAAGGCGACGAGGCGCTTGAGGTCGCGCTCGACGAGGCACGCGAGACCGCCCCAGAGGATGCCCGCGACCCCGAGCGCGCCGAGGAACGGCGCGATCGCGCGGACGCCGTCCGGCACGACGGGGACCGCGACCCGGACCAGGCCGTACGTGCCCATCTTGAGCAGGACGCCCGCGAGCAGGACCGAGCCCGCCGTGGGGGCGATCGTGTGCGCCGGCGGCAGCCAGGTGTGGAGCGGGAACATCGGCGCCTTGACGGCGAGCCCGAACACGATGAGCGTCGCCGCGATCGTCTGGGTCGTCGTCGACATCCCGGCGCCGCCGGCGTACGCGAGGGCCGCGAGGTCCGTCGTCCCGGTGCGCAGGGCGACGAGGACGAGCCCGAGCAGCATGACCGCCGAACCGAGCGCGGTGTAGAGGACGAACCGGTTCGCGGCGTCCCGGCGGGCGCGCTCGCCGCCCGGCAGCGGCGTCGACGGCTCGCCGACCCGCGGCGCCTGGGTGTCGTCGCCCCACAGCGCGACGACGAACCACATCGGCACGAGGACGACCTCGAACGCGACGAAGAACAGCAGGAGGTCCTGCGCCGTGAACGTCGCGAGCGCTCCGGACTCGACGGTGAGGATGCACGCGACGAGCCCGCGGACCCGGCCCGCGACCGGCCGCACCCGCACGAGGTGCCAGCAGACGAGCAGCGTGAGCAGCGCCGTGAGGAGCACGAGCGGGGCACCGAGGCCGTCGAGCCCGAGGTGGAAGCGGACGCCGAGCGCGGGGATCCAGGCGACGTCGACCGACAGCCCGGTGCCGGGGCGGTCGTAGGGGGCGGCGCCGACCGCGGCGAGCGCCGCGACGAGCAGCGTGCCGGCCGCGACCGCGGTGCCGGTCTCGGCGGCGGCCCGGTCGCGGACCCGGTCGCCGACGGCGAGCAGGACGGCGGCCGCGAGGAGCGGGGCGGCGACGAGGACGACGAGCAGCCAGCCGCCGAGGGAGTCGAGGAACGTGCTCACGACAGCACCACCCCGACCGCTGCGAGGACGGCAGCGCCCGCGAGCACCCAGCTGAGGTAGCCGGTGACGAGGCCCGACTGCGCTCGGCGCAGGACGCCCCCGGCCCAGCCGGCGCCGGTCGCCGTGCCGCGCACGTAGGCGTCGACGACGTCCCGGTCGCCGCGTCCGACGGCCCGGGCCAGCGCGCGGACCGGGCGGACGACGAGCAGGTCCTGGAGGGCGTCGATCCGGTAGCCGTCGCGCAGGGCGGCGCGGACGGCGCGCGGCAGGGCGTCGGCGACGTCCCGGGCGCCGAGCGCGGGGGCGGTGAGCGCCCAGCCGATGCCGGCGAGCGAGAGCAGGGTGCCGGTGAACGCCGTCCAGACCTCGACGTGGACCTCCCCGATCAGCGCGGGCGGCCGGACGAGGACGAGCCCGAGCAGCACGGTCGGCACCGCGAGCACCCACAGCGGCCAGACCATCGCGCGCGGCAGCGGGTGCGCATGGGCGTCCCCGGCGACCACGTCGTCGGCGTCCACCACCTCGTCGGCGACCGCGTCGGCGGGCGGCTCGCCCTCCTGCGCGGCGGGCACGAGCGCCGGGTCGGCGGCCGCGGCACCGACGGCGCCCGGCGCGGGCCGGACCTCGCCCGTCGCGACGATCGCGAACGCCCGGCCGGCGTAGACGCCGGTGACGAGCGTCGTCACGAGTCCGCTCGCGAGCACCATCTGCGCGGGCCAGCCGACCCCGGACGACGCCGCGTGCTCGGCCGCGGTGAGCACGGCCTCCTTGGACCAGAACCCGCCGAGCGGCGGGATGCCCGCCAGGCCCGCGAGCCCGAGGCCGAGGAGCAGCGCGAGCGGGGCGTGGGTGCGGCGCAGGCCGCCCATGTCGGCGAGCAGGGTCGAGCCGACGACGTGCGTGACGCAGCCCGCGACGAGGAAGAGCAGGGCCTTGAACGCGGCGTGCGAGAGCAGGTGGAAGATCCCGGCCTGGGCGCCGGCGACACCCTCGCCGTCGGTCGCGGCGGAGACGCTCACGCCCGCGAGCATGTAGGCGACCTGGCTGACGGTCGACCAGGCGAGCAGGCGCTTGAGGTCGTCCTGCGCCAGCGCGGCGAGCGCGGCGCCGAGCATCGTGATCGACGCGACGACCGCGGCGACGGTGAGGGCGACGTCCGAGAGCAGGAACAGCGGGAGCAGCCGGGCGACGAGGAAGACGCCCGCGGCGACCATCGTCGCGGCGTGGATGAGGGCCGACACCGGGGTCGGGCCTTCCATCGCGTCGGGCAGCCACGTGTGCAGCGGGAACTGGGCCGACTTGCCGACGGCGCCGAGGAGCAGCAGCAGCCCGACCGTCGCGAACAGCCAGCCGGGGACGGCGACCAGGGCGTTCGCCGGGACGTCGAATGGGCCCTCCGCCGCGGTGAGCCGGCTGATCGACGTCGTCCCGACCTGCAGGAGCAGGAGGACGACGGCGAGCAGCACCCCGAGGTCGCCGACCCGGGTCACGAGGAACGCCTTGACGGCCGCCCGCCGGGCGGAGTCGCGCTCGCTGTGGTGGCCGACGAGCAGGTACGAGCAGAGGCCCATGACCTCCCAGCCGACGAGCAGGAGCACGAGGTCGTCGGCGTGGACGACGAGCATCATCGCTGCGGTGAACAGCGAGACGGTCGCGGCGTACGCCGGGTAGCGGGTCGGGGCGTCCGGCGTCCCCGGGCCGTGCAGGTACGCCGTCGAGTAGACCTGCACGCAGAACGCGACGAGCCCGACGGCGACGGCGACGAAGGCGCTGAGCTGGTCGGCCCGCAGGTCGAGGTGCAGCACGCCGGCACCGGTGTCGACGAGGCCGAGGAACGGGATCCGGTCCCGCGGCCCGTCCGTGAGCACGGCCCACAGCTCGAGGCAGGCCCCGGCGAAGGCACCGAAGGCACCGAGGACCCCGAGGTAGCGGGTGTCCGCACCCCAGCGGCGGCCAGTGAGGAGGCCGAGGACTGCCGCCGCGGCCGGGACCGCGATCGTCAGGACGGCGCCGGAGGCGGTCACGTGTCACCGCCGGCGGGCGGTTCGGTGGACGGCGGGGCCGGGACAGCAGGCGGCCCGGGAGCCGCCGCCGGGGCGGCCGCCACGACCAGTGGGAGATCGACCCCCGGCGCGTCGGCCCCCGGCGTCTCGGTGTACGTCGGCGACGCCTCGCCGAGCTCCCGCACGGCGTCGAGGTCGCTCGTCGAGCGGGCCCGGAAGAGCAGGAGGATGACGGCGAGCGCGAGCCCGACCTCGGCCGCGGCGATCGTGATCGCGAAGACCGTCATGACCTGGCCGGGCAGCAGCGGGTCGGCGGGCAGCTCGGCGACCTGGCCGCCGTCCTGCGCCGTGAGCTGGGCCAGGCCGCCCGCCGGGAGCGCGTTCGCCGTGACGAGCAGGACGCCGGCCGCGGCGAGCAGCAGCTCGGCGCCGATGAGCACGAGGACGGCGTTGCGGCGGGCGAGGAGGCCGTAGACCCCGGTCCCGGCGAGGGCCGCCGCGAGGACGACCGGACCGACGAGGTGGATCACCCGGCCACCGCCGAGGGGGGCGCGGTCGCGGCGGCCGCGGTCGTCGTCCGGACGGCGCCCAGCGCCACGTCGAGCAGCCCGAGGACGTCGTCCCCGGCCCGGCGCAGCCCGTCGTGGTGGTGGACGGTGTCCTCGACGACGCGGACGCCTCCGGTCGCACCCGCGGTCGCGCGCGACAGGTCGGGGTCGACGTACATGTCCTGCGTGTAGAGGCACGCGGCCACCGGGACGGTGCTCCTGGCGAGCCGCGCCGGGTCGTAGAGCGGCCGGTCCCAGGTCGTCTCGGCGAGCAGGTGCGCGGCCTCGGCGAGCGGGGCCAGCGCCGGGTCCCGGGTCACGGTGTGCGGGTAGACCATCTCGCCGGTGAGCGGCAGTCGCGCGACGCCGTCCTCCCCCGGGACGCCCTCGACCCCGATCCCGAGCTCGTCGCGGACGCGCTGCGCGGCCCAGCGGGTCTCGTCGCCGGTCTCCGCGTAGATCGCCTCGTGGACGAGCGCGTAGAGCGGGTTGCGGGCGTAGGAGACGATCCCGGCGACCCCCGCGAGGAAGGTGTCCGAGAGCCGCCCCGGCATCGCCCACGCGTCGTCCGCGAGGTGCGCGAGCAGGTCGATCCCGCCGGCCGCGCCGAGGACGCTGCCGACCTCCTGGAGCCGGCGGGCGGTGAGCCGCTCCCCCGTCGGCAGGTACTCGCCGTGCCGCACGAGGTGCGCGGCGACGTCCGCGAGCACCGCCCGCACGCGCGGGTGCGCGGCGTCCAGCGCGGCGACCCGGCGGTCGACCGCGCGGTGGGTCGCCCGGTAGACGTCCTCGGCCGGGACGCCGACCGGCGGGATCCCGCCGGTGACGTAGCAGCCGGCCAGGCCCTCGGGGGCGAAGGAGAGGTAGGTCCACGTGCAGAAGCCGCCGTAGGACTGGCCGAGCGTCGTCCACGGGGTGTCCCCGAGCAGCCGGCGGCGCAGCACCTCGGCGTCCGCGACGATCGCGTCCGCCCGGAAGTGCGCGAGCCGGTCCGCCTGCTCGCGGGGGGTGAGCCGGGCCAGGGTGCGCCGGTCCTGCGGGGTGGAGCGGCCGGTGCCACGCTGGTCGAGCAGCAGCACGCGGTAGCGCTCGAGCGCCCAGGAGAGCCAGCCCGGGCCGTCGACGCCGGGCAGCGGGGAGCGGCCGCCGGGACCGCCCTGGAGGAAGAGCAGGTAGGGCAGGTCGGCGGCCGCCTTGTCGGCGCGGCGCACCTCGCGGGCGTAGACGGCGATCCGCGGGCCGTCGGCCGTCGCGTGGTCGAGCGGGACGTCGACCCAGTGGTCGCCGGTGACGACGTGGCCGCCGGCCTCGGGCTCGCCGAAGACCCGGACGGCGCGCGGCTCGACCCCGGTCGGGGACGCGAAGGAGGCGGTCGTCACCGGTCCTCCTCCCCGCCGCCCCGGCTCACCGCGAGCGCCGCGACGAGCGCGGCGAGCAGGAGCACGGAGAGCAGCTCGAAGGGCAGCAGCCAGGCACCGAAGACGGCCTCGCCGAGCGGGCGGGCCTCGCCGCGGGCCCGGTCCGGGGTGACGGTGCGGTCCCCGACGGCGGCGAGCAGCGTGCCGCCGACGAGGGCCGCGACGGCGACACCCGCGGCGAGCGCACCCGCGCGGCGTCCGGGCGGGGCGTCGAGGTCGGTGCGGACCCCGATCGGCGCGCGGGTGAGCATGAGGGCGAAGAGCACGAGGACGACGACCGCGCCGACGTAGACGAGCAGCTGGACGAGCGCGACGACCTCCGCGCCGAGGGTGAGGTAGACCCCGGCGAGGGCGCCGAGCGCGACGACGAGCCAGAGCGCGGCGTGGACGACCTGGCGGCTCGACACCGCGAGGATCCCCGCGGAGACCGTCAGTGCGCCGAACCCGATGAAGAGCACCTCGACACCGCTCACGAGGTGGTCCCCCCGGGTGCGGGGGCGTCGCCGCCGTCGGAGCTGCCGGAGGTGCTGCCGCGGCCGGGCGCGGGGCGGCTGCGGGGGCCGGGGTCGACGGCGGT
>NZ_MWLN01000014.1 GCF_002198655.1 Kineosporia sp. A_224
CCCAGCGCAGATCCCGCGGGACGCGACGAACACCCCGGCCCCGCGGCCGGCCTCGGCCGAGATCGACGTCGTCCGGCTCAAGGGCCCGGCGGCCCGCGTCGTGACGAACATGGAGTCGAGCCTCGAGCTGCCGACCGCGACGAGCGTGCGCGCCGTCCCGGCGAAGCTGCTCATCGACAACCGGGTCGTCGTCAACAACCACCTCGCCCGCGCCCGCGGCGGCAAGGTGTCGTTCACCCACCTCATCGGGTTCGCGCTCGTCGAGGCGCTCGCCCAGATGCCCGAGATGAACTACGCGTTCGGCGAGGACGCCGAAGGCAAGCCGGCCGTCCTCAAGCCGTCGCACGTCAACCTCGGCATCGCGATCGACCTCGCGAAGCCGGACGGCACCCGCACGTTGCTCGTCCCGAACATCAAGCACTGCGAGACGATGGACTTCGCCCAGTTCTGGGCGGCCTACGAGGACGTCATCCGCCGCGCCCGCACCGGCAAGCTCGGCGCGGACGACTTCGCCGGCACGACGCTCAGCCTGACGAACCCCGGCACCATCGGGACCAACCACTCGGTGCCGCGGCTCATGAAGGGCCAGGGCACGATCATCGGCGTCGGGGCGATGGACTACCCCGCCGAGTACCAGGGCGCCTCCGAGGAGACCCTCGCCCGGCTCGCGGTGAGCAAGATCATGACGCTCACGTCGACGTACGACCACCGGATCATCCAGGGCGCGCAGTCCGGCGACTTCCTGCGCGTCGTCCACGGCAAGCTGCTCGGCGACGACGGCTTCTGGGACCGGATCTTCCACGCGCTGCGGATCCCCTACGAGCCGATCCGCTGGGTCCGCGACATCTCCGTCTCGCACGACGACGAGATCAACAAGACCGCGCGCGTCCAGGAGCTCATCCACGCCTACCGGGTCCGCGGCCACCTCATGGCCGACACCGACCCGCTGGAGTACAAGCAGCGCCGGCACCCGGACCTCGACGTCACGAGCCACGGCCTCACGCTGTGGGACCTCGACCGCGAGTTCCCGACCGGCGGCTTCGGCGGCAAGCCCGTCATGAAGCTGCGGCACATCCTCGGCGTCCTGCGCGACTCCTACTGCCGCACGGTCGGCATCGAGTACATGCACATCCAGGACCCGGAGCAGCGGCAGTGGCTCCAGGACCGGATCGAGCACCCGTACGCCAAGCCCTCCCCCGACGAGCAGCTGCGGATCCTGCGCCGGCTCAACGCGGCCGAGGCCTTCGAGACGTTCCTGCAGACGAAGTTCGTCGGGCAGAAGCGGTTCAGCCTCGAGGGCGGCGAGAGCGTCATCCCGCTGCTGGACGCCGTCCTGTCCGAGGCCGCGCGCGCGGACCTCGACGAGGTCTGCGTCGGCATGCCGCACCGCGGCCGGCTCAACGTGCTCGCGAACATCGCCGGCAAGAGCTACGGGCAGATCTTCCGCGAGTTCGAGGGCACCCAGGACCCGAAGTCGGTCCAGGGCTCCGGCGACGTGAAGTACCACCTCGGCACCGAGGGCACCTTCACCGCCGAGACCGGCGAGCAGACCCGGGTCTACCTCGCGGCGAACCCGTCGCACCTCGAGGCCGTGAACCCGGTGCTCGAGGGCGTCGTCCGGGCCAAGCAGGACCGGCTCAACCGGGGCAGCGCGTTCTTCTCCGTGCTGCCGGTGCTCATGCACGGGGACGCCGCGTTCGCCGGCCAGGGGGTCGTCGCCGAGACGCTCAACCTGTCGCAGCTGCGCGGGTACCGCACGGGCGGCACCGTGCACATCATCGTCAACAACCAGGTCGGCTTCACGACGGCGCCCGCGTCGTCGCGCTCGTCGGTGTACTGCACCGACGTCGCCCGGATGATCCAGGCGCCGATCTTCCACGTGAACGGGGACGACCCCGAGGCGTGCGTCCGCGTCGCCCGGCTGGCCTTCGAGTTCCGGATGGCGTTCGACAAGGACGTCGTCATCGACATGGTCTGCTACCGCCGTCGCGGCCACAACGAGGGCGACGACCCCTCGATGACGCAGCCGCTCATGTACAACCTCATCGAGGCCAAGCGGAGCGTCCGCAAGCTCTACACCGAGGGCCTCATCGGCCGCGGCGACATCTCCGTCGAGGACGCCGAGCGCGCGCTGCGCGACTACCAGGAGCAGCTCGAGCGCGTCTTCGCCGAGACCCGCGAGGCGACCGACACCCCGCAGGCCCCGACCGGCGACGTCACCGCCGGGCTGGACCTGCCGCTCGCGCAGCAGCAGGCCGCCGCGAACCAGCACGCGGCGCCGCGGGCGACCGCGGTCGACCCGGCCGTGCTCAAGCGGATCGGCGACGCGCACGTCTCGCCGCCGCCCGGCTTCGTCGTCCACCCCAAGCTCATGCCGATGCTCGAGAAGCGCGCGGCGATGTCGACCGACGGCGCCGTCGACTGGGGCTACGGCGAGGTCCTCGCGTTCGGTTCGCTGCTGCTCGAGGGCACCTCGATCCGGATGGCCGGCCAGGACAGCCGGCGCGGCACGTTCGTGCAGCGGCACGCCGTCCTCACCGACAAGCTCACCGGCACCGAGTGGACGCCGCTGGCGAACCTCGCCGAAGAGCAGGGCAAGTTCTGGATCTACGACTCGCTCCTGTCCGAGTACGCGGCGATGGGCTTCGAGTACGGGTACTCCGTCGAGCGCCCCGACGCCCTCGTGCTGTGGGAGGCGCAGTTCGGCGACTTCGGCAACGGCGCCCAGACGATCGTCGACGAGTTCATCTCGTCGTCCGAGCAGAAGTGGGGCCAGCGCTCGTCGGTCGTCCTGCTCCTGCCGCACGGCTTCGAGGGCCAGGGCCCGGACCACTCCTCGGGCCGCATCGAGCGCTACCTGCAGATGTGCGCCGAGAACAACATCACCGTGTCGATGCCGTCGACCCCCGCGTCGCACTTCCACCTGCTGCGCCGCCAGGCGTACGCCCAGCCGCGCCGTCCGCTCGTCGTCTTCACCCCGAAGTCGATGCTGCGGCTCAAGACGGCGCAGTCCGCGGTGGAGGACTTCACGACCGGCGGCTTCCGCACCGTAATCCCCGAGGGCCCGAGCCTGCGCTCCTCGGACGTCGACCGCGTGCTCCTGTGCTCGGGGAAGGTCTACTGGGACCTGCTCGCCGAGCGCACGAAGCGCGGCGACACCCGGACGGCGATCGTCCGCCTCGAGCAGCTCTACCCGCTCGACGCGGCCGCCGTCCTCGACGCGGTCGACCGGTTCCCGAACGCCCAGCTCGTCTGGGTGCAGGAGGAGCCGGCCAACCAGGGCCCGTGGCCGTTCATCGCGCTCAACCTGCCCGAGCACCTCGGCGGCCGCCCGCTCCTGCGCGTCTCGCGCCCGGCGTCGGCCTCCCCCGCGGCCGGCTCGTCGAAGAAGCACGCGGCCGAGCAGGCCAGCCTCGTGCAGCAGTCCTTCGACCGCTGACCGACCCGCTCGCGCGTCACCAGCAGCACCCGGCGGCGCCGGACCCTTCGTGAAGGGTCCGGCGCCGCTGCGCTGCCCGGCCTCGCCGGAGCTTCGTCGGTGCTCCATGACACGCCGGGAGCCACCTGGCGTCACCGACCGACGACGAACCTGCGGCGGGGGCTTTGCTCTGCCATCACCAGCGAGCCACCCCTCCGGTCCGCCCCGGTCGAAGGTTCGCTCTGCCCTCACTCGTGAGGGCAGAGCCGCGTGCCCGCATCAGGTCGACCACGGCCTCCGTACCGGACGGCGCTCCCGACCGCCCGCACGGGAGAGCGGCCGTGGTCTTGGGCTGGCTCCCTCCCGTCACGCGTGCTGGATCGCCGTCACCTGCGCGCGGGAGGCGACAGCGACTCGCTCGTCCATGGATGGAGCGATCGATGTGTGGACGCGGGCGTCATCACCCCGGAACCCACACATCGACGGCAGCATCGTCGGCTGCACGGCGGCCCGGTCGGCGGCCCGGCGACACTCCGCCGTCCGGCCTGCATGGGCACCACCCTCACAGGTGAGGGCAGAGCAAGCACCACGCGACAGCGTGTCCCGGCCCCGCCGCGGTGCGCCCCCACCCGTGGCTCGCTGGTGATGGCAGAGCAAAGCGCGGCCAAGGGTGTGCCCCTGCGCGGGCGGACGGCCGGGGCAGGCGACAATAGGAGACGTGTACTTCACCGACCGCGGCATCGAGGAGCTCGAGACGCGCCGGGGCGAGGAGGAGGTCAGCCTTGCCTGGGTGGCCGAGCGCCTGCGTGAGTTCGTCGACCTGAACCCGGAGTTCGAGACCCCCGTCGAACGGCTCGCGACGTGGCTCGCACGCCTGGACGACGAGGACGAGTGAGCACGCACCTCGGAGAACGGACGGACATCGGGGGGCGGACAGACATCGGG
>NZ_MWLN01000140.1 GCF_002198655.1 Kineosporia sp. A_224
AGCAGCCGCTGGTCGGTCGTCGACCCCGGGACCTGCCCGCGCCGCAGCGCCCCGTCACTCCGGGGGACCCCTCGCACCTGCGCGACTACCGGAAGGGGCCGCTCACGCTGCGGCGCGGGCAGGTCCCGGGGTCGACGACCGACCAGCGGCTGCTCGACACCGCGGGGTCGAGCGACTGGGTGCACACCGACCCGTGGCGGGTGCTGCGGATCCAGGCGGAGTTCGTCGAGGGCTTCGGCGCGCTCGCCGAGCTCGGGCCGGCGATCAGCGTCTTCGGCTCGGCCCGGACCAAGCGGGACCACCCCGACTACGCCGTCGCCGAGCGGCTCGGTGCCCGCCTCGCGCAGGAGGGCTTCGCCGTCATCACCGGCGGCGGCCCCGGCGCGATGGAGGCCGCGAACAAGGGGGCCTGCGAGGCAGGTGGCGTCTCGGTCGGGCTCGGCATCGAGCTGCCCTTCGAGCAGGGCATCAACGACTGGGTCGACATGGCGGTGAACTTCCGCTATTTCTTCGCCCGCAAGACGATGTTCGTCAAGTACGCCCAGGGCTTCGTCGTGCTGCCCGGCGGCTTCGGCACCCTCGACGAGCTCTTCGAGGCGCTCGTCCTGGTCCAGACCCACAAGGTCACCGAGTTCCCCATCGTCCTGCTCGGGAACGGCTTCTGGACCGGGCTGCTCGACTGGATCCGCGGCCCGCTCGTCGAGCGCGGGATGATCTCCGTGCCCGACCTCGACCTCGTCCGGGTCACGGACGACGTCGACGAGGCGGTCGAGATCATGGCGTCGTCGGCCGAGCAGCGGGCCCGGGAGGCGGCCTCGATGGAGGCCTCCGTCGGCTCTCCGCCCGAGGGCTGACCTCCTCCCTTCGGTCACTTTTAGTGCCTGTGACGTCACGATCTGCTGATCAATGACCTCCAGCCTCTTTACGTGGGCTTGACGGAGGCCCACAGTGGTCCCATGTTCGTGACGCCCGTCCCCTCGCAGGGGGACATCTTCGTCGGCCGCGACGCGGTCGGCCGGACGTTGCGCGTCAGTGCCCATCCCGAGATGGACCGGGTCGTGCTGTCGATCTGGCAGGAGGGGCGCTGCATGGGCACCCTGCGCCTCGCCTCCGAGGACATCCCGGACCTCGTGCGGACGCTGACCGCCGCGGTCATCCCCGAGGAGCAGCCGTACTGGCTGGCCGCCGACCAGGGCCAGGCCTGGGCAGGCTGAGTCACCGGCCGCAGGGGCGGTGGCGCTTGCTGGCGGCGCCTTCCCTCCTCGCTCGCGCGGGAAGAGCGCCCGCGCTCCCTCGTCGGTCCAGGCACCGCCGCGCCGCCGCCCCTGCTCGCGCCCTACTGCCTTGCTCGCAGGGGCGGTGGCGCTTGCTGGCGGTGCCTTCCCTCCTCGCTCGCGTGGGAAGAGCGCCCGCGCTCCCTCGTCGGTCCAGCCACCACCGCGCCGCCGCCCCTGCTCGCGCCCGTACGCTCGGGCCATGGCCAGGGTCTGCGTGTTCTGCTCGTCGTCCGAGCGCATCCATCCGGCGCACGTCGAGCTCGCGCGCGAGGTCGGCGCCGAGCTCGCCCGCCGCGGGCACGACCTCGTCAGCGGTGGCGGCCGGGTGTCGATGATGGGTGCCGTCGCGGGCGCCGTCCGGGCCGGCGGCCGGCACACGCTCGGGGTCATCCCCGAGGCGCTCGTCGGGCTCGAGGTCGCCGACGTCGACGCCGACGAGCTCGTCGTCACCGCGGACATGCGCGAGCGCAAGGGCCGGATGGACGCCGCCGCGGACGCCTTCCTCACGCTGCCGGGCGGCATCGGCACCCTCGAGGAGCTCCTCGAGGTCTGGGTCGCGGGCACGCTCGGGATGCACGACAAGCCTGTCGTCGTCCTCGACCCGGGCGGGGTGCTCGCCGGCCTGCGGGACCTCGTCGACAAGCTCGTCGCCCAAGGGTTCGTCCGGCCGGCGGCCGCCGCGGGAGCCGTGTGGACGTCGACCGTCGCCGAGGCGGTCGACGCCGTGGAGGCCGGCATCGACGCCGCGCGGGGCGGGGCCGCGCACGCGCGCCCCCTCGCCGAGGAGGTCCTGGAGGCCGAGGCCTGAGGCCGCGGGCTCAGCCCTGGAGCGCCGCGCCGGACGCCGTCGCCGCGGGCGACGGCGTGGCCGTGCCACCCCTGCGGCCGAGGCCGTCCCGCTGACCGGCGGGACGGACGCCGAGGGTGCGGGCCGTCGGGTCGCCGCTCGTCGGTCGGGGGCCGGCGACGAGCACCTCCGCGCCCTGCGCGACGTCCGCGAGGGTGCCGGACGCCCCGTCCCGGCCGGGACCCGGTCGACCGGCCCGGACCTGCGTCGCCGCGGTGACCTTCCACGTCGTGGTGAAGCCGTCGCTGCTGCGCACCGTGACGCCGTCGGCGGTCTTCGCCGTCACGGTGCCGCGCTGCACGAGGAGCGTCTCGGTGCCGCCGCCCGCCGTCTCGACGACGACCTCGCCGTGGAGCATCCGCCCGGCACCGAGCGCGCCGAGGCCACCGGGACCGCCGCCGCCCCGGGCGTCCCTGCGGTGGTGGCCCTGCCGGTCGCCGTCACCGGGCTGCCCGGGGACGCCGGGGGAGCGGGTCGTGGCGGCGGACGGCTGCGCCGACGGGGACGCGGACGACGCGAGCGCGCCGGTCGCGGCGAGGGTGCCGGCCGCGACGCCGCCGCCGACGAGGAGGCCGGTGGCGACGACGAGGCCGATGACGGTGCGGGGTGCGCTCATGCTCGCGAGCAGCCCTTCCGGTCGTGGCGGCCGCCGCAGGAGCGCGACGACCCCAGGAGCATGCAGGCGCACGCTGTGAGGAGCCTGTGAGCGTCCGGCGGGCCCGGGGACGGTCGCGTCGCCTCCGACGCGGGCGACCGCCCCCGGGGGTCGGTGGGTGCCGGTCAGACGGTCGCGCCGCCGGTGTCGGACGGGGTGTCCGACGGTGTCCCGGACGGGGTGTCCGACGGGGTGCCGGACGGGGTGCCGGACGGCCGGTGCGGTACGCCCGTCACCTGCACCAGGGTCGCCGTCCCGGCCGCCTCGGCGCCGCTGCCGACGACCGCGACCCGGTACCCCGGCAGCACATCGGCGAGCGACAGCACCCGCGGCCCGCGCTTGGCGACCTTTCGGACCCGGGCCGCCGGGTCGACCGTCCACGTCCCGACGAAGCCGTCGGCGGAGCGGACGACGAGGGTCGACGTCGCGGCGTCGACCGAGACGACCTCGCCGCGCTGCACGGTCCAGGCCCTGGCCGCGCCACGGCTCTGCGTCGTGAACGCCCCGTGCAGCACGCCCGGCCACGGCCACCACAGCCTCGCCGCCGAGCCGTGCGACGCGAGCACGACGGTGAGGTCCGCCGGGTCCGCCGTGGACGGCCCGGACAGGTGCTTCGGGGCGAGGGCGAGGTGCTTGGGGGCCGCGGCGCTCGGCCCGAGGTGCTTGGGGGCCGCGGCGCTCGGGGCGAGGTGCTTCGGTGCGATCCGCAGGTGCTTGGGCGCCCCGAGGTGCTTCGGGGCCGCGGCGGCCGCCGCGCCGGTGCCGATCCCGCCGAGGGCGACCACGACGGCCAGCACGACCGCCGCCCGTCGCCGGGTCGTGCCGGGGAGGCGGAGCACCCGCGGCGCGGGTGCCTCCCGGTGCCGCGGGCCGGTCGTGCGGGCCGTGCCGTGAACGGTCGCGTGCTCGATCTTCTCTGGCGCTGTCTCCACCGTCATCAAGACCTCCTGGGACCTCGTCGGGCGTCAGGGGACGGGGCCCACCCTGTTCAGTGACGCTGGGTACCTCAAGAAATCCATGGAGTAATCACACGACCGGCGGCAGACACTTTCGGCCGATCCGGACACCGGTCACGCACGGCGACGGGTGCCCGGACGGCGGTCCGCGCCACCCGTGCGGCCGCCGGGTCACCCGGCCGGGTGCGGCGCCCTCGGCCAGGACGGCGAACCGCTCGGGCCCCGGACGTGGCAGCATCGTCCCCGTGACGCTCCTGCTCACCCTCCTCGTCCTCGCGGTCGCCGTCGCCGTGGCCGCCGTCGCGACGGGCCGGATCACCGGCGGTCTCGACGCCTCGGTGTCGTCCCTGCCCGCCCGCCCGCTGCCCGANTCCTGGGTGTGGTGACCCGGCCGACCCCGCGGCGGCCCGCCCGGGTCACCACACCCAGGAGGCCTGACCCGTGGCGCACGTCGTCGTCGCGGTCGACGTCGCCGCCCCGGTCGGCCCCACCTGGGACGCCATCACCGACTGGCCCGGGCACGGCCGCTTCGCACCGCTGACGACGGTCCGGGTCACGACCCCGTCGGCGACCGGGGCGGGCACCCGCTTCGTCGCCCGGACGGCGCTCGGCCCGGTGGGCTTCGACGACCCGATGGAGGTCGTCGAGTGGTCCCCGCCGGCCGGCGGGTCCGCCGGGCACTGCGTCGTCCACAAGCACGGCCGGCTCGTCCTGGGCACGGCGCGGATCGACGTGACGCCGCGTCCGGACGGCGCGAGCCGGCTGTCCTGGACGTACGACGTCGAGGTCGCCCCCGTCCGGCTCACCCGGCCGTTCGCGCCGCTCGTCGCCCTCGCGACCCGGCTGGGCCTGGGACGGGTGCTGCGCACCGTCGCCCGTGACGTCGAGCGCGGGCAGGCCGCCCGGTGACCGACGGCACGCAGCCGGCCGGTGCGCCGTCCGGCCTCGTCGTCGGCGACGACGGGGTCGCCCGCTGCTCGTGGGGCGCCTCGACGCCCGACTACGTCGTCTACCACGACGGCGAGTGGGGCCGGCCGGTCCGCGGCGAGACGGCGCTCTACGAGCGGTTCACCCTCGAGGCGTTCCAGTCCGGGCTCTCCTGGCTGACGATCCTGCGCAAGCGCGAGGGGTTCCGCAGCGCGTTCGCCGGCTTCGACGCCGAGCAGGTGGCCCGGTTCGGTCCGGACGACGAGGCACGGCTCATGGCCGACCCCGGCATCGTCCGCAACCGCGCGAAGGTGGCCGCCGCGATCACCAACGCGCGCGCCGTCCTCGCGATGCGCGACGCCGTCGACGGCGGGCTCGACGCGCTCGTCTGGTCGTTCGCGCCCGACCGTGCGGCCCGCCCCGCGCCGGCCGCCCTCGGTGACGTCCCGGCCACGACGCCGGAGTCCGTCGCCCTGTCGAAGGCCCTCAAGCGCAACGGGTTCGTCTTCGTCGGCCCGACGACGGCCTACGCCGCGATGCAGGCCTGCGGGCTCGTCGACGACCACCTCACGGGGTGCCACGCACGGGGTGCCGGATGGCGGTGACGGACGAGACCGGCGGGACGGCGGTCACCGCGCCGTCCGCCGTGCGGTCGGACCTGCGGGCCCGCGCCGACGTCCTGCGGATGCGCTGGCTCACGCTGCCGCCGTGGGCACAGGTGCTCCTCGTCTTCGTCGCGACCCGGCTCTTCGCGTTCGTCGTCGTCGACCGGGTCGCGCGGTTCCAGCCGGAGAGCATCTGGAACCCGGCGGACCCCGGCTACCTCGGCGTCGTCAGCCTCTGGGACGGCGACTGGTACCGGCGGATCGCCGAGGGCGGCTACCCGGCGACGCTCCCGCGCAACGACGCCGGCCAGGTGCTGCAGAACCAGTGGGCGTTCTACCCGCTCTTCCCGGCCCTGGCCCGCGGCGTCATGGAGGTCACGGGCGCGTCGTGGGCGGTCGCCGCGACCGCGGTCGCGCTCCTCGCCGGCGCGGCCGCCGTCGTCGTCCTGCGCAGCCTCATGGCGCCGCTCGTCGGCAACCGGCTCGCGCTGTGGACGGTCGTGCTCTTCTGCTGCTACCCGGCGGCCCCCGTCCTCCAGTTCGCCTACACCGAGTCCGTCGGCGTCCTGCTCCTCGTCGGCGTGCTCTGGTGCCTGCAACGGCACCGGTACCTGCTCGCCGTGCCGGTCGTCCTGCTCGTCGGCGTCGCCCGGCCGATCGGCGTCCCGCTGGCCGTCGTCGTCGGCCTGCACGTCCTGCGGGTGCTCTGGCGGCACCGGGTCGAGCCGGTCGCCCCGTCCCGGGTCGCGGCGATGTTCGCGACGACGGCCGCGGCCGGCGCCGCCGCGATCGTGTGGCCGGTCGTCGCCTGGGTCGGCACCGGGGAGCGGGCGGCCTACACCGACACCATGAGCGCCTGGCGGGTCGGCCACGAGATGCACGTGTTCACGCCGTGGATCACGATCTCGCGCTACGTCCTCGGCTACTGGGTCGGGCCGCTCGTGCTCGCGCTGTGCGTCGTCGCGCTCGCGGCCTGGGTGCTCGCCGGGTCGTCGCGGGTCATCGGGTTCGACCTGCGGGTCTGGTGCCTGGCGTACGTCGGCTACCTGCTCGCCGTCCTCGACCCGTTCACGAGCCTCGCGCGTTACCTGCTGCTGCTCTTCCCGCTCGGGGCGCTGCTCGCGTCGGCATCGCCGTCGGGCGCCTACCGGCGCGCGCTCGCCCTGGCCTTCCTCGCCGGGCAGGTGGTCTGGGTGGCCTGGCTCTGGAGGTTCGTGCCGCCCGCGGACTGGCCACCGTGACCGGCACCCGGCCCGCCGCCGACGCTGCCGACCCCGCCGCCAGGGACGCCCGCTCCGGGCTCGTGGCGGCCGGGGTCGTCGTGCTGCTCGTGCTCGTCGGGCTCGCCGGCCGTGCCGCGGTCGAGCGCCTCGGCGCACCGCCGGTGTCCGTCGCGGACGCCCGCCTCGACGGCGAGGTCTGGACCATGCCCACGGCGCAGGTCCGGGGCTTCCTCGCGGCCCGGGGCGTCGAGGCGACGGTGACGGACGACGGCAGCGGCGCCCCGAGCGTCGTCGCGCGGGTCTCGTGGGCCCCGCACCCGACCTCGTCCGACGTCCGGTACGTGCTCGTGCTCGGCGACCGCACCGGTGGCGCCGGCGCGGTCGGGTACGTCCTCGGCGCGCCCGCCGACGACTCCGGGACGTCCTCGGGCAGCCCGTACGCGCCGCTCATGCAGAGCCGGGACTGGCTGCGCGGCAACCGGACCGTCGACCTGGGCGGCGGCTCCTGGACCGACTACTACAGCGTCGCGACCGTCCGGACCGGTGCCCCCGACGAGGTGTGGCTCGTCGGGCACGTCGTCGACGTCGGGGCGTCCCGGCCCGGCCGGGTCGTGCGCGCCGCCGAGCCGCGGCCGGTCCTCGGCGTGGCGCTCATGGTCGGCGACCGCATCCGATGGGTGCGGCGCGTCGCCGGCTGAGGTCAGCGGCCCTCGAAGACCGGCTTCTCCTTGGCGAGGAACGCGGCGACCGCGGCCGCGTGGTCGGCGCTCGCGCCGGTGAGGTCCATGAGGGTCGCCTCGTGCGCGAGGGAGTCCTCGAGGCCGTGGGTCGCGGAGTAGGCGACCGCGCGGCGGACCGCCCCGTAGGCGAGCGTCGGGCCGGCCGCGAGCCGGCCGGCGACCTCGGCGACCCGGGCCTCGAAGTCCTCGTCGGGGACGACCTCGGTCGCGAGCCCCAGCTCGAGCGCCTCCTGGGCCCCGACGGTGCGGGGCATGAGGAGCAGCTCCTTGGCCTTCGCCGCACCGACCAGGCGCGGCAGCCACCACGAGGCGCCGGAGTCGGCCGACAGGGCGATCCCGGTGAAGGCGAGGTTGAACCCGCCGGACGCCGCGACGATCCGCAGGTCGGCGGCGAACGAGAAGGCCGCCCCGGCCCCCGCGGCGACGCCGTTCACCGCGGCGACGACCGGCTTGGGCATCGTCGCGAGGGTCAGCGCGATCGGGTTGTAGTGCTCGGGGACCGTCCGCCACAGCGACTCGTCGCGGGTCTGCTGCAGGCGGACGTGCTCGCGCAGGTCCTGCCCGACGCAGAACGCCCGGCCGGTCCCGGTGAGGACGACGCAGCGCACGGCGCTGTCGTCCGCGGCGGCGAGCAGGGCGTCCCGCAGGGCGACCTTCGTCGGGGTGTCGAGCGAGTTCATCGCGTCCGGCCGGTCGATCCGGACGGTCCGGACCCCGCCGGCGTCGGAGGTCACCACGGGCGGGGGGCCGTCGGCGGCGGGGGAGGGCTGCGCGCTCGTCACGGCAGCAGAACCTACTCCCCGGACGCCCCCGCGGGGCCGTCCGGACGTGACAACGGTCACTCGTGCGGAGCGGTCACTGCGGGTAGAGGACTCGCGGGGAACGGTAGGGCGTTTCGCCTGGGGACCCGCGCACGGGATAATGGGCAGGATCACGCTGCGTACGGGTGCCGAACATGCGGCATGTCCGGCTTCGTCCGGGGTGCGCAGGCGCTCGTGCGGCACCGAACAAGGAAGGGGATGGCGCATGGCGGCCATGAAGCCGCGGACCGGGGACGGCCCGCTCGAGGTCACCAAGGAGGGGCGCGGCATCGTCATGCGCGTCCCGCTCGAGGGCGGCGGTCGGCTGGTCGTGGAGATGTCCGCCACGGAGGCTGGTGAGCTCGGCGACGCCCTCAAGGCGGTCGTCGGCTGACGAACCACTGACGAACCGTTCCCACGGGCCCGGTGCCGACCTCGGTCGCACCGGGCCCGTCGCCGTCCCGGTGCGCCCGCCGCCCCGCCGGCGCCCGGCCTGGGTAGGGTCGCAGGGCAAGCGGTCGGCCGCCGGGCCGGCACGTCGGCGGGAGGCACGCGTGGCATCGGTCCGGACCGTTCCGACCAACCGGACGACCCGCGGGCGCGCCGTGCCGCCGGTCCGCCGCCCGCCCGTGACGGTCGTCGCCGGTGAGCCGCTCGGTGCCGGGACCGACCTCGACCGGGTCGACGTGCTCGCCGTCACCGTGGCCCGGCCGAAGGGCTCCGACGCCCCGCGGCCCGACAGCGCCGCCCGGGCGGCCGCGGCCCGCTACGCCGTCGACCTCGACGCCGTCCTCACCGGGGAGAAGGTCTCCGGCCGGGCCGGCGAGGTCGTCCGGGTGCCGGTCCTGCGCGACGGGCTGCCGCGCCGGCTCGTCCTGCTCGGGACCGGCGCCGGCGAGCCCGCCGACCTGCGCCGCGCAGGCGCGGCCCTCGGCCGGTCGACCCGGGGCCGGGCCCGGCTCGTCACGAGCCTCGGGGCCGGCAGCGGCGAGGCGGGCACCCGGGCCGTCGTCGAAGGTCTGCTGCTCGGGGCCTACACGGCGCCCGCGACCGGCACCCGCTCCCGGGACGACGCCGCCCCCGTCGGCCACGTCGTCCTCGCCGGCCGGCACCGGGACGACGCGCTCGCCCGCGGCCTCGAGCACGCCGCCGCGACGTGGGCGGTCCGCGACCTCGCGGTGACCCCCTCGAACGTCAAGAACCCGCAGTGGGTCGTCGACCGCGCCCTCGAGGCCGCCGCGGACACCGGGCTCGTCGCCGAGGTCTGGGACGAGCACGGCCTCGAGGCCGAGGGCTTCGGCGGCATCGTCACGGTGGGCCGCGGGTCGTCGACCCCGCCCCGGTTCGTGCGGCTCGACCACGTGCCGGACGACGTCCCCGCGGGCCGCGGCGCCCGCGGCCCGGTCGTCCTCGTCGGCAAGGGCATCACCTTCGACACCGGCGGCCTGTCGATCAAGCCCCGCGAGGGCATGGTCCCCATGAAGACCGACATGACCGGGGCCGCGGTCGTCCTCGCGACGCTCGCCGCCTGCCGGGCGCTCGGCGTCCGCCGGCACGTCGTCGGCCTCCTGGCGCTCGCCGAGAACGCCGTCGGGGCGTCGTCCTACCGGCCGTCCGACGTCGTGCGGCACTACGGCGGCCGGACCGTCGAGGTCGCGAACACCGACGCCGAGGGCCGGATGGTGCTCGCGGACGCGCTCGCCTACGCCGACGCCGTCCTCGACCCGGACGTCCTCGTCGACGTCGCGACCCTCACCGGCGCCGCCACGCTCGGTCTCGGCAAGCGGCACGCCGCCCTCTACGCGACCGACGAGCGGCTCGCCGCGGGGCTCGAGGCGGCCGCCGCCGCAAGCGGGGAGCGGGTCTGGCGGATGCCGCTCGTCGAGGACTACATGCCGGCGCTGCACTCGCAGGTCGCGGACCTGCGGCACGTCAGCGCCGACGGGAAGATCGGCGGGGGCTCGATCACCGCCGCGCTGTTCCTGCGCGAGTTCGCCGGCGGACGGCGCTGGGCCCACCTCGACATCGCCGGGGTGGCCCGGTCCGACCGTGACGAGCACGAGGTCTGCAAGGGCGCGACGGGCTGGGGCGCCCGGGTGCTGCTGCGCTGGCTCGAGTCGCTGCGCTGACGCCGGCCGGGCGTCAGGCCGGCGTCGTCCGGTCCCCGGCCGGGCGGGCGTCGTCGTCCGCGTCGTCCGCGGCCGGTTGGTCGTCGTCCGGGCAGACCTCGGACTCCGGGACGACGACCGTCCCGGGCGGCTCGGGGACGACGTCCCACGTCGTCACGTAGTCCGGGTCCTCGATGACCTCGCCGCTGCCGGCGAGCCGGTAGGTGCCGCGCGGGGCCGGGGTGTACGCGAGGTCGTCCGACGGCAGCAGCGCGGGCTCGCCGTCCTTGTCGACGACGACGACGCCGTCCGCGACCTCGAGGACCACCCCGCAGAACTGGGTGCGGGAGACGACCTCGCCGTCCGGCTCCCGGATCGTCACGCCGACGAGCAGCCGGTGACCGACGAGGTGCTGGAGCCGCTCGCCGCCGCGCAGCAGCCGGCGCGGCGGAGGGCCGGCCCCGGGGCTGATCGGGGCCACGCGGTCACCGGAGCTCCAGGTCAGCTCGCCACCGCCACCAGGAGGCCGTCGCCGCAGGGCAGCATCGCGGGCACGAGCCGGCGGGTGGCCCGCACCCGCTTGCCGAGCTCGCGGACGGCGGTCGTCGTCGCGTCCCGCTGGGCGGGGTCGGCGACCTTGCCGTGCCACAGGGCGTTGTCGACGGCGAGGACGCCGCCGGGGCGCAGCAGGCGCAGCGCCTGCTCGAGGTACTCCTCGTACTCGGTCTTCTCGGCGTCGACGAGCACGAGGTCGTAGGCGCCGTCGGTGAGCCGGGGCAGCACGTCGAGCGCGCGGCCGGAGATGAGCCGGGTCCGGTTCGGCCGGACGCCCTCCTCGGCGAACGCCTCCCGGGCGGCGCGCTGGTTCTCGACCTCGACGTCGATCGTCGTGAGGACGCCCTCCTCCGGCATGCCGCGCAGCAGGTAGAGACCGGAGACGCCGGCGCCGGTGCCGATCTCGACGACCGAGCGGGCGGAGAGGGTGGCCGCGAGGACGCGGAGCACGGCGCCGACGCCGGGGGCCACGGCCGTGCAGCCGAGCTCGCCGGCGCGCGAGCGCGCCCGGGCGACGACGTCGTCCTCGGGGACGAAGTTCTCGGCGTAGGCCCAGGTGGCGGGCGACGGGGCGCTGATGAGGACCTCCTCGGTGCGGTGCCGACCGCGCGGGCGGGCGCGCGGGTGCGGCGCCCAGCGTAGTTGTGCGGCGGGAACCGTGGGGACACGGGGACCGTTGCTCCGGGAGAACGGGACGCACGCCCTGTCCCGAGGAGCGCCCGGCGTCCGCGCCGGACCGGATTCTCAGGGTTTTCCCAGGAGATCCGGGGGTTCCCCGGAGGGCGTGACCGCCGAAGGTGAGCAACGATGGGAGGCACGGTGTCGGTCTACACGATGCCGTACGCGATGGCCGGGCGCGGCAGGACGAGCCTGCTGGGCGGTCGTCGCACCGCAGGAGGTACTGGCGTGAGCGACGGTCTCGACCGGGCACGGCCGCACGACGGCCGGGTGCGGGACGACGCGTCCGCGGACGGGTACGCCCTGACCCCTGCCGCCGCGGACGCCGCGTGGACCCCTCCGACGTGGGAGGAGGTCGTCGAGGAGCACTCGGCGCGGGTCTACCGCCTCGCCTACCGGCTCACCGGCAACCAGCACGACGCCGAGGACCTCACCCAGGAGGTCTTCGTCCGCGTCTTCCGTTCGCTGTCCTCCTACACCCCGGGCACCTTCGAGGGCTGGCTCCACCGGATCACGACGAACCTGTTCCTCGACCAGGTCCGCCGCAAGCAGCGCATCCGCTTCGACGCCCTCGGTGACGACGCCGGCGACCGGCTGCCCGGTGCCGCCGAGCTCGGCCCGGAGCGCGCGTGGGAGCACAACAACCTCGACCACGACGTCCAGGCGGCCCTCGACACGCTCGCGCCGGAGTTCCGCGCGGCGGTCGTCCTCTGCGACATCGAGGGCCTGTCCTACGAGGAGATCGCCGCCACGCTCGACATCAAGCTGGGGACCGTCCGCTCGCGGATCCACCGCGGGCGCGCCCACCTCCGCGAGGCGCTCGCCCACCGCCGTCCGGCGGCCCTGCGACGGGAAGAGGAGCCTGCCCCCGCCGACGCCGCGTCCGGGGGGAGGAACCACCGGTGACGCACCTCGGCGACCGCGTCACCGACCTCGTCGACGGCCAGCTCGGCCCGGAGGCGACGGAGAGCGCCCACGCGCACCTCGCGGGCTGCACGGCCTGCCGCGAGGCGGTCGACGCCGAACGCCTCATGAAGTCCCGGCTCGCGTCCCTCGGCAGCCCCGCGCCGTCGGGCGACCTGGCCGCGCGGCTCCTCGCCATCGGCGGTGCCCCCGCCGGGGACGGCGACCCGCTGCGGCACGGTGAGCCCGGCGGCCGGGTCGTCCGGGCGGCCGCCGGCACCTCCGTCCCCGGACGGCCCGTCGCCGCCCGACCCGCCGGCAGCCGACCGGCCGGNTGCGCAGCCGTCCGCCCGGGCGGACGGCTGCGCACGCCGCAGCGCCGCCGGCTGGCTGCCGCGGTGCTCGGGGCGCTCTCGGTCGTCGGGGTCGGGGCCGCGGGCCTGACCTTCTCCGCGGCCAGCCTGTCGCCCGCGACCGTGCTGCCCCCGGTCGCGACGTTCGTCGTCGAACGGACCTCGACGGCGAACGACCTGCCGTTCGTCAACGTCCCGGCGGGCTGGCTCGGGCAGGACCCGGACGAGGCCACGCAGACCCCCTGACCGACCGCGGTCCCCAGGGCGGTACCGACGCCGTCGCGCGCCCGTCGCGCGGCGGCGTCGTCGCGCTGTGGCAGGGTGGCGTCACAGGACAAGCACGCGGGATCGTGGGCACGGCGTAGAGAAGGCGGACATGACGCAGGGCGACGGTGACGGCGACGTGCGGGCCGACGGCGGTCGGCCGGACCACCCGGAGCCCGCGCCGGCCTGGGCGTCGCCGGCGACGCCGCCGGGCTACGTGCCGGTGTACGCGCCGGTCACGCAGGACCTCGGCACCTACGACCTCGGCACGTACGGCCCGCCCACCGGGCAGGCCTGGGGCGCCGCGCCGCAGGAGACCCGGCCACTGACCCAGGCGCCGCAGCCGACCCAGCCGGTCTGGCAGCAGCCCGAGCCGCCACGGCGCGGTCGTGGTCGCGGCTCCGTCGTCCTCGTCGCGGCGCTCGTGGCCCTCGTCGTCGGCCTGGCCGGCGGCTTCGCCGGCGGGCTGCTCGCCGACTCGGCCCGCTCGCGGGTCGTCCGGGACCCGGGGTTCTCGCTGCCCAGCCCGCAGACCGGCAGCACCCAGCGCGCCTCCGGCACGGTGCCGGCGGTCGCCAACGGCGTCCTGCCGAGCGTGGTCGCGCTCCAGGTGAGCGGGGGCGGGGAGGAGGGCACCGGCTCCGGCTTCGTCATCGACGGCGGCTACATCCTCACGAACAACCACGTCGTGGCGGCCGCGGCCGACGGCGACGGCGACATCCGCGTCGTCTTCCAGGACGGCTCGCAGACGAAGGCGACGATCGTCGGCCGGGACACGTCCTACGACCTCGCCGTCGTCAAGGCGGACACCGGCGGCCGCAAGGCGCTGCCGCTCGGAGACTCCGCGGGCGTCGTCGTCGGTGACTCGGTCATCGCGATCGGCGCCCCGCTCGGTCTCCAGGGCACCGTGACGACCGGCATCGTCAGCGCCCTCAACCGGCCGGTCGTGGCCGGCGACCAGAGCGCGACGTCCTTCATCAACGCGATCCAGACCGACGCCGCGATCAACCCGGGCAACTCCGGGGGCCCGCTCGTCGACGAGCGCGGCCGGGTCATCGGGATCAACTCCGCGATCGCCCGCGCCCCCGGCAGCGGCGCCGGCCAGGCGGGCAACATCGGCCTCGGCTTCGCGATCCCGAGCAACCAGGCGCGGCGCACCGCCGAGGAGCTCATCCGGACCGGGAAGTCGGTGCACCCGATCGTCGGCGTCCTGCTCGACCAGGAGTACGCCGGCGAGGGGGTCCGGGTCTCGGCCGGCCCGCAGAACGGCCAGGACGCCGTGACCCGGGGCGGGCCCGCCGACAAGGCCGGCGTGCGGCCGGGCGACGTCATCCTCGCGGTCGACGGGGTCCCGGTGACCGCGCCGGAGGAGCTCATCGTGCAGGTGCGGGCCAAGGCCGTCGGCGCGCAGGTCGTGCTCACGATCCGGCGCGACGGGCGGCGGCAGGAGCTCACCGTCACCCTCGCGGCCTCGGACGGGTAGCGCCGGTCCGGCTCCCAGCCGGAACAGGTAGCCTGACGGCGTGTTCGGCATCAACCCGAGCGAGTTCATCGTGCTGCTGGCGGTCGCCGCCATCGTGCTCGGTCCCGAACGCCTGCCCCAGTACGCCCAGTCGCTGGCCCGGCTCGTCCGAGAGCTGCGCCGGATGGCCCAGGGCGCGGGCGACAAGGTCCGTGAGGAGCTCGGCCCCGAGTTCGACGAGGTCGACTGGCGCAAGCTCGACCCGCGGCAGTACGACCCGCGCCGGATCGTCCGGGAGGCGCTCTCCGACGCCGACTTCGACCCCGCCGACCCGCTCGGCCTGCGCAACGGCCAGGGCGCGAACGGCTCGGGTTCGCAGGGGTCCGGCGCGAACGGCGCGAACGGCGCCGCGCGCAACGGCTCGAACGGCGCCGGTGCGGCGCCGGACGGCGAGCCGGCGCCCGCGTTCGACCCCGACGCGACGTGACCTGACCGGCCGCCTGACCGGCCGCCTGACCGGCCGCCCGGCCTACGACCGGGTCAGCGGCCGACCGGCGTGAGGCCCAGGGAACGACCCGCGAGCCCGCGGGCCCGGCGCCCCAGCGTGCGCGCCACGCCCCGCAGCGCCACGGCCGCGGGGGAGTCCGGGTGGGACAGCACGACGGGCGTGCCGCCGTCCCCGCCCTCGCGCAGCGCGACGTCCATCGGGACCTGGCCGAGCAGCGGCACGGCGGCACCGACCGAGCGGCCGAGCGAGTCGGCGACGCGCTGGCCGCCACCGCTGCCGAACAGCTCCATCCGGGTGCCGTCGGGCAGCTCGAGCCACGACATGTTCTCGACGACGCCGACGATCTGCTGCTTGGTCTGCAGCGCGATGGAGCCGGCCCGCTCCGCGACCTCGGCCGCGGCGGTCTGCGGCGTCGTCACGACGAGGATCTCGGCGGTCGGCAGCAGCTGCGCGGTGGAGATCGCGATGTCCCCGGTGCCCGGGGGCAGGTCGAGCAGGAGCACGTCGAGGTCGCCCCAGAAGACGTCCGAGAGGAACTGCTCCAGGGCCCGGTGGAGCATCGGGCCGCGCCACACGACCGGCTGGTTGCCGGGCACGAACATGCCGATCGAGACGACCTTCACCTCGTGCGCGATGGGCGGCAGGATCATGTCGTCGACGCGGGTCGGCGGCTGCTCGACCCCGAGCATGCGCGGCACCGAGAAGCCGTAGATGTCCGCGTCGACGACGCCGACGCGCAGGCCGTCTGCGGCCATCGCGGCGGCCAGGTTCACCGTGACGCTCGACTTGCCGACGCCGCCCTTGCCGGAGGCGACCGCGTAGACCCGGGTCAGCGAGCCGGCCTTGGCGAAGGGGATCTCCTTGGCGGCCGCACCGCCGCCGCGCAGCTTGTCCTTGAGGGCCTGCCGCTGGGTGTCCGACATGACGTCGAGGTCGACGCTCACGTCCTCGACGCCAGGGACGGCGGAGACCGCGGTGGTGACGTCCTTCGTCAGCGTCGCCTTCATCGGGCAGCCGGCGACGGTGAGGAACAGGGTCACCGCGACCCGGGCGCCGTCGACGTCGACGGACTTCACCATGTCGAGCTCGGTGATCGGCTTGCGGATCTCGGGGTCGTTCACGGTGGCCAGGGCGGCGTGGACGGCGTCGAGCGAGACGGCGGACATGGTCCGATCCTAGGCGGCCCGCCGGCCGGCGACCTGCCGGGGGCGGGGCGGCTCACAGCGGCAGGTCGGGTCCCGTCGGGGGCAGCCCTTCGAGCGGGTGGTGGGCGCCGGTGTGCTCGGCCTGGGTGCGGCACCAGGGGCAGACCTTCCAGTCCGGGTCGAGCTGGCGGGCGCAGTTCTGGCAGTGCCCGCGGTCGAGGGTCACGGCGCACCACGGGCAGACGACCATGTCCGGCTCGACGCGCCGCTCGCAGGCCGGGCAGGCGTGCGTGCCGCCGCTGTCGGAGTGGGTGACGCGGGCGGCCTCCTCGAAGGTCGTCTCGCCGCGCCGGGCCTTCTCGATCGCCGAGGCGCGCAGGGTGGCCATCCCGACGGCCCGGGCCTGGGCCCCGACGGCCCCCTCGGACGGGTCCTTGATGAGCACCTGCCGCATCGTGGAGTCGACGCTGAGCACCTCGTAGACGGCGGTGCGGCCCTTGTAGCCGGTGCCGCCGCACTCGGGGCAGCCGGCACCGCGGTGCGGGAGCGTGCGACCCAGGTCGGCCGGGGTCATCCCGAGCATCGCGAGCGTGACGTCGTCCGGCCGGTAGGTCTCCAGGCACGACGCGCACGGCCGGCGGACGAGGCGCTGGGCGACCGCGGCGGTCAGCGAGGACGCGACGAGGAACGGCTCGGCTCCCATGTCGACGAGGCGGGTCAGGGCCGCGACGGCACTGTTCGTGTGGAGCGTCGTGAGCACGAGGTGGCCGGTGAGCGCGGCCTTGAGGGCGAGCTCGGCGGTCTCGGAGTCGCGGACCTCGCCGACGAGGATGATGTCCGGGTCCTGGCGCAGGATCGAGCGCAGCCCCCGGCTGAACGTCATGCCCTGCTTGTCGTTGACGCCGACCTGGGTGATGCCGGGGAGCTGGACCTCGACCGGGTCCTCGAGGGTGACGATGTTCTTGTCCGGCGTGCGGATCTCGGCGATCGCCGAGTAGAGCGTGTTCGTCTTGCCGGAGCCGGTCGGGCCGGTGATGAGGACGAGTCCCTGCGGCACGTTGAGCGCCGTGCGGAACGCGGCGAGCTGCTCGGGCTCGAAGCCGAGGCTGTCCAGCCCGGGGACGGCGTCCCCGCGGGTGAGCAGCCGGATGACGACCTTCTCGCCGTGCAGGCTCGGCAACGTGCTGACCCGGGCGTCGACGGCCATGCCCTCGACGGAGAACCGGGTCCGGCCGTCCTGCGGGACCCGCCGCTCGGCGATGTCGAGGCCGGACATGATCTTGATCCGGCTGATCGCCGAGCCCGCGATCCGGCGCGGTGCGTTCATGACGTCCCGGAGCAGACCGTCGACGCGGTAGCGGACCCGCATGACGTCGCGCTGCACCTCGACGTGGATGTCCGAGGCCCGCAGCCGGACGGCGTCCGCGAGGATCTGGTTGACGAGCTTGACGATCGGGGCGTCGTCGACGGAGACCCCGCCGCTCGGGGCGGCCGCCGCACCCTCCTCGTCGTCCTCGACGTCGTCGACGATCGCCTCGACCGACGCACTGTCCTGGCCGAGCGACCACGCCCGGTTGAGCTGGTCGCGGATCTGGCTCTCGGTCGCGACGTACATCTTGAGGTCGGACGAGCGGGTGTAGAGCCGGACGTCGTCGAGCGCGAGGACGTTCGTCGGGTCCGCCGCCGCGATGACGACGCCGCCGGCCGGGGTGCGGTCCAGGACGAGCACCCGGACCCGCTCGGCGACCTGGCGGGGGAGCAGCTTGACGACGTCCGGCGCCGGCACGATCTTCGACAGGTCGATGAGCTCGAGGCCGAGCAGGCTCGCGAGGCACTCGGCGACGTCGCGCTCGGACGCCAGGCCCAGGTCGACGACGACCTGCCCGAGCCGGCGGCGGGGCCCGGTCGACGACGTCTGGGCCGACAGCGCCGTCTCGAGCTGCTCGGGCGTCAGCAGGCCCGTGGACACGAGGACGTCGCCCAGCCGCTTGCGGGCCGCCTGCGACGGCACGAAGGCGCGTGCGGCCGCGCCCGGGGCGGCCCCGGCCGGGCCTGGCGTCGTGGAGCTCACGGTGTCTACGTCGGCAGGTCGCACCCCGTGGTTGACCCGGGGGCGCGGGAGGATCATGATCGTCGTCGATTTGCGTCCGGTCGGGGCTGTGCCTGGACGTGGTCGGAATGTCACACTGTGCTCCGGAGGTACGGAACCCACATGACGGAGCAGCCCAACGCGAGCGTCACCGCGCGACGGATGATGCTCGGCGCGCGGCTGCGGCGTCTGCGCGAGGAGCGCGGGTTCTCGCGCGCCGACGCGGGGTACACGATCAGGGCCTCCGAGTCGAAGATGAGCCGCCTCGAGCTCGGCAAGGTCTCCTTCAAGGAGCGCGACGTCGCCGACCTGCTCGTCTACTACGGCGTCACCGACCCCGACGAGCGCAAGGCCGTCCTCGACCTGCTGCGCGAGGCGAACCGCCCCGCGTGGTGGCGCGAGTACGAGGACGTGCTCCCCGACTGGTTCCAGGACTACATCGGCCTCGAGCAGGCCGCGACCCGGATCCGGACGTACGAGACGCACTTCGTCCCGGGCCTGCTCCAGACCGACGCCTACAGCCGGGCCACGATCGCGTCCCTGCTGCCGACGCCGTCGCCGCAGGACATCGACCGGGCCGTCGCGCTCCGTGCTGCCCGCAAGCAGCTCCTCAACCGGGCCGGCTCCCCGCACGTGTGGGCCGTCCTCGACGAGGCGGCCCTGCGCCGTCCGGTCGGTGGTGACCAGGTCCGGCGCGACCAGCTCGAGCACCTGCTCAAGCTCGCGGACCAGCCGCACGTGACGATCCAGGTGCTGCCGACGAGCCGCTACGTCCACGCGTCCGGCGGCGGTGCCTTCACCCTCCTGCGCTTCGCCGAGCCCGACCTGCCCGACGTCGTCTACGTCGAGCACCTCCTCGGTGCGCTCTACATCGACAAGCCGGACCACGTCGTCCGGTACACCGAGGTCATGGACCGGCTGTGCGTCGAGTGCCTCACGCCGGCCAAGACGAAGGACTTCGTGCTCGAGCTCCTCGCCGAGCACTGACCCCCTCCCGGGACGCACGACCGTCGGCGCACTCCGTGACGGATTGTGATCGTTCGCATGCGTGGGCAACCCTTCATCCCTGCGGAACGACCGTTCGGCGACAGGTCGGCCCCGTGACGCAATGTTGTTAGTCACACGGGTTGTGACGATACGGAAGATCGGTCTATCTTCGCGGTGTTCGCATCTGCAAGCGCGGATGCAT
Organism: Kineosporia sp. A_224; assembly: GCF_002198655.1. Lineage (GTDB taxonomy): Bacteria > Actinomycetota > Actinomycetes > Actinomycetales > Kineosporiaceae > R-H-3. The sequence goes on from NZ_MWLN01000140.1 coordinate 19,285, forward strand.
ATGCATCCGGGTAGTCGAGTGGTTGCCCGGAGTGTCTGGAAGGACCGGTCAGGTATGGACAGGGTCGAGAACGGAATGCCGGGAGCGTCGCTGAGCGACCTCTCGTGGACGAAGAGCCGTCGCAGCGGTCCCGCGGGCAACTGCGTCGAGATGGCGGTCCTGCCGGCCGGTGACGGCGTCGCGGTGCGCAACTCGCGCTTCCCCGACGGCCCGGTGCTCGTCTACACCGACGCCGAGATCGAGGCCCTCGTCCTCGGCGTCAAGGACGGCGACTTCGACTTCCTGCTGGAGCGCACGCAGGGCGACGGCTGAGGCCGGCCGCGGAGCGCTCCGCACAGACTGCGCGCGGGCTCGGGCGTGAGCTGATCCCCGGGCCCGCGCGCACTCACGTATCACCCGGAGTGACGATGGTGACGGCGCGGCGCCAGCCCGGCGTGGCCCGCCGGGTCGTCGCCGGGAGCGAAGCCAGGATCCAGGTCCCGCCCGGATGCACATGCATCCGGGAAAGCCGGAATCCCTTGCGCGACAGCCTCGGCAGCGCACCGTCGTGAGGCACGCCAAAACATTGGCGCACCGGCGCCCATAGGCGCCGGTGCGTGAGGAACGTTGCCACAGCGATGGCAACAATGGCAAGTCAGGTCACTCTGAGTAGTTGACAACTGGAGGACCTGGGGCCGCCGACGCATCGGTTCCGGAGACCGTTCTCGGGACCTCCGTCCTGGGAACGGTCCCGGCCGCCTCGCCGCCGCCCTTCGGGCCGTTCTTGGACTTCTTGCCGCCCTTGCCGTTGCCCTTCGCCGCTGCCGTGCCGGCGTCGGCCCGGTCCGCGAGCAGCTCCTCGAGCAGGTCCCGCAGCTCGGAGCGGACGAAGTCCCGCGTCGCGACGTCGCGCAGGGCGATCCGGAGCGCAGCCACCTCGCGCGCGAGGTACTCGGTGTCGGCGAGGTTGCGCTCCGACCGCTGCCGGTCCTGCTCGAACTGCACGCGGTCGCGGTCCGCCTGCCGGTTCTGCGCGAGGAGGATGAGCGGCGCCGCGTACGACGCCTGCAGGCTGAGGATGAGCGTGAGGAGCGTGTAGTTCAGGGCCTTCGGGTCGTACTGGAGGTCCGTCGGGGCGAACGTGTTCCAGGCCAGCCACACCACGACGAAGACCGTCATGCCCGCGATGAACTGGGCCGTGCCCATGAACCGGGCGAACCGCTCCGACCAGCGGCCGAACGTCTCGGCGTCGACCTGCGGCGTCGGCAGCACCGGCCGCCGGTCGAGCGGGGTGTCGAGACCGGGACGGCGGCCGCGCGGGCGGCGGTCGTCCCCGCGCACCCGGCGCAGCGGCCGGGCGGCGCGGCGCAGCGGACCGGCGACCCGGCGCAGCGGCTCAGCGGACACGGGGCACCTCCTGGTCCGCGAACGCCGCGAGGTCGTCGTCCGCGTCGCGCCAGTCCTCGGGGAGCAGGTGGTCCAGGACGTCGTCCACGGTGACGACGCCGACGAGCCGGTTCGCCTCGTCGGTCACCGGCAGCGCGACGAGGTTGTACGTCGCGAGCCGACGGGTGATCGCCCCGAGCGGTGTGTCGGTCGACAGCGGCTCGATCTCCTTGTCCAGCAACGTCCCGACGGCCTGCTGCGGGGGCTCGCGGAGCAGCCGCTGGACGTGCACGAGCCCGAGGTACTTGCCCGTCGGGGTCTCCGAGGGCGGGCGGCAGACGTAGACCGCGGCCGCGAGCGCGGGGGACAGGTCCGCCCGGCGCACGTGCGCGAGACCCTCGGCGACCGAGGCCTCCGGCGGCAGGATCACCGGCTCCGGCGTCATCATGCCGCCGGCGGTGTCCTCGGCGTAGGCGAGCAGCCGCCGGACGTCGTCGGCCTCCTCGGGGTCCATGAGCTCGAGGAGCTGCTCGGCCTGCTCGGCCGGCAGCTCGCTGAGCAGGTCCGCGGCGTCGTCCGGCTGCATCGCCTCGAGGACGTCCGCGGCGCGCTCCCCGCCGAGCACGGACAGGATCTCGACCTGGTCGTCCTCGGGGAGCTCCTCGAGCACGTCGGCCAGGCGCTCGTCGTCGAGGGCCGAGGCGACCTCGAGCCGGCGCTTCGGCGTGAGCTCGTGGATGACCTCCGCGAGGTCGGCCGCCTTGAGCTCGTCGAAGGCCGCGAGCAGGTTCGCCGCGCCCTGGCGGTGCTCGACGACGCCGAAGCCCACGAGGTCCTCGAAGTCGACGACGAGCGTCTCGCCCCGGCGGCGCAGCCGGCCGGAGCGGCCGCGGCGGACGAACACCTTGGAGATCCGCCACTCCCGGGTGCGCCCGGGCTCGATCGCGACGTCCTCGACGGTGACCTCGTCGCCGGGCCCGTCGCCGTCCGCGTCGTCGTCGCGGAGCCGGACCGTGCGGTCGAGCATCTCGCCGAGCACGAGCGTCTCGGTGGGGCGCTGCTCGAAGCGGCGCATGTTGACGAGCCCGGTCGTGATGACCTGGCCGGCGTCGATCGAGGTGACCCGGGTCATCGGCACGAAGACCCGGCGGCGGCCCGGGACCTCGACGACGAGGCCGACCGCGCGCGGTGCCTGCGACCCCGCCCGGAAGACGGCGACGACGTCGCGCACCCGGCCGACCTGGTCGCCGATGGGGTCGAAGACGGCCAGCCCGGCGAGCCGGGCGACGAAGACCCTCGACGGCGGTCCGCTCATGACGTGCAGGCTAACGCCGGGCCGGGGCGCCCGCCGGGACGCAGGGGCCGCGGGGACGCGCGGTCGACCTCAGCCGCGGCGCGCGGCGCGGCTGAGGTC
>NZ_MWLN01000141.1 GCF_002198655.1 Kineosporia sp. A_224
CGGCCGGTCGGGTCGCGCTGCGCGCCGCGCCGGCCGCGACGCCGGCCGCGCTGCCCGACGGGTGGTCGCTGGCCGACGGCGGGACGACGCTGCGCTGGACGTCCCCGACGCCGCTGCCCCTGGGCGGCGCCCGGCTCGACGTCGTCGCCGGCGGCGCCGTCCTCGGCGCGGGCCGGCTGTCCCCGGACCGCAGGACGGTCTCGCTCGCCGTGGACGCCGGTGCCGTGAAGGACCTGTCGTCGCTGCAGCTCGTCGCCGCCGGCCGCCGGCTCGACGCCGGCCCGACCGCGGTCGCGGCCTCGTCGTCCCGGGCCTCGGCACTGTCCCGGAAACCCTCTGCCGCAACGGTTCCGTCGCCGGCGGCCACGGCGCAGAGCGCGCTCCCGGCCGCGGCCGACCCCGGCCGGCCCGGCCCGTACCGCACGCGGACCGGCGAGTACACGCTCGCCGACCTGCCGGTCACCGGTCTGCCCGTGCCCGTCGAGATGACCGCCGTCGTCGTGGCACCGGTCGGGGCGTCGGGGAAGCGCCCGCTCGCGCTGTTCCTGCACGGCCGGCATGAGCCGTGCTACTTCGTCGACGGCGACCCGGACACCTTCCCGGACACCTTCTGGCCCTGCCCCGCGGGCTGGGCGCCGGTCCCGAGCTACCGCGGCTACCTGCAGAGCCAGGAGCTGCTCGCCTCGCAGGGCTGGCTCACCGTCTCGGTCAGCGCGAACGGCATCAACGCGCAGGACTTCGCCGCGGACGACGGCGGTGCGCTCGCCCGCTCCGAGCTCGTCCGGGCGCACCTCGCGCGCTGGGCGTCCTGGGCCGCGTCGGACGCCGCCTGGGCGTCGGCGCCGGACGTCGTCCGGGCCGGCCCGCGCCCGAATCTGTCGAAGGTGCTCCTCGTCGGGCACTCGCGCGGCGGCGAGGGGGTCAACCGTGCCGCGGTCGACAGCGCTCTCGACCCGGCCGCCCGGTGGAAGGTCAAGGGCCAGCTGCTGCTGGCCCCGACGGCGTTCGGCCGCAACCCCGCGCCCGGCGTCCCGACCGCGGTCGTCCTGCCGTACTGCGACGGGGACGTCTTCGACCTCCAGGGCCAGGACTACCTCGACGACGCCCGGGACCTGGCCACCGACCGCTCGCTGCGCAGCGCAGTGCTCGTTCTCGGCGCCAACCACAACTTCTTCAACACCGAGTGGACGCCGGGGGAGTCGGTCGCCCCGTCGTTCGACGACTGGTTCGGTGACGAGGACCCGACCTGCGGCGCGACCGCCCCGGGCCGGCTCTCGCCCGCCGAGCAGCGCGCGGTCGGTGCCACGTACGTCGCCGCCGCGGCCCGTGTCCTCGTCGGCCGTGACACGAAGACCGAGCCGCTGCTCGACGGCTCCGCCGTGCGGGCGCCGTCCGCCGGGCGCGCCGTCGTGCTGACCCACGCGCTCGGCGCCCGCCGGGACGCGCTGCTGCGGCCCGGCGCGACGTCGCCCGTCACCGCGACCGGCACCGTCCGGGCCCGGCTGTGCGACACCGAGGCGACGGACCCCGGCCGGCTCTGCGTCAACGACGACACCCTCTTCGGGGCCACGCCGCACTTCCCGCTCGACTTCTTCGGGGTCGGCGGGGCGCCGGTGCGCCAGGTCGTCGAGGTCGGCTGGTCCCGGCGCGGCGGTGCCGCCCGGGTCCGGCTCGCCGGCCCGGTGTCGGTCGCCGGGGACGACACGCTCGCGCTGCGGGTCGTCGCCCCGCCGAACGCCGCCCGCGCCCGGTTCGGCGTCCGGCTGGTCGACGCCGACGGCACCCGGCTCACGCTCGGCGAGGCGTCCGTGACCGGTCTGCCCGGGGGCAGCGACCCGGCCACGCAGATGCCGGGCAAGTACTGGGGCCAGGAGGTCCGGGTCCGGATCGACGCGAAGAAGGCGTCGGCGGCGGGCCTCGACCTCCGCAAGGTCGTCGCGGTCGAGGTGCTGCCCCGGTCCGCGACCGGGAAGGTCTGGGTGCTCGACGCCTGGGGTCGTCGTCCCGGCCTCGCCGCCGACCGGAAGGTCCCGTTCCTGCGCGTGGACGTCGGCCGGCTCACCGTCGAGGAGGGCGACGCGGGGACCCGCGACGTCCGGCTGCCGATCACGGTCACAGGGCGCATCGACCGGACGGCGCGGGTCTGGCTCGGCTCCGCCGACTTCGGGACCAGCACCCTGCCGGCCGGGCTGCCGAAGGTCGTCCGGATCGCCCCCGGCACCCGGCACCTCGACGTGACCGTCCCCGTCGTCGGCAACACCCTCGACGACGAGGACCTGCTGCAGGTCCCGGTCTTCGCGCGCGGGGTGCGCAACGCCGTCGGCGGCGACTGGATCGGCGCGCTCTCGATCGCGGACGACGACCCGTCGCCGGACGTGACGATCACGCCGGCGGCGACGGCGGTCGAGGGCGGCTCCCTGGTCTGGACCGTCACGCTGTCGGCCCCGAGCAACCGGTTCGTCTCGGTCGACATGCTGGTCCGGCCGGTCGCCGCACCGGGCCGTGAGCTCGACTCGGACGACGTCCCGGAGGACTGGCTGCTCGGTCAGACCGGGCTGGAGGCCAGGCCGGTGCCGGCCGTCCCGCTCTCGGACCTCGACCTGTTCCTCGGCGCGTTCGTCGAGCCGGGTGCGACGACGGGCACCGTGGAGATCCCGGTCGCCGCCGACGCCACGGTCGAGGGCGCGGAGCAGGTGTCGCTGCGCGTCCCGGCCCCGGACGAGCCGTTCCCCGGCTACCCCGGCACCCCGGGCCTGCCCTCCGGCGCCGACCTCACCGGGACGGTGACCGACGGCCCGTGACCGCTCCCGTGACGGGTCGGACGTCACGCTCGAGGAGCTGACGTCCGACCCGTACCCGGTGCTCGCCGCGCTGCGCGAGCGGGCTCCGGTGTGCTGGGTGCCCGCGCTCGACGGCTGGCTCGTGACGAGCCGGGACGCCGTCGTCGAGGTGCTCGACGACCCGGTCGCCTTCACGGTCGACGACCCGCGGTTCACGACGGCGGCGGTCGTCGGGCCGAGCATGCTCTCCCTCGACGGCGACGAGCACACCCGGCACCGGCGGCCGTTCGCCGCCGGGTTCCGGCCCTCGCTCGTGGCGTCGCAGTGCGCCCCGGCGACCCGGGAGCTCGCTGCGGCGCTCGTCGACGCGGTGCGCGCCGACGGCGGGGTCGAGGTGCGGCGCGGCCTCGCGGGCCCGCTCGCTGCCGGGGTCGTCACGGGGATCCTCGGGCTGACCGGGGTCGACGCGCGCGTCGTCCTCGACTGGTACGCGGCGATCGTCGCCGCGGTGTCCTCGCTGAGCGCCGGGGAGCCCGCGGGCGCGGCCGGGGCGCGTGCCGCCGCGGACCTCGCGGCCCAGGTCCGGCGCACCGTCGAGGACCCGGGGGCCGGCGGCATGCTCGCCGCGGCGGCGCGGCCGCCGTACGGGCTCGACGCCGCCGAGGTCGCGGCCAACGCCGCGGTGCTCATGTTCGGCGGCATCGAGACCGTCGAGGGGATGGTCGCGAACGCCGTCCTGCACGTCCTGTCGGCCCCGGACCCGTTGCAGGTCAAGGGGTCCGGGCTCGAGAACGCCGTCGAGGAGTCGTTGCGGCTCGAGCCGGCCGCAGCCCGGGTCGACCGGTACGCGACGCGCGACGTCGTCCTCGCCGGGGTCGCCGTCCCGGCCGGCGACCTCGTCGTGGCCTCGATCGGCGCCGCCAACCGCGACCCGGCCGTGTTCCCCGACCCCGACCGGTACGACCCGGCCCGGCCCAACGCCCGGCTGCACCTCGCGTTCGCCCGCGGGCCGCACGTCTGCGTCGCCGCCGGGCTGGCCCGCGCGCAGGCCGTGATCGCGCTCGAGGTGATCCTCGACCTGCCGGGGATCCGGCTCGACACCGCGGCGTCGACCCCGCCGGCCGGGCTGGTGTTCCGCAAGGCCGACCGCGTCGTCGTGCGCTGGGACGTCTGAGGCCCGCGCACCCGGCGAGCAGTGGATCTTCCCCGGTGTTCGCCGGACACGACGGTGCGCGGCTCCTACTGTTCCGGGTAGCGGAAGGACGGCGGCGCGACGGGGCGCCCCGGGCGCGCCTTCCGGCGGCACCGGGGGAGGGCTCATGAGGCAGCGCACGTGGTCCGGGGTCGTCGCGAGAACCGTCGCCGTGCTGGCGGTCGCCGCCGTGGCGGCGGTCGGCCCGCCCGCGCACGCCGCCACCCCGGTCGCGACGGCCGCGCCCGGCGGGAACGCCGCCTACCGCGCGGCGCTCGCCCGCCCCGTGCTGCCCGCGTCGGCGGACCCGGGTCTGCGGGGCCCGTACGCCACCCGCGCCGGGGAGTACCGGCTCGGTGACCTCGAGGTCCGCGGAGTGCCGTTGCCCGTGGCGATGCGCGCGCTCGTCGTGTCACCGGTCGGCGCCCCGGGCCGCAGGCCGCTCGCGCTGTTCGCGCACGGCGGGTTCGCACCGTGCTACCACCTCGCCGACGGGGACGTCTTCCTGCCCGAGCCGGACTGGCCGTGCCCGGCGGGCTGGGCCCCGGTGCCCAGCTACCGCGGCTTCCGGCAGACCCAGGACCTGCTCGCCTCGCAGGGGTGGATCACGGTGTCGGTCGACCTCACCGCGGTCGACGGTCAGTCCGACACCCTCGAGGTCTCGGACTCCGGCGCCGCGCGGGCGGCGGTCGCCACAGCGCACCTGGCCCGCTGGGCGCGCTGGGCCCGGTCCGGCGCGTCCTGGCGGACGGCGCCGGCCGCCGTCCGTGCGGGGCCCCGGCCCGACCTCGGCACGGTCTTCCTCGTCGGGCACACCACGGGCGCCGACACGGTGAACCGGGTCGCGACGGCGGCCGCGCTGGACCAGGGGTCCCGCTGGACCGTCAAGGGCCAGCTCGTCGTCGCCCCGCGCGGGTCGGGGCGCAACCCCGCCCCCGGTGTCCCGGTCGTCGTCGTCCTGCCGTCCTGCGACGCGGAGCACCTCTCCGAGGGGCAGACCTTCGTCGACGACGCGCGCGACGTGACGCACGACGGCTCGCTGCGCAGCTCGGTCCTCGTCGTCGGGGCGAACGTGCTGTGGTTCAACGCCGAGTGGACCGCCGGGCTCGGCGTCGTCAACGCCCGCGACGACTGGTTCGACACCGACGACCCCACGTGCCGGGCCGGGGCCCCGACCCGGCTCACCGCGGCCCGGCAGCGCGTCGTCGGGGCCGCGTACGTCGCCGCGGCCGCGCGGGCGACGGCCCTGCGGGACCCGGCCGCGCTGCCGGTCTTCGACGGCTCGGCCGTCCGGCTCGCGTCGGTCGGCCGGGCCGTCGTGCTGTCGCACGACCTCGGCGGCCGGCGCCGGACGCTCGTGCGGCCCGAGGTCGACGCCTCCGCGTCCGCGGCCGGCGGCCCGCGGCTGCGGGTGTGCGACCTCCAGGTGTCCGACGCGACGCAGAGCCGGCGCTGCGGCCCGCGCGACTTCACCGGCACCCTGCCGCACTTCGAGGGCGGCGTCTTCCCCGGGCACGGCGGTCCGGTCGGCAAGGCCTACGAGGTGCGCTGGACGGCGGCCACGGGGTCGGTCGCGATCACGCCGGCCCGTCCGCGCTCGATCGAGCGGTCCGACGACCTCGAGCTGCGGGTCGTCGTCCCGCCGGCCGCGCCGGTGACCCGGTTCGCCGTCCGCCTCACCGACGCGGACGGCACCGCCGTCACCGTCGGGACGGCCACGGTGTCCGCGCTGCCGGCCGCCGCCGCGGCGAAGGCGTCCGACCGCTCGGGCACGTACTGGGCGCAGGACGTCCGGCTCCGGCTCGACCGTGCCGCGCTCGCCGCGCAGGGCCTGGACCTGCGCCGCGTGACGGGCCTGCGGCTGCTGCCGCGCTCGACGACGGGCTCGGTCATCCTGCTCGACGCCTGGGGCCGGGACCCGGGGCTGGCCGCCGCGCAGCGGGTGCCCTTCGTCCGGGTCGACCTGGGCCGGGTGACGGTGGCGGAGGGCGACGGCGTCCGGACCGTCCGGCTGCCCGTCACCGTGACCGGCCGGCTGACGACCCGGGCGAGGTTCTGGATCGGCGGCGACACCTTCGGCGGGTCGCTGCCCGCCGGGCTGCCGCGCATCGTGACGATCCCGGCCGGGGCGCGGCGGCTCGACGTCCGCGTGACGCTGGCCGGGGACCGGCGCGACGACTTCGACCTCACCGGGACGACGCTGTTCGCCCAGGGGCTGCACGACGCCGTGGCCGGGGACTGGCTGGGGGAGCTCGCGGTGCGCGACGACGACCCGACCCCCGCGCTGACCGTGACGCCCTCGGCGTCCGCGCGCGAGGGCGGGACGCTGCGGTGGACCGTCAGCCTGCAGCGGCCCAGCGACTTCGAGCTCTTCGTGTCCGCGCGGGTCGTGGCCCCCGTCGGCGCCGGCGGCGCGGAGCTCACCACGGCCGACGTCCCGGCCGCCTGGCTCCTGGAGCACGGCGGCCGCACGGCCCCGGCCCGGCCCGTGGCGCTGTCGAGGTTCGGGGTGTTCCTCTCGGCCACGCTGCAGCCCGGCAGCACCACGGCGACCCTCGAGGTGCCGGTCCGCACGGACACGACGGTCGAGGGCACCGAACGCCTGCGGCTGCGCATCTCCGGCGACGACGAGGACTTCCCCGGCGCGCAGGGCGTCCGCGGGCTGCCCGCCGGGGCCACACTGACCGCGACCGTCACGGATGCCGGCTGACCGGCGGAGGGTGTCTGCGCTCACAGCCCGGCCCGGCCGTCGCCGGCCCCGGACCGGTAGCGTGCGCGGCGTGAACGACTCCCCCCGTCCGCCCGTCGTCGTGCGGACCCGGCCCGAGCTCGAGGCCGCCCGCGCCGCCCTGACGGGCACGGTCGCCGTCGTCATGACGATGGGTGCCCTCCACGACGGCCACGCCTCTCTCGTGCGGCAGGCCCGCCAGGAGGCCGACCACGTCGTCATGACGATCTTCCTCAACCCGCTGCAGTTCGGCCGCAACGAGGACCTCGCGAAGTACCCGCGGACCTTCGACGCCGACCTCGGGCTGTGCACGGCCGAGGGCGTCGACGTCGTCTTCGCGCCGGGGCCGGACGTCGTCTACCCGGACGGCGACCCGGGCGTGCGTGTGAGCGCCGGCCGGCTCGGCGACCTGCTCGAGGGCAAGAGCCGGCCCGGCCACTTCGACGGCGTCCTCACGGTCGTCGCGAAGCTGCTCCACCTCATCCGCCCCGACCGCGCGTACTTCGGCCAGAAGGACGCCCAGCAGCTGCTGCTCATCCGGCGGATGGTCCGCGACCTCGACTTCGGCTGCGAGGTCGTCGCCGTCCCGACCGTCCGGGAGTCGGACGGCCTCGCCATGAGCAGCCGCAACACCTACCTCACGCCGCTCGACCGCGAGGTGGCCCTCGTGCTGCCGACGGCCCTGGGGGCCGGGGAGTCGCACGCGCCCGAGGGGGCCAGCGCGGTCCGCCGGGCCGCCCGGGACGTGCTCGTCCGTGAGCCGCTGTGCCTCGTCGACTACCTCGTCCTCGTGCACCCGATGACGCTCGAGGACGTCCCGGAGTGGTACCGGGGCGAGGCGCTGCTCGCCGTCGCGGCCCGGGTCGGCACGACCCGGCTCATCGACAACGTGCTCGTCAACATCGGCGCGGACGGCGAGCAGGCCCGCAGCGTCTGACGGCGGCTCTACGCGAGGTCGTCGGCGGCGTCGGCCGCCGGCCCCGCGGCGGCACCCGCGGCCGCGGCGCTCCGGCCCTGGCGGGGGAGCCGGTCCCGCACCGAGGCCGGGGTGTTGAGCAGCCTGACCCGCCAGCGGGTGTGCAGCGTGACGATGAAGTCGATGCCGGCGCCCTCGACGGACGTCACGTCGTCCAGGTCGACGACGACCCGCTGGAGGGCGAGCCGGGAGACCTCGTCGACCGCCGCGGACAGCCGCTCGCGGCGGGACTCGTCGACGGCGCCGGACAGCCGGACGACGACCTGGGTGCCGATCCGTGTGACCGTGACTCCGTCCACGTCGGTCCTCCCGTCTGCGGCAGATGTCGTCGGGGCGCCTCCCGCTCATGCTGGTCACATGCTCACAAGGATGTGACCGGCCCGCCACCGGAGAACTACGCCTGCTGACCATTCGCCGTGACGGGCCGTTCCGGATGCACCCCGCGCCGGGCGGGCGGCGAGAACGTCGCCGGCGACCCGTCCCGCTCTGCCCGGGGCGGCCCCGGTCGCCACAGCAGGCCCGGCGCCCGCCCGGCGAGCGTCGCGCGCCCGGCCAGGACGGCGGCCGGCACGGTGCCGCGCAGCGGCGTCACCACCGGTCCCACCCGAGGAGCCGCTCGTAGACCCCGCGCAGCGACTCCGCGCCGCGCACCCGCTCCGCCCAGCGCTGCTCCGGGTCCGAGCGCCAGACGTTGCCCTGCTCGCGGGCGGTCCACAACGCCTTGCCGAGGGAGTCGGCGAGCGCGTCGACGTCGGCGCCCGCGCCGCTCGGTCCCTCGTACGTGAGGCAGGGCCGCTGCTGCGCGGCGTGCGTCCCGGCGGGCAGCAGCGGCGTCGTGCCGAGGTCGGTGCACGCCTCCGGCCACACCGAGTGCGAGCCGTACAGCCCGGGCACGACCGAGACGTCGAGCGAGAAGAGGTGGTCCCACAGACGGGGCTCGGTGAACGGCCGGTGCACCCGGACCGCGCCCCCGACCGCCGCGACGAGCGTCTCGATCTCGCGGACCTGCTCGGGCGCGTAGGCGTTGGAGCCGCTGTCGACGACCGTCTCGTGGAGGTGGACGACGAGCGTCGCGGTGTCGACGCCGCGCACCGCGCGGGTCAGCGCGTCGACGAAGAGCACCGGGTCGACGGGCAGCCGCAGCGCCGCGAGGTGCAGGCCGACGAGCAACCGGTCGCCGCGGAACTGCGGGCGGGGCTGGCGCATCCGGACGAAGTCGACCGCGTGCGGGTGCGGCAGCACGAGCGCCTCGACGTCCCAGCGCCGGCGCATCTCCTCGGCCGCCGAGTCGGTGAGCGTCACGACGGCGTCGGCCCGGGGCACGAGCGCGTCCATCCGGGCGTCGTGGCCGGCGGCGTCGGTGCCGGACGGGTCGCTGAGGTGGTAGCCGGTGACGACCAGCGGCGTCCCGGTCGCCCGGACGGCCTCCGCCGTCGCCGCGACCTCGGCAGGGTCGGCGGTCGACGGCAGGCCCAGCACGTGGACGACGTCGACGTCCGCGGCGTTCTCGGCGACCCAGCGCCGGTCGAAGCTCGCGCGCGGCCGGGCGGCCCCCGGCGGGCCGACCGTCGTCCGGTGCACCGCGTCGACCCCCTCGGGATGGCCGAGGTGCCGGGCGTAGAGCCCGCGGCCGGGGATCGTCGCGACGCGAACGGTCGGGCGACCCTCCCACGCGGGGCTGGCTCGACGACGACGGCGGGAGGGGGACAAGAGCGTCACCTCGAGGGGGAGG
>NZ_MWLN01000142.1 GCF_002198655.1 Kineosporia sp. A_224
TCCACGGCGACGGCGACGGCGACGCCGTGGAGCGTCCGCGCGCCCGCCGACCCGGCTGTCGCGGCGTCCGCGGCGTCCGCCGACCCACCCGTCGACGCGCCCGTCGTGCTGCCCGAGACCGTCGCCGGCGGCCTCGCGCTGCGCGGCGTCCCGCTCGTCGAGCCGCTGCTCGTCGTCGCGGCCGCGGGCGCCGTCCTCGGCCTCGGCTGGGCGTACCGGCTCGCCGCGGCCGGCAGCCCGCTGCGGTTCGTCGCGTTCTGGCTGCCGCTGCTCGTGTTCCTCGCGGTCGTCGTGGGGGTCCTGCTCGACCGGCGCACGGACGGCGTCCGGCGCGGTCTCGCGCTCGCGCTCACCGGGTTCGTCATGGCGGCCCCGAAGGTGCTCCGGACGCCGGACATGCCGCTGTACTTCGACGAGCTCGCGCACTGGCGGCAGGTCGACCACATGGTCGCGACCGGCGGGATCCTCCAGGACAACGTCGTGACGATCCTGCGCGACTACCCCGGCCTGCACGCCCTGACCACCGCGCTGGAGCGGGCCACCGGTGCGTCGACGTGGCTGCTCGGCACGGTGCTCGTCGTCGTGCTCCGGGTCGCCGTCCCGGTGCTCGCGGCGACCGTCGGCCGGGCCGCCGGGCTGTCGCCGCGCGCGGCCGACCTCGCCGGGCTCGTCTACGCGCTCAACCCCGGCTTCATGTTCTTCACCGGCATGTACGCCTACGAGTCGCTCGCGATCGTCCTGCAGCTCGCCGTCCTCGGGATGCTCGGCATGGTCGTCGCCGGCTCCCGGGGCCCGGCCGGGGCGGCCCGCCGGCTCGCCGTGCTCCTCACGGCCGCCGTGACGATGACCCACCACCTGACCTCGATCATGCTGCTGGGGATGGTCTTCGGGCTCGTCGTCCTGCACAGCGGCCGGATCGCCCGGCGCGACGTGCGGCGGCTGGAGTCGCGGCGCCGGGTGGCCCGGCTCGGCGTGACGCTCATCCTCGTCGTCCTCGCCTGGACGGCGCTGCACGCGGCCGAGGTGTGGGCGTACCTGTCGGTGTTCCCGAGCAAGGCGGTCGAGCAGCTCGCCGGGCTCGTCGAGTCGCTCGCGGGTGGCGGCGCGCCGGACGCCGCGGCGCCGTCCGCGGTCGCCGCGGACAGCGGCGCCGGGTCGCGCGGGATCCTTGCCGGCGCCGGCGTGCCGGTCTACGAGGTCCTCACCGGACTGCTCAGCGTGCCGCTGCTCACCGCCCTCGGCGCCGCGGGTGCACTGCTGCTCTGGCCGCTGCGGCGTGTGCCGTTCACCCGGCTCGTCGTGGTCGTTGCCGTCGCCTACCCGGCGTCGATGCCGTTCGTCCTCACGGTGCACGGCGCCCCTGCCGCGCACCGGTCCTGGCCGTTCGCGTGGCAGGGCCTTGCCGTCGTCGTCGGCGCCGCGCTCGCGTCCCTCGCCGGGCTGCGGGTCCGGGCACCGGAGGCACGGGAGGGTGCTGCACCGCAGGCCGCCGAGGCCGGTGAGTCGCCGGGCCGGCCGCGCCGCGCCGTCCGCGCCCTGGCCCGCCGCACCCTCGGCCGGGCCCAGGCCTTCCTCGACCGGGTCGCGCCGTCGCCGAGGCTGCGGGGCGTCGCGGTGTTCGTCGTCCTCGCTGTCGTCCTCGTCGGGACCGGAGCCGTCGAGAACAACGCCACCCAGCGCTTCCCCGGCCCGTACGTGCTCGGTTCCGAGGGCCGGGTCCAGACCCCCGAGCTCGTCGCCGCCGCGCGATGGGCCGGCGCGCTCGACGCCGGCCGGGGCGGGCCGGGCGCGGTGGGCGGCGACTACTACAGCACCGGCTACCTCTCGAACGTCGGCAACCTCTCGCCGGTGCAGGACTTCCCGGTGTGGGACCTGTTCTTCTACGACGCGCCCGTGCCGGCGACGACGCTCGAGCGGCTGCCCCGGTCGGGGCTGGGCCTGCTCGCGATCGACCGCCGGATCACCACCGGCAGGCCGGCGACCGGCTTCTACATCGACGCCTCCGAGCCGCCGACGACCGCGCCGGTCCCGGTGACCGCGCTCGACCGGCTCGAGACCTACCCGTGGGCGGTCAAGATCTGGGCAGGGACGAACTACGACGTCTACCGGATCGTCCCCGAGCAGGCCCTGACGCCGGCCGTCCCGTCGACGGTGCCGGGCGGCGCGGTGCCGGACGCCGCGGTGCCGGACGCCGCAGTGCCGGACGCCGCGGAGCCGGTCGGTGCTGTGCCGGACGCCGCGACGGAGGCCGCCCGATGACCCCCTCGCTCGTGCGCCCGCCGGCGCAGCAGGCACCGGACCTACGGCTGCGCCGCGGCCGCCCGCTCACCGGGGCGCAGGCCTGGGCGCTCGCCGGGTGCGGCGTCCTGCTCGGTACCGGGACGTTCGTGCACAGCCCCTGGCTCGTGCCCGCCGTCCTCGCCGCGGCGCTCGTGGCGCCGGGCTACGCCGTCGTCGCGACCTACGCCGCGGCCGTCGAGTACGACTCCGGCGAGGGCCTGTGGCGCACGCTCGCGCTGCGCGTCGTCACCTCGGTCGCGGTGTGGACCGTGCTCGCGACCGCCCTCGTCGTCGTCGGGCTCGACCCGGTGCACGCCGTCCGGGTCGTGGCCCTCGCGCTCGTCGGGCTCGGTGCCGCCGGGGTCGTCGGCCACTGCCGGGCCACCGGCCTGCCGGTCGGGGCCTCGGCGGTCGCGGCGCTGCGGACCTGGCGGGCCGTCCTCGGGCTGCGGCACGTCGCGGCCCCGCTCGTCGGGGCCGTCGTCGTCGTGGCCGCGCTCCTCGGTGCGGTCGCGGTCGCCGGCAGCGGGCCGGCCGGGACCGCGTCCTCCCGGGCGCCGTACGTCTCCGTCTCGGTGGCCGGCGGCGACGGCGTCCTGGCCGCCGCCGGGCAGGGCCGCACCACGGTCGACGTCGTCGTGACGGGGTCGCGGCTGCCCGCCGCCGGTGACCTCGACGCCCGCCTGGAGGTGTACGTCGACGGCCGCCGCCGTGCTGCCCGGGACGTCACGGTCCCCGCGACGGGGTCGACGACCGTGCGGCTGTCCGGCGCCTGGGGGCGGTGCTGGCAGCGGGCCTCGGTCGTCCTCGTGCCGGTCGCCGGGACCGGGACGGCGCTCGCCGACCTCGTGCCGCGCCCGCTCACCCTCGACGGGCCGGGGCTCGGCACGGCCACGGGGACGGCGTGCGCGCGGTGACGTCGCACCCCGCCCGGGGCACCCTGGCCTGAGCGCGGGGGGAGGCGGCACCGCCCGCACCGACGGATCGGACGTGCGGCGCCGCCCCCCGTGCCGGCGCGCCGCAGGGGACGTGCGTGCCGGCGCCGACCGGAGGAGGGGCGTCCACCGGCCGGGGGTCTGCGGCCCTCAGCGTGGCTGGACGAGCCTCAGGGCCAGCGTGGGGCATGCCTGGACGGCGCGCTTGGCGGCGTCCAGCGTCTCGCCGTCGAGCGGTACGCCCTTGTCGACGACCGGGTACCCCCACTCGTCGAGCCGGACCGCCTCGGGCAGCACCTCGGCGCACAGCCCGTGCGCCTTGCACATCGGCCAGTCGACCCGCAGGGTCGGGCCGGCCGGGGGGCGTGCCGGTGCGGTCGCGACCGCCTGCCAGCCCGTGGCCTGGGACAGCCGGGGGACGGCGGGCCCCTCGGACGGCGGCCGGTGGAAGCCCAGCGGGGGCGGCGGGTAGCCCTCCCCGCGGACGTCACGTCGACGCGGAAGCTCGGTCATCGTCGTCCCCTCCTCGTGCCCCGACGGTCCGTGCCCCGACGCCTCGTGCCCGGCCGGTTCATACCGCGACACCGGCGGCGATCTCGCACACGCCGCGCTCGTGGGCCGACACCTCGGACCCGAAGTTGCGCAGCAGCGAGCCGACGAGCCGGGCAGTCCCGTCCGGGTGCGCGCACGCACCGCGGCCGGTCACGAGGCCGGAGAGCTGCTCGATCCGCTCCCGGGCTCCGGGTGCCCCGCCCGTCGCGAGGTGCGCGCAGGCCTCGGCGAGCGCGGGCAGCCCGTTCTTGCACGGCCCGCACCGCCGGGCGCTCTGCCCGGCGAGGTAGTCGACGACCGCCGCCGTGAGCGTGACCGGGCACGCCTGCCGGTCCAGCGGCAGGACGATGCCGGCGCCGAGGGTGGCCCCCACGGACGAGAGGTCCGAGCGGCTCATCCGGCGCTGCACGGCCTGCTCCGGGGGCAGCCACATGCCGTGGTACCCGCCGAGGAGCACGGTGATGTCCGGCTCGTAGCCGCACAGCCGCAGGACCTCCGACAGCGGGGTGCCGAGGGCGACCTCGAGCACGACCCCGCCCGGGCCGTCGCCGGCCACGGTGAGCAGCGTCGTCCCGGGCTCCTCGGGGGTGCCGACGGAGCCGAACCGGGCCGCGCCGAGGGCGACGAGCGCGGCGACCTGGGCGAAGGTCTCGGCGTTCGACAGCAGCGTCGGCCGGCCCTTGAACCCGCTGACCGCCTCCGGCTGCCAGGCGGTGACGGGGAGGTTCTCGCGGCCCTCGAGCAGCTCGATGACCGCCCGGGCCTGGCCGCCGACGAAGCCGCCGCCCGTCGTCCAGATGTCGTAGCGCAGGCCGTCGCCGAGCGCCTTGCGCTCGGCGACCGCGGCCTCGACGGACGGCAGCACCGCGGGCCGCTCGCCGGGGACGACGATCCGGATGTGCTTGACGCCGAGCGCCCTTGCGACCGCCTCCGCACCGTCGAGCACGAGGTGCGGCGCGGTCATCATGAGCGCGCTGTCCTTGGCGCTGCCGGGCTCGCCCTCGCTCGCGTTGACGACGAGGACGCGCCGGCGGCCGGACTCGACGGCCGTCGCGACCTTGCGCGCGAACGGGAAGCCGGCACCGCCGCGGCCGCGGATCTCGGCCGCGGTGAGCAGCGCGAGGAGCTCCCGGACGTGCAGGTGCGGGGGAGCCGGCCAGGTCGCGCGGTGCTCGCCGAGCCCGGGCCCGTGGGCGATGCCGGAGAGCAGCCGCTCGCCGACGACGACGGCGATGTCGGAGGCGTAGCCGGCGCGGGTGACGACGTAGCCGGTCACGCTGTGTCTCCTTGTTCGCGCGAGAGGCGGCGCTCGCTGACGGCGCCTTCCCTCCTCGCTCGCGCGGGGAAGAGCGCCCCGCGCTCCCTCGTCGGTCCAGGCGCCGTCGCGCCGCGTCTCGCGCTCACGCGGCGTACTTCCTCTCGTTGCTGAGGGTCGCGAACCGGACGACGACGGACGCCGCGACGATGCCGATGCTCACGACGGTCGCGCCGAGGCCCCAGGGCGTCGTGGTGGCGTCGGTTCCCAGGCCGATCCCGTGGACCACCCCGAGCACCCAGGCGGCGTAGGAGGTGAGGTGGATCGCCCGCCACGCGCGGTGGCTGAGCCGTTCCCGCACGAGGCTCGTGGCGACGACGACGATGACCAGGTCCGTCGCGAGCGTGCCCAGCCCGACCCAGAGCGGCTCGTAGGGGCCGATGAAGGGGATGAGGACGTCGATCCAGCGGATGTCCACGAATGAGTGCGTGACCGCGGTGAGGATGTGCGCGACCAGCAGCGCGACGCTGATGAGTGACACGTTGCGGTGCAGCGCCTGGGTCGCGAACCGGGGCCAGAACCGGTTGCCGGCGCGGGCCGTGGAGAAGATCCCCAGCGCCGTCGACAGGGTGAACAGCAGCATGAGCGTCACACCGGTGCCGCGCATGAGGTACCAGAGGAACTTCTCGTCGGTGAAGGTCTCGAGCATCAGGACCGCCCTCCAGCGGCGAGGTCGTCGTCGGCGGGCCAGCCCGCCACCAGGGTCACGCCACCGTCGACGTCGACGAGGCGTGCGGCGAGGTCGCGCTCGGCGAGCCAGCGCGGTGCGTCCTCCCCGAGGACGATGCTCGCAGTCGTTGCTGTGTTCGCCGCGACGGCGCAGCCGGCCGACACGGTGACGGTGCGCCACACGGACTCCGCGGGGCGGCCGGTGCGCGGGTCGATGAGGTGGTGGACCCGGCGCCCGCCCCGGTTCCAGTGCCGGCCGAGCACGGACGACGTCGCGAGACCGCCGTGGTCGAGCAGGACCGTCTGCACCGGCGGGTCGTCGGGCAGCTCGGCGATCGTGACCGGCCAGTCGACCGGGCCCGTGCCGTCGCCGTCGGCGAGGGCCGGCGGGACGCCGATGCTGATGTCGCCGCCGAGGCTGACGATGCAGGCGATGCCGCGGTCGGCGAGGTCGTCGGCGAGCAGGTCGCTGGCGAAGGCCTTGCCCGTGGCACCGAGGTCGAGCGCGGTGCCGAAGGGCACGAGCACGGCGTCGTCCTGCAGCCCGACCGCGCGCCAGGCGTCCGGGACGGCCGGCAGCGGCACACCGGCCGGGTCGTCCGGCCGCGACCGGACGGCGCCGATGTCGGCGTCGTACCCGAGCGCGACGAGGCTGCGGCCGAGCGTCGGGTCGACGACGCCGTCGGTCTCTTCGGCGGCGTCCAGGGCGGCGCTCACGGCGGCGACGAGCAGCGGGTCGACGCGCACCCAGCTGCCCGCGCCGAGGTTGGCCCGGGTGAGGTCGGAGTCGGCGCGGAACCGGCTGCAGGAGAGGTCGACCGCGGCGAGCAGGTCCTCCGCCCGGGCGCGCGCCTCGTCGAGGCGACCCGAGTCGGCGACACCGAGCTGGACGTACGTTCCCAGGGCCCGCCACGACGTCTCTGCGAAGGTGAAACCGCCGGGGGCGGTGGTCGTGGCCACGAGGTTCAGGAGCTCGACGTCTTCGTCGTCGTCGAGGGCTTGGGCTTGGGCTTCGTCGTGGTGGTCGTCGTCCTCGGCTTCGACGTGGTCGTCGTCTTCGGCCGCGTGGTGGTCGTGACCCTCTTCGCCGCGGTGGTCGTGCGGCGGACCGAGGCCGTCGTCCGGCGCTTGGTCGTCGTGCGCGCGGCGGGCTTCTTCGACGTCGTCTTCGACTTCACGGAGGTCGTCGTGGTGCCGGCGGGGGTCTCCGGCTCCTCGGCCTCCTCGGTGACCGTGCTCGTCTCGCCCGGCTCGGCGGCGAGGCCGGCGCCGGCGGCCTCCTCGGAGGCCAGCTTGAGGGCGTCCTTGCGCTGGGTCGTCTGGGCGGCGAACGCCGTGGCGAGCCCGGTCGCGGCGACGGCGAGGGCCGTGAGGCCGCCGGTCAGGCCTGACACGACCCGGAGCGTGCGGTCCCGGTCCTTGGTGGTGGTTCGCTTCATGGCCTCAGCATCCCGG
Source organism: Kineosporia sp. A_224 (assembly GCF_002198655.1). Classification (GTDB taxonomy): domain Bacteria; phylum Actinomycetota; class Actinomycetes; order Actinomycetales; family Kineosporiaceae; genus R-H-3. Next base: position 7,207 of record NZ_MWLN01000142.1, read on the forward strand.
GACGCAGGTGAAGGCGCGCTCAGCGCTTGGTCAAGTGCAGGTCAAGTTGTTCGGTTCCGGCCGTTCCTTCGATCGGCGTCCCCGGGCCGTGACTTTACCCGGGGTCACTGTCCGTGACTACCGTCCGGGACGTGCATCGGGACACGTGGTCCGCACGGTGCAGGCGGTCGCGCGGTGTGGTCGACCGAGGCCGCACGCCCCGCCCGCCGTGGCGCTGCGAGCCTTGACCTGGTCTTGACCCGGCGACGACGTGCCCATGACGCCCCGGCCGCGAGGATCTGGTCACGATCACCCGCCGGTCGTGCGGCGCCCTCCGGGCCCCAGGCACCGGCCCGTCCCTCGGAGCGTCCATCGTGAGCACCCGTACCGCCCCCTTCGTCGCCGTCGGCGCCGCCCTCGGTCTCGCCGTGGCCGCCTTCACCTACACCGCGGTGACGAACGCCGCGCCGTCGCCCACGAAGGTGACCCGGACGGCCGTGGACGCCCCGGCGGGTGACGCTGCGGGCACGACCGTCGGCCTGGACGACGCGGCGCCGGTCGCGGCGACGGACGACGCCCCGGCCGTGGAGCCGGCGGACGACGCCACGACGGACGACGGGCCCGGCACCGCTGGCGAGCCGGCCGACGAGAGCGGCGACCGGGCCGGCACCAAGAACGGCGGCACGGCTGACGACCAGGCGGGCGACAAGGCGGGCGACAAGGCCGGCGACAAGGCCGGCGACAAGGCCGAGGACACGGCCGACGACAAGGCCGGCGACAGCTCGGACGACAAGGCCGACGACAGCTCGGACGACAGCGCGGACGACAAGGCCGACGACGACTCCGGCGCCACGGGCCCCGCGGACCGGGCCGACGACCACGACGACGACTCCGACGACTCGGGTGACGACGACTGAGGTCGGCGCCCTGCGTCCGGGGCTACGCCGCCCCGAGCACGACCCGGACGAGCGCCCCGCCCATCTGGGAGCGGCCGAGCTCCAGGCCGCCCCCGGAGGCGATCGCGAGCCGGCGCACGATGTCCAGCCCCAGCCCGGACGAGCCTGCGCCCGAGCTGCCGCGTGCGACGACGTCGCCCGACGGCAGCCCGTAGCCGCCGTCCTCGACGCTGAGCACGACCGCGCCGTCCCCTCGGGCGACCACCCACACCGTGAGCGCCACTCCCTCGTCGGTGTGCGCGAACACGTTGTCGACGAGCACGTCGACGACGTCGGCGAGGTCCGAGGCGTCCAGCCGCACCCGCAGCGGGCGCTCGGGGAGGAAGAGCTGCAGCGCGCGGCCCTGGTCGTCCGCCAGCGCCGACCAGAACTGGACCCGTTCGGCGACGACGCGGCCGACGTCGCACGACGTGCCGGGCTGGGTGCGCGACGGGCGGCGCGCGTCGTGGACGATCGCGTCGACGGTCTTCTCCAGCGCGGAGACGTGCATCCGCAGCCGTTCGCGGACGTCCGGGTCGGCGACGCCGTCCGTGTCGAGCCGCAGCGCGGTGACCGGGGTGCGCAGCCGGTGCGACAGGTCCGCGACGGCGTCCCGCTCGGCGGCGAGGAGCTGCTGGACCCGCTCGGCGAGCCCGTTGAGCGCTCCGGCGAGCGCGACCACCTCCGGCGGCCCGCGCTCGGGCACGCGGGTGTCGAGCGCCCCGGAGCGCATCGTCTCGGCCGCGTAGGCGACCTGCAGGAGCGGCCGGCTGATCCGGCCCGCGAGCCGGGCCGCGAAGACGACGGCGGCGAGCATCAGGGCGAGCCCGAGGGCACCGAGCGTTCCCCAGGCCTGGGCCACGCCGCGGTGCAGCTCGGCGTTCGGGACGACCGTGCGGACGACGACCCGGTCCGCCTTCGTGATGCTCACGACGTAGATGATCTTCCCGGCCGGCGTGGTGACCGTCTGGGCCGTGCCCTTCTCGATCGCGGCGCGCAGTCCCGGGTCGAAGGCCGGCGGCTCCGGGCCGAGCAGCGTCTTCCCCGAGAGCACGACGGTCGGGGGCGGCGCCCCGGGGCGGTCGTCGCCGCACTGCTCGACGACGCGGTCCCGGGTGGCCGGGTCGGTGATGTTCTGCGCCGCGCCGGCGATGCAGACCGACTGGCTCGTGGCGGCGCGGAGCGCCCGGTCCTCGGCCAGCGTGCGCACGAGCAGCCCGAGCGGGATGACGAAGGCGAGGACGACCGCTGATGTCACGGCAGCCACGAGCAGTGCGACCCGACGACGCACCGGCCGTCGCCCTAGCCCTCGTCGGGGGCCGCGAGGCGGACGCCGACGCCGCGGGCGCTGTGGAGGTAGCGGGGTTCGGCGGCGGT
>NZ_MWLN01000143.1 GCF_002198655.1 Kineosporia sp. A_224
ACCCCTTCCGGGCGGACTCCCGCTCGTCGGTCGTCCGGTGACGCGCGGGGCACGTGCGACCCGGCTCACGGCGGTCGTCCTCGGCGTCGCGCTGACGACCGCGCTGGCGGCCCCGGCGCAGGCCTCGGCACCCGCCGCCTCGGCCCCGCGCGCGAGCGCGTTCTGCGACCTGTTCCCCTGGCTGTGCCCGGCGCCCGCGCCGTCCCCGACCCCGACCCCGGCGCCCGCGCCGAGCACCACGACGCCGGCCGACCCGGCCAAACCCGCGGACCCGAAGCCGGCCGACCCGAAGCCGGCCGACCCCGCGAAGCCGGGCGACCCCGCGACACCTGCCGACCCGGCGGCCCCGCCCGCCGACGGCTCCGCCGCCGCCGTCGAGGCTGCCTGCGACCCGCAGCAGGGCCCGAGCCGCGCGGTCGGTCTGGGCAGCGACACCGCCCAGCAGGCCGCCGACGCGATGAAGGCGTGCCAGCAGGCCCAGGCGGCCGCGGCCGCCGCCGGCGACCCGGTGGCCCAGCCGAGGGCCGCCGCGGCGGGCGGGCTCGTCGTCACCGGGGTCCCGACGGGCATCGACGCGTCGTCGCAGACCCTCACCGGGTTCTCCTACGACGGCGTCACGACGCTGACCCGGATCGACGGCTCGACGTTCCGGGTGCTCAAGTTCACCGCGGACAGCGTGACGATCAAGGGCATCAAGGAGTCCGTCACCGCCAACGGCGCGACGATGCGGATCACCGCGGGCACCGACGTCGTGCTCCGCGGCAACGTCGAGCTCTACGTGCTCAAGCAGTCCGGAAACGCCTTCGGGCTGCTGCCGCTGAACCTGTCGCCGGACTCGCCGCCGCCGCTCACGTTCCCGTTCATCATCTTCACCGACGTCACGTCGCAGGTCGCCTACATCAAGGCGGACACCCTGACCCTGAAGCAGGGCCGGATCGACGTCAGCTGAGCGGCACCCGGGTCACAACGAGAACGCGACCGCCGCCGCGCACATGACGACACCGGAGAAGCGGGTCATGACGAGCGCGGCCCGGGACGGCACCGGCTCCTGCGCGTACTCCCACCGGCTGCCGAAGTACATCCCCCAGCCCGGCCGCAGCAGGGCCGCGAGCCCGAGCCCGAGGAGCAGGCCGCTGTAGAGGGACGCCTCCCGGCGGCCGTACGCGTAGGCGACGAACGCCCACGCGACGGCGACGGCGACGATCCCGGTCATGACGACCGGGTCCTGCACCCGCTGCCACCAGGTCGGCTCGGGCACCGGCACCTCGCGGGCCCGACGGGCCGCGACCTGCGGGGGCACGTAGTCCTCGGGTCTCATGCGACGGCTCCTCGTGGCGACGGACGGCACGGACGCCGGTCCGCGTCAGAACGACGCGGGCCGGCGTCCGGAGGTTGCACCCGGCGCCCCGGGCACGACCGCGGCTACGGCTCGAGGCACTCCGGGATCGAGTCGCGGTGCCCGGTCGGGTACTCGGTGGTGCCGTCCGGGCCGTAGACCTTCACGTGGTCGACGGTCGAGAACTGGCGCAGCGACGGGAAGATCTCGGAGGCGACGGTGACCACCGCCGAGCCGTCACCGCACGGGCCCGTGAGCTGCACCCGGGCGATGCCGTCCGAGGAGATCCGCAGGTTCGTCCAGCCGGTCGTCCGGGAGGTCTGCAGGAACAGCCCGTCCGCCTTCTCGGCCTTCGTCGGGCCGGCGTAGATCCGGTCCATGACCCCGGTCGCCGGGGTCGTGGGCAGCACCTGGCGCCACACCGACGTGATCGGGTTCGCGACGTTCGCCGCGACCTTGTCGGAGTCGGCGAACCAGACCCTGCGGTTCACCGTGGTGAACGGCGTCGTGATGTCGACGACCACCCGGGCCGGGCTGCTCAGCCGGTGGGTGTGGAACGCCGTCTTCTTCTGCAGGCCGACGCCGTACGAGACGACGGCCTCGAAGTCGCCCGACCGCACGGTCGAGGTGACGTTCTTCAGCGCGAACGCCTGGCGCAGCGGCGTCGGGACCTTGCCGGCGACGGTGTGGGCGTCCACGTCACGCATGACGACGGACAGGATCGCCCGGCCGGCCACGGGGACCTTCTGCCCGGAGCCGTCGGCGACCAGCGTCGTCACGTACTTCGCCGTGTACGCCGTCGGCCCCTTGCCGGTGTACTCGAACACCACCCGGTCGTAGCCGGGGTGGTGGGCGGCCCGGACGTCGACGAGCACCGGCGTCGTCGTGGCGGCCTGCGCCGGCGACGCGGCGGCGGTCGCGCCGGCGAGCCCGGCCGGCACCGCGCAGGCGACCACGGCCAGCCCGACGAGCGTCCTGCGCCGCAGCCACGTGCGGTCTGCGGTCCTGCGTGCGGTGAGAGCCTCGCGCACTGCACTCCCCTCCCCTGGGCGGAGTGCGTGCACCGGCTCCGCGGTGCGTCCCCGACGCCCCGCTCCGCCTCCATTCTCCTGCGGCACAACGGGCCGCACCAGGTCCGCCGGTCCCTGTCAAGCCTGGTCTGCTGATTCACGAGTCAGTAAACTCCGGTCATGGAGCCTCGGGACGGGTACGACGTCGTCATCGTCGGCGCAGGCCACAACGGCCTCGTCGCCGCGGGGCTGCTCGCCCGGGAGGGGTTGTCCGTCCTGGTCTGCGAGGCCCGCGAGGTCGTCGGCGGCGCGGCCGTGAGCGAGCACCCGTTCGGCCCGGACTACACGGTGACCTCGCTGTCCTACGTCGTCTCGCTGCTGCCGCCGTCGATCGTCAAGGCCCTCGACCTCGCGGCCCACGGCTACCACGTGTACCCGCAGGGCCCGTACTTCGCCCCGCGCCGCGACGGCACCCACCTGCGGCTGCCGGACGACCCGCGCGCACGGCACGCCGAGATCTCGAAGTTCTCCTCGAAGGACGCCGACGCCTACGAGGCGTGGGAGGAGGAGATGGGCCGCCTCGGGAAGATCCTCGGCCCGATGCTCGCCGACATCCCGCCCGCGCTCGGCTCGCGCCGACCGGCCGACCTCGCCCGGCAGGCCCTCATGCTCCGCCGGCTCAAGGACGTCGACACCCGCGGCGCCGTCGACATCGCCCGGCTCTTCTCCGCCTCCGTCGCGGACCTCCTCGAGGACCGGTTCACGTCCGACGCGCTCAAGGGCGTCCTGTCGGTCTCCGGCTGCATCGGCTCGTGGGCCGGGCCGCGCTCGGCGGGCACCGCGTACGTGACCCTGCACCACCACGTCGGCGACCTCGGCGACGGCCAGACCGGCGCGTGGGGCTTCCCCCGCGGGGGCATGGGCGGGGTGACCCGGGCGCTCGCCGCAGCGGCCCGGGCGCTCGGCGCGACGGTCCGCACGTCCGCCCCGGTCGCCCGGATCGACGTCCGCGACGGGCGGACGACGGGCGTCACCCTCGAGGACGGCACGACGGTCCGCGCGGGCACCGTCATCACGACCGCGCACCCGCAGATCTCCTTCCTGCGGCTGCTCGACCGCCGCGACCTGCCCGCCGACTTCGTCACCGACATCGAGCGCTGGAAGACCCGCAGCGGCACGGTCAAGGTCAACGTCGCGGTCGACCGGCTGCCGACGTTCACCTCGCACCCGGAGTACGACCCGCAGGTGCACGGCGGCACGATCGTCCTCGCCGAGAGCGTCGACGACCTCGAGAACGCCTACCAGGAGGCCGTCGCCGGCCGGCCCTCGACGCTGCCCTTCGCCGACGTCTGCATCCCGTCGGTCTTCGACGACTCGCTCGCCCCGCCCGGCCACCACGTCGTCTCGATGTTCACCCAGTGGGTGCCGCACACCTGGAACACCGAGCCGCACCAGGACGAGCTGGAGTCCTACGCCGACCGGCTCGTCGCCCGGATGGACGCCGTCGCACCGGGCTTCGCCGGCTCGGTCGTCGGCCGGCAGGTCATCGGCCCGCACGAGATGGAGACGAAGTACCACCTCGTGGGCGGCAACATCTTCCACGGCGAGCTGACCCTCGGGCAGATGTTCCACGCCCGCCCCGCGGCCGGGTTCGCCGACCTGAGGACGCCCGTGGCCGGGCTCTACCAGGCCGGCTCGGCGACCCACGGCGGCGGCGGCGTCACGGGCATCCCGGGGCGCAACGTCGTCCGGCAGGTGCTCGCCGACCGCCGCTCCGAGCGCCTGCGGAGCCGGGTCCGCCGGCTCGCCGGCCGGGCCTGAGGCACCGGGCCGCGGGGAGCCGGCGATGACGGGCCTGGAGGCGGCGCTGCCGCGCGAGCACTACGTGGACGCCGGGCTGTGGCGGCACGAGCGGGACGCCGTCCTGCGCCGGGAGTGGACGTGCGCGGGGCGCCTCGCCGGGCTGGGGCTCGACGCGGCCGAGCGGCTCGCCGTCGTCGAGGTGCACGGCGAGAGCCTGCTCCTCACGACGGACGCCGCGGGCACGCTGCACGCGCACGCGAACGTGTGCCGGCACCGCGGGGCGCGCGTCGTCCCGCACGCCGACGGCGACCCGCCGGCCCCGTGCGGCGCGAAGGCGCTGCGCTGCCGGTACCACTCGTGGACGTACGGGCTCGACGGCGGCCTGCTCCGTGCCCCGCACTTCGACGGCGTCGACGGGTTCGACCCGGCGCGGTTCACGCTGGCGCCGGTCGAGGCGGCCACCTGGGGCGGGTTCGTCTTCGTCCGCCTCCTTCCCGGCGGGGCGCCGTCGGGCCCGTCGCTCACCGAGAGCCTCGGCGCCGTCGTCGACCGCACCGCCCGCTACCCGCTCGACCGGCTCGTCAGCGCCTACCGCGCGGTCTACGACGTCGACGCGAACTGGAAGGTGATCGCGGAGAACTACAACGAGTGCCTGCACTGCGCCGGCGTGCACCCCGAGCTGACCCGGCTCGTCCCGGCCTTCGGGCACGGCGGGCTCGCCCCGGACGGCGGCCCGCTCGACTGGGAGGCCGGCATCCCGCACCGGGACGGCGCCTGGACGTTCTCGTTCTCCGGCGGCTCGCCGCGCACGCCGTTCCCCGGCCTGGACGCCGACGAGCGCACCCGGCACAAGGGCGAGCTCGTCTACCCGAACCTCATGCTGTCGCTCTCGGCCGAGCACGCGGCATCCTTCCTCCTGGAGGCGGTCGGCGTCGCGCGGACCCGGGTCACGTTCGACGTGCTGGTCGCCCCCGAGGAGGCGCACCTCGACGTCGAGGACTGCGCCGGGTTCTGGGACCTGGTGAACCGGCAGGACTGGGAGGTGTGCGCGAGCGTGCAGTCGGGGATGAGCTCGGCGTTCTACGAGAAGGGCTGGTACGGACCCATGGAGGACGACAGCCTCGACATCCGGCGGTGGCTGCTGCCCCGCCTCGCCGCGCACCGGCCACCGGGCGCGACGGCACCGGCCGACGACGACCGGGCCGGGTGAGCGGCCGGTGCACCCCGTCAGGGAGCCCTACGACGTCGCCGTCGTCGGGCTCGGGGCACTCGGCAGCGCGACCGCCTGGCAGCTGGCGCGCCGCGGGAGGTCCGTGCTCGGGCTGGAGCGGTTCTCGTTCGGGCACGTCAGGGGCGCCTCGCACGGCGACACCCGGATCATCCGGCTGAGCTACCACACGCCGAACTACGTGTCCGCGGCGATCGAGGCCTACGAGGACTGGGCCGCCCTGGAGTCCGACAGCTCCGAGCAGCTCGTCCTGCGCACCGGAGGGGTCGACCTGTTCCCGCCCGCGGCGGCCATCGACATCGAGGACTACGTCAACTCGATGGCGGTCATGGGCGTCCCCCACCAGGTGCTCACGGCGACCACCGCCCGCGGCCGCTGGCCGGGGCTGGCCGTGCCCGAGGGGACGACCGTGCTCCACCAGGAGCTCACCGGGATCGTCCCGGCGGGCCGCGGCACCCGCGTCATGCAGGAGCAGGCCCGGCGGTTCGGCGCGGACCTGCGGGACGAGCACCAGGTCGTCGAGCTCGTCGACCTCGGCGACGGCGTCGCGATCCGGACGGCGGAGGGCACCCGGCACTTCGCCCGCACCGTCGTCGTCACCGCGGACGCCTGGACGAACGACGTCCTCGCCTCGGTCGACGCGAGCGTGCCGCTCACGGTGACGAAGGAGCAGGTCGTCCACTTCTCGGTGGCGGACGCCGACGATCAGGGCCGCGGCGGCCGGCACGCCCAAGGCGCCTTCCCGGTGTGGATCTGGATGGACGACCCGTCCTTCTACGGCTTCCCGACGTACTTCCAGGCGAGCGTCAAGGTCGGCCAGGACTGCGGCGGGCAGCCGGTCGACCCCGAGACGCGCACGTACGACACCGACGAGGACGCCCTGCGCCGGGCCCGGGCGTTCATGCGCGTCCTCGTGCCCGGGGCGCTCGACGTCCGGACCGTGACGACGTGCCTGTACACCCTCACCCCGGACCGGGACTTCGTCCTCGACCGGCTGCCCGGCCACGAGAACGTCGTCGTCGGGCTCGGCTCGGCGCACGGCTTCAAGTTCGCGCCGTGGTTCGGCCGGGTGCTCGCCGACCTCGCGACGACCGGGACGTCGTCGACCGACCTGTCGGCGTTCAGCCTCACCCGGCGCGCGCTCACCGACCCGGACGCGCCGCTGACCTGGCTGGTCTGACGTGGCTGGTCTGACGTGGCTGGTCTGACGATGCAGCTACCCGACCGGGCGGCGCCCGCCGCGCAGCAGGAGCACCTCGGGCGGCAGGCCCACCTCGCGGGCCGCGCTCTCGGCCGCCCAGCGGGCCGCCTGCGCGCGCCGCACGCTCACCCGCACCTGGGTCGCGACCGCCAGCCCGTCGAGCATCGCGGCGATCCGCAGCGCGGAGGCGGCCGGGTCCTCGCAGCTGAACTCGCCCGCCTCGACGCCGTCCCGGACGACCTGCTCGATCGCCGCCCGCCACTGCCGGTCGACCTCCTGCGAGGCGGCCCGGATCTCCGGCGTCCGCAACGCCTCCGACCAGGCGTCGATGTCGAGGGTCCAGCCCGGCGCCTCACCGGCGGGCGCGTAGAGCCGCAGCACGGCCCGCAGCCGCTGGGTGCAGGTCCCCCGGGCCTGGACCGCGCGGCCGAGCCGGTCCAGGTCGGCGGCCGCCGCGAACGCGAAGGCCTCCGACAGCAGCCGCTCCTTGGTCTCGAAGTGGTAGAAGACCAGCGCCGTGCTGACGCCCAGCTCCTCGGCGACGTCCGCCGCCCGGGTGCGGGCGAACCCGTTGCGCGACACCACGACCGCCGCGGCGCGCAGGATCTCCTCCCGCCGCACGTCCGCCCGTCGTCTGCCCATCCGGGCAGGCTAGCGGCGCCCGGCCCGCGCGCACAGGACCGCGACATGATCTTGACCCGGCAGACCCCGCCCCAGGGAGGACCACGTGACGACCACGACCCCGGCGCCCCGGACGACCTCGGCCGCCTCGGCCGTCCCGCCCGCGCCGATCGACCCCGCGGCCCTCGCCCGGTCGCTGCAGCCTTTCGGCCGCTCGACGATGCTGCCCGCCGAGGCGTACACGGACCAGCGGGTCCTCGACTGGGAGAAGCGGCACGCCTTCGCCGCCGGCTGGGTGTGCCTGGGCCGCCAGGACGAGGTCGTCCCCGCGGGGACGACCCAGCAGGCCGTGACGGTCGGCGACGTCCCCGTGCTGCTCACCCGGGTGGACGGCGCGCTGAAGGCCTTCGCGAACACCTGCCGGCACCGCGGCCACGAGCTCCTCGCCGACGGCTGCACGGCGTCCGCCAGGTCCCTGACCTGCCCGTACCACCTGTGGAGCTACGGCCTCGACGGCCGCCTCGTCGCCGCGCCGGGGATGAAGGACGCCCCGGGCTTCGACCGCACCGACAACCCGCTGCTGCCGGTGCCGCTGGAGCTCTGGCACGGCTGGGTCATGGTCAACGCGACCGGGACCGCGGCCCCGCTGGCCACCTACCTCGGCGGCCTCGAGAACCTCGTCGCGCCGTACCGCCCCGAGACCCTGCGCCTGGGCGGGCGGCACGAGTACGTCCTCGCCGCGAACTACAAGGTGATCTGCGAGAACTACCACGAGTGCTACCACTGCCCGTCGATCCACCCCGAGCTGTGCGCCGTCGCCCCGCCCGACTCCGGCGACAACTGGGACCTGCCCGGCGCCTGGGTCGGCGGCAGCATGGACCTCAAGGACCACGCCGTCACGATGTCCCTCGACGGCAGCAGCCTGGGAACGCCGATCGAGGGCGTCGACCCGCGCAAGGTGCTCTACCTCGGGCTCTTCCCGAACATCCTCGTCTCGCTGCACCCCGACTACGTCATGACGCACCGGATGGTGGCCCTCGCCCCGGACCGGACGTGGGTCGAGTGCTCGTGGCTGTTCCCCGAGGAGGCGTTCTCCCGGCCGGGCTTCGACCCGCGCTACGCCATGGACTTCTGGGACATCACCAACCGCGAGGACTGGGCCGCGTGCGAGTCCGTCCAGCGCGGGCTCGCGTCGCCGCACTTCCGGCCGGGTGCGCTCGCACCCAACGAGGACGCCGTGCACCAGTGGGTCGCGATGCTCGGCCGGGTGTACTCGGGCGGGCCACCGCACTGATCACGGCCCCCGCTCACGGCGCCGCGGCGACCGCCGGTTCCGCCGCCCTGCTGCGGCGCAGGAGACCCAGCGCCGCGGCCGGGAAGAACAGGACCGACAGCACGCCGGCGCTGACGAACGCGGCCGCGGTGACGCCGCTCATGGCCCCGGTGGCCACCCCGATCTGGGTCGCCGCGACGACGAACGGCAGCGACGTCGCCTGCAGCAGCGCGGCGGCCAGCGTCGCGGGGCCGTCGAGGACGCGGCGGAACAGCAGCGCCGGCAGCCCGCGGACCAGGAGCAGCGCCAGGAGCAGCACGGGCACCCGCAGCGCGGCCGCCGGGTCGGCGAGCAGGCCCCTCAGGTCCAGCCTGACCCCGCTCGAGACGAAGAACACCGGCACGAGGAAGCCGTAGCCGATCGCCTCGAGCTTGGTGCGCAGGTGCGGGTGCGAGGCGGCGTCGCGGTCGACGGTCGCGAGCACGGCGCCGGCCACGAAGGCGCCGAGGATCGTCTCGATCCCGAACCGGGCCGCGAGCGCGACGAAGCCGACGAGGAGCACGACCGCGGCCCGGACCCGGACCTGCGCCGTCGTGTCCTGCAGCCGGAGCAGCACGTCGCCGAGGCGCATCGACGTACCGGCCCGGCGGACCGCGACGGCGACGACGACGGCGAGCACGGCGAACGCGGACAGCAGCGCCGTCGTCGCGCCGGTGCTGCCGGTCGCGGAGAAGAGCAGCGAGAGCAGGACGACGGCCGCGAAGTCGGCGACCGTCGCGGCGGCCACGGTGAGCCGGCCCACGGGAGCGCGGTCGGCGCCTGCGTCCTTGAGCACGGGCACCACGAGGCCGAGCGAGGTCGCCGACAGCGCCACCGCGACGAGCGGGCCGCTGCGCACCCATCCGGCGGCCTGCAGGCCGAGCCCCGCCGCGAGCCCCAGCGCGATCGTCACGACGTAGCCGAGGCCGGCGGACCGCAGTGCCGGCCCGCCGAGGGCCCGCACGTCGATCTCCAGCCCGGCGAGGAAGAGCAGGAACCCCAGCCCCAGCACCGCGAGGACGGCGACGACCTCGTCGACCTGCACCCACCCCAGGCCGGTCGGACCGAGCACGACTCCCGCGAGGATCTCGACGACGACGGCCGGCACCCGCAGCCCTGGCAGGAACCCGAGCAGGAGCGGCACGAGGAGGGCGACCGTGCTGACGACGAAGAGGTTGTCGAACCCGACGTCCGGCATCGTCATCGCGCACCGCCCTGTCCGGGGCGACCGTCCGTCGCTCGCTCCGCACAGGTGGTGCCCGCAGCAGGCGCAGGCGTTACAGGTCAGGGCAGCGGCAGCCCGACATCCACCCCGACCGAGGCCAGCGGGTCGGTCACCGGGTCGAGCACGCCGGTGGGTTCGGCGGTCGGTGTCGGGTCCGGTGCGGGGCCGGACGGCGTGGGGTCGGACGGCGTGGGG
>NZ_MWLN01000144.1 GCF_002198655.1 Kineosporia sp. A_224
CCCCTCCCGCCGCACCCTGCTGCGCACCGGCGCCGCCGCCGTCTCGGCCGTGGCCCTGCTCTCGCTCGCCGCGTGCGGCGGCGGCAGCACGGCGTCCACGGGCGCCGCCCCCGCGGCCACCGCCCCGTCGACCGACCAGACCGTCGCGGTGAACATCGGCTACTTCCCGAACCTCACGCACGCGCCCGGCCTCGTCGCCGACGCCGAGGGCTTCTTCACGAAGCGGATCGGCGACGGCAAGGTCAAGACCCAGTCGTTCAACGCGGGGCCGGACGTCGTCCAGGCGCTCTTCGGCGGCTCGCTCGACATCGCGTACATCGGCCCCAACCCGACGATCAACGCGTACGCGCAGTCCGGCGGGGCCGCCGTCCGGGTCATCTCCGGCGCGACCTCCGGCGGGGCCTCGCTCGTCGTCAAGCCGGAGATCACCACCGCCGCGCAGCTCAAGGGCAAGACCCTCGCCACCCCGCAGCTCGGCAACACGCAGGACGTCGCCCTGCGCTACTGGCTCTCCCAGCAGGGCCTGAAGACGACCGTCGACGGCGGCGGGGACGTGAGCATCAAGCCGCAGAAGAACTCGGCGGCTCTGCAGGCGTTCGCGTCCGGGCAGATCGACGGCGCGTGGGTGCCGGAGCCGTTCGCGACCCAGTTCGTCGCCGCCGGCGGGAAGGTCCTCGTCGCCGAGTCGACCCTGTGGCCGGGCGGCAGGTTCGTCACGACGAACGTCGTCGTCCGCACCGAGTTCCTCCAGAGGAACCCCGACACCGTGCGGGCGTTCCTCGAGGCGAACCTCGACGCCATCGACTTCATCGCGGCGGAGCCGGCCAAGGCCCGGACGGACGTCGCGACGAAGATCTCGGCGATCACCGGCCAGGAGGTCGAGCCGGCCACGCTCGCCGACGCCTGGGGCAACCTCACCTTCAGCGCCGACCCGCTGCAGGCGACGCTCAAGGAGTCCGCGAAGCACGCCCAGGCGGTCGGCCTGCTCGAGAAGGCGCCGTCGGACGACTTCGCGAAGCTGTGGGACCTCGCCCAGCTCAACGCCGCGCTGAAGTCCCGCGGCCAGGCGGAGGTGGCGGCGCTGTGACCGTGACAGAGAACGAGGCCCGGCCCGCGTCCGGCGCGGCACCCGAGCCCGTCGCGCACGGCGGTGTCCGGCTGACCGGGGTGACGAAGGTGTTCGGCCGCGGGGCGACCGCGACGACGGCGGTGCAGGACGTCGACCTCGACGTCCGGCCCGGCGAGTTCGTGACGATCGTCGGCGCGTCCGGCTGCGGCAAGTCGACGCTGCTCTCGCTCGTCGCCGGGCTCGAGCAGGTGACGACGGGCACGCTCGAGGTCGGCGGCCGGGTCGCGCTCATGTTCCAGGAGGCGACCTTGTTGCCGTGGCTCACCGCGGCCCAGAACGTCGCGCTGGCGCTCAAGCTGCGCGGCGTCGCCCGGGCGGAGCGCACGCCGCAGGCGCACGCGCTGCTCGAGCGGGTCCGGCTCGGCGCCTACGCCGACAAGCGCCCCCACGAGCTGTCCGGCGGCATGCGGCAGCGGGTGGCGCTGGCCCGGGTGCTCGCGCAGGACGCCTCGGTCGTCTGCATGGACGAGCCGCTCGGCGCGCTCGACGCGATGACCCGCGACCACATGCACGACGAGATCGAGCGGGTCGCCGGCGAGGCCGGGCTCACCGTGCTCTTCGTGACGCACAACGTCCGCGAGGCCGTCCGGCTCGGTGACCGCGCGGTGCTCATGGGCTCGTCCCCGGGCCGCGTCGTCCATACCGAGCACATCGACCTGCCGCGGCCCCGCCGCATGGAGGATCCCGAGGTGGCCCGCCGGGCCGGCTCGCTCACCGCCGCCCTGCGAGAGGACGTGGCCCGCCATGTCGGTTGACGAACGCCCCGCAGGCACCGGCACGTCCGGCGGGCTCGCGACCGCGGTCGGTGCGGCGTCCGGCCCCGGCCCGCTCGCCCCCCTCGTCGGTGCCGACTCCGACCGGTCGCGTGCCCTGACCCGGGCCTGGGCCGGCACGTGGCCCAAGGTCGGCGCCGTCGTCGCGTTCGTCGCGATCTGGCAGGCCGTCGTCCTGTCCGGCTGGCGCCCCGAGTTCGTCCTCCCGGCGCCGCTCACGGTCGCGCAGACGCTCGGCGACCTCGTCCGTGAGCCGGAGTTCTGGCAGGCCATCGGGACGACGCTGCGCCGGGCGCTCGTCGGCTTCGCCTTCGCGATCGCGATCGGCACGGTCGTCGGGATCGCCGTCTCCCGGTTCCGCCCGGTGCGCGCGGCGATCGGCTCGCTCATCACCGGCCTCCAGACGATGCCCTCGATCGTCTGGTTCCCGCTGGCGATCCTGCTCTTCGGCCTCAACGAGCAGGCGATCACGTTCGTCGTCATCCTGGGCGCCGCCCCGAGCATCGCGAACGGCATCATCTCCGGCATCGACCACGTGCCGCCGGCGTTCACCCGCCTCGGCACGGTGCTCGGCGCGGGGTCGGTCGACCTCTACCGGCACTTCGTCATCCCGGCGGCGCTGCCGTCCTACGTGGCGGGCCTCAACCAGGGCTGGGCCTTCGCCTGGCGCAGCCTCATGGCCGGCGAGCTCCTCGTCATCATCGAGGGCAAGCCGAGCCTCGGGTCGCGCCTGTCCTTCGCCCAGGACTTCAACAACGCGCCGGAGCTCATCGCCTACATGCTCGTGATCCTCGTGCTCGGCATGCTCGCCGACACGGTCTTCTCGTCCCAGTCCCGTCGGATGCGGCGCCGCCGCGGCCTCGCCGTCGACTGACTGCCCACCCGCTCGTGCGATCTCGGGTGACGCCGGTCAGAAGCAGCGCACCAGCCACGATGCGACCTGGGCGGGCGCGGACGTAGGGCGGCTGGTCGGCCATGCCGCCGGCATCGTCGCCGGGTTCCGTCATCGCCTGAGCAGCGATGCCCGGGCCCGCTACGGCTTCCGCACCACAACGCAACCACAACCTGCTCCTGGGGGCCTTTCGTGCTGCCCGGAGCAGGTTCTGGTTGCGGTATGGCGGACGACGGTCAGCAGCCCAGGCCGAGAGCCGTGCGGACGGCATCCGCGAACCGGTCATGCTCGTGCACGCCGATCCAGGCCACCTCGGCGATCTCGTCGGGGCCCGCCACCGGCTCACCGACGCCAGGGCCCTCGAAGCACACCAGCAGCACGGCCCAGCCCGGTCGGCCGTACGCGGGGCCGGTCACCCGCGCCACCTCGCGCAGGGCACCGGCGTCGACGACGATCCCGGTCTCCTCGAAGACCTCTCGCGCCGCCGCCTCGGCGTACGTCTCCCCCTCCTCGGGCACCCCACCCGGCAGGAAGAACGCGCCCGCCCCGTGCGGCCGCACCCCCAGCACCGCCCCGTCCGCCCGACGAGACACCCACGTCGCCGCGACGACCGTCCCCGACACCTCTGTCACGCCGTCCCCCGTTCCGGTCATGCTCGCGCCCGGTACCGGAAACGGGCCGGCGCGACCTCTCGGACGCTACCCGGCACGAGCGCGAGCGGGAGGTGCGTCAGCCGGGCCGGGGCAGCACCACGTCTCAGTCGCCCACCTGGACGCTGTCGGAGCGGACGCTGTCGGGCCGGGTGGCGGTGACGATCGCACAACCGATCCCGATCGCTCCGAACACGGTGACCGCGAGCAGCCGTTGCAGCAGGCCACCGTTCGCGACCTGGTCGACGGGCGTCGAGCCGCTGAGCATCGCGGCGCAGCCGGCGAAGAGCGCGAGATTGAGCACGAGGTAGGCCCGGGCCCAGGGCGACGCCACCCTCCAGAGCAGGGTCGCCATGAGCAGCGGGATCACGAACATGCCGGCGCCGATCGGGCCTCCGCCGTGCCGTGGATCCGGCAGCGGGAAGACGCCCGCGGCGATCGCGGCGGCGCCCGTCGAGGCGACCGCCAGCGCGGTCAGTCTCGCCCGGACCGCGGGGACCGGCGACCAGCGGGGGGCGGCCGCGAACCCGTAGGCGGCCACCGCGGCCAGGACGCCGGTCGAGACCGCACCGAGGTTGAAGACCAGGGCCCGGGCCGAGTCGCCGACCCCGAGGTCGCTGGCCGCCTGCTGCCGGAAGCTGTACCCCGGCGTGAGCACGCCGATCACACCCTGGGTCAGGAAGTACAGCACCGGGACGCCGAGTCCCAGGGTCAGCGCGGCACGGTCGAACCGGCGGGGAGCGGGCATGCCCTCACGCTAGGCAGCCCGAGACGTCGCGGGCATCAGGCATCACCCTGGTCGAGCCCTGAGCAGGGGCAGGTCGGGTGCGGGTCAGGCGTGGGACAGCAGGGCGACGCGGTTGCCCTCGCAGTCCTCGAGCTCGGCGACCTGGCCGTCGCCGACGGACGCCGGCGGGTAGAGCACCCGGGCGCCCGCCGCCACGCCGCGGGCGAGGACCTCGGGGACGTCGTCCACCTCGAAGTAGACCCGGGTCCCGTCGACCGACGGCACGTAGCTCTCCCCCGCGGCCAGCGCCCCCGTCGCCTGCCCGACCCCGTCGGCGGGCGGGAAGAGCGCCATCGGGTGGCCGTCGACGACCGCCCGCTCGAGCCGGACGCCGAGCAGCCCCTCGTAGAAGGCGACGGCGCGGTCGAGGTCGGTCACCGGGATCTCGAAGTACGCGACGAGCCGCACGCCGTCCTCCACTCCGCTCATGCTCGCGGTCGGTACCGGAAACGGGCCGGCGCGACATCCAGAACGGTACGCGGCGCGAGCATGAGCTGCTCGGCGGGCGAGCTACGGCAGGGTCGCGGCGACGGCGTCCATGGCCTTCTGGATCCGCTTCTCCGAGACCGGGTACGGGGTGCCGAGGTGCTGCGCCCAGAAGCTGACGCGCAGCTCCTCGACCATCCAGCGGATCTCGTCGAGCGCGGGCGGGACGGCGGCACCGGGCTTGAGCCGGGCGCGCAGGTCGGCGTACGACTGCTCGACGAGCTCGACGCGCCACATGAGCTCGCGGTCGCGTTCGGGCCGCTCGGGGAGCTTCTCCAGCCGCTGGACGGCGGCCCGCAGGTAGCGGGCGACGTCCCGCAGGCGGTGGTACCCGGTCTCGGCGACGAACCCGGTGTGCACGAGGGCGGCGAGCTGCTCGCGGACGTCGGTCAGCGCGGGCAGCAGCACGAGGCTCGACGTGCTCCGGGCGGCCCGCTCGACGTCGCCCGCGACCGCGAGGATGTCCGCGACGACGGTGACGACCTCGGTGAGCACCGGCTCGGCCCGCCCGCGGACGGCGTCCCGCAGGGCCGCGAAACCGGCGGCGTCCCAGGCCGGCCCGCCGGCGTCCTCGACGACGACGTCGACGGTGCACGCGAGGCAGTCGTCGAAGAGCGCGACGGCCCCGCCGTGCGGGGCATGGCTGAGGGCGAGCTTGGCCCGGTTGTCGAGCCGCCCGAGCACGGTCTTCGCCGGCGACTGCGTCGTCAGCAGGAGCAGCCGGCGGGTGCCGGTGACCATCGCCCGCTGCTGGTCCGCTTCGGTCGGCAGCACCTTGACGGCGACCGACGTCCCCTGGTCGACGAGCGCCGGGAAGCCGCGGACGCCGTCCGCCGCGAAGGTCCGCGGCAGCTCGCCGATCGACCAGTCGGTGAGCCCGGCCCGCTCGACCCGCTGCGCCACCTGGGAGATCGTCGTCGCGACCTTCGGCTTGAGGCGCACCTTGAGCGCGTCGAGGTCCTTGCCCTCGGCGAGCATCCGGCCCTGGGCGTCCTCGACGCGGAACGTCATCCGCAGGTGCTCTGGCACCTTCTCCAGGTCGAGCTCGTCGCGGGGCACCGGGAACCCGCCGACCCGGGAGAGCTCGCGCGCGACCGCCTCGAGGAGCGGCTCGTGCCGCGGGTGCAGGGACCCGAGCAGCGCCTTGGCGGTGTCCGGCGCGGGCACGAAGGAGCGGCGCAACGCCTTGGGCAGCGACCGGATGAGGGCCGTGACGAGCTCGTGCCGCAGCCCCGGGATCTGCCACTCGAAGCCGTCCGGGCTGACCCGGTTCAGCAGGGTGACCGGCACGTGGGCGGTGACACCGTCCGCGGCCGCACCGGGCTCGAACTGGTACGTCAGCCCCAGCGTCAGCTCGCCCTGGCGCCACACGTCCGGGTAGTCGGCCTCGCTCACCTCGTCGGCGTCGTCGCTGACGAGCAGCTCAGGGGTGTACGTGAGCAGGTCGGGGGTCTCCCGCCGGGCCTGCTTCCACCAGGCGTCGAAGTGCCGCCCGGACACGACGTCCGCCGGGATCAGCTGGTCGTAGAAGGCGAAGAGCGTCTCGTCGTCGACGAGGATGTCGCGGCGCCGGGCCCGGTTCTCCAGGTCCTCGACGTCGTCGAGCAGGCGGCGGTTCTCGGCGAAGAACGCGTGCCGGGTCTCCCAGTCGCCCTCGACGAGCGCGTGCCGGACGAACAGCTCACGGGACAGCTCCGGGTCGACCCGCCCGTACTGCACGGTCCGGCCGGCGACGATCGGGACGCCGTAGAGCGTGACCCGCTCGACGGCGACGACGGACGCCCGCTTCTTCTCCCAGTGCGGCTCGCTGTAGGTGCGCTTCACGAGGTGGCCGGCGAGCGGCTCGACCCACTCCGGCTCGATCTTCGCGACCGTGCGGCCCCAGAGCTTCGAGGTCTCGACGAGCTCAGCGGCCATGAGCCACGACGGCTGCTTCTTCGCGACGGCCGAGCCCGGGAAGACCGAGAACCGCGCCCCGCGGGCGCCCTGGTAGTCGCGGGCCGCGGCGTCCCGCAGCCCGATGTGCGAGAGCAGCCCGGCGAGCAGCGACTGGTGCACGCGCTGCGGGTCCGCGGGCTCGCTGTTCAGCGTGACGTCGAGGCTCTTCGCGAGCTGGCGCAGCTGGGCGTAGAGGTCCTGCCACTCGCGCACCCGCAGGTAGTTGAGGTACTCGCTGCGGCACAGCCGGCGGAAGGCGCTGCTGCTGAGCTCCTTCTGCTGCTCGCGCAGGTACTCCCACAGCCGCAGCAGCGTGACGAAGTCGCTCGTCTCGTCGGCGAACCGGCGGTGCTTCTCGTCGGCCTGCTGCTGCGCGTCGACCGGGCGCTCGCGGACGTCCTGGATCGACAGCGCCGCCGTGATGACCATGACCTCACGGACGCAGCCGTTCGCGTGCGCCTCGAGGATCATCCGGCCCAGTCGCGGGTCGACGGGCAGCTGGGCGAGCCTGCGCCCGACCGGGGTGAGCCGGTCGGCGGCCGGCTTCGCCGGGTCGAGCGCCCCGAGCTCGACGAGCAGGTCGACGCCGTCCTTGACGCTGCGCCGGTCGGGCGGGTCCACGAACTGGAACTTGTCGACGTCCCCGAGGCCGAGCGCGGTCATCTGGAGGATGACCGAGGCCAGGTTGGTCCGCAGGATCTCCGGCTCGGTGAACTCCGGCCGCGCGAGGTAGTCCTCCTCGTCGTACAGCCGGATGCAGATGCCGTCGCTCGTCCGGCCGCAGCGACCCGCGCGCTGGTTCGCCGACGCCTGCGAGACCGGTTCGATGGGCAGCCGCTGCACCTTCAACCGGTTGCTGTAGCGCGAGATCCGCGCCGTGCCCGGGTCGACGACGTACTTGATCCCCGGCACCGTGAGCGAGGTCTCGGCGACGTTCGTCGCGAGGACGACGCGGCGCCCGGTGTGCGAGGTGAAGACCCGGTGCTGCTCGGCGGCCGACAGCCGGGCGTAGAGCGGGAGCACCTCGGTGTGCCGCAGCTGGAGCCGGTTGAGCGCCTCGGCGGCGTCCCGGATCTCGCGCTCGCCGGAGAGGAACACGAGGACGTCGCCGGGCCCCTCGGCGGCCAGCTCGGACACCGCGTCGCAGATCGCCTCGACCTGGTCCCGGACGACGTCGGTCCCGTCCTCCGGCCGGCCGCCCTTGCCCTTGGCCAGCAACGGGTTGCGGCGCCCCTCCGGCCGGTCCAGGTCGTCGAGGTCGTCGTCCTCGTCCACCACGGCCGGCTGCACGAGCGGCCGGTAGCGCACCTCGACCGGGAACGTCCGCCCGGACACCTCGACGACGGGCGCCCCGCCGAAGTGCGCGGAGAACCGCAGCGGGTCGATCGTCGCCGACGTGATGACGACCTTGAGGTCCGGCCGCCGCGGCAGGAGCTGCTTGAGGTACCCGAGGATGAAGTCGATGTTCAGCGACCGCTCGTGCGCCTCGTCGATGATGATCGTGTCGTAGCCGGTGAGCATCCGGTCGCCCTGCATCTCGGCGAGCAGGATGCCGTCCGTCATGACCTTGACGAGGGTCGAGTCGCTCGCCCGGTCGGTGAACCGCACCTTGTAGCCGACGGCCTCCCCGAGCGGCACCGCGAGCTCCTCGGCGATCCGCTCGGCGACGCTGCGGGCGGCGATCCGGCGCGGCTGGGTGTGCCCGATCTGCCCCCGGACTCCGCGCCCGAGCTCGAGGCAGATCTTCGGCAGCTGGGTCGTCTTGCCCGACCCGGTCTCGCCGGCGACGACGACGACCTGGTGGTCCCGGATCGCGGCGGCGATGTCCTCCCGGCGGCCGCTGACGGGCAGCTGCTCGGGGTAGGTGATGCGGGGCATCGCGGCCGCCCGGGTCACGAGCCGCTGCTGTGCCGTCGCGACGTCCGCCGCGACCTGGGCGAGCGCCTGCGCCTGCCGGGCCGGGTCCTTGATCCCGCGGACGCCGTCGAGCCGGCGGCCGAGCCGCCCGGCGTCGCGGAGGGTCACCTCGCCGAGCCCTTCGCGCAGCGCGGCGAGGGCCTCACGCGGGGAGGACTGCTGGGTGGACATGCCGGCTCCAGCATAGGCAGCGCGGCCGGGCCGCCCCCAACGGGTTTCCTGCCGGCTCCGCAGAGGTCAGGCGCGCGGCGCCGTCCAGCCGCCGGCGGGGCGGTCGAACCACAGGTGCACCTGACCGGTGCCGACGGAGTTCTCGTAGTCCCCGTACTGCCGCGACGGCGCCGTCACGGCGCCCTCGCCGAGCGCGGCGACCATCATGAGGTAGTGGGCGAACCTGCCCTCGGGCCGGTGCTCGAGGAACTCCGGCATCGTGTCGAGCACCCGGGCGTGGTCGCCGTCCGCGAACCACCGCAGCCGCTCCTGGTCGGCCTCGTACGCCTCGCGGGAGAAGATGTGCGACGGGTCGCTCGCCTCGTGCGCCCGCAGCTCGCGCAGCGGCCAGAACGTGTGCGAGAGCGCACCGCTCGCGACGAGGAGCACCTTGCGGTCGACAGCCGCGATCGCGTCGCCGAGCGCGCGGCCCGCGGCGAGGAAGTCGAGGGTGTCCCCGGTCTGGCACACGCTCACCGACACCCAGCGCTTGTCGGGCAGGCCCCGGCCCAGGAAGTGCCAGAGGTTGAGCGTGGCGTAGTACATCGGCAGGTACTGGTCGTCGATCGCGGTGACCCAGGTGCCGTGCTTGTCGCCGTGGGCGGCCATCGCGTGCGCGAGCTCCGGGTCGCCCGGCCAGTCGTAGGGGATCCGGCACATCCCCCGCGGCAGCTCCTCGGCCGTGAAGAGCCCGGCGCGGCGGTCCTGCGCGGTGACGACGAACTCGACGGTCGTGAACCAGTGCGAGTCGAGGACGACGACCGTGTCGTAGTCGAGCGTCTCGAAGACGTCCCGCCGCAGCTGCTCGATGCCCGGGACGAGGCTGATCTCCTTGCCCCCGTTGAGCGCGAGCCGCTCCTCGTACGGCATCAGCATCGTCGGGACGTGCGCGAGCAGCCCCGCGCCGACGACCTCACCCATGACAGCCTCCTCGACACCATTCGTTCGGTACCGAATGATTGCCGGACGGCGCCCGGCCGGGCGAGGGACCAACGTCCCCCGCCGCCCGCGTCACCGGGCGAGCAGACCGCTCAGACGTGCTGGTCGAGGAGCACCGGGTTCCCGTCCGGGTCGACGACGACGATGCTCCCCGGCCCCGTCGTCGACGCGTCGACGACGGGGCCNGAGCAGTCCGCCGCCCAGCCCGGGTTGAACGTCAGCATGTTCCGCTCGAACATCCCCTGGAAGAGCCCGACGACCGTCGTCCCGTTGCGCATCATGAGCATCCGGTGCTCGACGCTGCCGGCGAACACCTCGAAGCCGAGGGCCTCGTAGAAGGCGTGGGACGCCTCGAGGTCCTTGACGGTGAGGCTGATCGAGAAGGTGCCGAGGTCCACGGACGCTACCTTTCGGGTCGACGGCCCCGTGATCG
Organism: Kineosporia sp. A_224; assembly: GCF_002198655.1. GTDB lineage: Bacteria > Actinomycetota > Actinomycetes > Actinomycetales > Kineosporiaceae > R-H-3. The sequence continues at coordinate 10,155 of NZ_MWLN01000144.1, forward strand.
ACGGGGTGTGCCGACGCTAGCCCGGACCGAGGACGGAGCACTTGCCGATTCTTGCGAACCCGCTCTACGCGCGACGGGTCGACGCGGCCGTCGACCACGTCGTCCAGAACCCCGACCTCCCGCTGAGCCTGGAGGACGTCGCTGCCGTCGCCGGCTTCTCGCCCTTCCACTTCCACCGGGTGTTCGCGGCGACCACCGGGGAGACGCTGCACGCCTTCGTCACGCGGGTGCGGCTGGAGCGGGCGCTGCACCTCATGGCGCACCGCCGGACGGCGTCCCTCACCGAGGTCGCGCTCGCGTGCGGCTTCTCGTCGAGCTCGCACTTCTCGCGCACCTTCCGCGCGCACTACGGGGTGCCCCCGCGCCGGCTCGACATCGACCGCTTCCGGGCGGAGAACCGGCTGCACCTGCTCGACACGCTCCCGGACGGGCAGCGGGACCGGTTCACCGGCTCCCACGACGGGGACGCCGCACCCGGGCCCGCGGACGACGCGGACGCCGCGGACGACGCCCTCGCCGCCGTCCGGCTGCGCCCCCTGGCCGCCCGCCGCGTCGCGTACATCCGCGTCGTGGCGCCGTACGCCGGCGGGGTCGCCGAGGCCGCGGCGGGCCTCGTCGGCTGGGCCCGGGCCCGGGGCCTGGACGGCGGGCAGTGGCTGGGCTACCAGTGGGACGACCCGGAGACCGTGCCGCTCGACCGGTGCCGGTACGACGTCGGGCTCGAGGTGCCGGACGACCTCGGGCCCGCGGCCGCGTCGGGCCCGGACGACCCCGTCGTCGGGTTCACCGTGTTCCCGCCGACCACGGTCGCGGAGGTCGACGTCAGCGGCACGGCCGCTGACGAGCTGGCGGCGCTCGACCTGCTCTACCGCACCTGGCTGCCGGCGTCCGGCTGGGCCCCCGCGCACCAGCCCTGCTTCGAGGCGTGGCGCGGCCTGCCGTTCGGGGACGGCACCGAGCACTTCGAGCTCACGGTGCAGCTGCCCGTCGTCCCACTGACCGACGTCGTCCAGCCGCTCGGCTGGGAGCCGGCGGACGCCGGCCAGGGAGGTCCGCTCAGCCGAGGAAGTCGACGACGCCCGCGGTGATCGCCGCGGCGGCGACGCCGTCCTGCCACGTCGGGTCGGTGAGCATCGCGGCGTCACGCGCGCTGCGCATGTTGCCCAGCTCGATCATGACGATCGGCTGGTCGCTCCAGTTCAGCGTGCCGAGGTCGGAGCGGACGTCGTAGCCGTCGTGGCTGCCGATGTACGTCGCGGGCCGCTGCCCGGCGTCGACGAGCGCGTCGTGGACGGCGATCGCGAGCCGCTTGGAGGGCTTGGCGATGTCGTCGGTCCAGCCCTTGACCGAGGCCGGCCGGATCACGTGGAAGCCGCGCGCCGTTGCAGGCGCGCCGTCCGCGTGGATCGAGACGACGGCGTCCGCGTCGACCCCGTTGCCGACCCGCCCGCGGGCGTCGATGCACGGGCCCCACAGCGCGACGTCCTCGCGCGGCCGGGTGAGCACGACCTTGGCGCCCTGCGCCTCGAGCCGCTTCTTCGCCGCGAGCGCGATCCGCATCGCGATCTTGGACTCCGGGTACCCGCCGTTCGTCTGCGTGCCCGTCGTGTTGCAGGCCTTCCGGATGCCGTTGCCCGCATTGACGAGCCGGTTCACCTTCGCGAGGTGCCGGCTGTTGCCGATCTGGTGCCCCGGGTCGAGGACGACGACCATCCCGGCGAGCGCCCGGCCGCGGACGACCGGCAGCGCCAGGAACGTCGTCGGCTCGTTCCAGCGCGTCGTGCGTCGCGCGGGGGCGGACGTCGTCCGCGACGGGCTCGCCGAGGGCGTCCTGGACGCGGTCTGCGTCGCCGGCGCGACGGACGTGGCCGTCGAGGGTGTCACCGTGACCGACGGGCCCGGCGGCGTGGCCGTCGTCGGGGCGGCGGCCGCGGGAGCGGACGACCCCGCACCGGCGGTCACGGTGCCTGCCGACCCTGCCCCGCAGGCCGCCGTCAGGGCGAGCCCGACGACCACGACCACGCCCGGCACCGCCCTCCGGACGGACCGCACCGACCGCACCGACCTCGACCGCATCCCCGCACCCACGGCCGACAGTCTGGCACCCCGCCGGCGACCCGGGCGGGCACGTTGATCGACGCGCCACCCGCCGGGCCGGCGGCACCGGGACGGCGCACAGCCGCAGGAGGCAGACTGTCGCACCTGACGAGGGCGGAGGGACGGTCCATGGACGCAGCACGGGGCACGCGCCGCCGGTGCGGCGGC
>NZ_MWLN01000145.1 GCF_002198655.1 Kineosporia sp. A_224
TGCGGGCGGCGTCGCGTACGCCGCCATCGCCGGTGCCTTTGGCCCCGTCGAAGCAGCCCGGGCCCCGACCGGCGCCCGGGCGGGTCCGTGCGAGCCGGGTGCTCGCGGCCGTCGTGGGGCTCGCGCTGCTCGGGACCATCGCCGGTGTCACCGCGGCCTGGGTGCGGGGCCGGTCCGCGGCCGCGTCGCCGTCCGGCGGGGCGACCGGCAGCCCGTCCGCGGGCGCCTCGGCATCGCCGTCCGGCTCGGGCAGCGCGAGCGCCTCGGCCACGGTGCCCGCCGACGAGCGGTGCACCGACGAGATCAAGGCGAACCCGCGCTGGGTGTGCCTGAAGAGCGCCACGTTCGACGGCCTCGTGCTGACCATCGAGTACTCGGCGAGCTTCGACGGCGCGAGCCCGAACGTCAGCGGCGGCTACCACCTGCACATCTACGGCGGCGACGGCAGCGACCCCGTGGAGGACACGATGGGCCGGCAGGCCGCGAACCCCGGGCACTGGTACGTCGAGGACGCGAACCCCTCCGTCCGCAAGGCCAGCGGGCGCGACTACACCAAGGCGATCGGGGACGCCCCGAAGGTCTGCGCCCGGATCGCGAACGCCGGGCACCGTCTCGTCACGGCCGTGGACGGCGGGTTCCACACCGGCAACTGCGTGCCGATCACCCGGGCGTAGCGCACCGTGCACGAGGAAGCCGGGGCCGAGGGGGTGCTCCTGTGCGACCTGTCGCCGTGAGCGGCGCGGCCCCCGCCGGGACGGGCCGGTGACGATGCTGCACGGGGTGGTCGTGGTGCTGCCGCCCGGCTCCCTTGACCTCGACCGGCTGCCGCCGCCGATCGCCGACCTGGTGGACCCCCGGCCTCAGGGCGACGCCGGCGCCCGCTGGTGGGACGTCCTCGGGATCGCGGACGGCACGCTGTCCCAGCGGCGTCACCCGCGGGGTGCGGACCTGCTCACGGTCACGTACTCCTCGAACGAGGCCTACGGTCCCGATGGCACGGCGGCCCGGTTCACGACCGAGCTGCTGGCCCGCTGCGCGCGGGAGCTGGGCGCCTCGTACGGGTTCGTCAGCCGCTACCCGGACCGGTGGGACGAGCCCTTGCTGACCTCGGGCACGCTCGCCCCGCTCGCTGCGGGCGACCGGGCGACGCTGTGCGCCGCCCCGCACGAGGCATGGCTGTTCACCACCGCCCGGCCCGACACCCTCCCCGGCCCGGTCGTGATGTCAGGGGTCTGGGGTGTCGTCGTCCGGGCGGCAGGCTGACCGCCTGACCCGCGTCGTCCGGATGCCGCGTCAGCAGGTCAGGCCGCGTCAGCGGATCAGGCCGCGTCGAGACCGAGCGTGTAGGCGCTCATGGAGAGCGACCCGTACGCGCAGCCGCCGACGAGCACCCGGGTGTCCGCGGCGGCCCGCGGCCCGTCCGCCGCGGCCAGGCCCGCGAGGTAGAGCAGCGGGATGAAGTGGTCCGGGGTCGGGACGGCGAGGTCGTAGTCGCGGTGCGCGTCGAGCCGGGCGAGGTCGGCCGGGTCGGTGAGGAGCATCTCCGCGGCGTCCCGGTCGAAGCGCTGCGCCCAGTCGAACCCGCCGTCCGGCTGCGCCATGTCGACGCCGGCGAGGTTGTGGACGACGTTGCCGCTCGCGACGACGAGGACGCCGCTGTCGCGCAGCGGCGCGAGCCGCGCACCGAGGTCGACGTGGTAGTCCATCGGCTTGTACGCGTTGATCGAGAGCTGCACCACGGGGATCGACGCGTCCGGGAAGGCGTGGCGCAGCACGGACCACGTGCCGTGGTCGATGCCCCACGAGTCGATGTCGGCGCCCACCCACGTGGGGCTCACGAGGTCGCTCACCTCGTCGGCGAGCTCCGGCAGCCCCGGCGCCGGGTACTGGACGTCGAAGAGCTCCTGGGGGAAGCCGAAGAAGTCGTGGATCGTCCGCGGCCGCGGCATCGCGGTGACGGCGGTCGCGTTGATGTACCAGTGCGCGCTGACGACGAGGATCGCGCGCGGCCGGGGGACCGAGGCGCCGAACGCCGTCCACGCCTGCGTGTACCGGTTGAGCTCGAGCGCGTTCATCGGGCTGCCGTGGCCGAAGAACGCGGCGGGCATCCGCTGCGGGGCGCCGGGTCCGGAGCCGGTGGCGGGGACGTCGAGGCTCATGCGGGACTCCCGGTGGGACGGCGGCGGGTGGCTCCACCGTACGCCGCCAGGCCGACCCCGACCGCCGCGCCGAGGGTGTTCGCCAGCCAGTCGCCGGCCTGGCACTGCCGGTCGATGAGGAGCTGCACGGTCTCGATGCCGAGGGACGCGACGGAGAGCGCGGCGAGGACGGGCAGCGGGCGCCGGGTCCACAGCGTGAGCGTCAGCCCGGCCGGCACGAAGAGCGCGACGTTGAGCACGCCGCCCGGGTCCGCCCACAGCGTGCTCACCATCCGCCGCACGCCGCCCGCGACGCAGCTACGGGGCGACGGGTCCTCGATCGGGTCGCGGAGGAACTGCCACACCGAGTCCCCGGGCACGAGCGTCGTCGCGGCGACGAGCGTCAGGGAGACGACGACCGCGAGGACCAGCCACGGCGACCGGTGGAGGCGGCGGCCGACCGGCCGCGCGACGAGCGCCCCGGCGACGACGCCGACGACGAGGACGAGGCTGCCGAGCTCGCGCAGGACACCGGTGACGAATTGCTCGAGGTAGCCGACCAGTCCCATCCCGGTCGACGCTAGCCGACGGTGCGCGGGCGGGTCCGGCGGCCGCGCCCGTCTGCGGGACTATGCGTCCGGTGTCACAGCGAGGCCGAAGTCGACGAGACGGCCGAGGACGTCCTCGTCGAGCCGGCCCCCGGGGCCCGCTGCCGCGAGGACGTCGGCGACCGGGCGGCCGTCGAGCTGCCACAGAGCGGGCTCGAGGTCGGCGGCCAGGACGAGCGGGTCGAAGGGGCTGTAGCCGACCAGGCGCAGGACGTCCGTCGTGGCCTCGCTCGCGGCGCCCGGCTCGAAGCGCAGCCGGTCGGGGAGCTCGTGCCGCCCGAGCGCGTCGAGCCGGGTGCGGACCGCCTCGACGACCTCGGGCGTCTGCCCGAGCAGGTCGCGCAGCGCGGCGTCGCTCACGGTGTCCGCGAGCTCGGCGCAGCGCGCGAACCACGCCTCCTCGCGGCCTTCCCACGCACCCCACAGCCGGGAGTGCAGCTCGGGGGAGTCCTCGTGGGCGGCGTCCACGGCCGGGTCCTCGCCGGCGTTCGCCCGCCCGACGGCCTCGCGCATCGCCGTCCGGTTGTCGAGCACCGCACGGACCTGTTCCGCAGGCAGGCCGCTGCTCTCGAGGCAGTGCCGCGCGAGGTGCTCCTCGACGGTGACGAGCAGGTTCCGGACGGCGTGCCAGAACTGCAGGCTCACGTCGCCCCGCTCGTGCTGGCAGAACCACGTGGAGCAGACGGCGTTGCGGGACTCCCAGATGCTGCAGCCCTGGGTCTCGGTGACGTAGTGAGGGCAGCGGACGATCGCCGTCGACCCGAACCGGGACTGGGTGTCCGCGAGGCGTCGCAGGTCGTCCGGGCTGAGGCCGAGCCCGAGCGGGCTGACCCCGCTGCGCCGCCGGATCCGCAGCTCGACGCTCTCCCGCCCCGGGCCGGCGAGCGCCCGCCCGGCGAGGAAGTTCGAGACGTGCGGGATGTAGCTGCAGCACTTCGCGTCCGGCGAGAACGTCACCCGGCTGTTGGAACGCCCGACGCCGGCGCACATGACGCAGTCGGCGCACGTGGCCTTCGGCTCCGGGGCGGGGTTGCGGACGCCGGTCAGGGCGTACAGCCAGCCGCCGTGCATCGCGGGCAGCGCCCTGACGGGGTCGACCGACAGCCGGTCGGTGGTGATGTCGCGACGGCCTGGAGGTGGCGTCCAGGTGCTCTGGCTCATGAGGGCCGACCGTACCCGGGGATCGTTCACTGAACGCTCATCTAAGACCTACGGAGAGCGACGAGTTTGGGACGTCGTCGACCGCCGGCCCCGTCAGGCACCCGCTGTGCACCGTTCCGCGCCTCCGGGGCGGCCGTTTCGGGTACACACCTGGTGCCTGATCTGCTCTGCCATCAGGAGCGAGGCAGCGGCGACCATCGGCCCGGTGCGGCAGCCGGTCCGCGGGCGCACGATCGAGGGGTGACCGGCCGCTGGCGTGCCGGGCTTCCCGGCGCGATCGCCATCGCAGCCGTGGTCCTCGCGGGATGCGGGGCGGGGACCTCGGCCGGGACGGTCACGCCGTCCGGGACCGCGCTGCCGACGACGGCCCTCTCGACGGCCCCCTCGACGAGTGCGAGCACAGGGACGACGGCGCGGACGACGACCCGGACGGCGGTCCGCACGACGACGCCCCGCACGACGTCCGCGACCCGGACGACGTCCGGCCCGCCGGGCACGACGACGACCGCAGCGCCCGGCGTCCCGGCCGGGATGGCGGGGGCCGACCTCACCGTGCTGCCGTCGTCCGCCCGGGTCGTCGCCCTGACGTTCGACGCCGGCGCGAACGCCGACGGCCTGGCCTCGATCCTCGGCACCCTCGGCGCGACGGGCGCCCAGGCGACGTTCTTCCTCACCGGGGACTTCGTCGACACCTTCCCGGCGCGGGCCCGGACGATCGCCGCGGGGGGCTACACGATCGGCAACCACACCCAGGACCACCTCGACCTCACGACCCTGAGCGACGCGAGGGTCGACGCGCAGATCGCCTCGGCGCAGGCCCGGATCCTCGCGGTGACCGGGCAGGACCCGCGGCCGTGGTTCCGGTTCCCCTTCGGCGCCAGGGACTCCCGGACGATCGCCGACGCCAACGACCGCGGCTACGCGTGCATCCGGTGGACCGTCGACACGCTCGGCTGGAAGGGCACGAGCGGCGGCCAGAGCGCGGCGACCGTCGAGACCCGGGTGCTCGACGGCCTGCGCCCGGGCGCGATCGTCCTCATGCACATCGGCTCCAACCCGGACGACGGCACCACCCTCGACGCGGACGCGCTGCCCCGGGTCGTCGCCGGCCTGCGCAGCCGCGGGTACACCCCGGTGTCGCTGGACTCGCTCCTGTCGTGACCCGAGCGGGGCGGGCGGCGGCTCGCCGGGCCCGACATCCAGTGCTCTGTCGGTGCAGTATCGTGCACTTGTGGACGACGGAGCAGCGGTGCTCGCCCAGGCGATCGGTGCCCGGGTGAAGCAGGAGCGGCAGGCCCGGCGCTGGACGCTGGACCAGCTCGCGGCGGCGGCCGGTGTGAGCCGGCGGATGGTCGTCAACGTCGAGCAGGGCGCGGTGAACCCGAGCGTCGGGACGCTGCTGCGGCTCGCCGACGCCCTCGGCGTCGGGCTGCCCGCCCTCGTGGAGCCGCCCCGCCGGGCGGCCCTCGAGGTCACCCGGCACGGCGCGGGGGCGGTGCTGTGGCGGGGCGACCACGGCGGGCGCGGGGTGCTCGTCACCGCGACCGACCAGCCGGACGTCCTCGAGCTGTGGGACTGGACGCTCGGGCCGGGGGACGTGCACCCGAGCGAGGCGCACGCGCCGGGCACCAAGGAGCTCCTGCACGTCCACGCCGGGTCGGTCTGCGTCGACGTCGCGGACCAGACCGTCGTCCTCGGGGCTGGTGACGCGGTCGCGTTCCCGGGCGACGTCGCGCACGGCTACACCAACCCGGGGGAGGAGCCGGCCCGGTTCTCCCTGTCCGTGTTCGAGCCGCGCAGCGGGGCGGTCTCCCGCTCCCTCCCGGCGTCCCGATCGGAGGTCGTCCATGACTGACAGCGGTGTGCTCGAGGAGTTCCTCGCCGGGGCGGTCGTCGGTGCCGACGTGCTCGCGCTGAGGCCCGACTACCGGGCCGTCCTCCTCGCCGTCGACGGACTGGTCCCGGGGCCGAGCGACGACGACGGCGACGCGTTCCTGCGGGCCGCCGAGGACGCCGCGCGCGAGATGCTGCGCGACGTCCCGGTGGAGGAGGTGCCGCACGTGGCCGCGTGGCGTGACGCCTACCGGGCCTTCGGGGCCAAGCCGCAGCGCACCCGCAACAGCCTCGAGGCGCTCGTGCGCCGGGCCGGTGCCGGGCTGCCGCGGGTCAACCGGCTCACCGACCTCTACAACGCGGTCTCGGTGCTGCACCGGGTCCCGCTCGGCGGCGAGGACCTCACCCGCTACGCCGGCCCGCCGCGGCTCGTCCGCGCGACGGGCAGCGAGCCGTTCGACACCACGGCGGACGGTGGCCCGGTCGTCGAGCACCCCGAGCCCGGCGAGGTCGTGTGGTGCGACGACGCCGGGGTGACCTGCCGCCGCTGGAACTGGCGCCAGGGCCGGCGCACGCAGCTGCGCGAGGACACCACGTCGGCGCTGTTCATCCTCGACGCCCTCGGCCCGCTGCCGGACGACGCCCTGCAGGCGGCCGCCGACGACCTGCTGACCCGGTTGCACCGGCTCGGTCCCGACGTCCGGTCCGCGCAGCGCCTGGTCCGCGGCTGATCCGGACCGGCCCGTCGCACCTGCCCCACGTTCCCCTCCCGCAGAAGGACTTTCCCATGCTCATCCATCCCTGGGACGCCGCGCTCGATGCCGCCGAGTGGCAGGAGTGGCTCGCCGGCACCGACCGCTTCGGGGTGCTCGCGGTGAACAACCTCGACCCCGCGCAGGCGCCGCTCGTGCAGCCGACGCACTTCACCCTGGCCGGCGACGAGCTGCTCCTGCACCTGGCCCGGCCCAACCCGGTCTGGCGGCACCTGCTCGCCGCCGAGCAGGTGCGCCTGGCGGTGGTGGGTGACTTCGCCTACGTCCCCAGCCACTGGCGGGCCAGGGCCGGCGGACCCGACGAGGACGGCGTCCCGACGAGCTACTACGCCACGGTGCAGTTCGTGTGCCGGCCCTCCGTCGTCGACGACCCGCAGGGCAAGGTCGACATCCTCACCGCCCAGCTCGCCGACCTCGAGCCGGACGGCGGCCACGCCCCGGTCGCGACGGACGCCGAGCCCTACGGCCGGATGCTGCCCGGCCTGCGCGGCATCCGTCTCGCCGTCCTGCGGGTCGAGGCGAAGTTCAAGTACGACGACTCCAACCCGGTCGACCACCGCGAGCGGGTCGTCGGCTCCCTGGAAGGGCGTGGCCAGGGGCAGGACGCCGGCGCCGCCGTCCAGCAGCGCCGGCGCCTCGCGGCGATCGGGGAATGGCAGACGCACCGTGGCACGCGGGCGCCGGTCGACCCGTCGTGACCGCTCGCCTGTCCGCCCGCCTGCCTGCTCGCGCGGCGGTGCCGCCGTGGGCGCTGGCCGTGACGGCCATGCTGTCCGTCCAGCTCGGCTCGGCCCTGTCCGTCGGCCTCGTCGAGACCATCGGGCCCGCCGGCACCGCCTGGCTGCGGCAGAGCCTGGGAGCGCTCGTCTTCCTCGCCCTGGCCCGGCCGCCGCTGCGCGACGTCCGCCGCCGGGACCTGCCCGCGCTCCTCGGGCTCGGGGTCACGACGGGGATCGTCACGATCGCCTTCCTCGCCGCGCTCGAACGCATCCCGCTCGGGACGGTCGTCGCGATCGAGTTCCTCGGCCCGCTCACCGTGGCCGCCGTCCGCAGCCACGCCGTCCGCGCGCTCGTCTGGCCGGCCCTGGCGCTGTCGGGTGTCGTCCTGCTCACCGAGCCGTGGCACGGCACCGTCGACCCGGCCGGCGTCGCCTACGCGGCGCTCGCGGCCGTCGGGTGGGGCGTCTACATCGTTCTCACGCAACAGGTCGGGGACCGCTTCGCCGGGCTCGGCGGCCTGTCGCTCGTCGCGCCGGTCGCGGCCGTGACGGCGGCGGTCGTCGGCATCCCGCAGGCGGCCGGGCACCTCAGCGCCGGCGTCGTCGTGACCGCCGCGGGACTGGCGCTGCTCATGCCCGTGCTGCCGTTCGCGCTCGAGCTGCTCGCGCTGCGCCGGCTCACCTCCGCCGCGTTCGGCACGCTCATGGCGCTCGAGCCCGCGATCGGCGTCCTGCTCGGAGCGCTGGTGCTGCACCAGAGACCGACCCCCACCCAGGTGCTGGGCATCGCCCTCGTCGTGGTGGCGGGGGCCGCTGCGCAGCGGGGCGGACGGCGTCCCCCGACCGACGGGCGGCAGGTCGCAGCCCTGGTGCACGAGCCGTTGTAGAGGACGGCCCGGACGGCCCGGGGCCGGCTCAACGGACGCGGAGTACGAGCACGGCGGCGTCGTCGCGGGTCTCTTCCGCGGCGGCGTGCGCGAGCATGCCGTCCACGACGGCGTCGGCCGTGGCGCCCGCCGTCGGCTGCCCGCGGCGGACGACGGCACGCAGGGCGGCCTCGCCCCACTGCCGCCCGGCGGGGTCGGGCTGCTCTGTGAGGCCGTCGGTGAACAGGACGAGGGCATCGCGCGGCGCGAGCGTGAGGGTCGTCTCGGGCAGACGGACGTCGGGCAGCACGCCGAGGAGCAGGCCGCCGTCCGCGACCGCCTCGACCTGCGCACCGGCCCGGTGGACGACCGGCGACGGGTGGCCCGCGCGCGAGACCACCACGCCGACGCCGCCGTCCGGCAGCGGGGTGAGGACGGCGTAGACGGCGCTGACGAACTCCTGGTCGTCCTCGTCCCGCGCGAGCAGCGCGTCGTTGAGGACGCCCAGGACCCGGCTCGGAGCGGGTTCGGCGAGGGCCGCCGTCCGGATCGTGTGCCGGGCCAGCGCGGTCGTCCTCGCGGCGTCGACGCCGTGGCCGCAGACGTCCCCGATGAGCGCGCCCCACCGGCCGGACGCGAGCGGGAACACGTCGTAGAAGTCGCCGACGACCTGGGCGCCGCCCTTGCCGGGCAGGTAGCGGGCGGCCACCTCGAGGCCCGGCGGGTCCGGCAGTCGCGGCGGCAGGAGGCTCTCCTGGAGCGTCCGCGCGAGCCCGCTCAAGGCCTGGTTCGCCCGGCGCAGGTCCTCGGCCGCCGCGTACGCCTCGTCCCGGGACGCGCGGAGCGCGATCTCGCCGGCGACGGCCTGGCTCAGGGTCTCCAGCACCTGCTCGTCGCGCTCCGTCCAGGTGCGCGGGGTGGTGTCGACGACGCAGAAGGTGCCGAGCACCTCGCCGTCCGGCGACCAGACCGGCCAGCCCGCCCAGGCGGCGACGCCCATGCTGCGGACCGACGGGTTGTCCCGCGTGCGCGGGTCCGTGGCGGCGTCGTCCACGACGAGCGGTTTCCCCGAGGCGACGACGTACTGGCAGAACGACTCCTGGACCGTGTTCTGCCGGTCCGCCGGGTCGTCCGACTCCACGCCGATGCAGCTCTTCCAGAACGAGCGGGTGTCGTCGACGACGGTGACGAACGACAGCGGGGTGCCGAGCAGGGTCGACGCCAGCCGGGAGTAGCGGTCGAACGCCTCCTCGGGCGCGGTGTCGAGCAGCCCGGTCGCCGCGACCGCCCGCAACCGGCTCGGGCTGAGCACGGCCTGCGAGGCCTGCTGGTCCAGCCCCGGTAGCCGCTCGCCGCCTCCGGCCACGCCGTGCTCTCCCGCCACGGGTGCAGCCTAGGCCCGGCCCGCGATCATGGGCGGTCGAGCCGGGCCCGGGGGACTCAGCCGTGGGGCCCCGCGGTCGNCGGTCGACGACCGCGGGGCCCCACGTCACTGCTACCCGACCTGGCAGGAGACGGTCGGCCAGGTCCACGTGCCGTTCGCCTGGACGGTGACCCCGAAGGTGTTGCCGGAGCCGTTGGGTCTGGCCGTCATGACCTGGGCGCTCGGCCAGGTGGCCGAGGTGTTCCAGGTGGCGATGATCTTCGCCGGTGCCGGGACGTTCATCGTCACGGTCCAGGTGCTGCTGCCGGAGACCGTGACGTTGAGGTTGTAGCGGTCGCTCCACCTGTCACCGGCCGACAGGGTCGCGGTGCAGGAGCTGCCACCACCGCCGGTCGGAGGGGGCGTGCTGCCACCGCCGCCGGTGCTGCTGCCGGGCGCGACCGCCCGGCCGGTGGAGGCGGAGATCATGCCGGGGCACAGACCGCGTGCGGTGAGGTCGGCCATGATCTGCGGGATCGCCGCCCGGGTGGTGGCGTACCCGTCGTGCATGAGGATGACCTGACCGCTCTGCAGCCGCCGGGCCGCAGCGACGATCGACGCCGTGCTGGCGCCGTTCCAGTCCTGGGAGTCGACGTCCCAGGTGACCACCCTGAGCCCGAGGCCCGCGGCCACGGAGTCGAGAGTGGAGTTGTGCTCGCCGTAGGGAGGCCGGAAGAGGTTCGGTCTCGGCGCGCCACCGTTCTGGACGGCCGTGTTGGTCCGGGAGAGCTCGGACTGCATCTGGGACGACGACATCGAGTTCATGTGCGGGTGCGTGTAGCTGTGGTTCTGCACCCACATGCCCGCCTGCACCTGCTGCGACACCAGGCCAGGGTTGGCGGCCGCGTTCTGGCCGATGTTGAACAGGGTGGCCCGGGCACCGTTCGACGTCAGGGCCGAGAGCAGGGCCGGGGTGCTCCCGGAGTTGGGACCGTCGTCGAAGGTCAGGCCGACGTACCCGTTGCAGGTGGCCGCGTCTGAACTCGTCGCGGCGAGGGTCGACAGGCCTGCCAGGGCCGCAGCTGCCACGGCCAGCATGGCCATCCTGGTCATCGTTGATCTGCTGAAGGACATCACGTTCTCCTCTCGTACCGGCTGCTCAGCCGGCCTGGCAGGAGACGGTCGGCCAGGTCCAGGTGCCGTTCGTCTGGAGGGTGACTCCGAAGGTGTTGCCGGAGCCGTTGGGCTTGGCCGTCATGACCTGGGCGCTCGGCCAGGTGGCCGCGGTGTTCCAGGTGGCGATGATCTTCTCCGGCGACGGGACGTTCATCGTGACCGTCCAGGCGCTGCTGCCGGAGACGGTGACGTTGAGGTTGTAGCGGTCGCTCCACTTGTCACCGGCCGACAGCGTCGCCGTGCAGCCGCCGCTGCTCGGCGGCGGCGTCGTCCCGCCACCGCCCCCGCCGCCGCCGGCGGTGGTCGTGCCGACGGTGATGTTGGAGCTGCCGCTGCTCCGGTAGCCCTCGGTCCCCAGGACCATGTAGTTGTGGGTACCGAGGTTGAGGCCCTTCGAGGCCCAGGCGTCGAAGTGGTTGCCGGTGGTGATCGTGCCGCCGGTGCGCTTCTGCTGCCGGACGCTCCAGTACTGGTAGAAGGTCGCGGTGCCGTTGATGGACGGCTGGTTGACCCGCTGGGTGCGGTAGATGTCGTAGGTGCCGCCGTCGGTGGTCACGGTCCCGTAGGGGGTGCCGGTCGGCTTGTACGAGCCGTAGTTGTCGACGACGTAGTACTCGACGAGCGGGTTGGTGGTCCAGCCGTACAGCGCCAGGTAGGCGTTGCCGTTGGTGCTCCAGGTGCCCGAGTAGCTCACGCTCCGGCGCCCGCCGGTGGCCCAGCCCTTGCCGCCGACGAAGTTGCCGACGTTGCTCCACTGGTAGCTGTAGTTGCCGCCGGCTCCCAGGGTGAAGTCGACGTTGCCGACACCGTCGGACCAGTGCGAGTAGTAGTAGCCGTTGTGGGTGCCCGTCCCGTTCGGGGTCGACGCGCTGGCGTTGGACGTTCCGAAGAGCACGAAGGCGGCCGCGAGCAGCGGCAGCAGCGACCATCCCCGCAGCCGGCGCATCACGCCGGCACGACCGGGTGCGACCGCTCGCGCGTGCCGGAGGTGGCGCCGCAGAGGCGACGGCCGTGAGGCTGCGTCGCGTCTGCCCGCCACCGGCACCCCGCCGGTCGTCGTGAGCGTGGTCGCCTCACCTGCGGCGGCGCGACCCCTGCGATCTGTCCGTGGGTGTCCCATCGTGGAGCTCCGTCCTTGGATGCCGCCCCGCGCCGTCGCGGGGGGTCTGTGGTCGTCGAGCCGGCGGGGGCGGTCCCCGCTGCGGGCGTGGCGGGTCGACGAGGATGCGGTTCGGGCGTGGCTGCGGTGGTGGTGCTGCCCGAGGCGGCCGGTTCGTTCCTCGGCCGCCCCGGACAGGGCTGCGGGTTCACGGCCCGGGGGCACCGGTGCGCATCGCCTGTGCGGCGCGAACCGTGCCATCGGCGCTTGTCGATATCGATATCGATAACGTTATCTAACGATGATCCGTCACACTAGAGCCTGTTTTGAGCATCTGTGTCACTGACAGTGACAAGAGGCCGGAGGCGTGATCAGCCACGCCGCTGCGCGACCGCCGGCGGCCCGGGATCGTGACCGATCCCGCGGCGCAGTGCCGCGAGATCGGTCACGATCCCGTGGAAGGCACACTGCTCCGGGGAGGTGTGCCGGCCGGAGTGCCTGCGCCGGCGCCTGGCTACGCTGCCGTGGTGATCGCGACCGGCCACGAGGCGGACGGCGGCGCCGCGGCTCGCAGGCCCTGGCTGCATCTGGCGGTGGTCGTGGTCCTGGGCCTCGCCGTGCACGGTGCGGGCAGCGGCTGGGTCGGCGACAAGGCGGGGGACGCGTTGTACGCCGCCATGGTCTACCTGCTGGTCGTCGTCCTCTGGCCGCGCCGGCCCGGGTGGCTCGCGCTCGTGGCAGCGCTGTCCTGGTGCCTCGCCGTCGAGCTCCTCCAGCTGAGCGACCTGCCCCGGGCGGCGGCAGACGTGTTCCCGCTGTCGGCGCTCGTCCTCGGGGCGGGGTTCGATGCGTGGGATCTGGTGGCGTACGTGATCGGGGCGACGGGCGTCGCCGTGGTCCGTGGCCTGGGTGACCGGTCGCGGCCGCGGCGGAGTGCCACCTCTTCGTGAGGCACTGTGTCGTCTCGGCCTGGCGGGAGGCGCTGCCGTCCCGGGAGGTGTGGCGGCAGGAACCGGCGTCGCCTGGCCCCCGGCAGGAGTCGCCGTCACCGTCGCCGCTCCTTCGTCGCGGCGTCGGTTCCGGCTCCCGTCATCGTGCCGGGGACGCAGATGGGGCTGAGACGCGCTTAGCGCATCTCAGCCCCATCTGCTGCAGAAAGACGTGCCCCCGGCAGGATTCGAACCTGCGCCACCGCCTCCGGAGGGCGGTGCTCTATCCCCTGAGCTACGGGGGCTCAGGAACGGACGAGACCTTACCAGCCTGACCGGTGCCCCTCGAAACGGGTTCCGGCTAGCATCGGCGTGTCAGCCTGCGGACACCGCTCCGCCTCACCGACGCCCTCGACCGGACCACCGGGCACCGCCCCGGCGGCGGGGCGCCGTCCTCGGAGCGTGTCATGACCACGTCGCAGCAGACCCCCGCACAGCCTCCCGCCGGGACCCCGCCGCACGCCGTCCGGTTCGGGCGTATCGCGGCGGCCGTCCAGGTGACCGACCTCGACCGGTCGCTCGCGTTCTACGTCGGCGTCCTCGGGTTCGAGAAGGTCTTCGAGAACGGGGACCCGGTCGGGTTCGTCATCCTCGAGAAGGACGCCGCCGAGCTCCACCTCGACCTCGACCCGACGCACCGGGCGAGCGTCCGGAACGTCGCGCACCTCATGGTCGAGGACGCGAACGGCCTCTACGAGCACCTCGTCGCGCACGGCGTCCGGATCGTCAAGGGGATCCGGGACGCCGACTACGGGATGCGCACGTTCGTCCTCGCCGACCCGGACGGCAACCGGGTGGACGTCGGCCAGGACCTCTAGGCGGTCGCGAGGCCCGGCCCCGGTCAGGCGGGGTCGGGCACCTCGTCGAGGAGCAGGTCGAGGTAGCAGGCGGCCTCGGTCGCGGCGGAGTCGCCGTCGCCGGCCTCGATGGCGTCGACGAGCGCCGCGTGCTCGTCGTCGTCGATGTGGCCGACCATCGCGAAGTTCAGCCGGACGCTCTCCGACAGGGCGTCGAGGAAGTTCTCGTAGAGGTCGGTGAGCACCGGGTTGTGCGCGGCGTGGCCGATCGCGCGGTGCAGGTCGACGTCGAGCTCGACGGCGCGCTCGAAGTCGCCGCGGTGCGAGGCCGCCGTGCGCTCCGCGAGCAGGCCGCGCAGCCGGGCGACGTCGTCCGGCGTGCGGCGGGTGGCGGCCAGCCGCGCCGCGCCCACCTCGAGCGTGCGCCGGACCTCGAGGATGTGGTGCTCGTGCGCGCCGGCGACCCGGCGGCTCACCGCGCCGGCGAGCTCGCTCGCGGCGAGGACGTACGTGCCCGAGCCCTGCCGGCGCTCGAGGAGCCCGGCGTGGACGAGCGACTGCACGGCCTCGCGGACCGTGTTGCGGCTCGTCCCGGTGAGGGCGGCGAGCTCG
The DNA here is from genome assembly GCF_002198655.1 of Kineosporia sp. A_224. Classification (GTDB taxonomy): domain Bacteria; phylum Actinomycetota; class Actinomycetes; order Actinomycetales; family Kineosporiaceae; genus R-H-3. The sequence continues at coordinate 14,135 of NZ_MWLN01000145.1, forward strand.
GCCTCGGTGGGGATCCGGGCTCCGATCGCCCAGGTGCCACCGGTGATCTGGTCCCGCAGCTGGTCGATGACCTGGTCGATGAGACCGGTGCGGCGTGCAGCGCGCAGCACGGGCGGCTCCGCCGAGGAGCCGGCCCGGTCGCTCGTGGCCGACGTCATCTGGTCATCCTATCTGTCGCTACGCTCGGCGAATGGCTGAGCGGACCGCCCCCCGACGGCGTGCGGTCCTCGTGGCCATTGTCCTCCTGGCGATCACGCTGCGTCCGGCGGTCACCGCGACGTCCTCGCTCCTGCGACGGATCGTCGACGGCGTTCCCCTGTCGGTGACCGAGGCCGGGCTCCTCGGCTCGCTGCCGCCGTTCTGCTTCGCCGCCGCCGGGCTGCTCGTGCCGTGGCTGCTGCGCCGGCTCTCCGCCGAGCGGATCGCCGTCCTCCTGCTCGTCGTCGCCGCGGGTGCCCAGCTCGTGCGGCCGTGGGCGCCGGGCGCCTGGCCCTTCCTCGCGGCGTCGGTCGTCGTCCTCGTCGCGATGGGCGGCGGCAACGTCGTCCTGCCGCCGATCGTCAAGGCCTGGTTCCCCGACCGGATCCCGCAGGTCACCGGTGCGTACCTCGTCGCCGTGACGGCGGGCGTCGCGGTGCCGCCGCTGCTGTCGGTGCCGGTGGCGGACGCCGTCGCACGCGCCACCGGCTCGGAGGTCACCGGCTGGCGGGTCTCGCTCGCGCTCTGGGGCGCCGTCGCCGCGGTGATCGCCGTCGCCTGGCTCGTGCCCGCGGCGCACCCGCGCGTCGTTCCGTCGGGACGGCGTCCCGCCGGGGACCAGCGGGCCGCGCCGCACCACCGCCTGCCCGTCTGGCGCAGCCGGGTCGCCTGGGGTGTCGCCCTCGTCTTCGGCTTCCAGTCCTTCTCCTCCTACATCGGCTTCACGTGGCTGCCGACCCGGCTCACGGACGCCGGGGTCGGCGACCAGCGGGCCGCGGTGATGCTCGCGGTCTTCGGCGCGATGGGGCTGCCCGCCTCGATCGTCGTGCCGCGGCTGGCCGCCCGGGTCCGCAACACCTTCGCGCTCGTCACCGCGTTCGCCGCGTGCATGGCCGCCGGGTACGTCGGGATCGCCCTCGCCCCGGCGACCCTCACCCTGCTCTGGGTGCTCGTCGCGGGCTGGGGGAGCGGGCTGTTCCCGCTCGCCCTGACGCTCGTCAACCTCCGCACCCGGACCCCGGCGACCGCGGCGTCGCTGTCCGCCTTCGCCCAGGGCGTGGGCTACCTCGTCGCGGCGGCCGGGCCGTTCTCCGCCGGGGCCGTCGCCGGCGCGACCGGCCGCTGGGACCTGCCGTTCCTCCTCGGTGCCGCGTCGATGGCGTTCGTCGTCCTCGGTGCGTGGCTCGCCGGCACCCGGACCCTCGAGGACGACCTCGAACGCGTGCACGCGCTGCCCGCCAGGGGCTGACGCCGGCCGGCCCGGCCCGGCGTAACCCGATCGGAGCGACGGGCACCGCCCGTTACCCTTGCACGGTGACCCCCAGCGAGCTCTCCACCGCCGTCCGTGCGTGCCTGCAGGCCGCCGTCGACGCCGGCGACCTGGCCGTCGCCGTGCCGAGCGAGATCCGCGTCGAGCGACCGAAGCAGCGCGAGCACGGCGACTGGGCGACGAACGTCGCCCTCCAGGTCGCCAAGGCGGCCGGCCGGCCGCCGCGCGAGGTCGCGACGCTGCTCGCGGCGCGCCTCGGCGAGGTGCCCGGGGTCAAGAGCGTGGACGTCGCAGGGCCGGGCTTCCTCAACATCGTCCTCGACGCCGCCGCGGCCGGTGAGCTGGCCCGCACGATCGTCGAGGCGGGCACCGGGTACGGCCGGACCGACGGCGCCGCGGGGGAGCGGATCAACCTCGAGTTCGTCTCCGCGAACCCGACCGGCCCGATCCACCTCGGCGGCACCCGCTGGGCCGCGGTCGGCGACTCGCTCGCGCGGATCCTCGAGGCGACCGGCGCGAGCGTCACCCGGGAGTACTACTTCAACGACCACGGCGCCCAGATCGACCGGTTCGCCCGCTCGCTGCTGGCCAGGGCGAAGGGCGACCCGGCCCCCGAGGACGGCTACGGCGGCCAGTACATCGAGGACATCGCCACCCGCGTCCTCGCCGACGCCGCGGCCGCCGGCGGGCCGGACCCGCTGACGCTGCCCGACGACGAGGCGCAGGAGGTCTTCCGGGCGCGCGGCGTCGACCTCATGTTCGGCGAGATCAAGTCCTCCCTGCACGAGTTCGGCGTCGACTTCGACGTGTACTTCCACGAGAACGACGTCCACGACTCGGGTGCCGTCGAGCGGGCCGTCGCGCGGCTGCGCGCCAACGGCCACATCTACGAGAAGGACGGCGCCACCTGGCTGCGCACCGAGCAGTTCGGGGACGACAAGGACCGCGTCGTCATCAAGAGCGACGGCGAGGCCGCGTACATCGCCGGCGACCTCGCGTACTACCTCGACAAGCGGGAACGCGGCTTCGACCGGGTCGTCATCATGCTCGGGGCCGACCACCACGGGTACATCGGCCGGATGATGGCGATGTGCGCCGCGTTCGGCGACACGCCTCGGAAGAACCTCGAGATCCTCATCGGCCAGATGGTCAACCTCGTCCGTGACGGCCAGCCGATGCGGATGAGCAAGCGGGCCGGCACCGTGGTCATCCTCGAGGACCTCGTCGAGGCCGTCGGCACCGACGCCGCGCGGTACGCGCTCGCGCGCTCCTCGGTGGACTCGCAGATCGACATCGACCTCGACCTGCTCACCAAGCACAGCAACGACAACCCGGTCTACTACGTGCAGTACGTGCACGCCCGGATCAGCGGCATCGTCCGCAACGCCGCCGACGTGCCGGGGCTGTCCATGGACGCCGCGGCCTTCGACCCGTCGCTGCTCACGCACGACACCGAGTCGGTGCTGCTCGCCGCCCTGTCGGAGTTCCCGCGGGTCGTCGCGCACGCCGCCGAGCTGCGCGAGCCGCACCGGGTCGCGCGCTACCTCGAGGAGCTCGCGGGCTACTTCCACAAGTGGTACGACGCGTGCCGGGTCATCCCGCAGGGTGACGACCCGGTCGAGGACGTCCACCGCGCGCGGCTGTGGCTCGCCGAGGCGACCCGCGTCGTCATCGCGAACGGGCTCGGGCTGCTCGGGGTGAGCGCGCCCGAGCGGATGTGACCGCCCGACCCGACGACCGGACCACCACGACCGGACCGACGCACAGGCACTGCCGCTCGTGCACGACGTCCGGACCCCTTCCACGAGAACGGTTCTGACCCATGGGTGCACATGAGGCCGGCGCGCTCCACTCGCCCGGCTACGGCGGCGTCGCGACCGTCCCGGCGTGGCTGCGGCCGCCCGGCGACGTCAACGAGCTCCTCCCGCAGCTCTGGTCGGCGACGGTCCGCCGCGGTGCCGACGGTGCGCTCGAGGTCGGCGGCCTGCCCGTCGCCGAGCTCGCCGCCCGGTTCGGGACGCCGGCCTACGTCCTCGACGAGGCGGACTTCCGGGCCCGCGCGGTCGCCTACCGCGAGGCGTTCACCGACTCGTTCGCGGACCTCGCCGGCGCCGACGTCTACTACGCGGGCAAGGCGTTCCTCTGCACGGCGGTCGCCCGCTGGGTCGCCGAGGACGGGCTCTGCCTCGACGTCTGCAGCGGCGGTGAGCTCGCGGTCGCGCTGCGGGCCGGCGTCGACCCGGCCCGGATCGGCCTGCACGGCAACAACAAGTCCGACGCCGAGCTCGAGCGCGCCGTCGCGGCCGGCGTCGGCCGGATCGTCGTCGACTCGCTCGAGGAGGTCGGCCGGGTCGCGGACGTCGCGGCGCGGCACGGCGTCCGGGTGCCGGTCATGATCCGGGTCACCGTGGGCGTCGAGGCGCACACCCACGAGTACATCGCGACGGCGCACGAGGACCAGAAGTTCGGCGTCTCGCTCTCCGGCGGCGTCGCCGCGGCGACCGTGCGGGCCGCGCTCGACCGGCCCGAGCTCGACGTCCGCGGGATCCACAGCCACATCGGCTCGCAGATCTTCGACACCGGCGGCTTCGAGGTCGCGGCCCGCCGTGTGCTCGGGCTCGTCGCGCAGGTCGAGCGCGAGCACGGCGTCGTGCTGCCCGAGGTCGACCTCGGCGGCGGCTTCGGCATCGCCTACACGAGCGAGCACGACCCGCTCGAGCCCAAGGCGCTCGCCGACCAGATGGCCGAGCTCGTGGCCCGCGAGTGCCGGGGTCTCGGGATCGCCGTCCCGCGGATCAGCGTCGAGCCCGGCCGGGCCGTCGCCGGCCCGAGCACGTTCACGCTCTACACCGTCGGCGCGGTCAAGGACGTCGAGCTCGACCACGGCGCGGTGCGCCGGTACGTCGCGGTCGACGGCGGGATGAGCGACAACATCCGCACCGCGCTCTACGACGCCGACTACTCGTGCACCCTCGCCTCCCGGGAGTCGGCCGCGCCGCCGGTGCTCGCCCGCATCGTCGGGAAGCACTGCGAGAGCGGGGACATCGTCGTCCGCGACGAGTTCCTCCCCGGGGACGCCGGCCGCGGCGACCTCGTCGCCGTCCCGGGCACCGGCGCCTACTGCCGCAGCATGGCGAGCCAGTACAACCACGTGCCGCGCCCGCCCGTCGTCGCGGTCCGGGACGGCGAGGCGCGCGTGCTCGTGCGCCGCGAGACCGAGGACGACCTGCTCGCGCTCGACATCGGCTGACCACCGCGCCCGGGGCGCGGTCAGCCGCTCGGTCAGCCGCTCGGGCGGTCAGCCGGCGGCCGGCTCCGGGAGCAGCCCGACGAGGGCCCGCCACGCGTCGCCCGGCGAGACCGGCACGAGCCGCAGCACCGCGCCGGGCGGCACCCCCTGCGGGCCGATCGGCTCGGCGGGCTCCTCGCGCAGCCACAGCCCGAGCGCACCCGCGTCCAGGACGGCGACCGCGCGGACGTCGTCCNGCCGGGTCTGCTCGAGTGTGCGGCGCACGTCGAGCGCGAGGTCGGCGAGCCGCGCCAGGGTCGGCACGAGCAGGGTCGCCTCGAACGGCACGTACTCCGACAGCGCCGAGCCCGGCCAGCCCTCCGACGACCAGGCCCTGTTGCCGCGCAGCGCGACGGTGTGGGAGACCACCTCGCCGGCGGCGCTCGTCTCGACCTCGGCGAGCAGGGTCGGACCGGCGAACGTCGCGACGAGGTCGGCGACCTCGGCCGGGACCGCGCCGTCGGGGCCGACGAGGCCGGCCTCGGTGAGGTCCGCGTCGTACGCCGCGAGCGCCGGCTGGACCGTGCCGTGGGCCAGCCGCTGCGCGACGACGGCGAGGTGCTCGACGGTCAGCCGGACCCGGCCGCGGCCGAGGTCGGCGGCGGCCCGCTCGGTGAGCGGGCGGACCGCCCCCGCAGGGGGTTCCGCGGACGTCGTCGTGGACGTCGTGGTCATCTCTCGTCGCCTCCGGGCAGCTGGTCGGGCGTCAGGTGGTCGGGCGTCAGGACGTGGGCCAGAGCGTGGACAGCGGCAGGTAGGAGCTGCGCAGCACCGACTGGGTGACGGCGACCGCGGCGGACCGCTCGACGGGGTCGGCCTCCCGGGCGACGCGCAGCCCGCCGGCCGCGGCCTCGGCGACCGGTCGGCCGTCGGCGGTCCGGACGCGCCAGCCCCCGACCCCCTGGCCGGACAGGAACATCGTGCGCCCCCCGACCCGGACCCGGACGGTCAGCGCCGTCCGGCTCCAGGACCCGACGACGCGGCGGAGCCGGGTCTGGGTGCCGGGCTGGTCGAGGGCCCCGTCGAGGACCTCCCCGTCGGGGCCGTGCACGTGGAAGGTCGTCGGCCGGCCGTTGAGCTCGAACCGCAGCCAGGGCCCCGCGACCGGGCGCGGCGGGACGACCCGGACGGTCAGCAGGTCCGGGCCCCAGACCACCACGGCGCCGGTCGCGCCGCCGCCGACCGTCCCCGGCGCGCTCGAGGCGACGCCCGCCCAGGGCCGGTCGTCGTGGAGCAGGACCGTGAGGTCGTCCGCGAGCTCGTCGAGCCGGAACGGCGAGGTGTCGCCGCCGACGACGGCCGGGTCCGCACCGCCGCGACGGGGTGCGGACCTCAGGCGGAGCCACGTGGTCATGGGGTCGGACGGACCTTCCGGGTCGGGGCGGGGCAGGGCGGGGGCAGGTCAGTCGAACGGGTTGAGCCAGCCCCCGACCTTCTTCGCGCCCGCGACGGCGGTGTCGCCGGCCGCCTGCGCGACGTCGACCGCCGCGTCCGCGGCGTCCGCCACGGTGTCCAGCCCGTCCGAGGCGAGCTGCGTGACGTCGTCCCAGTGGTCGACGAGCTCGGCGCCCGCCCAGACGACGCCGGTGACGACGACGGCACCCGCGGTGACCGGGTTGGGCGCCAGGAGGAAGGCCGTGGACGAGGCGTTGAACCCGACCTCGGCGAGGTCGGCGACGTAGCCGGCCCCGTTCTCCTTGAACGCGTCGACCGGGTTCCCCTGGGCGACGACGTTCGCGAGCGAGACCCCGGTCGACACGACCCCGCCGACGACCCCGGTGGCCCGGAGCACCCCGACGCCCTGGACGAGCGTCGAGCCGCGGGCGAGCAGGCCCGTCTCCAGCGAGGCGGCCTCCCAGCCGCGGGCGGCCGCCGTCCACAGCGGCATCGACCGGCTGGCGGCGTTGCCGATGAGCAGCGACTCGCCGATCGCGCCCTTGCCGAGGAACGGCTCGAGCCACGGCAGCCGGGCGGCCGCGCGCAGCCCCAGAGGCATCGACTTCGCCGTGAAGGTCGAGCCCGTGACGAACCGGACGGCGTAGAGCTGCTTGGCCTTGGAGAAGACACCGACGCCGACCGTGGCGAGCTGGGGTGCCGTCATGAAGGCCCAGACCGCGGCCGCGACCGTCTCGGGGTGCTCGGCGAGGCCCGGCACCTGCGACAGCGCCTCGGAGATCGCGCGCTGCCGCCAGTCCGAGAACGACTCCCGGTGCCCGCGGTACACCGGGGGCCGGGTCTGCTCGAGTGTGCGGCGCACGTCGAGCGCGAGGTCGTCGAGCCGCGCCGTCACCGCCCCCGCGCGCCGGCGGACGTCGTGCTGGTCGCCGGCGGCCTCGACGTCGAGCACGTCGAGCCGCATCCGCAGCGTCTCGGCCTGACCGGGGCTGCCGCCGAGCAGCGGCTGCGGTGCCACGGGCGCGGCCTGGGCGGCCTCGATCTCGCGGACCAGCGCCGTCCGGCGCCGGGACGCGTCTGCCGCGAGGTCGTCGGCGTGGCGCTGCAGCCGGCCGATCTCGACCCGGGCGTCCTCGAGCGCCGCGGCCCAGCGGTCGAGCGCGGTCGCGGCGACGTCGAGCGGGTGGACGACGGTCCGGACGGCGACCGCCAGGCCGTGCACCGCCTCCTGGGCCGCCGTCGCGGCGACGCCCTGCCACGGGACCTGCCACGCGTGCGGGAGCGCGCCGAGGGCGCCGGCGGCGCCGCCGACCTCGTCGCGGGCGGAGCGCAGCGCGGCGACGAGGGACCGGACCGCGGCCGGGTCACCCGGCGGGACGGTCAGCCGGGACGCCGCGACCGGGGTGTCGAGCAGGCCGCTCACCCGGGCGCCCCGGGCGCCGCGGGCCCAGGCGCCGCGGGCCCAGGCGCCGCGGGCCCGGACGGCACCGGCGCCGCGGCTCCCGCGAGCGAGGCGTCGAGCGCCGCGAAGGCCTCGCCGGCCCCGACGACGTGCTGCGCGAGGACGTCCGCGGCCTGCGCCGTCGTGACGAGGAACGGCTCCCAGTACGCCGCGAACTCGGACAGCCCGGCGCTCACGTGCGTGTGCCCCGACGTCCCGGGCGGCGTCCGGCCGGCGGCGGCGACCACCCCGGCCGCGCCGGCCAGGACCTGCCCCTGCTCCCGCAGACCCGACCCGGCGGTCTGCGTCGCCGTCGACTCCCAGCGAACCACTGCACCTCCCCGCG
>NZ_MWLN01000146.1 GCF_002198655.1 Kineosporia sp. A_224
TCCGCAGCACCGCCCGCAGCGCTGTCCGGGTCGAGCGCCGGGCGCCGCCGACGTCGCCTCGGACGCCGCCGTGGCCGACGCGGTCGAGGCCCTGCGCGCCGCCGGCGCGGTGCCCTGGGTGCGGGTGTGGGCCGACGTCCCGGACGGCGACCTGGACGCGGCCGTCGAGAAGGCCGCGGCGGACTGCCCGAAGGTCGCCGGCGACCCGACCGGCCTGGCCCCCGACGTCGTCGTCGTCGCGGTGTCCCTCGGTGACCGCAGGTCGGGGATCTACTACGGCAGCACGTGGGACGCCGCGCTCGACCCGTGGTGGGAGGGCGAGCTCGCCTCCGAGGTGAACCCGCTGCTCAAGGCGGGGGACGTCGCGGGCGCCGTCGTCGCGGGCCTCAGCAGGGTGCAGGCGCAGGTCTCCGGCTCGGGGACCTCCGGCGGCACGTCCGGCGACACGTCCGGCGACACCTCCGGCGACGTCGGGGCGGACGGCGGCGCCCCCTTCGTCGAGGGCCGGCCCTTCGCCGACGGCGAGGTTCTCTGCGACGACCTGCCGCCCGGGTTCGACCCGGCCCTGAACGGCTGCGACACCGGTGGCCCGTCGGGGGCCGGCATCCCGGCGGCCGGGGTCCTCGGCGTCGGCGGGGTCGTCGTCGCGCTCGTCGGCGGCGGGTTCGGGATCTCGCGATGGACGACGCGACGCCGGGCCCGGGACGGCGCCGTCGCCGCGGCCGCCCTCGCCCGCGGCGCACAGGCCTCGCTCGCCGGCGACCTCGCCGCGCTACGGACGGTCGCCGCCGGGCTCACCGGCGGGCTGGCCGCCGGGGACGCGACCGACGTCCAGGACCGGGTCGAACGGGCCGGTGCGGTCGTCGCCACCGCGGACCGCCTCGTCGACCTCCAGGAGGGGCAGTACCCGCAGACCGGTCTCGCCGCCCTGGCGACGCTCCCGGCCCGGGCCGCCGACGCCGGCTGGACCGCCGCCGCCGCCCGGGTCGCCGAGGCACGCGACCAGGTGCTCGCGGTGCGGCGCGGGCTCGACGCGGACGCCGTGGCGGTCGCAGACCTCGGCCCGGCGACCGAGACGCTCTCCGCCGACCTGCAGGACGCCCGCGCCCGGGTCGGCGCGATGACCGAGCAGGGCTTCACGGTCGAGGAGAGCACCGCCGTCCTCGACACCGCGACCGCGGACCTCGCCCGGTCCCGCACCGACCGCGGGGCCGGCAGCACGCTCACCGCGGCCCGCACCGTCGCCGCGGCCCGGGAGGCGGTCCGGGCCGCCGTGGCCGCCGCCGAGGGGCTGCCCGCCCGCCGGGACGCCGTGCTCGCCGCCGCCGGTGCGGTCGCCGAGCGGCTCGACGCCGCCCGGGAGGCCGGGGCCCGTGCCGAGGACCGCTTCGCGCGGCTGCGGGACGGCCACGACGAGTCCTGCTGGGCCGACCTCGCCACCGGCGTGGAGGAGGCGCCCGGCCTCGTCGAGCGGGCCACGGCCGGCGTCGAGGACGCCCAGGTCGCCGCGTCGATGCGCGCGCAGCGCTGGGCGGACGCCGAGTCGGCCGCGACGTCGGCCCGGGACGGGGTCGAGACCGTGCTCGCCCTCGCCCGGGCGGTCGACGACCGGGTCGTGGCGGTCGAGCAGGCGCAGCGCACCCTGGCGGCGCGCAGGGACCGGGCGGACGCCGTCCAGCAGGACGCCTCCGAGTACGTCTCGCGGCACCACCGGGACGTGCCCGGCGACGTCGCCGACGCGGTCGGTGCGGTCGGGGTCCTGCTGCGCGACGTCCGCGACGGGCTCGCCGCGCCCCGCCCGGCGTGGCTGCGGCTCGAGGTCGAGGTGGCCCGCGCCGAGCGGGAGATCACCGCGGCCGTCGCCGCGGCGCGGGACGCGCACGAGCGGGCCGAGCGGCGCCGCGACGAGGAGGCCGACCGGCGCCGGCGGAACAGCCACGCGGCGGGCGGTGCCGCCCTGTTCTCGTCGCACTCCTCCCACTCGTCCCACTCGTCCGACTCGTCGGGGTCCGGGTCGATGGGCGGCGGGTCGTCGTCCTGGTGAGGGGTCCGGCCGGCCGGGCGGCTCAGACCTGCGGCGCCCGGACGTAGTCGTACCGGTGGTGCGGGACGAACCCGGCCGACAGGTACAGCGCCTGCGCGGCCGTGTTCGTCTCGGCGGTCTGCAGGTACGTCGACAGCGCACCGTGCGACCAGGCCCAGCGGGCCACCGCGCCGAGCAGCACCCGGGCCAGGCCCCGGCGCCGGTACGCCGGGTCGACCTCGACGGCCGTGACCCCGGCCCAGCCGCCGGCGACCGAGCCGCGCGCGCACGCCACGGTGCGCGCGCCGTCCCGCACGGACCAGAAGGCCTGCCCGGGCGCCGAGAGCAGCAGCGGGACGGCGCGCTCGGGGAGGTCCTCGCCCTTGTAGCGGTACGTGGCGCGCCAGCCGGCGTCCGGGGCGTCGGCGACGTCGAGGGCGAGCCCCGCGGGCAGGTCCGCCCCGCCGCGCAGCTCGGCGGTCGGCGCGACGAGGACGAGGGCCGAGCCGCCCTCGACGACCTGCCAGCCGCGCGCGGCCGCGAGGGCCAGCGCCCGTGCTGCGGGGCTCGCGCCGTCCGGCCCGTCCGCGTCGTCGGGGACGCCGCCGTCGACCGGACCGGAGACGCTCAGCTGGGCGGGCAGTCCGCGGGCGGCGAACCAGTCGTGGACGAACCCGAGCGCCTCGTCGTCCCCGACCCCGGGGGCGCCGAGCGGGACGACGCAGTTGGCCCGGTTCGTGAAACCGTCCGCGGCGCGCAGCCACCAGCCGCCGAGGCGTACCTGGTCCGGCGGGTTCCAGTGCAGGGCCATCACGGCGACGAGGTCGGTCACCGACAGCGCGAGGTGCGGCGGAGCGGGCCGGGAGGCGCGCGGCGGCACGACCTTGCCGGCGACGACGTCGCTGCGCAGCACCCGGACGTCGCCGCGCCGCCGGGTCCGGACCACGAGTGCGACGTCGGTCACACCGACGAGGTCACCGAGCGCGTCGGTGAGGCCACCGCCTGCGACCCGGTACCGGACGACGACCCGCTGTCCGGACCGTGCGTGCCACACGTCGTCCGGATCCGTCCCACCCCCGGTCCCGCCACGGGTCCCGGCGTCGTGCCCGCCGTCCGCGCCCACGCCGTCCCCTCCCGTTCGCTTCTGCGGACCTGCGTGCACAACGGGTCCCGGCGTCCGCGATACTAGGGCGCGACCCGCCGGTGGTGGCTCGCCGGCCGCACCGCCGGGCGGAAGGCCCGGCCCGCTAGGAGGACTCGTGACGTACGTCATCGCACAGCCCTGCGTCGACCTCAAGGACAAGGCCTGCATCGAGGAGTGTCCTGTCGACTGCATCTACGAGGGCGAGCGGTCGCTGTACATCCACCCCGACGAGTGCGTCGACTGCGGCGCCTGCGAGCCGGTGTGCCCGGTCGAGGCGATCTACTACGAGGACGACACCCCGGAGCAGTGGAAGGACTACTACAAGGCGAACGTCGAGTTCTTCGACGACCTCGGTTCGCCCGGTGGTGCGGCCAAGCTCGGCGTGATCCCCAAGGACCACCCGCTCATCGCGGCCCTGCCCCCGCAGAACCAGGACCACTGACGCAGGTGGCCGCCCCGACGCCGTCCGCAGGGGCGGCCCGGACGGCGCTGCCGGACTTCCCCTGGGACCGGCTGGCGCCGTACGGCGACCGGGCGCGCGCGCACCCGGGCGGCATCGTCGACCTGTCGATCGGCACGCCGGTCGACCCGACACCGGCCGTCGTCCGGGACGCGCTCGTCGCGGCGTCCGACGCCCCCGGCTACCCGCAGACGTACGGCACGCCCGCCCTGCGCGAGGCGGTCGCCGGCTGGTTCGCGCGGCGCCGCGGCGTCCCCGGTCTCGATCCCGACGGCGTGCTGCCGACGATCGGCTCCAAGGAGCTCGTCGCCTGGCTCCCGACGCTGCTCGGCCTCGGGCCGGGCGACCTCGTCGTCCACCCCGAGGTCGCCTACCCCTCCTACGACGTCGGCGCCCGGCTCGCCGGGGCCGCCCCGCTGCCCGCGGACGGCACGGCCCAGGTCGGGCCGGCGGCCTCCCGGGTCGGCCTCGTCTGGGTGAACTCGCCCTCGAACCCGACGGGCCGGGTGCTCGGGGTCGAGCACCTCGCGAAGGTCGTCGCCTGGGCCCGCTCGATCGGGGCGGTCGTCGCGAGCGACGAGTGCTACGCCGAGCTGGGCTGGGACGTCGAGGACGTCCCGAGCATCCTCGACCCGCGGGTCTGCGGCGGCTCGCACGACGGCCTGCTCGCCGTCTACTCCACGTCGAAGCAGTCCAACCTCGCCGGGTACCGGGCGGCGTTCGCCGCCGGCGACCCGGTGCTCGTCAGGCGGCTCCTCGAGGTGCGCAAGCACGCCGGGATGATGATGCCGTGGCCGGTCCAGGAGGCCCTGCGGGTCGCGGTCGGCGACGACGCGCACGTCGCGGAGCAGAAGGAGCGCTACCGCGCCCGGCGCGAGGTCGCCCGGGCCGCGCTGCTCGGCGCCGGCTTCACGATCGACCACTCCGAGGCCGGCCTCTACCTGTGGGCGACCCGCGGCGAGCCCTGCTGGGACACCGTCGACCGGCTCGCCGCCCGCGGAGTCCTCGTCGCACCGGGCGCCTTCTACGGCGCGGCCGGCGCGGAGCACGTCCGGGTCGCGCTCACCGCGACGGACGAGCGGATCGCCGCCCTCGCAGACCGCCTCGCCTGAACGCGCCGGACGCTTCACCGGTGCGTCGCGGTGAAGTCCGGGCGTCACGCTGCCGATGAGGTTGCGGGGTGATGCCGCCGGGCGGTCGTGGGGCGACCGATCGGCGACCGGACACGCCGCGCGACACGCCGTCCGGCGAGCGGTGCGACCGGTCACATGCGTCACATGCCCCCTGAATGGTGCAGGGAGATGTCAGGAAGGTAGCGTCCCTGTTCCACGGGGTGACGACCGCGAGGCGCGACCGGCGCCGGCGATGCCCACCCGCCCCATGAGCATCCTCGAGGAGCGTGCATGTCCGATCCGCAGACGGTGAGCCTCCACCACCCCGGAGGCGCGCTCGACCTGCCTGTCGTCCCCGCCACCGTCGGGGGATCGGGCATCGAGACGTCGTCCCTGCTGAAGTCCACCGGGTACGTCGCCCTCGACCCCGGGTTCGTCAACACCGCGTCGTGCACGTCGGAGATCACGTACATCGACGGCGACGAGGGCATCCTGCGGTACCGCGGCTACCCGATCGAGCAGCTCGCCGGGAAGAGCACGTTCCTCGAGGTGAGCTACCTGCTCATCTACGGGGAGCTGCCGACGGCGACGCAGCTCGAGGAGTTCGACCAGCTCGTCCGCCGCCACACGATGCTCCACGAGGACCTCAAGCGGTTCTTCGACGGCTTCCCCCGCGACGCGCACCCGATGCCGGTGCTGTCGAGCGCGGTGAGCGCGCTGTCGACGTTCTACCAGGACAGCCTCAACCCCTTCGACGCCCAGCACGTCGAGATCTCGACGATCCGGCTCATGGCCAAGCTGCCGACCATCGCGGCGTACGCGTACAAGAAGTCGGTCGGGCAGCCGTTCCTCTACCCGGACAACAGCTACGGGCTCGTCGAGAACTTCCTGCGGCTCACCTTCGGCTTCCCGGCGGAGCCGTACGACCTCGACCCGGACATGGTCAAGGCGCTCGACCTGCTCTTCATCCTCCACGCCGACCACGAGCAGAACTGCTCGACGTCGACGGTCCGGATGGTCGGCTCCTCGCACGCCAACCTCTTCGCCTCGGTCTCGGCCGGGATCAACGCCCTCTTCGGGCCGCTCCACGGCGGCGCCAACCAGGCCGTCCTCGAGATGCTCGAGAAGATCAAGAACAGCGACGACGACGTCGACACGTTCATGCGCAAGGTGAAGAACAAGGAGGACGGCGTCCGGCTCATGGGCTTCGGCCACCGGGTCTACAAGAACTACGACCCGCGTGCGGCCATCATCAAGAAGACCGCCGACGACATCCTCCACAAGCTCGGCCAGCGCGACGAGCTGCTCGACATCGCCATGCGACTGGAGGAGATCGCCCTCTCGGACGACTACTTCATCGAGCGCAAGCTGTACCCGAACGTCGACTTCTACACGGGCCTCATCTACAAGGCGATGGGCTTCCCGACGAAGATGTTCACGGTGCTCTTCGCCCTCGGCCGGCTGCCCGGCTGGATCGCCCAGTGGCGCGAGATGATCGAGGACAAGCAGACGAAGATCGGCCGCCCGCGGCAGGTCTACACCGGGGTCGCCGAGCGCGACTACGTGGCGCTCACCGACCGCTGACCCCTTGCGGCACAAGCAGTCTGACGAACAACGCAGTCGGACGGCGCTCCTCGCACGCGAGGGGCGCCGTCGGCACGTCCGGGGGTGTCGTCAGGCGACGTGGACGACGACCGTGCCGGCGGGCGGGCCGTTCTCGAGCGCGGCCCAGCCCGCGTCGGGGCGGTCCCTCCGCCACTGCTTGCCGTCGACCTCGACGGCGGTGACGGCGAGCGCGTCGGCCCGGGCGACGGCCCAGTGCGCGAGGCTCCAGGCGGTGCGGGCGCCCTCCCGGCCGGCGAGGGTGAACCGGACGGCGGTGCCGGCGTCGGCCGACGTCGCGGCGACCTCGGGGTCGGCCTTCCCGGTGCGGCCGGTCTCGGTCTTGGCCGCCTTGACCACTGCGGTCGCCCGTGCGGTGAGGCCGTTGGCGCCGGGCTCCTGCGCGGCGACGTCGGCGGGCCGCAGGACGCACTCGAACGCGCCGGGGGAGTAGCCGGACAGCGCCGACGCCAGCGCGCGCGCCTCCGGCTCGTGCTGCTCGTAGGCGCTCGGGTAGGCCGACCGCTGGACCTTCTGGGCGGCGTCCGTGATCGGCAGGCTCTGGTAGCCCTCGACCTTGACGAGCACGTCGTAGAACGCGTTGCTCGCGTAGACCGGGTCCTGCACCTGCTCCGGGGTGCCCCATCCCTGCGACGGGCGCTGCTGGAACAGGCCGAGCGAGTCCCGGTCGCCGTAGTCGATGTTGCGCAGCTTCGACTCCTGCATGGCGGTCGCGATGCCGATCGTCGCCGCCCGGGCGGGCAGGCCGCGGCGGACGGCGACCGAGGCGATGACCGCTGCGTTGCCGGCCTGCTCTGGGTCGAGGTCGCCCATCCCGTCACCGACGAGCGCCGTGCAGTACTCGCGCACGGGGATCGACCCGACCGAGTGGCGCAACCAGGCCCAGCCCGCCGCGACCGAGCCGACGAGCCCGAGCAGGACGAGCCCGACGAGCACCGGCCGGCCGTTGCGGCCGCGCCGGCGCGCGGGCGGCGCGGGCCGGGACCCGGGGAGCTGGGTCGTCGTCATGCGGTGCGGTCGTCTCGTCTCCGTCGGGGCGGGTCCTCATCGGTCCAACGCCGGGCGGTGCCCGGTGGTTCGCGGGCGTCGGTCGTGCGTGGCGGTCGCTCGTGTCAGTCGTTCGCGTGCAGGGCGGCGTTGAGGCTGAAGGACTTGCCCTCCCGCGGGACGGCCTCGATCGCCCCGGTGAGCGAGTTGCGGCGGAAGAGCAGCCCGTCGGCGCCGGACAGCTCCGCCGCCTTGAGGACGCGGGAGTCCGGCAGGAGGTTCACCTTCGTGCCCGCGGTGACGTAGCAGCCGGCCTCGACGACGCAGTCGTCGCCGAGGCTGATGCCGATGCCCGCGTTGGCGCCGACGAGGCTGCGCCGGCCGACGCTGATGACGTGCTGGCCGCCGCCGGACAGGGTGCCCATGATCGAGGCGCCGCCGCCGATGTCGGAGCCGTCGCCGACGACGACGCCCGCCGAGATCCGGCCCTCGACCATCGACGCGCCGAGGGTGCCCGCGTTGAAGTTCACGAAGCCCTCGTGCATGACGGTCGTGCCCGGCGCGAGGTGGGCACCGAGGCGCACCCGGTCGGCGTCCGCGATGCGCACCCCGGTGGGGACGACGTAGTCGGTCATCCGCGGGAACTTGTCGACGCCGAAGACCTCGACGCGCCCGGCGCTGCCGCCGCGGCCGCCCGCTCCCGCGGCCGCGCGCAGCCGCAGCCGGGTGGCCTCGAAGTCGTCGACCGGGCAGGGGCCGAAGCTCGTCCAGACGACGTTGACGAGGACGCCGAAGATCCCCGTGAGGTTCTGCCCGTGCGGGGCGACGAGCCGGTGCGAGAGCAGGTGCAGCCGCAGGTACGCGTCGGGGACGTCCGCGGGCGCGGCGTCGAGGTCGACGACGGTGCGGACGACGGTCTGCCGCACCCGGCGGTGCGGGTCGACGCCCTCCAGCGCGGCGAGCTCGGCGGGCACGGCGTGCGGGCCGGCCTCGGCCGGCGTGCCGAGCGCGGGTGCCGGGTACCAGGTGTCGAGGACGACGCCGTCCTCGGTCGTCGTGGCGAGGCCGAAGCCCCAGGCCGCTCGGCTCGTCGCCGGGGCGGCGGCGGGCGCCTGCGGGCTCGTCACTTCGGTCACGTCGGTCATGCCCAAAGCCTATGCGGCAGGCCCGGCCGCGCCCGTCATCGGGTGTGGTGATCGTCTCGGTCCGCGGACGTCATCACGGGCGTGCGCACGAAGGGCCCCTACGCTGGGGCGGTGACGACGACGACGTCCCCACGGCTGGACCTGTCCATCGACGCTGTCGCCCTGACCCGGGCGATCTGCGACGTCGAGTCGGTGAGCGGCAACGAGCGCGAGCTGGCCGACGCCGTGGAGACGGCCCTGCGCGAGCTGCCCTGGCTGGAGGTGCTCCGCGACGGCGACGCGATCGTCGCGCGGACGAACCTCGGCCGGGCCGAGCGGGTCGTCGTCGCGGGACACCTCGACACCGTCCCGGTCGCGGCGAACCTGCCGACGTGGACCGAGGGCGAGGGCGACGGCCTCGTGCTCCACGGCCGCGGCACGGTCGACATGAAGGGCGGGGTCGCCGTCCAGCTCCGGGTGGCGGCGACGACCCCCGAGCCGACGCGGGACGTCACGTGGGTCTTCTACGACCACGAGGAGGTCGAGGGCTGGCGCAACGGCCTCGGCCGGCTGACCCGCGACCACCCCGAGTGGGTGGCCGGTGACTTCGCCGTGCTCTGCGAACCGACCGGCGGCGCCGTCGAGGGCGGCTGCCAGGGCACGATGCGGATCGACATCACGATCCCCGGTGTCGCGGCGCACTCCGCCCGGGCCTGGATGGGGCACAACGCGATCCACGACGCGGGGCACGTGCTGACCCGGCTCCAGGCGTACGACGCCCGCGAGGTCGAGGTCGAGGGGCTCGTGTACCGGGAGGGCCTCAGCGCGGTCGGGATCCGCGGCGGCATCGCCGGCAACGTCGTCCCGGACCTGTGCGTCGTCTCGGTGAACTACCGCTTCGCCCCCGACAAGTCCGTCGAGGACGCCGAGGCGCACCTGCGTGACGTCTTCACCGGCTTCGACGTCATCGTCACCGACGCCGCCCCGGGCGCGCACCCCGGCCTCGACCACCCCGCCGCCGCCGCGTTCGTCGCGGTCATCGGCCGCGAGCCGCGCGCCAAGTACGGCTGGACGGACGTCTCGCGCTTCAGCGCCCTGGGGATCCCCGCGGTGAACTACGGCCCGGGCGACCCGAGCCTCGCGCACCGGGACGACGAGCACGTCCCCGCGGGGCAGATCTACGAGTGCGAGCGCGTCCTGCGGGAGTGGCTCACCGCCTGAGGCGTTCCCGCCGCGCGCTCCGTGCGGCGATGGGTGCACGGACACGGGTGCCGGGACGCCTGCATCGATGCACCCATGCGTGCACGGCGGCCCACCTGCGGGAGCGCGGTCGTCCGTGCAGCGATGGGTGCACGGCTGCGGGTGCGGGAGCGCCTTGATCGATGCACCGATGCGTGCACGGCGGCCTGCCTGCGGGAGCGCGGTCGTCCGTGCAGCGATGGGTGCACGGGTGCGGGGGCGGGAGCGCCTTGATCGATGCACCGATGCGTGCACGGGTGCACGCCGACGGCTCAGGTGAGCGGCGTCCGGTGCGCCGCGCGCCGCCCCGACGCGGAGTCGAGGTCGATGACCGCTGGACGGCGGGCGCCGCGGGCCGGGGTCGGCAGACCGGCCGGGTCGGTGAACGGGGCCGGCGGGGC
>NZ_MWLN01000147.1 GCF_002198655.1 Kineosporia sp. A_224
TCGTGCACCGGCAACGACCCCTCCGACACCCGGTGACCAGCCGACGCAGCAGGAAGCGCGGCGTCCGGCTCATGGCCGGGCGCCTCGCCCCAGGTCTGCTCGTCGCTGCTCACGAGAACAACACTACGGACAGGGCCCGACAGTCTGACCACCGCGAGACCCGTTCCGGCAGAACAACTTTGCGTGACGGCTCGCTACTCGTTGACGGTCGTGTGCGTCGTCGCGCGATCCGTCACCGGACCGCCGGATCCCGCACCGGCAACCGCACCAGCACCGCGGCGAGCTCCGCGTTGCGCCGGACGAACGGCTCCCAGGCGTCGGGGCAGGCGACCGGGGCCGCGGGGCGGTCGCACACCTGCTGCTCCCACCCGTCGAGCCGCCCGCCCCGCACCCGGAACGACACGAGCACGCCGTCCGACCAGCCGCTCGGGGCGAGGTCGCCGCCTGCGTCGACCGTGACTCGTTGCGGCGCGACGACCCAGTCGACCGCGGCGAGCTCCTCCTGCAGCCTCGCCGCCACCTCGAACTGCTCCTGCGAGACGGCGGCGTCCCGGCGGGCCAGCAGGTCGGCGCGGACGGCGGCCACGGCGGCGGGATCCCGCTGCAGGACGGCGGACACCGCGTCGACGAGGTCGGGCAGCCGGGCGTGGTCGACGCCGCGCAGCCTCGCCATCTCGCGCTCCGAGCCGCTGAGCGTGCGGCCGGCGTACGCGAGCGGGTGCACCCGGTGCAGCGCGGAGACGGCGAGCCGGGCCTGGCCGCCGCCGAGGTACGGGCCGAAGCAGACGACGTCCGGCCCGGACGACGGCAGGTGCACCGCCTCGAGGCCGGGCGACTGCGGGGACGACGTGAGCCTCAGGTACGTGGGGATCTCCAGCCCGCCGCGGGCCCGGTTCCACCGCGGCAGCCGGCGTTCGAGCAGGTTGCGCTCGACCCAGGCCGCCTCGTGCTCGGACGCGCACACGAGCGCCTCGACGGCGACGACCTGCGGCACCATCCGGCGCAGCCGCGGGCGGTCCCGCAGAGCACCCCAGTAGGACGCCACCCGGCGGCGCAGGTCGCCGGCCCGTCCGACGTAGAGCACGCGGCCGGCCTCGTCGCGGAACCGGTAGGCGCCGGGCTCGGCAGGCAGCGCCGCGACGGCGTCCGGCCGTGCGCCCATCAGCGGTCCCATGCCGACGGCCCGGCGGGAAGCGTCATCACGGCGCGCGTCCCGCCGCCGGGCGCAGCCTCGACGGTCGCCGCCCCGCCGTGCTCGGCGGCCGCGTCGGCGACGATCGCGAGGCCCAGCCCGCTGCCCGGCAGCGAGCGGGCGTCGTCCGCGCGCCAGAACCGCTCGAACACGTCGGTGCGGTGCTCGACCGCGATGCCGGGCCCCTCGTCGTCCACCGTCAGCCGGACGGCGTCCAGCTCGCCCCGCGCCAGCCGCACCGACACCGTCGACGCCGGCGGCGAGAACTTCACGGCGTTGTCGAGGAGGTTCACCACCGCCCGCTCGAGCGCGACGGCGTCCGCGTCGGCGAGCGTGCACGGCGCGACGTCGGCCTCCACGGTGCGGCCGCCCGCGCGGCGCCGGGCCCGCTCGACGGCGGCGGCGACGACCTCGTCGAACCGGACCTCCCCGCGCGGCCGTACCGGCTCGTCGTGGGAGAGGACGACGAGCTCGGAGACGAGGCCCGAGAGCTCGTCGAGCTGGCCGGTGACGTCGGCGAGGAGCGCCTCGCGGTGGGCCGCGGGCAGCGCCCGCCCGGTGCGCTCGCTGCGGACGAGGAGGTCGAGGTTCGTGCGCAGGCTCGTCAGCGGGGTCCGGAGCTCGTGCCCCGCGTCGGCGATGAGCCGGGCCTGCCGGGAGCGGGCGTCGGCGAGCGCCGAGGTCATGGCGGTGAACGCGGTCGCGAGCCGGCCGACCTCGTCGTCGGCGGGCACGTCGCGCACCTCGACCCGCACCGTGAGGTCCTGCGTGCGGGCGATCGTCTCCGCCGCGTCGGCGAGCGCCCGGACGGGGCGCAACCCGTTGCGGGTCACCGCGTACCCGGCGAGGACGGCGAGCAGCGCGCCGGGCAGGCCGATGACGAGCAGGGTCAGCCAGAGCCGCCGGGCGAGCACCCCGAAGTCGGTGAGGTCACCGCCGACGCGGGCGGTCCAGCCGTTGTCGAGCGGGCGGGTCAGCACGAGCACCGGCTGGCCGAACTCCCCGCGGACGGCGGGCAGCGAGGAACCGGTGAGCATCCGCAGCTGCCCGGGCATCGGCTCGGCGACCGCGAGGTCCGGCGTCCCCGGGACCCGGCACACCGTGCCGTCGGGTGCGGTGAGCTGCACGAGCACCTGACGCTGGCCGCTCAGCGCCACCGGGGCCTGGGTCGTCACGGTGGAGCAGAAGGTCGCGGCGTCGGTCGTCGCCGCGATCGGCAGTCGTCCGAGCGCGTCCGCGACGGCCTGCAGCTGCTCCTCGACCTGGGAGACGGTGGTCCGGGCCGCGACCACCACGACCGCCCCGCCCGCGACGAGGAAGAACCCGAACCCCGTGACCGCCGTCCGCAGCGCCAGCCGGGCGAGGAGCGAGCGCGGCCGCCCCAGCCGCCTCACGGCGTCCCGCCGTTGCCGTTGCCGTTGCCGTTGCCGGCCGCGGGCCGGACGACGTACCCGACGCCGCGCACCGTGTGCAGCAGCCGCGGCCGCCCGCCCGTCTCGGTCTTGCGCCGCACGTACCCGACGTAGACCTCGAGGGTGTTCGAGCCCGGGTCGAAGTCGTAGCCCCACACCTCGGCGAGGATCTGCGCCCGGGTGAGCACCTGGCGCGGGTGGAGCATGAGGTACTCGAGGAGCTCGTACTCGGTGCGGGTCAACGGGACAGGCTCGCCGGCCCGGGTCACCTCGCGGGCCGCGGTGTCCATCCGGAGGTCGTCGACGACGAGCACCTTGCCGCCCTCGGCCGTGGCGCCGGCCCGCCGCAGCAGCGCCCGCACCCGGGCGAACAGCTCCTCGAGGGCGAACGGCTTGGGGAGGTAGTCGTCGGCGCCGGCGTCGAGGCCGCGGACCCGGTCGCCGGTCGACTCCCGGGCCGTGAGCATGAGCACCGGGACGCCGTCCCCGGCCGCCCGCAGCCGCCGGCAGACCTCGAGCCCGTCGACCTTCGGCAGCCCGAGGTCGAGGAGCACGAGGTCGGGCCGGTGCGTCGCCACCGCCGCGAGCCCGGCCTCGCCGTCTGTCGCCGAGACGACGGTGTAGCCCTCGAACTCGAGGCTGCGCTCGAGGCTGGCCCGCACGGCGGGGTCGTCCTCGACGACGAGCACCAACATGCGGGCCATCCTCGCGGGTCCGGGGAGCGGGTGGTGGGACGGGCGGTCCGGTGCGCCGGACCGCCCGTCAGGGGAACGTCAGGCCGTGACGTCGCGGCGGACGAACGACGTCGCCGCGGCGCCGGCGCTCGCGAGCAGGTACCCGGCGGCGGTGACGAGGGCCGCGGTGAGCGTGACCTCGGCGGTGCCGTTCGACGCGATCGCGGACAGCAGCTGCCCGGGGAGCCAGCGGGCGGAGCCGTCGACCGTGCCCGAGATGATCGTCTCGACGAGGAAGAGCCAGCCGAACCCGATGGCCACCGCGGGGATCGAGGCCCGCAGGAGCACCCCGAGCGCGCTGCCGAGGGTGGCGTAGCCGGCGGTGGCGAGCGCGACCTCGCCGACGGTCCGCAGCGAGTCGCCGAGGCCGTCTGCCGTGAACCAGGTGCTCGTGTCGACGCCCTGGCCGGCCGCGAGCGCCGAGGCGACGCCGGCGGCGACGACGGTCGCGACGAGGACGGAACCCACGGTGAACGTGACGATCGCGGCCCAGGTACCGGTGAGCCAACGGCCGCGGTGCGGTTGCCGGACGAGCATGTTGCGCAGCGTGCCGGTCGTGTACTCGCCCGCGAAGGCGGCCGCGGCGACGCAGAGCGCGATGATCCCGAAGAGGCTCACCGCGCTGCTCAGCCCGGCGAGCAGCCCGGACGCCTGGGAGAGGCTCTCGATCGTCGCGCCGCCGCCGGGCCTGGGCGGCCCGTCGGTCACGGCGGCGTCGTCGGCGAAGACGAACGTCAGCGTCGTGACGAGCGCGGTGACGGCCGCGGTCGCGGCGTAGGTGCCCCAGAGCAGGGCGGGCCTGCGGAGCTTGGTCCAGGCGGCGAGGAAGGATCCGTACATCGGAGGTCTCCTGACGGGGCGAGGGCGGGTTCTGGGGACGGGCAGACGTGAGGGCAGAGCGGAGGGAAGGAGCGGGGACGGCGCAGGACGACGCCGCCGGCGCGACAGGTCAGCGGACGTCGCCGCTGCCCGGGCCGGTGAGCGAGAAGAACGCGTCCTCGAGCGTCGGGCGCTCGAGCTCGAGCCGGGTGAGGACGACGCCCGCACCGTGCGCGCGCCGGTTCAGCTCCGCGGCGCGGGCGAACGCCTCGGCGTCCGGCGTGCCGGCCGCGAGCGGGACGGTGACCTCGCCGGCGGCGGCCGACGCCGCCCAGTCGAGCGCGGCCGCGACGTCGGCGAGCACGTCGGCGTCCTCGGGGCGCTCCGTCCGCAGGACGATCCGCGGGTGCTGGGTCGCGACGAGGTCGGCGACGGTGCCCTGGAAGACGAGCCGGCCCTGCCGGATCATGACGAGGTGGTCGGCGACCTGCTCGACCTCGGCGAGGAGGTGGCTCGACACGAGGACCGTCATGCCCTCGTCGCGGAAGGACGCCAGCAGCTCGCGCATCTGGGCGATGCCCGCCGGGTCGAGGCCGTTCGTCGGCTCGTCGAGGACGAGCAGGCGCGGTTCCGGCAGCAGGGCGGCGGCGATGCCGAGACGCTGCTTCATGCCGAGGCTGTAGGAGCGGAACGCGTCGTCGCCGCGGGCGCCGAGGCCGACCCGGTCGAGCACCTTCGCGACACGCGCGGTCGGCAGGCCGCCGGCCCGGGCGAGGACGAGGAGGTTGTCCCGGCCGCTGAGCGCGGGCGTGAACGCCGGGCCCTCGATCATCGCGCCGACGCCGCCGAGGTAGCGGCCCGGGTGGGACAGCGGCTCGCCGAGCACGGTGCCGGTGCCCGAGGTCGGCCGCACCAGGCCGAGGAGCATCCGGATCGTCGTCGTCTTGCCGGCCCCGTTCGGGCCGACGAAGCCGGAGACGACCCCGGCGGGGACCTCGACGTCCAGAGCGTCGACGACGGTCCGGCCGCCGTAGGACTTCGTGAGGCCCGTCGTCCGGACTGCGGCCGGTACGTCGCGGTCGAGCGCGGGAGCCGGAGCGGTGGCGCGGGGGTCGGTGTCGACGAGCGTCATGGTGTCCTCCTGGTGGCGGGCCCCCGGCGCGTTCGCGGGGAGCGTTCGCGGGGAAGCTGTCTTCCAGGAGGTTCGTTCCCGCACCTGAGAGCCGGGTAAGACCGGTGCCGCACAGATCGTGAGAACGGCTCAGGCGTCGAGCAGCCCCCGGGCGAGCGCCGACGCGAGGCTCGGCGCGGCCGGCAGCCGGGGGATCAGCGTCGCCTGCAGGGCGTGGTAGGCGTCCGACTTGCCGTCCCAGACGGTGGACGACGGTCGTCCCTGCGGGTCGAGCTCGTGCCACCAGGAGCCGCCCGCCCGGTCGACGACGTACGTCGCGACGTAGTCCCACCACGTCTCGTACCAGGTGCTGTACTCCGGCTCCCCGGTGACCCGGGCCAGCGTCGCCGCGGCCCCGACCGCCTCGGCGGCCACCCAGTGCATCCGCTCCCGGACGACGGGGACGCCGTCCCAGCCGTGGGTGTAGACGAACCCGGGGTGGCCGTCGACGGCCCAGCCGTGCGTCGTCGCGGCGGCGAACAGGCCGCGGGCGGCCTCCCACAGCCACGCCGGCGCGCCGGTCCGGCCGTGGTCGCCCGCACCGCCCGGGTCGGCCGCCGCGTCGAGCGCGGCGTCGAGGTGGAGCAGGAGCCGCGACCACTCCAGGCCGTGGCCGACCGTGACGCCGTACGGCCGGAACTGGTCGGCGGGGGTCTCGGCGTTGTACTCGAGCAAGGGTTGCCAGGCGGAGTCGAAGTGCTCGGGGATCATCCAGCCCGTCGTCCGGGCGAAACCCATGACCTTGTCGGCGACCCGCAGCGCCTGGTCGAGCCGCCCCGGGTCGGCGGTGACGTCCGCGGCCGCGAGCAGGGCCTCGACGAGGTGCATGTTCGCGTTGACGCCGCGGTACGGGTCGGCCGCCGTCCAGGCCCGGTCGTAGGAGTCGACGACCATGCCGTCGTCCTCGCGCCAGAACCGCTCGTCGACGACCCGCAGGGCCTCGGTGAGCAGCGCCTGCGCGCCGGCCGCCCCGGCGAGCACGGCCGAGGACGCCCCGAGGACGACGAACGCGTGCCCGTACGCCTCCTTGGTGACCGAGACGGGCCCGTCGTCGTCCGCGCTGGCGAACCAGCCGCCGTGCTCGTCGTCGTGGAGCATCCCGGTGAGGGCCGCGACCCCGTGCCCGACGAGCGGTCGGCAGCCCGGCCGGCCGAGGAGCGTCCCCAGGGCGAACACGTGCGTCATCCGGCAGGTGATCCACAGGTGCACCGGGTGCGCGGGGTCGAGCCGGCCCTGCGTGTCGAGCCACCCGAACCCGCCGGCCGGACGGCGCGAGGCCCGCGCGAAGTCGAGCAGCCGGTCCGTCTCGGCCTCGAGCCAGCGGGCGTGCGCGGGCCGCTTCAGCCACGTCATGGCGGGTGGTTCTCCTCGTCCGTCCGGAGGCCCGTGGGCCGGTCGGCGCTCACGGTAGTGCCCGTCGCCGGTGCCGCCGCAGGACCACGTGGCGGGACGCACCCCGGAACCTGGTGTCCTCCGGCGCACCCGCGCGTCAAGATGAGCCCGTGACCTCCTGGCTCTCCCGGCTGCTGCGGCGGGGCGCCCCGCTGCCGCGCGGGGTGCCGGCCAGGCCGTTGCCGGCCGTGACCGTCCCGGCCGGCGCGGGAGCCCGGGACCGGGCCCCGCAGGGGCCGACCCTCGACGACGGCGGCGGGCCGTGGCTGCCGCGCTGGGAGCCGCTGCCCCCCGTCCCGCCGACCCTGCCCATGATCCGGGCCGTCCCTCCGCGCGGGGCGGCCCCGTCCCGGGACGCCGGCAGCGGTCACAACCGTCCGGTGCCGCAGCCCATCGAGGGCGCCGGCCTGCCGTGGTCCGCCGTCGGGCGGGTCGACGTCCCGGGCGGCTGGGGCAGCGGCGTCCTCGTCGGTCCCCGGCACGTGCTCACCGCGAGCCACGTCGTCGCGTGGGGCCGGGGCGGTCGGCCCGCGCCGGACCGGGCCGTCCCGGGGTGGCTGAGGTTCACCCCCGCGGCGCGCCCGGGGCGGGCGCCGCACGGCGTCGCGGACGGTGTCGCGGTGCACTACGCGCTCGCCGTCGTGCCCCCGGTCATCGAGCCGTTCGAGGAGCGCTACGACTACGCGATCTGCGTGCTCGACCGGCGGATCGGTGACGACGTCGGCTGGCTCGGCGTCCGCGGGTACCGCGACGAGTGGGACGGCGAGCCGCTCTGGACGCTCGTCGGGTACCGCGGTGCGACGGCCGCGCACGCCGAACCTGTTGCGGTGTCGGGGCTCCCGCTCGACGGGCACGACGAGCAGAGCGACGACAGCCAGGTCATGTTCCACTCGGCGGCGGTCGCCGTGGGTTCGTCGGGCGGGCCGGTCCTCGCGCAGTGGCCGGGGGAGCCGGTGCCGAGCGTCGTCGCCGTCCAGAGCTGGTCGAACGAGCACCGGTCCGGGGCCTGCGGCGGCCACCGGCTCGTCGAGCTCGTCGCGACCGCGATCCGGGAGCACCCCTGAGCGTGGCCGGGGACCTGTCCGGGGGCCCTCCCGTCACCGGCCGGTCCGCCGTCCCGCGGCTGCGCCGGTTGCGGCTGCCGGCCGCCGTCCTCGGGGTCGTCGTCGTCGCGGTGGCGACCATGGGGTTCGTGCCGCGCGGGCGGGCGCCGTCGCTGCCGTCGTCGCTGTACTCGGTGGGTGTCGGCGTGGCCGCGGACGGCGGCCGGGTGCCGCTGCCCGTCGGGAAGGACGCCGGCGAGAACCCCTTCTACCCCGGGACGCGGGTGCTGCTCCCGGCCCGGACCGCCACGCTCGCCGAGATCGTCCGGGCCCGGGCCCGGGCGGCCGACGAGCGGGCCTGGCTGGCCGCCGCCTGCCTGCCCGGCACCGGCACCCGGTTCGCCGACCTCTCCGCGACGGCCCTGCTCGACCTGCGCGTCCTGACCCTGCCCGGTGGTGCCCTCGTCGCCGGGTGGACCGACCGCTGGCGGTACGTCTGGCCCCGGGACGCCTCGGCCGGGGCCGCCGCGCTCGCCGTCTCCGGGCACGTGGACGACGCCGTGCAGGTCATGGCGTTCGTCGAGCGGCAGCAGCGCCCCGACGGCCGCTTCGAGGCCCGCTACCGCCCCGACGGGTCGGGTGCCCCGGACGACCGCGGCGTCCAGCTGGACGGCAGCGGCTGGGCCCTCTGGGGGCTGGCCGCGGTGGCCCGGGCGACCCCCGCACAGGACCGGGCGGGCGTCGTCGCGGCCCGGCGGGCGCTGCTCGACCGGTCCGTCGCGGCGCTGCTCCGGGTCACCGCGCAGGGCCGGGAGCTGCCGCCGCCGTCACCGGACTACTGGGAGGTCCGCGAGCGCCGGGTGACCCTGGGCAGCGTCGCGCCGATGATCGCCGGGCTGCACGCGGCGTCCGAGCTCTACACGGTGCTCGGCGACCCGGGGCGGGCCCGGGAGACCCGGCGGGCCGCCGAGCGGCTCACGGGCACCGTCCGGGACCGGTTCGCGGGCTCGGGCTATCAGCGTTACCCGGACCGCGGCGGCGCCGACAGCGCCCTGGCGATGATGATGCCGCCGTTCCAGCCGGCGGCGGACCCGCAGGTCGTCGCCGCGTTCCGGGCCGCTCCGGCCCGGCTGGCCCGGCCCGGCGGCGGGCTCGCCCCGGGCGAGCAGTGGCGCGAGCAGACGGTGAGCTGGACGCCGGAGACCGCGCTGTTCGCGCTGGCGTCCGCGGCGTCGGGCGACCGGGACGAGGCCGTGCGCCGGCTGACCTGGCTGGACTCCCGGCGGACGCCGCTCGGGGCGCTGCCCGAGAAGGTGCTCGCCGACGGCCGCCCGGCCGGGGTCGCGCCGCTGGCGTGGACCGCCGCGCTCGTGCTCCTCACGCTGCACGAGCTCGACGGGACCGCGGGCACCGGCTGCGCCGCGCGGCGCTGAGCGACCGGCCCGGGCCCGGCCGGCGCGGCGTCGCTGTCAGGTCGGCGGCGGCAGCAGGTCCGTGAGGAAGGCGAGGACGGCGGCCCGCTCGGCCGGCGTCCGCCGTGCGAGGGCGGCGCGGCTGGCCTCGGCGTGACCCGCGTAGTGCGGCGCCACCCGCTCCGCGAGCGCCGCCTGGTCGAGGACGACCACAACCTTGCGGCGGTCCGTGGCGTCGCGCTCGCGGCGGACGAAGCCGTTGGCCTCCAGCCTGTCCAGCACCCCCGTGACCGTGCCGGTCGTGAGCCGGGACAGCCGGGCGAGCTCGCCGGGGGTCAGCGGGCCGTGCACCTGGAGCAGGGTGAGGAACTGGGAGTCGCTGCTGCCGAGCCCCAGCCGCTGGGCGATCTCGTGGTTCGACAGGACCGCCTGCGCGATGAGGCGCTGGAGCAGGAACGCGACGTCGGCCCCGGCGGCGTCGCCCTCGCCGCCTTGGGGTGTCCCGTCCTGCGCGTCGGCCATCCCCGGCCCTCTCTGCGTCTTGCCAAACGCTCGTCTGTCGAAGAGACTCGTCGAAACAAGTATCTCGTTCTCTCAAGATACTTGTCGTGACGAGTTCAGCCTAGCGGCGCCAGCGCCGGGGAACAGGGGTGCCGCGTGCCTGCTGCGACGGTCGTCGGCGGGGGGATCGCCGGGTGCCTGACCGCCGTCGCGCTCCGCCGGCTCGGCTGGGACGTCGAGGTCGCGGAGGCCCGCCCCGCGGACGCCGACGACCTCGGCTCCTTCCTGACGCTGCAGAGCAACGGGCTGGCCGCGATGCGTGCGCTCGGCGTGCTCGACGCCGTCCGCCCGCTCGGGTTCGCGACGCCGGTCATGGACCTGTGGTCCGCCACCGGCCGTCGCCTCGGCAGCCTGCCGCTCGGTCCGCCGCTCGACGACGGGACAGCGGCCAGGACGGTCCGCCGGGGCGACCTCTACCGGGTGCTGCGCGAGGCGGCCGTCTCGGCCGGGGCGCAGGTCACGGCCGGCCGGCGGTGCACCGGCGTCGTCGAGACCGGCGACCGGGCCGTGGCCACCTTCGCCGACGGCTCGACGGCGGCGGCGGACCTGGTCGTCGGCGCGGACGGCGTGCGCTCCGTGGTCCGCCCGGCCGTCTCCGGCCGCAACCCGGGCGCCCGCTACCTCCCGCTGCTCAACCTCGGCGGGTTCGCCCCGGCGGACCGTCCTGGCCGCTGTCCCGTCGTCGAGCGGCGGACC
>NZ_MWLN01000148.1 GCF_002198655.1 Kineosporia sp. A_224
CCCCGCACCGGGTCCGTCCGCTCTCGGACCCTGCGGGCCGGCCCCGTCCCCGCCCGCCGGTCCCGCCCCCTCGGCACCGGCGGGCGGGGACGACCTCGTCGCCCGGCCGCTCAGCAGTCGAAGGACGCGTCGACCCGGACCGGCGGGGCGTCGGACCCGGCCGGCGGCACGAGCAGCGCCGCACGGACCTCGGTCCGCCGCGGGGTCAGCGTGATGACCGGTGTCGCGTCCCCGACGTACTCGACGCTGCGGGTCGGCTCCCCCTCGACGGTGAGCGTGATCTCCGCGACGTTCGGGCCGGTGACGTGGACGACGAGCACGGCGCCCTTCTCCAGGGTCGACGTGACGGTCCGGACGTCGTGGGCGAGCTCGCACGTGCCGGTCACCGAGCGGATCACCCTGTCCGTCCCGTCGTCCCCCGTGACGGTGCCGCGGGTGCGGTAGGTGCCGACCCGGGTCCCGCCGCCCCACGCGGGCTTCTTCGTGCGCGTCGTCGGCGACGCGGCGGCCGAGGCCTCCTGCACCGTCGCCTCGTCGGAGGGCGGGGCGGTCGCGTCGTCCGTGGACGTCTCCGCGGCCGGCTCCGCGGCCGTCCCGGTGGCGGTCACGGTCTGCGGGTCGGACATCGAGACCTCGAGCTCGCGCGAGCACCCGGCGGAACCGAGCACCGCGAGCAGGACGGCAGCGAGCACGAGGGGGCGGACCGCCGTCCGCCCGGGTCCTGCCATGATCATGTCGCCTCCCCGGGGCCGCATCCTGCCATGCCGCGACGGGGGCACCGGCATCGGCCGGTGCCCCCGTCGCGGGTCGCGGTTCGGCGTCAGCAGGTGAAGGTCGCCTCGACCGACACCGTGCCGCCGTCCCCGGCGAGGCGCGCACCGCGCAGGACCGTCCGCCCGGGGGTGAGGGTGACGACGGAGCCGCCGTCGCCGTTGAAGTCGGCCTCCCAGGTCCCCGCGGTGCCGTCGAGGGTGATCGTCGACTGCGGGGCACCGTTCGTGTCGACCGTGAGCACGTACCCGTCGGGCAGCTCCGCGACGACGGTGCGCTGGTCGGAGTTCACGTCGCAGGTCGCCGTGACGGGTCCGCTCCACGTCACCTCACCGCCGAGCGTGACCCGGCCGGTGACGCCGAAGGTGCCCTGCCGGGACCCGCCCGACCCGTCCGACCCGTCCGTGGCCTGCACACCGCCGTCCGACCCGACGCTGACCCCGGCGCCGGACCCGTCGGTCGCCTGCACACCGTCGGAGCCCACGCTCACGCCCGCACCCGCCCCGTCGGTGGCCTGCACGCCGTCCGGCCCGACGGTGACGCCGGCACCGGACCCGTCGGTGACCGTGGTGCCGCCGGACCCGACGCTGACGCCGGCGCCGGAGCCGTCGGAGACGGTGACGCCCTCGTCGCCGAAGGAGACGCCCGCCCCGCCGCACGCGGTGAGGCCGAGGGCGAGCAGGGCGGTGCCGGCGAGGAGCGGGAGGCGGTGGAGCGTCATGATGATCGTGCCCTTCCGGACCGTCACGGTCCTGGCGAGTGCTGCTCTGTCGACCGCCCCCTCGGCGGTCCGGCAGGTACGAGCGGCCGGGCGGCGGAAAAGTTCACGGGGATTGACGCGGCGCCCGCGGACTCGCCAGGATCTGCCCCAGAGCGCACCAGGGCGCCTCCTGTCCGCGGCAAGCACCGAGTGCACCTGGGGAGCACCACCCCCGTCGTACGGACCCCTCTTGCGGTCCCGACTCAGCGGACACGGGATCTGCCGCAGGAGGCAGCCATGAACGACACCGCCACGCCCGTCACCGAGCCCGTGACCGAGCCCGTCACCGAGCCCGTGACCGAGCCCGTCAGCGGGCACGACCACGCCCCGGACGACGCCGCGCACGACCACGACCACAGCCGGCACACCGGGGACGTCGTCCCGCTGCCGGGCAACCCGGACCTCAAGCAGCTCGCGACCCAGGCCAAGGACCTGCGCCGGGGCGTACGGCGCGGGGTGCCGGACGACGTCGCGACCGTCGCCAGGCACCACCCGCGCGGCGCCGAGCTCACCGCCACCTCGGCGGGCCGGGCCGCGCTGACGCTGCGGGACGCGCAGGTCGCGCTCGCCCGCAAGCACGGCTTCGAGGGGTGGCAGGCGCTCGTGCAGAACGTCGGCCGGGCGCGCGTCGAGGAGCGCGACATGCACCGCTGGTTCGGCGTCGAGCTGAACAACGAGGTGTGGTCTCTGCTCGGCGACGGCATCACGCCGGACAGCCCGCAGGACGACAAGGAGCTCGTGCTCTACGGCGCCTACGCGTCGGCCCGGCACTGGCGCGAGTGCGGCAACGCCGCGAACGCGGCCCGGGCCGAGCACGCGATCGCCCGGGCGGCGCTCGCGGTCGGCGAGCCGGACGTCGCGCTGCGGCACGCCCGGCGCTGTCTCGCGCTCGTCGAGGCGAACCCCGACGTCACGTCCGACTGGGACGCGCCGTTCGCGTACGAGGCGCTCGCCCGCGCCCTCGCGGCGACCGGGGACGTCGAGGCGGGCCGGGCCCACCGGGAGACCGCCGTCCGGCTCACCGCGGCGTGCGCCGACCCTGGCGACCGCGAGGTGCTCGAGGCCGAGCTCGCCCGGGCGCCCTGGTTCGGGCTCGACGCCTAGCCTGCCGCCGCGACGGTTCGCCCGCCTGGCGACCAGCAGCTCCACGACCCGCCCGGATGTCACCGATGCGCTGTGTCGGTGGCGTCCGGGCGGTGGAACGATGGGGGCATGACGACGTCCCCCGACGACCTCCTCGCCCTCGACGCGGTCCTCACCGACGACGAGCGCGACACCGCCAAGACGGTCCGCGCGGTGCTCGACGAGCACGTCCGCCCGAACGTGGGCCGCTGGTACGTCGACGGCTCGCTGCCGGCGCGGGACCTCGCCCTGCTCTTCGGCGAGCTCGGCCTGCTCGGCATGCACCTCGAGGGCTACGGCTGCGCCGGGACGACCGCGACGATGTACGGCGTCGCGTGCCGCGAGCTCGAGGCGGTCGACGGCGGGATCCGGTCGCTCGTGTCGGTCCAGGGGTCGCTCGCGATGTACGCGATCCACGCCTTCGGCTCCGAGGAGCAGAAGACCCGGTGGCTGCCGGAGATGGCCGCCGGGCGCGCGCTCGGCTGCTTCGGCCTCACCGAGCCGGACGCCGGCTCCGACCCCTCGTCGATGCGCACCAGGGCCCGCCGTGACGGCACCGGCGAGGCCGCGGACTGGGTGCTCGACGGCGCGAAGATGTGGATCACGAACGCTCCGGTGGCCGACGTCGCCGTCGTCTGGGCGAAGACCGAGGACGGCGTCCGCGGGTTCGTCGTCCCGACGGACAGCCCCGGCTTCAGCGCCCCCGAGATCGGGGACAAGCTCTCGTTGCGCGCCTCGGTGACGGGGCAGATCGTGCTCGAGGGCGTCCGGCTGCCGCACGACGCGGTCCTGCCGGGCGTCGTGGGCCTCAAGGGCCCGCTGTCCTGCCTCACCGAGGCCCGGTTCGGGATCCTCTGGGGTGTCACCGGCGCCCTGCGGGACAGCCTCACGGTCGCGCTCGAGTACGCCGCCACCCGGGTGCAGTTCGACCGGCCGATCGCCGGCTTCCAGCTGACCCAGGCGAAGTTCGCGGACGCCGAGGCGGCCTACGTGAAGTCGGTGCTCCTCGCGCTGCACATCGGCCGGGTCAAGGACGGCGAGGTGCCGGGCGCGCGGCTCACCCCGGAGATGATCAGCCTCGGCAAGATGGACAACGTGCGGACGGCGCTCGAGGTCACCCGGACGCTGCGCTCGGTCCTCGGCGGGTCGGGCATCACCGCCGACTACTCGCCGCTGCGGCACACGACGAACCTCGAGACGGTGCTCACGTACGAGGGCACCCAGGAGGTGCACCAGCTCGTCGTCGGGAAGGCGCTCACGGGGCTCAACGCGTTCTCGGGCTGAAGGATCGCGGGCAGGCCGATGAGACTGCGGTGCTGGCCCGGTCCACCGACACGTCCCCACTCCGCACCGAAGGGTCCCCCGCGATGGCGAAGCTCGTCTCCACCCTGTTCGTCTCGGCCGACGGCGTCGCCGAGATCGACCCGGCCTGGCACTTCCCGTACTTCGACGAGAACATGGGCCGCGCGGTGAGCGAGGACTACGACACCGCGGACGTGCTGCTGCTCGGCCGGGAGACGTACGACAGCTTCGCCGGCGCGTGGCCAGGCCGGGAGGCCGCGGGCGGTGACGACGCGGGCTTCGCCAAGCAGCTCGGGGACGTCCGCAAGGTCGTCGCGTCCCGCAGCCCCCTCGCGTTCACGTGGCGCGGCTCCGAGCAGCTCGAGGGCGACCTCGTCGAGGCGGTCACCGCCCTGAAGGCCGACCCGGGCGTGCGCGGGATCCTCGTGCCCGGCTCGATCTCCGTCGTCCAGCAGCTGCTCGCGGCGGGGCTCGTCGACGAGCTGCGTCTGCTCGTGCACCCGGTCGCCGCCCGGAAGGGCCGCCGGCTCTTCGACGACGGGGACGCGCCCTACCACCTGTCCGTCGTCGCGACCGAGGCCTACCCGACCGGCGTCATCCGCGTCGTCTACGCACCGACCGAGCCGCCGGCCCCGGCGGGGTACGACGACATCACCGACCAGGTGCCCGCTGCCGGCTAGGCGTCGTCCTGCGGCGGCTCCGTCTCGACCGGCCCGGCGTCCGACGCTGCCAGCCACCGCTGGTGCGCCTCCCAGGCGGCCTGCCGGCTCGTCCCGAGCGCGGCGCCGATCGCCGTCCACGACGCGCCCGCCGCCCGCGCCGACCGCACGGTGAGCTGACGCCCGTAGGCCGCCTTCCGGGTCACCACCTCGCCGAGCGCCAGCAGCTCCAGCGCCTCGTCGGTCCGCAGCTGGTCCCGGTAGACGCCGGGACCCGGCAGGACGCCGTCCGCCGCCAGCTCGTCCCGCGTCACCGCGAACGACTCCTTGCGACGGAGCAGGTCCAGCCGCGAGACCGCGGTCGCCAGGGTGTGCTCGCGCTCCAGCGCGTCAGGCGTCATGCGGTCATCCTTCGTCAAGACGCCCTGACGTGCATCCCCGGTGACCTCAGGGTCGTGGCGTCACCCGCCGAGCGGTGCGGTCCCGGCGACGGCGAGGCCACCGAGGGCGACGGCACCGAAGCGGACGGTCCTCCCGGCGAGGGTGCACCCGGCGAAGAGCAGCGGCCCGGTCCGGCGGATGCCGGCAGCGACGCTCGTCGCGGCGAGCGGCGGCAGGCCGACCGACGCGCTCGCGAGCAGCACCCCGGCTGCGGGCCAGGGCCGGTCCAGCAGCTCCGCCGTCCCCCTGCACCACGCAGCGAGGCGGGCGCGGGCCCGCGCTGGCCGGCCGGCCGGGCGCCGCGGCGGCCGTCGCGGCCTGTCCCGGCCCCCTGCCCAGCACCGTCCCCGTCGGGCCGCCGCGAAGAGCACGCACTTGCCGACGGTCTGCCCGACGGCGAGCGCGAGCGCGCAGGCCAGGCCGACCGGCCCGGTGACGACGGAGACGACGGCGGCGAGGTACACCTCGGCCGTGACGACGGGGACCAGCGCGGCGACCACGCCGACGACGAGCGCCGACGCGACCGCGACGACGGCCGGGTCCATCAGCCCGCCCTGTCTGACGGCCCCGCGCGTCGCTCGTCGAGCAGCCGGACCGTACGTGCCAGGGACCAGACCTTGACCGCCGCGACTCCGAGCGCCGCGGAGCTCGCCAGGACGGGCGCCCCGGACAGCACGAGCAGGACGACGGCCGCGGTGTTGAGCGCCTTCGCCGGCGGCGACCAGTTGAGCCGGTACAGCAGTCGGTCGACCAGGTGCATGTCGTTGGGGCTGTCGACGTCCCAGAGCAGGAACCCCAGCGACAGCATCGTGTCGAGCACGCAGAACTGGACGAGGAAGAGCGTCAGCGGGACGGCGGTCTCCGGTCGCTGACCGACGAAGACGACCGCGAGCATCGTCGTGCACGCCCGGTCGCTGACGATGTCGAGGACGGCGCCGTGCCGGGTCGTCTCGCCGCGCCACCGGGCGACCGCACCGTCGGCCATGTCGCCGACCCAGTACACGAGGTACCCGGCGACGAGCAGGGTCATCGCCGCCGGCCACGCCCCCCGCCCGGCGCCGCCGTCCCCGGCGCGGCCCGCGACCGCGACCGCGGCCGCGGTCGCGAGCCCCATGGCGGCCGCGGTCCGGACGAGCGTGATGAGGTTCGGGGCCGGTGGCAGACCCAGCAGGAGCCGGCCGGTCCGGGGCCGGCCGACGGGGGCCGGCCGGCCGGGCAGCGTCGTCGTTCGCATCAGTTCCCCCCTCGAAGTACCGACCCGGACGACGCTTCGGACCCGTTGCGTCCCAAGGCGTCCCACCACGGACGGACCGCGCGTGCCCCCATGGGCGGACCCGTCAGGCGGTGCGCAGGCTCTCGACGGACATCGCCTCGGCGAGCGGACGGCGCAGGAGCCGCTGGGCCCCTGCCGCGCCGAGGGCCGCGGCGCCGCCGGCGACGAGCACCGCGACGACGACGGCACCGAGCGCCGCGGGCACCACCCAGGCCCGGCCGCCACCCTCGGCGACGGCGAACCACCCGCCGAGCAGGGTCGCGCCCACGACGGCGCCGCCGACCGCCGGCAGCACAGAGACGGACCTCAGCTGGGTGCGGACCACCCGGACCACCGTGGCGGGCTCCGCGCCCAGCGCGACGAGCGCCGCGGTCGGACGCCGCGCGTCGAGCACCTGCTCGGAGGCGCCGACGACGAGCGACAGCGCCGCGACGACCGCGGCGAGCCCGATCGCGGCGAGGGCGGTGAGGATCCCGCCGCCGAAGAAGGCGAGATCGTAGGGGTCGGTCCGGCCGCTGAGGAAGATGCCGATGACGTCGCTCACCGCGAAACCCACGGCGAGCCCGACGGCGAGGAGCACCCCGGCGACGCGGCCGGGGGTTCGCGGGTCCGCGATCAGCCGACGGCCGGCGAGCACCGCGACCGGGTTCCCCCGACGGACATGGCGCCGTCCGACGGCGACGACGATCCACGGCCCGGCGGCGACGGCGGCCGCGACGAAGACCAACGGCAGCACGAGGACCACGACCCCGGCCG
The DNA here is from genome assembly GCF_002198655.1 of Kineosporia sp. A_224. Taxonomy (GTDB): domain Bacteria; phylum Actinomycetota; class Actinomycetes; order Actinomycetales; family Kineosporiaceae; genus R-H-3. Next base: position 7,085 of record NZ_MWLN01000148.1, read on the forward strand.
CTGCACCGTTCGGGGCCAGGAACAACAGCACCAGACCGAGCACGAGGACGCCGAGGATCACCGCTGTCGTCGTGGCGGACGAGCGGCTGAGCGGGCGCGCACGACGGCGCGAGAGCCCGAGCGCGTCGACCGTGCCGACGTCCGCGGCGCGCCGGGCGGCGAGCACCGCCGCGACCACGACGAGGACGGCGACGACCGGCCAGCCGACGACGAGGGCCGCGGCGGGGGTCGGAAGCAGCCGCCAGCCGCTGGGCGGCAGCACCCCCAGGAGGAGCCAAAGCCCGAGGTAGGCGGGCAGGCCCGCCACCCCGGCGACGAGCCCGGTGCCGCGGACCTCGGCCGCGGCGATCCGGCGCAGGTCGGCAGAGGTCGCCCCCTGCAGCCGCAGCGCCGCGAGGCGTCGCTCCCGGGCCGCGCTGCCGAGCCGGACGACCTGCAGCGCGAAGACCGCGAAGGGGACGACGAGGAGCAGGGCCGCGACGACGACGCCCGGGCGCAGCCCGGACTCTCCGACGTAGGGCGCGAGACCGGAGGTGTCCGGGACGAGGCGGCCGCCGAAGCTGAAGTCGTCGATCGGCTCCGAGACCCCCGGCGGGGAGGTCACCGTGTAGCCCCCGCCGCTGTCCACGCAGACCGTCGAGCCGCCCGGCGTCCGCAGGCACTCCGGACCGGCCAGACCGAAGGTCGCGACCGCGACCGCGGCGAGCAGGAACGCGGCGCAGCACGTCAGCGCCGCCCCGAGCAGCCGACGCCGTCGTCGCTCGGCCGGGTCCCCTCCGACCGACCGGGCGACGACGGCCGCCGCGCTCCGCGCCCGGGCCGCGGCGCCCCGGGTCACCGCAGCACCGCCTCGGACGCCACGGTGCCGTCGACGAGCCGGACCTCGCGGTCGGACCTCGCGGCGACGGTGTTGTCGTGCGTCACGATCACGAGGCTCGCACCGCGTTCCCGGACCGCCGCGACGAGCAGCCCGAGCACCTGCCGACCGGCGAGCGTGTCCAGGCTGCCCGTCGGCTCGTCGGCGAAGACGACGCTCGGGCCGGTGACGAGGGCGCGCGCCACCGCGACCCGCTGCGCCTCACCGCCCGACATGTCCGAGGGCATGGTCGCCGCGACGTCCTCGGCGCCGCAGCGCTCGAGCCAGTCCAGGGCGAGCCGGCGGGCGCCGTCCGCCGGGTGGCCGTCGAGCAGCAGCGGGAGCGCGACGTTGTCGACGGCGGTGAGCTCGGGGACGAGCTGGCCGAACTGGAGCACGATGCCGACCTCGCGACGTCGCAGCAGGGCACGCTCGTCCTCGGTGAGCCGGGCCAGGTCACGGCCGAGCAGGGTGACCGTGCCCGCCTGAGGCACGAGCAGCCCGGCCGCCGCGTGCAGGAGGGTCGACTTGCCGCAGCCGCTGGGGCCCGTCACCGCGACCACCTCGCCGGCGTCGACGCGCAGGTCCACCCCGCGCAGCGCGACCGTGCGCCGGTAGGCGTGCTGGACGCCGTGCGCCTCGAGGACGGCACCGGCGGGCACCGGCACGGTGGCCGCGAGGTGGTCCGGCGGCGGGGTTCCGGGCAGATCGCCCGGTGTGCTCGGCGGGGTCATGCCCGGCTCCTGTCGTCGGAGTGGTCGTCTGGGCTGTCGTCGGACTGGTCGTCTGGGCTGTCGTCGGAGTGGTCGCCGGCCGCGACGTGGTGGAGCAGCTGGACGGGCGCGGCGGCACCGTCGGTCGACACGTACCCGGCCGCGACCTCGAGCCACCGCAGGTCGGCGTCGAGGTGCGCGACCGCGTGCTCGACGACGAGCCGGCTCGTCGGGTCCGTCGCGGGCGTCTGCTCGAGCGCCCGCATCCGTCGCAGGTGCGCCGCACGCTGCCGGGCCACGAAGCCCGCCGGGTCGAGGCCGAGCCGGAGCGCGGCCACCGTCTTGCGGATGAGCTCGTCGGCTCCGGGCGCCGCCGGCTCCGCGGGCTCGGCGACCCAGGCAGCCAGCCGGGCCCGGCCGGCCGGCGTGATCTCGTAGACGGTGCGCTCCGGACCGCCACCGGTCTCGGTGTGCGCGACCGCGGCGAGCCCGTCGCGCTCGAGCCGCGCGAGCGTCGCGTAGACCTGGCCGAAGGCGAGCGGCCTGCCCTGGTCGAACCACGTGTCGTGACCGCGCTTGAGGTCGTACCCGTGGGCCGGCCCGCGCGACAGCAGCGCGAGGACGACGTCGGCTGTGCTCATGCCGATGACTATACACACGATGTATTCATTCAGTGAATACCTAGGGTCCGCCCCGACCGATGCGCCACCCGTGCACGGTGGGGACCGGACGGGTGACGACGCCGGCACCGGAGAGCGGGCCGCATCAGCCCGGCCCGTCCGGTCCCGGCATGTTCTGTCCCGGTTCCCGGCCCCCGCACGGGGCATCGCATCACGTTCCGTTACGCCATCCCGGTATCACTCGGTCAGCGACTGTCACGCATGGTGATGCTCAGCCATTGTTGTTCATGGCAGGCGACACACCGCCGGCCAGAGCGAGCAACGATCCGTCAGGTGCACATGGTCGCCCCGCGCACTCAGCGCAGGACCTGACGGGGAGCTAGTGGCGAACCCCCCGCTCTCGACCGAACGAGACCGTAGGGGGTCCATTCCATGTCCGTCTTCACCCGCGCCACCCGTCCCGCCGGCCGTGCCCGTCGCACGCTCCTCGTCGGTGCCGGCACCGCCGTCGTCCTCGTCGGGGGCGTCGCCGCGGCCCAGGCCGCGATCGTCTCCAACAACGTCATCACGGCGTGCCTCAAGACGTCGACCGGCACGATCCGGGTCATCGACACCGCCACCCAGCGGTGCGTCACCGGCGAGAAGGCGATCGCCTGGAACCAGAAGGGCGTCAAGGGCGACACCGGCGCGACCGGCGCCAAGGGTGCGACCGGCGCGACCGGCGCCAAGGGTGCGACCGGCGCGCCCGGCGCGACCGGCNGGCGAGACCGGCGCGACCGGCGCCCAGGGCGACCAGGGCCTCCAGGGCGACCAGGGCCCGAAGGGCGAGAACGGCGGCCCCGGCATCCAGGGCGAGAAGGGCGACACCGGCGCGACCGGCGCCCAGGGCGAGCAGGGCCTCCAGGGTCTGCAGGGTCTGCCGGGCGAGAAGGGCGACACCGGCGCGACGGGCGCCCAGGGCGAGCAGGGCCTCAAGGGTCTCCAGGGCCTGCCGGGCGAGAAGGGCGACACCGGCGCGACCGGTGCGCAGGGCGAGCAGGGCCTCCAGGGGCTCCAGGGCCTGACCGGTGAGACCGGCGCCCAGGGCCTGCAGGGCGAGGTCGGGCCGCAGGGTCCGCAGGGCGAGACCGGCCTGCAGGGTGCGAAGGGCGACACCGGCGCGGCGGGCGCCCAGGGCCTCAAGGGCGACAAGGGTGACACGGGCGCGACCGGTGCCCAGGGCCCGAAGGGTGACACCGGCGCCACCGGTGCGAGCGGCGCCAGCGGCGCCAGCGTCGTCAGCAACAGCTCGAACTCGACGAGCGTCACGGCCACCTGCCCGTCCGGCAAGGTCGCCCTCGGCGGCGGCGGCAGCAGCTCGAGCCAGCGCACGATGACCATGTCGTTCCCGGTCGTCAACGGGTCGAACCAGGCCACCGGCTGGACGGTCCGCTTCGACAGCTCCAGCAGCAGCAACACGGCGTACGTCATCTGCGCCGCCTGATCCCCGGCCCTACCCGGGGCGCATGACGAAGGGCCCGCCGGTCTCGCGACCGGCGGGCCCTTCCGCGTCGTCCGGGCCGGGGCGGTCAGCCGCGGCGCAGCACCGGGGCGAGGGCGTCGAGCACGCTCGCGTCCTCGATCGTGCTCGGCACCGTCGGCGTCTTGCCGTCGGCGATCTCCCGCATCGTCTTGCGCAGGATCTTGCCGGAGCGGGTCTTCGGCAGCGCGGCGACGACGTCGATGTCGCGCAGCGCCGCGACGGCGCCGATCTGGTCGCGGACCGCCTGCACGAGCTCCTTGCGCAGCGTCTCGGGGTCGGCCTCGACACCCGCCTTCAGGACGACGAAGCCCCGCGGAACCTGGCCCTTGAGCTCGTCGTGGACGCCGACGACGGCGCACTCGGCGACCATCGGGTGCCCGGCGAGGACGGCCTCCATCGAGCCCGTCGACAGCCGGTGCCCGGCGACGTTGATGACGTCGTCCGTGCGCCCCATGACGTAGAGGTAGCCGTCGGCGTCCTTGAAGCCGCCGTCACCCGTGAGGTAGTACCCCGGGTACGCCGAGAGGTAGCCGCCGACGTAGCGCTCGTCGTCGTTCCACAACGTCGGCAGGGTGCCCGGCGGCATCGGCAGCTTGATGCAGATGGCGCCCTCGGCGTCCGGACCGAGCTCCTCACCGTACTCGTTCAGCACCTGCACGTCGTAGCCCGGCACCGCGACGGACGGCGACCCGGGCTTGGTCGGCATCGGCTCCAGGCCGCGCAGGTTCGCGCAGATCGGCCAGCCGGTCTCGGTCTGCCACCAGTTGTCGACGACCGGGATGCCCAGTTTGCTCGAGGCCCACTCGTAGGTGTCCGGGTCGAGCCGCTCGCCGGCGAGGAAGAGCGTGCGCAGCGACGAGACGTCGTAGCGCGCGAGGTGCTCGGCGTTCGGGTCCTCCTTCTTGATGGCCCGGAACGCGGTCGGCGCGGTGAACAGCGCCGCGACCTTGTGCTCGCTGACGACCCGCCAGAAGGCGCCCGCGTCGGGGGTCCCGACCGGCTTGCCCTCGTAGAGCACCGTCGTGGCCCCGAGGAGCAGCGGCGCGTAGACGATGTAGGAGTGGCCGACGACCCAGCCGACGTCGCTGGCCGCCCAGAACACCTCGCCGGGGTTGATCCCGTAGACGTTCGACATCGACCAGTGCAGCGCCACCGCGTGCCCGCCGTTGTCGCGGACGATGCCCTTGGGCTTGCCGGTCGTGCCGGACGTGTAGAGCACGTAGAGCGGGTCGGTCGCCTCGACGGGCACGCACTCGGCGGGGTCGACGGCACCGGGCCGCATGACCGTGGCCCAGTCGACGTCCCGCTCCCCCATCTCGGCGACGACCTGCGGTCGCTGGAGGATGACGCAGCGGTCCGGCTTGTGGGTCGCGAGCTCGATCGCCTGGTCGAGCATCGGCTTGTAGGGGATCGTCCGCGACGGCTCGATGCCGCACGACGCCGAGACGATGACCTTCGGCGTCGCGTCGTCGATCCGGATCGCCAGCTCGTTCGGCGCGAAGCCGCCGAAGACGACGGAGTGCACCGCGCCGATCCGGGCGCAGGCGAGCATCGCGACCGCGGCCTCGGGGACCATCGGCATGTAGACGACGACCCGGTCGCCCTTCTCCACCCCGAGCGCCCGGAGCACCCCGGCGAACCGCGCGACCTGGTCGAGGAGCTGGGCGTACGTGATGACCTTCTGGGTGCCGGTCACCGGGGAGTCGTGGATGATCGCCGGCTGGTCGCCGCGGCCGTGGACCACGTGCCGGTCGAGCGCGTTGAAGCACGTGTTGAGGACGCCCCCGCGGAACCACCGGTAGAACGGCGGGACGTCGTCGTCGAGCACCCGCCCGGGTTTCCTGATCCAGTCGATGCCTGCTGCGGCGTCGCCCCAGAATCCGGCCGGGTCCTCGATGCTGCGGCGGTACGCGTCCGCGTAGGCGCCGTTGCCCTGGGTCGTCATGGGTGCATCGTCGCGGCTGCGCCGCCCCGCGTCGAGCGGCACCCCGTGGCGCGCGACGACGGGGCGCGCGCGTGCGACGAGCGGCGGGCCCCGTCACGGTCCACCGGGACCAAGGTCGGGGCCGCCGTCCGGCCGTCGTGACACCGGCGACACCGGCGACGTCGGCGACACCGGTCAGCGGACCGGGTGGATGTCCGGCCTCGTGTCGCCGACGGGGTCCGGCACGTCGGCGGCGGTGAGGTCGACCATCGGCGCCCCGACGACGGGCAGGTCGGTGAGGGTGTCCACCCGCTCCGTCGGTGCGGCGGGCAGCAGCGGCGGGGGCACGTCGGCCGGCGGTGCCGCGGGCCGACGGGCCCGCCGCCGTGCCGCGACGGTGCCGAGCCCCGCGAGGACGACCACGACGAGAACGGTGAGCGCCGCCGACCCCCAGCCGGGCCACCACACGCCGACCTGGGTGCGCCAGTCCTTGATCGGGCCGCCCTGCGGGAGCAGCACCGTGGGTGCGCTGCCGAGGTCGCGCCCGGACAGGGCCGTGACGACCCAGCCGCGGGCCGGCGCGGTCCGGCCCTCGAGCGCGGGCAGGGAGGAGGGCAGGGTCCGTGCGTTGTCGACCGTGAACGTCGGGACGCTGCTGCGCGCGCTCCCGGACGCCGCCGGGCCGGCGAGCGACTCCGAGGCCGCCTCGGCGGTGCCGGTGGCGTCCGCCGTGTCGGCGAGGTCGTCCGCCGTGGGCAGCGCGAGGTCCGGCTGGGCCGGCGCGAGCACGCGCGGCGCGACCGCGAGGAGCGTGACCCCGCCGGTCGTGGCCGGCCACGCCGTGGACGGCACGAGCGGCGTCGACGTCGCGAAGTCGATCGCCACCGGGCCGACGACGGTCGAGGGCGTCGACGTCGTCACCGTGACGACCTGGACGGTCCAGCCGAGCCGGCGGACGTCCCGCGCCCAGACCCGGGTCGCGGCGTCGTCCTCGAGGCCCGCCGCGCGGGCGGCGGCGAGCACGGCCGTCTGCCCGGACAGCCGGCCGGCCCGGACCCCGGACACGGTCGTGCCCGTCGGGGCGAGCGGGGCGGCGAGGTGGTCCCGGGCGCGGGCGCCGTCGTCCGAGAAGAGCAGCCACGGGTGCGTGACGACCCAGCGGTCCCGCGGCCTGGCGGCGTCCGCGACCTGGGCCAGGGTGCCCGCGGCGAGGGTCGTCGTCCGCGCCCTGGCCGGGGTCGCGACGAGCCAGCTCACCCGGGTCACGGGGCTGTCGAACCGCCAGCGGACGGCGGCTGTCTCCCGGGTGCCGTCCCAGACCACGAGCAGGTCGGTGCCCGTCACCCGCGGCGTGCCGCGGGCCGCGGCAGGCGCGGCGGAGCCCACGAGGGCGGTGACGACGAGTGTCGCGAGACAAGCGACGAAGGCGGTGACGCGTCCCCCCAGACTGCGTCGGCCTGCGACCGCGCAGCGTTGTTGCATGCCGTCATCCTCGTCGTTCCGGGGCCGCGATGTGGCCCGGACGCGCCAACTCACGGACCCCTGCGGCAGGCTGGTGCCGTGAGCTTCGACCCGGCCGCGCTGCCGACCGCCGTCCGCACCTTCCTCACCGAGCGGCACCTCGCCACGCTCACGACGCTGCGCCCCGAAGGGAGCCCGCACGTCGTCGCCGTCGGGTTCACCTGGGACGACGCCGCGCGGGTCGCACGGGTCATCACGAGCCGGGGGTCGGTCAAGGTGCGCAACGCGTCCCGGGGCGGCCGGGCGGTCGTGTGCCAGGTCGACGGGCGGCGCTGGCTCGCGCTCGAGGGGGTCGCGTCGGTACGCGACGACGCTCCCGCCGTCAGCGACGCGGAGGAGCGCTACGCGGGCCGGTACCGGCGGCCGCGGGAGAACCCGGAGCGCGTCGTCATCGAGATCGCGGTGGACCGGGTGCTGGGCTGGGTGCCGCCCGAGGAGCAGGCCGGCTGACGGTCAGACCGTCGCGACGACGAGGAGCTCGACGACCCGGTCCAGGAACGCGTCGACCGCCGCCTCGCGGTAGCCGCGCGACCCGCGCCGGCTCTTGAAGACGGCCAGGCGCACCGAGTCCGGCGGGAGCGGGCGGCCCATCCCGAACGACTCCTCGATGCGGCGGCACAGCTCGTCCACCTGGTCGGGGTCGTAGGTGAGCTCGAGGCCGGAGCCTCGCGGGAAGCGCTGGCCGTCGGGGCGGGCGAGCTGCGCGCGCAGCGACTGCTCCTGGGTCCGCAGCTGGCTCTGCCAGCCGGAGGACCCGGCGCGCTCCTCGCCGCGCTGCTTCTCGCGACGGGCGAACGCGTCCTCGATCCGGTCCAGGGCCGCGTCGACCGCCTCGACGTCGTACCCGCCGCGGACGAGGTCGAAGCCGACGGTGCGGACGTGCCATGACGTCATGGCGGGGCCGCGGCCGGCGTCCTCGTAAGCGGCGCGCGCCCGGGCGAGGAAGGCCTCGACCTGCTCGACGTCATAGCCCTTGGCCATGCGGCTCGCATGCGGGAACGTGTCGGTCACCCGATGATTGTGCATCATCACGGGCCCGGGGTCAGGTGCCCTGAGGTCCCCCGGGGTCCACCGTTCGGCTGATCGCGGCGCGTCGCAGGCACTCCCGTCGCGGCGTGTCACGGCGTGTCGCCGGGCGTGTCGCCCCGTGCACCCGGTCCGGGAGGGCCGGTCAGCCCGCGGTCGCGGCGAGCTGCCCGCAGGCCCCGTCGATCTCCCGCCCGCGCGTGTCGCGCACCGTCGTCGGGACGCCGTGCGCCCGCAGCCGGGCGACGAACTCGTCCTGGACCCGCGGGTCGCTCGCGGTCCACCGGGAGCCGGGCGTCGGGTTGAGCGGGATCGGGTTGACGTGCACCCAGCCGCGGCCGCGCTGGTTGAGCAGCGTGCCGAGCCGGTCGGCCCGCCACGCGTGGTCGTTGACGTCGCGGATGAGGGCGTACTCGATGCTCACCCGGCGGCCGGTCGCCCGGAAGTACCCGTAGGCGGCGTCGAGGGCCGCGGCGACGCTGAACCGGGTGTTGATCGGCACGAGCTCGTCGCGCAGTTCGTCGTCCGGTGCGTGCAGCGACAGGGCGAGCGTCACCGGGAGGCCCTCACCCGCGAGCCGCTCGATCGCCGGGACGAGCCCGACGGTCGACACGGTGACGCCGCGCGCCGACATCCCGAGCCCGTCCGGGCGCGGGTCGGTGAGCCGGCGGACGGCGCCGACGACCGCCCGGTAGTTCGCGAGCGGCTCACCCATGCCCATGAAGACGACGTTCGAGACCCGGGCCCGGCGCAGCGCGCGCTCGGCGGGCGTGCCGCCGTCCTCGTCGTCGCCCTCGCCAGACTCGTCGGACTCGTCGCCGAGCCCGAGGGTGGCCGCGGTCGTCGCGCCAGGGAAGGCGCCGGCGTCCGGGACGCCGTCCGCGGTACCGGCCGGTGCGCCGTGCGCGAGACCGCGGGCGGCCGAGACGACCTGCTCGACGATCTCGGCCGTCGACATGTTCCTGGTGAGCCCGGCCTGGCCCGTGGCGCAGAACGGGCAGTTCATCCCGCAGCCGGCCTGGCTCGACACGCAGACGGTCGCCCGCTGCGGGTAGCGCATGAGGACGCTCTCGACGAGCGCCCCGTCGAAGAGCTTCCAGACGGTCTTGACCGTCGCCCCGCCGTCGCACTCGAGCACCCGCACGGGCGACAGCAGCGACGGCAGGAGGTCACCGACGAGCCGGTCCCGCGAGGCCGCCGGCAGGTCGGACATCTGCGCGGGGTCGGCGACGAGCCGGTCGAAGTAGTGCACGGACAGCTGCTTGGCCCGGAACGGCTTCTCCCCCAGCGCCGCGACGGCCTCCCGCCGCTCGCCGGCCGTGAGGTCGGCGAGGTGCCGTGGCGGCTTCGGCCGGCGCGGGGCCGCCATCTGCAGCTCGCCGGGCCGCGGGCGGACGGCGGCCTCGGTGGCGTCGGCGAGCCCGGTGGCGTCGGCGGGGGCCCCGGCGGGCACGGTCTCGGGGGCGGTGTTCTCGATGGACATGAGGCGTCCAGTCTCTCATCGCCGCCCCGTCCCGCCTCGCCACGGTGCTCGCTCTGCCCTCACCAGCGAGCCAGGAGCGTCGACCCGCGCAGACCCGGGAGCCGGATCGCGCCGCAACGCAACCACAAGTGCCCGTCGGACGCCGGAAACCGGCCAGGCACGCTCGTTCTGTATGCGCTGTGGTCATGGAGCAGGCCGCCGACCGCTGGCCGCGCCACAACGTCGACGTTGCTTCGCGACACGCCGCACCGGTCCCGGCGTTTCGCGAAGCAACGTCGATGCTGTGGCGCGCGACCGTCACCGGCCCGGCCCCGCCGGCGGCGAGCACCGCCAGGGACCGTTCACCGAACGCTCACCCGCCGGCAGGACGTTCGTCGGCGCGTCCGGTGGCAGGCTGCCGAGAGGGTGGAACCGTTTGCGGCAGACGGTCGGTCACCCACCGACGCGAGGAGGGGCGGAGCGCCATGTCCACCAGGGAGAGCACGAACGGCACCGCGTCCGGCGGCGACGCCCCGGAGAACGCCCCGGAGAACGCCCCGGCGGCCGCCGACGGGTCGCCGTCCGGCACCCCGGGCAGCCCGGACGGCGGGCCGCAGGCGATCCAGGGGCACGAGGAGTCGCCGCTGGCGCACGTGACGCACGAGCCGTACCTGTACGGCGCCGACCTGGCCGCGCTCGACGCCTGGTGGCGGGCCGCGAACTACCTCTCGGTCGGCCAGATCTACCTCACGGACAACCCGCTGCTGCGCGAGCCGCTCGTCGCCGAGCACGTCAAGCCGCGCCTGCTCGGGCACTGGGGCACGACACCGGGCCTGAACTTCGTCCACGCGCACCTCAACCGCACGGTGCTCGACCGCGACCTCGACATGATCTACGTCTACGGCCCCGGCCACGGCGGCCCCGGCGCGGTCGCGGCGGCCTGGCTCGACGGCCGGTACAGCGAGGTCTACCCGCGGATCACGCAGGACGAGCCCGGGATGAAGCGGCTCTTCACGCAGTTCTCGTTCCCCGGCGGCATCCCGTCGCACGTCGCCCCCGAGACCCCCGGCTCGATCCACGAGGGCGGCGAGCTCGGGTACGCGATCTCGCACGCGTTCGGGGCGGCCTTCGACAACCCCGACCTCGTCGTCGCGTGCGTCGTCGGCGACGGCGAGGCGGAGACCGGCCCGCTCGCGACGTCCTGGCACAGCAACAAGTTCCTCGACCCGGTCGGGGACGGCGCCGTGCTGCCGATCCTCCACCTCAACGGCTACAAGATCGCCAACCCGACGGTGCTGGCGCGCATCCCGGAGAGCGAGCTGCTCGCCCTCCTCACCGGGTACGGCTGGGCCCCCGTCATCGTGTCCGGCGACGACCCCGAGGCGATGCACCACGCGTTCGCCCGCGCGCTCGACGGCTGCCTCGACGACATCCGCCGGATCCAGGGCGAGGCCCGCCGCGGTGGCGCGACGCTGCGGCCGCGCTGGCCGATGATCGTGCTGCGCTCCCCCAAGGGCTGGACCGGCCCCGCGGAGGTCGACGGCAGGAAGAGCGAGGGGTCCTGGCGGTCGCACCAGGTGCCGTTCGCCGACACCCGCAAGAACCCCGAGCACCTCGCGCTCCTCGAGCAGTGGATGCGGTCGTACCGGCCCGAGGAGCTCTTCGGGGACGACGGGACGCCGGTCGCGCTCGTCCGCTCGCTCTCCCCGGACGGCGGGCGGCGGCTGTCCGCGAACCCGCACGCGAACGGTGGTGAGGTGCTCCGCGAGCTGCGGATGCCGGACTTCCGCGACTACGCCGTGGACGTGAAGGAGCCCGGCACCGGGGCCGTCGAGTCGACGAAGGTCCTCGGCGACTTCCTCCGCGACGTCATGCGGGACAACCTCGACCAGCGCAACTTCCGGGTCTTCGCCCCGGACGAGAACAACTCCAACCGGCTGCAGTCGCTGCTCGAGGTGACGCCGCGGGCCTGGACCGCCGAGACCGTCGAGGGCGACGACAACCTCGGCATCGGCGGCCGGGTCATGGAGATCCTGTCCGAGCACACGTGCCAGGGCTGGCTCGAGGGCTACCTGCTCACCGGCCGGCACGGCTTCTTCTCGTGCTACGAGGCGTTCATCCACATCGTCGACTCGATGTTCAACCAGCACGCCAAGTGGCTCAAGACGACCCGCGACATCCCGTGGCGCCGTCCGGTCGCGTCGCTGAACTACCTGCTGACGTCGCACGTGTGGCGCCAGGACCACAACGGCCTCAGCCACCAGGACCCGGGGTTCATCGACCACGTCGTCAACAAGAAGGCCGACGTCATCCGGGTGTACCTGCCGCCGGACGCGAACACGCTGCTCTCGGTCGGCGACCACTGCCTGCGCAGCCGCAACTACGTCAACGTCATCGTCGCGGGCAAGCAGCCGGCCCTGCAGTACCTGACGATGGACGAGGCGGTCGTCCACTGCACCAAGGGGATCGGCATCTGGGAGTGGGCGAGCACGGACGCCGGCGAGGAGCCGGACATCGTCTTCGGGTGCGCCGGCGACGTCCCGACCCAGGAGGCGCTCGCGGCGGTCGACATCCTCCTCGGCTTCTTCCCCGACCTGAGGATCCGGTTCGTCAACGTCGTGGACCTCATGCGTCTGCAGGACGACCGCGAGCACCCGCACGGCCTGTCCGACACCGCGTTCGACGCGCTCTTCACCAAGGACACCCCGGTCGTGTTCGCCTACCACGGCTACCCGTGGCTCATCCACCGGCTCACGTACCGGCGGACGAACCACGCGAACATCCACGTCCGCGGGTACAAGGAGGAGGGCACCACGACGACGCCGTTCGACATGTGCGTCATGAACCAGATCGACCGCTTCCACCTCGCGATGGACGCCCTCGACCGGCTCCCGCAGCTCGGGGACCGCGCGGCGCACTACCGCCAGCAGCTCCAGGACCAGCTCATCCGGCACCGGCAGTACACCCGGACGATGGGCGAGGACCTGCCGGAGGTGTCGCAGTGGATGTGGACCCGCGGCTCCGGCGACGAGGCGGGCGATCGCCGCCCGACCAGCACGGACGCCGTGAGCGCGGCCGCCGCGACGGCGTCCGACTGAGCCGGAGGGGGCGGCTGCGGCCGACAGGCCCGCGGCTGCCCCGGCCGGTTGGCAGACTGCGGGCCGTGATGGACGAAGACCGGTTCTGGGAGCTCGTCGCGGTGCTCGGCGGCCGGGCGGACGCGGAGTCGTGCCACCGGCTGTACCTGGAGCTGAGGCGGACGGACACCGACACGGTCGTCGCGTTCGGCCAGCGGCTCCACGAGGTGCTGCACCGGCTCGACCTGCGGTCGATCGCCGCCCAGCGATGGCGCGCCGCCCAGGAGCCCTGGTGGATGCCGCGGATCCCGGGGATCAGCGCCGACGGCTTCCTCTACGCACGCTGCGCGGCCGTGGGCGAGGGGCGCGCGACGGTCGAGGCGGTCCTCGCCGACCACCGGCTGTTCAAGCGCCGCTGGGACATGGACGGCGAGTTCCTGCTCGGCGTCGTGCCGGAGGCCTACGCGGGCTGCTCCGGGCGCGACTGGTACCACGACCACCACGGGCGAGCCGACCTGCTCGACTACGAGACCGGCTCGAACCCGGACGGCGGCTGGCGTCGCGACGGCTTCCCGGCCGGCAACCCGCAGTAGGCGTCAGAGCGCGATCGGCGGGACGAGCACGAGCAGCAGCAGGTAGGCCAGCGGCGCGGTCGGCAGGAGCGAGTCGAGCCGGTCCATGATGCCGCCGTGCCCGGGCAGCAGGTTGCCCATGTCCTTGACGCCGAGGTCGCGCTTGAGCAGCGACTCGGAGAGGTCGCCGAGGGTCGCGCTGACGGCCGCCGCGGCGCCGACCGCGAGACCGGCCCACCACGGCCCGTCGAGCAGGAGGACCACGGTGCCCACCCCGGCCGCCGCACACAGCACGACCGACCCGGCGAAGCCCTCCCAGGACTTCTTCGGGCTGACCGTCGGTGCCATCGGGTGCCGGCCGAAGAGCACGCCCGCGGTGTAGCCGCCGACGTCGTTCGCGACGACCACGACGACGAAGACGATGACCCGCATCGGGCCGTCGTCCGCGGCGAGCATGAGCATCGCGAAGCCGGCGAGGAACGGCACGTAGGCGGCCGTGAAGACCCCTGCCGTGACGTCCTTGACCGCACCGTCGAAGCCCTCGATGACGCGGTAGAGCAGCACACCGAACGCCGTGAGCACGAACGCGACCATGAGCCCGGGCGGGCCGGCGACGAACGCGGAGACGAGCATCCCCACGGCGCCGACGGCGAGCGGCGGGACCGGGACGACGATGTCCTTCTCGCGCATCGCCGTCGCGATCTCCCACACCGCGACGACGGCGATGCGCGAGAAGGACA
>NZ_MWLN01000149.1 GCF_002198655.1 Kineosporia sp. A_224
GCCCGGGGGGCCGCGGCGGCCGCGGCGTACTGCGCGGCCGCCGAGGAGCTCCGGTTCGCCGACCGGAGGTGCTCGGCCGCCCGCACCGCCGCCCCGCCGGCCCCGGCGAGCGCGTGCGCGACGTCCTCGTCGAGCCGCCGGCGCTCCGCCGGGGACAGCCCGGCGAGCAGCGCGGCCGCCACCGCGGGAAGGAGCCGGTCGGACCCGGCGCACAGCAGGCCCATGAGCCGCAGGGTGCCGAGCGCGTCGGTCGCGGCGGCGCGGTCGAGGCCGGACGCCGCGGCGTGGACGTCGTCGCCGACGTCGGGGGCCAGTGCCAGCACTCGGGCCAGCCGGGTGTGCCCCGGCGGGACGGCGGCGAGGCGCCGCTGCAGCCGGGCCGCGAGCGCGGGCGCTCCCGCCCCATCGGCGACGGCGTCCGGCAGCGTGCCGAGGTGCCCCTCGAGGGCGGCCACCAGGGCGACGGCGACGGCGGGCAGCCCGCCGGACGCCGTCCGCACCTGCTCGGCGACCCGGGGCGGGCAGACCGCGCCGGTCACCGCCGTCACGAGCCGCCCGACCCCGGCCGCGTCGAGGGGTTCGAGCACCTCCACCCGGCCCTGCCCGGCGGCGGCCTCGTCGAGGTCCGCGAGCGCGGCCGACCCGATGGCCGGGCGGCGGGCGACGACGGTCGGCACCCCGTCGCGCGCCGACGCCGCGAGCAGCCCGAGGGCGGTGTCGTCGAGCCGGTGCGGGTCGTCGACGAGGACGAGCGCCCCGCCGGCCGCCGCGCCCCGCAGGTGCTCGCGGAGCAGGTCGGACGGGACCGGCGGCGCACCGACGCGCAGGACCGGGCCGTCCGCGACCGCCGCGAGCTCGTCCAGGCGGTGCGTCCGGCCTGCGCCGTCGACCCCGACGACGACCGTGGTGCGTTCCGGTGCTTCCGGACCCCGATCCGGCACAGACGGATCCTAGGGATCAACGCCGCCGCGGCGCCGGGGAACAGGCCGGACAGTTCACCCGAACCGCACGGGGCGGCCGGACCGTGCCGGCCGGCTCACCAGTTGGACGGCTTGTAGTCCTTGAGGAAGCACCCGTAGAGGTCCTCGCCCGCCTCGCCGGCGACGACCGGGTGGTAGACCCGCGCCGCGCCG
Organism: Kineosporia sp. A_224; assembly: GCF_002198655.1. Classification (GTDB taxonomy): domain Bacteria; phylum Actinomycetota; class Actinomycetes; order Actinomycetales; family Kineosporiaceae; genus R-H-3. The sequence goes on from NZ_MWLN01000149.1 coordinate 1,134, forward strand.
TCCACGAGGTCGAGGGGCGCGTGGAAGCCCTCCTCGGCGAGGCGCTGCTTCGTCGGGTGCGGGCGCTCGTCGGTGATCCAGCCCGTGTCGACGGCCGTCATGAGGATGCCGTCCGTCTCGAGCATCTCCTTGGCGCTCGTGCGCGTGAGCATGTTCAGCGCGGCCTTGGCCATGTTCGTGTGCGGGTGGCCGGGCGACTTGTAGCCGCGCGTGAACTGGCCCTCCATGGCCGACACGTTGACGACGTACGCCCGCCCGCTCGGCGCCTTCGCGGCCGCCTCGCGCAGGGCCGGCCGCAGCATGCTCACGAGGATGAACGGCGCGGTGCTGTTGCACAGCTGCACCTCGAGCATCTCCAGCGGGCTGACCTCCTCGACGGTCTGCACCCAGCTGTTCGTGTGCGCGAGGTCGGGCAGCAGGCCGCCGGCGTCGATCGCCGTCCGGTCCGCGACCCGGTCCATGGACGCCGAGCCGGCGGTCAGCGCGAGCGCGGTCAGGGCGTGCGGGGACGGCGCCCAGTGCGCGACGACCGGCTCGCCGTCCGGGCCGGCACCGTCGGCGCCGTCCGAGCCGCCCTGCACCGGGACGGCGGACCCGCTGCCGAGCGCCCCGGACACGGCGTCCCCGGCGCGGGAGAAGGTCACGACCTCCGGGTGCGGCCCGGCGGGCAGCGGTGCGGACTCGGCCGCGACGAGCGGGGCGTACGCCTGCGGCGAGCGCCGCACGGTCTGCGCGGCGTTGTTCACGAGGACGTCGAGCGGGCCGGCCGCGGCGACCGACCCGGCGAGCGCGATGACCTGGGCCGGGTCGCGCAGGTCGATCCCGACGACCTTGAGCCGGTGCAGCCAGTCGGCGCTGTCCGGCATCGAGGTGTACCGCCGGACGGCGTCGTTCGGGAACCGGGTCGTGATCGTCAGGTGGGCGCCGTCCCGCAGCAGCCGCAGGGCGATGTGCATGCCGATCTTCGCCCGGCCGCCGGTGAGCAGCGCACGCCGGCCGGTGAGGTCGGTGCGGGCGTTGCGGTTGCGGTGGCTCATCGCGGCGCACGGCGGGCAGAGCTGGTGGTAGAACGCGTCGACGAGGGTGAACCGGTCCTTGCAGATGTAGCAGGACCGCGGCTTGAGCAGCGTGCCGGCGATCGCGCCCTCGGCGTTCGAGGTGAGCGGCAGGCCCTGCGTCTCGTCGTCGATCCGGCCCGGCGCGCCGGTCGCCGTGGCGGCCGTGACGGCGTCGTCGTTCGAGCGGACCTGCTGCTGCTTCTCCTTGCGGCGGCGCTGCTTGACCTGCTTGAAGACCTCGGCCGTGGCCATCCGGACGGCGATCGCGTCCGGGTGGTCCAGCGGCAGCCCGTCGAGCTGGCGCATGACCCGCAGGACGACGTCGAGGTCCTCCGCGGCGATCCCCTCCCCGGTGCTGCGGTCGGGCTCGGGCAGGTCGTGCGACACGGGTTCTGGCCTCTCGTGGACGGGGACGGCGGTCGGGTGCGGCGGTCGGGGCGACCCATTGTCTCAACTCCGGGGAGGCCCCGGGGACCACGGTCGCCCCGCGGACGCGACAATGGCGGCCCGTCCGTGCGAGGAGGCCGCCGTGAGCAAGTCCCACCCCGACCAGTGGAGCGTCCACGAGCTGGTCGACCGGCCCGAGGCCGACCTCGTCGCCGCCCTCGGCCGGTTCCCGACGACCCAGATCGCGGACTGCGGCGGCCCCGTCGGCGTGGTCGGCCCGGGCATCGGCTGGACGGCGGGCGGCACGGAGCTGTGCGGCGTCGCCGTGACGCTCTGGACGAAGCCGGGCGACATCCTCTTCGTCCTCAAGAGCCCGGACGTCGTGCACCCCGGGGACGTGCTCGTCGTCGACGCGGGCGGCCGGCTCGACGCGGCGGTCGTCGGAGACATCGTCAGCGGCGCGCTCGCGGCCCGCGGCGGCGTCGGGCTCGTCGTCGACGGCGCCGTCCGTGACGTCGACGGCATCGACGAGGTCGGCCTCGCGACGTTCGCGCGCGGCACCCACCCGGCGACCGGGTCGAACACCGGCCCGGGGGCGCTCAACGTCACCGTCCAGTGCGGCGGGGTCGTCGTGGAGCCCGGGGACGTCGTCCGCGGCGACCGCAGCGGGCTCGTCGTCGTCCCCCGCCGGCACCTCGCGCAGGTCGTGCGGCTCACCGCCCTCGTCGCCGAGCGGGAGGAGGCCTGGCGCGCCGAGCACGCGGGCGGCCGCAGCCTCACCCGGATCCTCGGCCTCGACGCGACGATCGCGGCCGGCCGGGCGACGATCCGGGTCGGCGAGGACGGCGCCGCCGTGAGCGTCGAGGAGGAGATCGCGAGCGACGAGGCCGACGACTTCGAGGGCCACGCGTGAGCCTGCCCGTCGCCGCCCGGATGGCCCGGGTCCGGCCGAACGCCATCCGCGAGCTGCTGCGCCTGGGCGACGACCCGGCCATCGTCTCCTTCGGCGGCGGCTACCCGGACCCGACCCTCTTCCCCGTCGACGAGCTCGCCGCGGTCTACGCCGACCTGCTCACCCCGGCGCACGCGAACACGTTGCAGTACACCGCCTCCGTGGGGATGCCGCGGCTGCGCGAGCAGGTCGCCGAGCGGCTCACCAAGGACGGCATGGCCTGCGACGCGGACGACCTGCTCGTCGTCCAGGGCGGCCAGCAGGGGCTCGACCTCGTCGCGAAGATGCTCCTCGACCCGGGCGACCTCGTGCTCACCGAGAACCCGACGTTCCTCGGCGCGCTCATCGCGTTCAACCCGTACGAGCCGCGCTACCTCACCGTCCCGATGGACGACGACGGCCTCGACACCGACGCCCTCGAGTCGCTGCTCACCGCGTCGCCCGCGAACGTGCCGAAGTTCCTCTACACGGTCCCGGAGTTCCAGAACCCCACGGGCGTCTCGCTCTCGCTGCGCCGCCGCGAGCACCTCGTCGACCTCGCGGGGCGCTTCGGCTTCGTCGTCCTCGAGGACACCCCGTACCGCGAGCTGCGCTACGAGGGCGAGCGGCTGCCGACCCTGCGCAGCCTCGCCCCGGACGCCCGCGTGATCCACCTCGGGAGCTTCTCGAAGATCCTCGCGCCGTCGATGCGCCTGGGCTGGGTGCTCGCCGACCGCGACGTCCTCGGCGCCCTGACGCTGCTCAAGACCGCGACCGACACCCAGTGCAGCACCCTGAACATGGCCGCGACGTCCGCCTACCTCGACCGCTACGACATCGACGCCCACATCGGCCGGATCTGCGCCTCCTACCGGCACAAGCGCGACGTCGCGCTCGCCGGCGTCGCGCGGTGGTTCCCGTCGTCCGTGCGGTTCACCCGCGCCCAGGGCGGCCTCTTCACGTGGGCGACCTTCCCCGAGGGGTTCGACACCGCGGCCTTCATGAGCGGCCGGATGATCCCCGAGGCGAAGGTCGCCTGGGTGCCGGGCGGCACGTTCTTCCCCGTGCACGAGGAGTCGCACCACGCGCGGATGAGCTTCTCGGCACTGCCCGACGACCGCCTCGAGGACGGCCTCGAACGGCTCGGCGCGCTGCTGCGGGAGGAGCTGGGCGCCTGACGCCGTCCGGTCCGGGCATCGACAGCGGGCGGGGCCGCCTGCCTATCCTGCGTCCGTGACCGCGCTGCCCGTCCTCGACCTCACGGCGTTCCGCACCGACCCGGCGTCGCCGGCCGCCGGGGCGTTCGTCGACGCGCTGCGGGAGATCTGCCACGAGGTGAGCTTCTTCTACCTCGCCGGGCACGGGATCGCCCCGGGACTGGAGGCGGACGTCGTCGCGCAGTCGCTCGCGTTCTTCGACCTGCCCGAGGCCGACCGGCTCGGCGTCGAGAACGTCAAGTCCCCCGCGTTCCGCGGGTACACCCGCACGGGCGGCGAGTACACGGCCGGCCGCCCGGACCGCCGCGACCAGCTCGACATCGGACCGGAGGACCCCGAACCCGTTCTCGGCGAAGGCGATCCGGCCTGGCTGCGGATGCGCGGCCCGAACCTGTGGCCCGCCGCGCTGCCCGGGCTGCGGGCGGCCGTCGAGCCCTGGGTCGAGCAGATGCAGACGACGGGGACGACCCTCATGCGCGCCCTGGCGCTGGCCCTCGGCCAGCCGGCGGAGTTCTTCGCCCCGATCGTCGACCCGCGGCCCGACTTCCGACTGAAGATCATCCGGTACCCGGCGACGGACCCGTCGTCCGGCGGTGACGACAGCGGCACCGACCCCGACACGGACCCCGGCACGGACGGCGCGCACCGGCAGGGCGTCGGCGCCCACCGGGACACCGGCTTCATGTCGATGATCCTCCAGGACGACGTCGGCGGCCTCCAGGTCGAGCGCGACGGCGCCTGGGTCGACGTCCCGCGCGTCCCCGGCACGTACGTCGTCAACCTCGGCGAGATGGTCCAGCTCCTCACCCACGGGTACTTCCGTGCCGCGGTCCACCGGGTGCTCAGCCCGCCGCCCGGCGTCGACCGGCTGTCGGTCGCCTACTTCCACAACCCGGCGCTGCACGCGACGCTCACGCCCGTCGACCTCCCGCCGGACCTCGCCGCGCTCGCCCCCGGCGGCGGGAGCACCGACCCGTCGAACCCGATCCTCGCGAGCTTCGGGCTCAACACCCTCAAGGTGCGGCTGCGCTCGCACCCCGACGTCGCGGCCCGCTGGCACGCGGACCTCCTCGGGCGCTGAGGAGGCGGGGATGACACAGCGACCCGGGCGGCGAGGCCTGAGCACGGGGGTGGTCGTCGCGGTGGCGGTCGCCGTCGGTGCGGGCGCGCTGGTCTCCTCCGGCGCACTCGGGCCGGACGACGACCCCCGCGGGGCCGCCTCCCCCACCGCGCCGCCCGCCTCCTCCGCGGCAGCGGCGGGGTCACCGACCACGGCGCCCGCCGCGACGTCCCGGGCCGACCTCGACCTCATCGCCGCCGCGACGGCCGGCGACACCGCGGCGGTGCGGGCCGCGCTCGCGGCCGGGGCCGACGTCCGCGCCGTGGACCCGACCGGTGCCACGGCGCTCGTCCGGGCCGCCTACGGCAACCACGTCGAGGCCGCCCGGGCGCTGGTCGACGCCGGCGCCGACGTCAACCACGAGGACTCCACGCAGCAGAGCGCCTACCTCATCGCGACGTCCGAGATCGGCGACGACGTCCGGCTGCTCGATCTCACGCTCGCCCACGGCGGCGACGTCCGCGCCCTGGACTCGTTCGACGGCACCGGCCTCATCCGCGCCGCGCACCGCGGCTACCCGCAGGTCGTCGACCGGCTGCTCGCCGCGGGCGTCGCCGTCGACCATGTGAACAACCTCGGCTGGACGGCCCTGCTCGAGGCGGTGATCCTCGGCGACGGCGGCCCGCAGCACCAGGCGGTCGTCCGGAGCATCCTCGCCGCGGGGGCCGACCGCGGCATCCGCGACCGCGGCGGGCGGACGGCGCTCGACCACGCCCGGGAGAAGGGCCAGACCGAGGTGGTCCGGCTGCTCGAGGCCGGCTGACCCGGCCGGCTGACCCGGCCGGCTGACCCGGGCGGGCGTGCCGGTCAGGGCGCCGGCAGCGTCTCCACGGGGATCGTCGCGTCGAGCGCCCGGATCCGGCGCACGTCACCGGTGAGCACCGGCCAGCCACGGTCCCGGGCGACGAGGACGGCGTGCGCGGCCGAGGCGTCCCACACCGGGCGGGCCTGGTGCTTGCCCTGCTTCGGGCGCGGGGACGACGCCCGCGCGATGAGCGCGGAACGCTCGGCCCCGGAGCCGTCGAGCGGGTGGACGAGCGTCACGGGCAGATCGAGAAGCAGCTCGAGGAACGGCCAGTCCTTCTCCCGGCACGCCATCCAGGCCTCCTGGAGCGCGACGGCGGGCAGCACGAGCGTGATGCCGACCTGCTGGGCCGCGCGGACGAAGGCACCGCCGTACACCGTGCGGCCGATGACGATGTCGCCGATCGCGGCCGCGTCGAGGACCCGGCCGCCGATCACGTCGCGGGCGTGGCGGGTCGCTTACCGGTGAGCAGCTCCATCGCCCAGTCCATCGCCTCGGGGTCGGGCGGGCCGAAGAGCTCGTCGATCCGGCCGACGGCCGCGTCCCGCGCGAGCCGCTCCCGGACCGCCTCGGTGACGTAGGCCGAGGCGTTGCCCCCGGCAGCCCGGTCGAGCTCGTCGGACAGGTCGTCCGGCAGGCTGAAGGTTCGCTTACGGGTCACACCGCAACTCTAGTGCGGTCATACCCCGACCACCAGTGGCCGGACCGGCCGGCCCGGCGATCTCGACGTCTACTGCTCGTCGGTGCGCGCCGGTATCGTCCGGCACGTCCACCGCCCGGGGTGCCGGGCCTGCTCCCCGGGAGACCCCATGTCGGTGCTGTCGTCGCTCGTCGAGGCCCTCGCGACCGGGGCGGTGGAGGTCGTCGACCTCACCGCGCCGCTCCACGAGGACACCCCGATCCTCATGCTCCCCGAGCCGTTCGGGAACACGTGGCGGTTCGAGCGCGAGGAGATCAGCCGCTACGACGACCGCGGCCCCGGCTGGTACTGGAACAACTTCCGGACCGGCGAGCACACCGGCACGCACTTCGACGCGCCGGTGCACTGGGTCACCGGCCAGGGCCTGGACGACGTGAGCCAGGTGCCGCCCGCCCGGCTCGTCGGCCCGGCGGCCGTCCTCGACGTCACCGCACGCGTCGCCGAGAACCCCGACTTCCTCCTCGAGGTCGACGACGTCCGCGCCTGGGAGGCCGAGCACGGCGCCCTGCCCGTCGGGGGCTGGCTGCTCCTGCGCACCGGCTGGGACGCCCGCGCGCACGACCAGGCGGAGATCCTCAACGCGGACGAGAACGGCCCGCACACGCCCGGGGTGAGCGTCGAGTGCGCGCGCTGGCTCGCCGCCGAGGCACCGATCCTCGGGGTCGGGGTCGAGACCGTCGGCACGGACGCCGGCGGCGCGTTCGCGTTCGACCCCGCCTTCCCGTGCCACTCGATGCTCCTCGGCGCCGGCAAGTACGGCCTCACCCAGCTGCAGAACCTCGCGCGGCTGCCCGCGACCGGCGCGGTCGTCGTCGCGTCCCCGCTGCCGATCCGCGGCGGCTCGGGCAGCCCGGCCCGCGTCCTCGCGTTCGTCGAGCGCTGACGGGGCCGGCGGTGCACGTCGCGGAGGCGGTCGGCACGGCGCTGGCCCGGCTCGGCGTCCGGCAGGTGTTCGGGGTCGTCGGCAGCGGCAACTTCCACGTGACGAACGCGCTCGTCGCGGGCGGCGCCGGTTTCGTCGCCGCCCGGCACGAGGGCGGTGCCGCGACGATGGCCGACGCCTGGGCCCGCACGACCGGTGAGGTCGGGGCGCTCAGCGTGCACCAGGGCTGCGGCCTGACGAACGCCATGACGGGCATCACCGAGGCGGCGAAGTCCCGCACGCCGCTGCTCGTGCTCGCCGCGGAGGCGACGCAGCGCGGGTCGAACTTCTTCGTCGACCAGCCCGCGCTCGCCGCGGCGGTCGGGGCGGGCGCGGCCCGGGTGACGTCGGCGGCGACGTGCGTCGAGGAGGCCCGGGCCGCCTACCTGCTCGCGCGTGACGAGCGGCGCACGGTCCTGCTCAACCTGCCGCTCGACGTCCAGGGCCTCGAGGTCCCGGACGACGTCGCGGCCGCATCCGCGACGCTGGCCGCTCCCCCGCCGCCCGACGCGCCGGAGCCCGCGGCGGCGGACGTCGAGGCGCTCGCGGCGCTGCTCGCCGGCGCCCGCCGGCCGGTGCTCGTCGCCGGGCGGGGCGCCCGCGGGGCCCGGGCCGACGTCCTCGCCCTGGCGGACGCCGCGAACGCACTCCTGGCCACCTCGGCGGCCGCCCGCGGGCTGTTCGCGGGCGAGCCGTGGGCGCTCGACGTCTGCGGCGGCTTCGCGACGCCGCTCGCCGCGGGCCTCGTCGAGGACGCCGACGTCGTCGTCGCGCTCGGCTGCACCCTGACGATGTGGACGACGCGGCACGGCCGGCTCATCCGGCCCGGCAGCCGGGTCGCCCAGGTCGACGTCGACCCGGCGGCGCTCGGCCGCAACCGGCCCGTCGACCTCGGTGTCGTCGGCGACGTCGCCCGCACCGCCTGCGCCGTGACGGCGGCGCTCGGCCGCCGCGGCGGCCCGCTGGCCCTGCCCTCGCACGGCGGGCGGGACGCCGTCCTCGCCGCGCGGATCGCGGCGCACGGCTTGTGGCGGTCGGTGCCGTACGAGGACTGGTCGGACGGCGCCGCGGGGACGATCGACCCGCGGACCCTCTCGGCGCTGCTCGACGACGCGCTGCCCGCCGGGCGCACGGTCGCCGTCGACTCGGGCAACTTCATGGGCTACCCGAGCATGTACCTGTCGGTGCCCGACGAGCACGGCTTCGTCTTCACCCAGGCGTTCCAGTCGATCGGGCTCGGGCTCGCGAGCGCCGTCGGCGCGGCGGTCGCCCGGCCGGACCGGCTCACCGTCGCGGCGCTCGGGGACGGCGGGGCGATGATGTCCGCCGCCGACCTCGACACCGTGCGCCGGCTCGGGCTGCCGTTCGTCGTCGTGGTCTACGACGACGCGGCGTACGGCGCGGAGGTGCACCACTTCACGGCCGGGGAGCCGCTGGGCACCGTGACGTTCCCCGAGACGGACATCGCCGCGATCGGGGCCGGCTACGGCTTCGACACCGTCACGGTGCGCCGCCCGGAGGACGTCGAGGGGGTCCGGCGCTGGGTGGACGGCGACCGGTCGCGCCCGCTGCTCGTGCACGCGCGGGTGGCGTCACCGCAGGGCTCGTGGTGGCTCCAGGAGGCGTTCCGCGGGCACTGACCCACAGGCACGCACCCGCAGGCACCGACCCGCGGGCCGCAGGCAGCCGGCTCAGTCGGAGCCGGGGCCGACCTTCTCGCCCGGCATGTACTCCCAGTGCCAGGGCTCGAACGGGCCGGAGCCGCCGGGCAGCGCCCAGTCCGGGTTCTCCCAGCCGTAGGCGGGGGCGTTGGCGCGCATCCAGCGGTACGTCGCGCTGCCGTAGTCCTCGATGCGGCCGCAGAGGTCGGTGGCGACGCCCCAGCCGTGGTTGCTCGTGCCGGGCGCGGCCGCGAGGCCGGGCTTGATGGCCTTGAGGTGCCGCTGCTCGCTGAGCGTCCGGTAGGAGTCGGTGATGCAGATGTCCTTGCCGAACCGCTTCTTGTAGGCGATGTTCAGCTTCGCCAGGGCCACGGCGGCGTCCGCCCGGAGCATGTGCTTGGGCTCCCAGAGCGTGCAGAGCTCCTTCGTCGCGATCTGGCCGTTGCTCCACGTCTCGCCGCGCGGGATCTTGCCGTCGCAGCCCGGCAGCACCGAGCGCTCGCTGTCCCGCGAGGCCCGGGTGACGATGATCGTGCGGGGGGCCGCCAGGGTGCTCGGGACGGTCGAGCCGTCGTTCGCGCCGGGGACGAGCTTGGCCTCCTCGACGGCGTTCGCCTCCGGGGCGGCCACGTGCGGGAAGGCGACCGACGGGGCCTCGGCGGCCACGGCGGGCATCGGCTCGGCGGCCGTCTTCACGGCGGGGACCGAGAGCGCGCCCGTGAGCGGCGCCGCGATCGTCGCCAGGCCCAGGGCGCTGGCCACACCGACCTGCGGCAGGCTCAGCCCGGTGCGGCCCTTGCGGGGCGCCTTCGTCGTCTGGGTCGTGCTCTTCACCGCGCCGCGCGGGCTGACGGCCTGCGGCGCCGGGCGGCGGGACCGGCCGGCCTTCTCGGCCTTCTCCGCCTGGCGGCGCGAGGACCGGTTCGTCAGCGGGCCCTCGGCCGCGCGCAGCTGGGCGCGGGTCATGGGCTGCTGCGGGCCGCCCTTGACGACCGAGGCCGGCGCGGCGACCGAGACCGGGGACGCGAACGCCCCGCCGAAGAGGTCGTAGCCGTCGGACGGGGCGGGGGTGGTGCGGTGCTCGCTGTCGTGGTGCGTGCCCTCGTGGTGCGTGGCCTCGTGGTGCGTGGCCTCGTGATGGGCCGGCTCGTGGTGGGCCCTGCCGTAGCCCGGGCCGCCGAGGTCCAGGCCACCGGTATCGAAGCTCTCGAAGCCGCCGAACGGGGCCGGGTCGTACACGTCGTACGCGTCGGCCGCGGGCCGGTCCTCGAGCAGCCCGGCGGGGGCGAGGGTCGCGTACTGCGGAGCGGCCTCGACGCGGGGGTCGTACCCGGGCTCCACCGGCGCCGTGGCGCGCGCCTGGCGGCGCTGGGAGATGTCGGGACGATCGGTCCGGCGGCGGGGGGTCGGGGACTCCGCGCGGTGCGACGGCACGGGCCCAGATCCTCCTTCGAACACTCGGACTCACGAGGTTTCGACTCCCGCCAGGTGGGGTACCTGGCGTCGAAGTCACGGAACTATAAATCGGACACGGGGGCCGAGCGCAAGTCACCGGCGGCGTGTTGAACGCCCCAATCGACTCCCGAGCGTGACGAACGCGCCCTTAGGGAAGGCTTGATGTCACCGAGGGTTACCCAAACCCACGCTGACGGTAGGGTTCCCGCCCCTCCCCGAGCCCGCTGGGTGACCACCGGGCCGTGTGCCGCGGCGCGCCCGGGGTTCTCCCGACACACCACCCGACACGCCGTCCGGATCCCGCCCGGGGCCCGTAGGCCCACGCCGGGGGGCCGGATCACCGCGGCACACGGCGCTGCGTGGCGTCCCGGACCTCGCCGACGAGCTCCTCGAGGACGTCCTCGAGGAACACGACGCCGAGCGTTTCCCCCGTCGTCCCGACGACCCGGGCGAGGTGCGACCCGGAGCGCTGCATGACCGCGAGGACGTCCTCGACGTCGTCCCGCGGCGAGACCGACGCCAGCGTCCGCACCCGCTTGTCGGGCACCGGCTCGGTGTAGCGCTCGTCGTCCGCGTAGAGCAGGTCCTTGACGTGCAGGTAGCCGACGACGTCCCCGGTGCCCGCCGCGGGCACCACCGGGAACCGGCTGAAGCCGTGCTTCGCGACGAGCCGCTCGACGTCCTCCGGGGTCGCCGGCCGGGAGACGGTCACGAGCCGGTCCCAGGCCACCATGACGTCGCCGGCCCGCCGGTCGCCGAGCTCGATCGCCCCGGCGAGCAGGCCCTGGCCGTCCTCGAGCAGGCCCTCCCGGGTCGACTCGGTGACGATCGAGCGCACCTCCTCGGCCGTGAACGTCGACGACACCTCGTCCTTCGGGGTGACCCGCAGGAGCCGCAGCACCCCGTTCGCGACGGCGTTGAGGACGGCGATCAGCGGCCGGACGACGCGGGCGAGGACGACGAGCGGCGGGGCGAGCACGAGGGCGGCCCGTTCCGGGCCGGCGAGCGCGAGGTTCTTCGGCACCATCTCGCCGACGACGACGTGCAGGTAGACGACGAGCGTCAGCGCGATCGCGAACGCGACCGGGTGCACGAGCGCCTCGGGCAGGCCGGCGGCCGCGAACGGCCCTTCGAGCAGGTGGGCGACCGCGGGCTCCGCGACGGCGCCGAGGCCGAGCGAGCAGACCGTGATGCCGAGCTGGCAGGCCGCGAGCATGAGGGAGACGTGCTCCATCGCCCACAGCGCGGTCCGGGCGGCCCGGCTGCCCTGGGCGACGAGCGGCTCCACGCGGCTGTGCCGGGCCGACATGACGGCGAACTCGGCACCGACGAAGAAGGCGTTGCCGAGCAGCAGGAGGACGGCGACGCCGAGGGCCGACAGGTCGCTCATGCCGGGTCCTGCCCGTCCAGGTCGCCCGCGGTGCCGTCGGTGTCGTCCGCGTCGAGCACCGCCAGCCGGACCCGCTCGATCCGCCGGCCGTCCATCCGCTCGACCCGCACGAGCGCGCCGTCCACCCGGACCTCGTCGCCCGTGCGCGGCAGCCGCCCGAGGCGGGCCATGACGAGCCCGCCGACGGTCTCGTACGCCGGGCCGTCGGGCAGCTCGACGCCGGTGCGCTCGCGGACCTCGTCGGGCCGCATGAGCCCGGGGACGACCCACGAGCCGTCGCGCCGCCGGACGGCGCCGGGCCTGGTCCGGTCGTGCTCGTCGGACACCTCGCCGACGAGCTCCTCGACGACGTCCTCGAGCGTCACGACGCCCGCGGTGCCGCCGTACTCGTCGACGACGACGGCGAGCTGCAGGCCGTGCCCGCGCAGCTCGACGAGGAGCGGGTCGAGCCGGATCGTCTCGGGCACCCGCAGCGCCTCGACGGCCAGGCCGCCGGCGTACGCGTCCCCGCGACGGTCCCGCGGGACGGCGAGCGCGGCCTTGAGGTGCACGACGCCCAGGACGTCGTCCGCGTCGTCCCCGATGACGGGGAACCGGCTGTGCCCGCACTCGCGCGCGAGCCGGACGACGTCCTCGGCGGTGTCCGAGCGGTGCAGCGTCGAGACCCGCACCCGCGGCGTCATGACGTCGGCCGCCGTCCGGGTGCCGAAGCCGAGCGAGCGGGTCAGGAGGGTGGCGGTCTGCTCGTCGAGCGTGCCGGCGCGGGCGGAGCGGCGCACGAGCGAGGCGAGCTCGGCGGGCGACCGGGCGCTCGACAGCTCCTCCTGCGGCTCGACGCCGACCGAGCGCAGGATCCGGTTCGCCGTCCCGTTGAGGACCGCGACGAGCGGCGAGACCGCGCGGGTGAACGCGCGGTGCGGCCCGGCGACGACCCGGGCGGTCGCCAGGGGTGCGGCGATCGCGAAGTTCTTCGGCACGAGCTCGCCGACGACCATGGAGAAGACGGTGGCGACGACGAGCGCGATGGCGACGGACACCCCGGGGACGCTCTCGGGCGGCAGCCCCGCCGACGTGAGCGGGCCGAGCAGCAGGGTGGCGAGCGACGGCTCGGCGAGGTACCCGACGACGAGCGTCGTCACGGTGATCCCGACCTGTGCCCCGGAGAGCTGGGTCGACAGGCTCCGGACGGCGGCGAGCACGCCCTCCGCGCGCACGTCACCGGCGGCGACGGCCCGTTCGACGGTCGGCCGGTCGAGGGCCACGAGGGAGAACTCGGCGGCGACGAAGAGGGCGGTGCCCAGGGTGAGCAGGACGGCGACGCCGAGGAGGATCCACTCGGTCACGCGACGGTCCGGTCCTGGCGGCGGGCGTACGGGCAGGGCACAGGTCGTGAAGGCATCGTGCGTCCATCGTACGGACGCCGGGGCCGCCCGCAGCCCCACCACCGCGCCGTGGCGCCGGTCTCACCACCCCGACGGCAGGGGGCGCCCCTCCTCGTAGCCGGCGTGCGACTGGATCCCGACGACCGCGCGCTCGGCGAACTCCGGCAGGGACGTCGCCCCGACGTACGTGCAGGCGCTGCGCACGCCGGAGGTGATGTGGTCGAGGAGGTCCTCGACGCCGGGGCGGGCCGGGTCCAGGTGCATCCGCGAGGTCGAGATGCCCTCCTCGAAGAGCGCCTTGCGGGCGCGCTCGAACGGCGTGTCGGCCTTGGTCCGGGCCGCCACGGCGCGCGAGGAGGCCATCCCGAAGGACTCCTTGTACGCCCGGCCCTGCTCGTCGACGAGCAGGTCGCCGGGGCTCTCGAAGGTGCCGGCGAACCACGAGCCGACCATGACCTGGCTCGCCCCGGCGGCCAGCGCGAGGGCGACGTCGCGCGGGTGCCGCACCCCGCCGTCCGCCCAGACGTGCGCACCGAGCGCGCGGGCGGCCGCGGCGCACTCGAGGACGGCGGAGAACTGCGGGCGGCCGACGGCGGTCATCATCCGGGTCGTGCACATGGCGCCCGGGCCGACGCCGACCTTGACGATGTCGGCACCCGCCTCGACGAGGTCCCGGACGCCGGCGGCGGTGACGACGTTGCCCGCGACGACGGGGACCGCCGGGGCCAGCCGGCGCACCGCGCGGACCGCCTCGACGGCCTTCTCCTGGTGCCCGTGCGCGGTGTCGACGACGAGGACGTCGACCCCGGCCGCGAGGACGGCGGCCGCCTTCGCCGCGACGTCCCCGTTGATCCCGATCGCCCCGCCGATCCGCAGCCGGCCGACCGGGTCGAGGGCCGGGGAGTAGATCGTCGAACGGAGCATGCCGGTGCGGGTCACGGCCCCGGCGAGGACGCCGTCCCGCACGACGGGAGCGAACTTGCGCCGCGCACCGTGCAGGACGTCGAAGGTCCGGGCCAGGCCGTCCGGCCCCTCGACGAGGGTCGCGTCGATCGTCAGGACCTCGGTCGACATCACCTCGCCGACGAGGGTGAACCGGTCGACCCCGCGGCAGTCGGCCTCGGTGACCACCCCGAGCGGACGGCGCTCCTCGTCGACGACGACGACGGCGCCGTGGGCGCGCTTGGGGATGAGGTGCAGCGCGTCGATGACGGTCTCCCCCGGGCGCAGCGTCACCGGGGTCTCGAGCACCGCGTGCCGGCGCTTGACCCACACGACGACGTCCGCGACGACGTCGAGCGGGACGTCCTGCGGCAGGACGGCGAGCCCGCCGCGGCGGGCGACCGTCTCCGCCATCCGGCGGCCGGTCACCGCGGTCATGTTCGCGACGACGACCGGGGTCGTCGTCCCCGTGCCGTCGACCGAGGACAGGTCGACGTCGAGGCGGGACGTCACGTGCGAGCGCGACGGGACGAGGAAGACGTCCGAGTAGGTGAGGTCGGTGAGCGGGGCGGTGCCGCCCTGCGCGTCGTTGAGGAACTGCACGGTCTCTCCTGGTCCTGGCCGGGACACCGGGCCCGAGGTCATGGGACCGCGGGCCGCGTCACGGCGAGGATGTCACGAGAGCCCGACACGTCTGCGGTCGCGCCGGTGCCGGACCGCCCCTTCGATGTGACCGGGCCCCCTCCGCAGGGCGGAGGACCGGCGGGCACCGGCTCCGTCCCGCGACGGATCCGTCCCGACGGGCGCGCTGCCTAGCGTGGGGCGCACCGGCCGCGGCCCTCCGGGCACCGGCGGCCACCCAGACAGGCAAGGAGTACCGATGACCAGCGGCCCGTCCGTCACGGTCGAGCACCTCACGAAGCGGTTCGGGAGCGTCACCGCCGTCGAGGACCTGTCGTTCTCCGTCGGGCCCGGCCGGGTGACCGGCTTCCTCGGCCCGAACGGCGCAGGCAAGACGACGACGCTGCGGATGCTGCTGGGGCTGGTCCGCCCGACGTCGGGCACGGCGCTCGTCGGCGGCGTCCCGTACGCCGACCTGCCCGAGCCGACGAGCACGGTCGGCGCCTCGCTCGAGGCGACCGGCTTCCACGCCGGCCGGACGGCGCGCGACCACCTGCGGGTGCTCGCGGCGGCCGGCGGCGTCCCCGACCCGCGGGTCGACGAGGTCCTCGGTCTGGTCGGCCTCACCGACGCCGCCGACCGCCGGGTCGGCGGGTTCTCGCTCGGGATGCGCCAGCGGCTCGCGCTCGCCGCCGCGCTCCTCGGCGACCCGCCCGTGCTCCTGCTCGACGAGCCGGCGAACGGCCTCGACCCGGAGGGCATCGCCTGGCTGCGCGGCTTCCTGCGCTACCTCGCCCGGCAGGGCCGCACCGTGCTCGTGTCGAGCCACGTGCTCTCGGAGGTCCAGCAGACCGTCGACGACGTCGTCATCATCGCCCGCGGCCGGCTCGTCCGGCAGGCCTCGCTCGAGGAGCTCGAGGGTGCACCGGCCGTCGTCGTCCGGGCGCCGCAGCCGCAGCGGCTCGCGGAGGCCCTCGTGCAGGCCGGCCTCACGGTCGAGCCACCGGGACCGGACGGCGCGCTGCGGGTCGGCGGGACGACTCCCGCCGGCGCGACCCCGGCCGAGGTCGGGCACGCCGCCTTCGCGGCCGGCGTCGAGCTGCACGAGCTGCGCGCGGCCGAGAGCGACCTCGAGTCGATCTTCCTCGGCCTCGTCGGGAACGGTGCGACCGCCGAGAGCGGTCCGACCGGCTACGGGCACGCAGGATCCGGCACCGGCCAGACCGGCCAGGAGGTGGCCCGATGACCCGCCTCGTCCGCGCCGAGCTGCGCAAGCTCTGGACGACCCGTCTGTGGTGGGGGCTGCTCATCGGCGTCGCGGTGACGGCGGCCGCGTTCGCGGTCCTCACGGCCGCGATCGCCGGTCTCAGCGGCGCGGACGGCACCCCGACCCCGGGCGTCGAGGACCCGGCCGTGGTCCGGTCCGTCTACACGGCCGGCCTCGGCACGGCGTACCTGTTCGCCCTCGTCATCGGCGTCGTCTCCATGGCCGGGGAGTACCGGCACCAGACGATCACCGCGACCCTGCTCGGGTCGCCGCGGCGCGTCCGGGTCGTCCTCGCCAAGCTCGTCGCGCTGAGCGCGATGGGGCTCCTCTACGGCGTCGTCACCGTCCTCGCCGGAGTGGTCGCCGGCGCGTCGACGATCGCCCTGCGCGGCGGTGATCTTCGTCTCACGACGGACGGCGTCCCGCGCTCGCTGGGACTCTCCGTCGTCGCCGTCGCGCTCTGGGCGGTGCTCGGGCTGGGCGTCGGGACGCTCATCCGCAACCAGGTCCTCGCCCTGCTGCTCTCGGTCGGCGTCGCGTGGATCGTCGAGCCACTGCTGGCGCTCGGGCTCAACGCGCTCGACGCGGGGTCGGTCGCGAAGTTCCTGCCGAGCCAGGCGACGACGGCGATCATCACGCCCCCGACCAGCGCGGGCGGCTTCGACAGCACCTACCTGCCCTGGTGGGGCGGGGTGCTCGTGCTCCTCGGGTACGCCCTGGTGTCGGCGGCCGTCGGCGCGGCGATCACGCTGCGTCGTGACGTCACCTGACAGACTCACCGACCGTGGATCCGCTGACACCGGCGTCGGGGAGCCCCTCGCGGGCTGCCCCCTGTGCCGTTCGGCGCGGCCCGGCGGACCGTTCGACCGCTCGTCGCGTGCGGTTCGTCGTCCGCCGCCGAGGTCATCACCTCGTGAACTCGTTCAGCAGGTCCTTGGGTACTGTTGACGGAAGCCGCTGACGTCTTGCCGAGCACTGGAAGTAGGCGATCCACGCCGTGACCCAGCACGCCTCGCCGGAGCACGCCTCGTCCTTCGGGCCCAACGAGTGGCTCGTCGACGAGCTGTACCAGCAGTACCTGGCCGACAAGAACTCTGTCGACCCTGCGTGGTGGGAGTTCTTCGCCGACTACCAGCCCTCGGACCTGCCCCACGGCAAGCCGGGAACCATCGAAGGAGGGTCGGGCGTGCCCACGTCCGGTAACGGGACGACAGCGACGATGACGACCGGGGCGCCCGCGGCGCAGCAGGCGGCCCCGACGTCCCCGGCCCCGGCGGCACCGCCTGCGGGCGCCCCGGTC
>NZ_MWLN01000015.1 GCF_002198655.1 Kineosporia sp. A_224
GGGGCGGGCCCGGGCGGCGGCGGCCTCGGCGAGGGCGGACCAGAGCAGGTCGCGGGCCGCGGCAGGGCCCTCGTCGTCCTCGGGGTGCCACTGGACGCCGACCGCCCACGCGTCCGGGTGCTCGACGCCCTCGACGACACCGTCGGCGGCGACCGCCGCCCGGCGCAGGGCGGGGGCGACGGCCGCGACCGCCTGGTGGTGACCGGAGCGGACGGTCCACTCCCGGCGGCCGAGCACCGCGGCGAGCCGGGTGCCCTCGTCGACGGTCACGTGCTCGTCGACGAACAACCCGGTCGCGTAGTCGCCGCGGTGCAGGTGCGAGGGGTCGAGGTCGGGCACGAGCGTGCCGCCGAACGCGACGTTGAGCAGCTGCGCGCCGCGGCACACCGCGAGCACCGGGACCCCGGCGTCGACCGCGCCGCGGATCGCCTCCATGCAGAACAGGTCCGCGGCCGGGTCGACGCCGAACTCGTGCGGCACCGGGCCGGGGACGCCGTACAGCTCGGAGTCGACGTCACCGCCCCCGAGGAGCAGGAGCCCGTCGGCGGCGAGGACCTCGGCGACCGGCGGCAGGTCGGCCGAGGTGTCGACGAGCCGCCAGTCGAGCCCGAGCCGCGCGCACCCCGTGAGCGCGACCCGGGTGAACCGGCGGACGATCTGCGCGACGTGCTCGGTGAGGTCGGGGAAGTTCAGCGACACCAGGACGTCGACGCGCGGCCCGATCCGCGGCCCCGGGTCCGCGGGGACCACCTCGTGCGCGTGGATGACCGCCGCACCGGTCGCCGTACCGGGAGGGGCCGCCGTCACAGGGCCATCCACGTCGTCTTCGTGTGCGTGTACTTGTCCATCGCGGCCAGGCCCTTGTCGTGGCCGCCGAAGCCGGACTGCCCGTAGCCGCCGAACGGCACGGTGATGTCGCTCTCGTCGTAGCAGTTCACCCAGACCGTGCCCGCCCGCAGCCGGCGCGAGACCCGGTGCGCGGACGACAAGTCCTTCGTCCAGACCGAGGCGCCGAGCCCGTAGTCGGTGCCGTTGGCGAGCGCGATGCCCTCGTCCAGGTCGTCGAAGGTCTGGACGGCGAGCACCGGCCCGAAGACCTCCTGCTGCGCCAGCCGCGACCCGGCCGCGACGTCGTCGAAGACCGTCGGCTCGACGTAGTACCCGCCGGTCTCGGCGAGCACCTGCCCGCCGCCGGTGAGCAGCCGGGCGCCGTCCTCGTGGGCCGCGCCGATGTGGCCGAGGACCCGCTCGAGGTGCTCGGCCTCGACGAGCGCACCGACGAACGTCTTGGGGTCCAACGGGTCCCCGAGGCGCAGCCGCTGCGAGGCGGCGACGACCGCCTCGACGAGCTCGTCCTTGCGGGAGCGGTGGACGACGAGGCGCGAGCCCGCCGAGCACACCTCGCCCTGGTTGAAGAAGACACCGACCGCGACCGCCTTCGCGACGGCGGCGGTGTCCGGGGCGTCGGCGAGCACGAGCTGCGGGCTCTTGCCGCCGAGCTCGAGCGAGACCTCCTTGATGTTCGACTCGGCGGCGTAGTTGAGGAACAGCCGGCCGACCTGGCCCGACCCGGTGAAGGTCAGCGCGTCCACGTCCATGTGCCGGCCGAGCGCGGCGCCCGCGGTCGGGCCGAACCCGGGGACGACGTTGAGGACGCCGTCCGGCAGGCCCGCCTCGGCCGCGAGCTCGGCGAAGCGCAGCAGCGTCAGCGGGGACTGCTCGGCGGGCTTGACGACCATGCTGTTGCCGACCGCGAGCGCCGGGGCGATCTTCCAGACCGCCATCATGAGGGGGAAGTTCCACGGGACGACGGCCCCGACCACACCGAGCGGCTCCCGGGTGATCGTCGCGTGCACCGCCGGACCGGTCGGGGCGACGGCGTCGTAGCTCTTGTCCGCCGCCTCGGCGTAGAACCGCAGCGTCTGGAGCGTCACCCGGATGTCGACCGCCTTGGCGTGCGAGACCGGCTTGCCGACGTCCAGGCTCTCCAGCCGGGCCAGGTCGTCGGCGTCCCGTTCGACGAGGTCGGCCAGACGCAGCAGCGTGGCCCGGCGCTCGCGCGGGTGCAGGTCGCACCAGCGGCCGTCCTCGAACGCACGGCGGGCGGCCGCGACGGCCAGGTCGACGTCGGCGACGTCACCCTCCGCGACGGCCGCCACGACGCGGCCGTCGCGCGGGGCGACCCGGTCGAACCGCCGGCCGGAGACGGCCGGCCGGAAGCCGCCGTCGACCCACAGGTCGGTGCGGACCGGCAGACCCGCGGCCACCTCGTCGGACGGCGTGCGGGAGATGGTGCCGGCAGGGGTGCTCGCGACGGTGGACATGCGCTGCTCCAGACCTCGGTGGACGGCTCCGCCAGAGATTATTCGGACCCGAACGGATAGTCGAGGCCCGGCAGCCACTGCCGCCAGACGGCCTCGAGGCGTCCGTCCCCGATGACGGTAGCCAACGCCGCGTCGATCGCCTCCCGGAGCTCGGGGCGGTCCTTGGCGACCCCGACGCCCCAGCGGTTCTGCGTCCGCACCGTGAAGGCGACCTCGAACCGCGGGTCGTCGCCGAGCGGGACGAAGACGAGGTCGTCGTCGACGACGCCGTCCACCGCGCCGGACTCGAGCGCCGCGAGCATCTCGCCGAACACGTCGTCCGACTCCCCGCCGAACGGCACCGTGACCGCGCCCGGGAAGGTCTGCGCGAGCGCCATGTTCGTGCTGCCCGCGATCGCACCGACGCGCAGCCCGGCGAGCGCCCCGGGTGCGGTGATCCCGCTGCCCTTGCGGACGAGCAGGGCCTCGTTGAAGACGCCGTAGGGCCGGGTGAAGTCCACCTGCTCGGCCCGCGAGGGGATGATGCTCTGGCCGCACCAGACGGCGTCCGCCTCGTGCCGCTGCACCGACGGGATCATGTCGTTCCACGGCACCATGGCCCACTCCACCCGGCGGCCCATCGCCGCGGCGACCACCGCGGCCGCGGCGGGCTCGTAGCCCTCCCGGGTCACGCCGTCGGGGCTCTTGTGGAACAGCGGGGGCGCCTCGGCGTCGAGGCAGGCCAGCCGGAGCACCGCGTCCTGCGCGCTCACGGGATCGCCTGCTCGTAGCGCTCGATCTCCCAGTCGGTGACGGTGGCGCAGAACCGCGCCCACTCGTCGGACTTCACCTCGACGAGCAGGTCGGACAGGTCCTCGCCGAGCGCACCGCGCACGACGTCGTCCTTCTGGAAGGCCTCGATCGCGGCGGCGAGCGTGAGCGGCAGCGGGGCGAAGCGGTCGGAGTCGCCCTCGTAGCTGCTGCCGACCTGGGGCGGTCCCGGATCGAGCCGGTGGTCGAGCCCGTCCGCGGCGGCGGCGATGATCGCGGCGTGCGACAGGTACGGGTTGACGCTCGCGTCGGGGAGCTTGTACTCGAGCCGGCCGTTCGCGGACAGCCGCACCGTGCACGTCTTGTTGTCCATGCCCCAGTTGATCTGGGACGGCGCGAACTGGCCGGCGTCCCAGTACCGCTTGTAGGAGTTGACCGTCGAGCCGTTGAGGAGCATCGACCCCGCGGCGTGGGCGAGGATGCCGCCGAGGGCGTGCCGTCCCTCGTCCGTGAGGTGCAGCTCGGTGCGGCCGGGCTCGGCGAGGATGTTCCGGTCACCGCGCCAGAAGCTCACGTTGTGGTGGCAGCCGTTGCCCATCATCCCGGTGGCCGGCTTGGGCATGAAGCTCGCGACGAGACCGAGCTCTCGGGCGACCTGGCGGCAGACCTGGCGGTAGACGACGAGCCGGTCGGCGGTGAGGTCGGCGTGGTCGTACATCCAGTTCAGCTCGAGCTGGCCCGGGTCCTCGTAGTCGCCCTCGATCATGTCGAGGCCGAGCGCCTGCGCGTAACGGATGACCCGCTGGTACACCGGCCGCATGATCTCGAGGTTCTCGAGGTGGTACGCCGGGGACGAGCCGGCCGCGAACCGTACGTCGAGGCCCGGGCCCTTCCACGTCATCTCCGGCTCGCAGCCCGACCGCATGACCAGGCCCGTGCGCGCGGTGAACTCGGCGTGCACCTTCTTGAGGACGCCGCGGCTGTCCGTGGCGAGCCGGCGGCCACCGACCTCGGGCAGGTGGTCGGGCTCGTAGATCTGCGTGAAGAACCGGGCCACGGTGCCGTCCCACGGCAGGACGGCGAACGTGTCCAGGTCCGGCATCGCGGTGAACTCCGCCGCGTGCACGCCACCGCCGAGCAGGCTGCCGGCGCGGTCGGACTGCAGGTCCGAGATCGCGGTGCGGTGCAGGTTCACCCCGCGGTCGAGGTTGCGCCGCAGGTGCTTGGCGGGGACCACCTTGCCGATGACGCGACCGGTGATCGTCACGCCCTGGTAGTAGACGAACTCGACGCCGGAGCTCTCGATCGTCCGGGCGATCTCCTCGACCCGGGCCGCGTCGGCGTTGGCCTCGCGATGGGCGTCGAGCGGGGTGTTCGTCATGGGGTTCCTCTCGGGCGACGGGTGGACGACGGGACGACGGGACGGCGGGACGGCGTCCCGTCGTCCAC
>NZ_MWLN01000150.1 GCF_002198655.1 Kineosporia sp. A_224
TCCCGTCCCCGGTCCCCGTCAGTGCCCTCTGAGGTAGATCGCCGTGCATACGGACGGCGATCTACCTCAGAGGGCCGGTCCGGCGGGGGACGACCCACCCGGGAGAGAGCGATGGGAGACTTGCGACCCGTGAGCGACACCGACCCCCGCCCCGTCGTGGGCATCTCCGCGTACAGCACGCAGGCAGCCTGGGGCGTCTGGGACGTCGAGGCGGTCCTCGTGCCGCGCGCGTACGTCGACGCCGTCGCGCGCGCCGGCGGGCTGCCCGTCGTCCTGCCGCCGCTGCCGGGCGTCGTCGAGGGCATGCTGCCCCGGCTCGACGCGCTCGTCGTCGCGGGCGGCCCGGACGTCGAGCCGCGGCTCTACGGCGCCGAGCCCGGCCCGGACACCCAGCCGCCCAAGCCCGAGCGGGACGCCGCCGAGACCGGGCTCATCCTCGGCGCCGTCGACGCGGGGCTCCCGGTGCTCGGGATCTGCCGCGGCATGCAGCTGCTCAACGTCGCCCGAGGCGGCACCCTGCACCAGCACCTGCCCGACGTCCTGCACCACGACGAGCACGCACCGGCCCCGGGCGTCTACGGCGACCACCCGGTGCGGGTCGAGCCCGGCACCCGGCTCGCCGCCGCCCTCGGCGGCCGCACGCAGACGCCGGTCCCGGCCTACCACCACCAGGGCGTCGACCGGGTGGGGGAGCGGCTCGTGCCGACGGCCTGGACCGCCGACGGCCTCGTCGAGGCGCTCGAGGACCCGGCGCTCCCGTTCTGCGTGGGCGTCCAGTGGCACCCCGAGGTCGGCACCGACCCGGCGCTCTTCGACGCGCTCGTCGCCGCGGCCCGGGCCCGGCGCGACGCCCCGGTGCCGGCATGAGCACCGACCGGCTCGAGCGGGACGCCGAGCGCGCCGCCGACCGGCTGCGGGTCGTCGGCCCGCGGATGGCGGCCCGCACCGGCCCGGAGGCGCAGGCCCTGCTCGACGACGTCCGCGCCGACCTGCAGCGGCTCGCCGACCTCGCGGCGGACGCGCAGGAGCGGCCGCGCCGCGCCGTCCCGGTGCTCGCCGCGCACGCCCTCGCCGACCAGGTGCTCGTGCTCGCGCACGACGTGGCGGTGGCCGCCCCGGGCACCCCGGCGGGGGATGCCGCGACCGAGGCCGCGGTCGCCGTCGTCGCGGCCCTGAAGGCCCGGATCTGAGTCGTCGGGAGCGCGCGAAGAGCGCACTGTGATTCATCTGTCTCTCTGCGTGCTCATGATCTAGGCTCGCCGACGCGCCGTCTCGGGACGGCATGGCCCGCACCGTCCGACGTCCGAGCTCTCGACACGTCAGGGGAACCCATGTCCGTCCGATCCCTGCTCCGCCATGCCCGAAACCAGCACGCGCTCCGGTCGACCGTCGCGACTGCGGCCGTCGCCGTCGTCGTCGTGGCGACCGCCGGCGCCGCGCAGGCCGCCGTCGTGCCCATCAGCGTCGACACCTTCACCGACACCGTCGGGCAGCACGCCAGCCAGGTCGAACCCGACTCGTTCGCCTTCGGCTCGACCATCGTCACCGCCGTCCAGACCGGCCGCTGGTTCAACGGCGGCTCGTCCGGGATCGCCGTCTCCCGGTCCGGCGACGGTGGTGCCACCTGGACGACGAAGAACCTGCCGAACCTCACGAACAACCCCAGCCCGGACAACCCGACGCCGGGGATCTGGGACCGGGTCAGCGACCCCGTCGTCGCCTACGACGCGCGGCACAACGTCTGGATGGTGTCGACCCTGCCGCTCGTCGGCCGGTCGACGACCGTCGGCCCGACGGCCGCGGGCGTCTACACCAGCCGCAGCACGGACGGCGGGATCACCTGGGGCGCACCGGTCTTCGTCACCGGCTCGAACCTGCAGAGCCCGGACAAGAACTGGATCGTCTGCGACAACACGGCGACGAGCCCCTTCTACGGCAACTGCTACACCGAGTGGGACGCCAACGGTGACGGCAACCGGATCTACATGAGCACGTCGACCGACGGCGGTCTCACCTGGGGGCCGCGCCGTCGCCCGTCGAACAACGCGACCGGGATCGGTGGGCAGCCCGTCGTCCAGCCGAACGGCACGGTGATCGTGCCGATCGACAACGCGAACGAGACGACGCTGCGCTCGTTCCGGTCGACGAACGGCGGGACGTCCTGGTCGAACGCGACGACGATCACGACGATCTCGCACCACACGGTGGCAGGCGGGCTGCGCACCGGGCCGCTGCCGTCCGCCGAGATCGACGCGACCGGGCGGGTGTTCGTCGCCTGGCAGGACTGCCGCTTCCGGACCGGCTGCACGGCGAACGACATCGTCTTCGTCACCTCGACGAACGGCACCACGTGGAGCACGGTGCAGCGGGTCCCGATCGACGCGGTGACGAGCGGGCGGGACCACTTCATCCCGGGCCTCGCCGTGGACCGGACGACGTCCGGCGCCACGACGCGGCTGGCGCTCGCCTACTACTTCTACCCGGCGGCGAGCTGCACGGTGGCCACCTGCCAGCTCAGCGTGGGCTACGTGTCCTCGACGAACGCCGGGGCGACGTGGTCGGCGCCCAGCACGCTGGCCGGGCCGATGTCCCTGTCGTGGCTGCCCGCCACGACGCAGGGCCCGATGGTCGGTGACTACATCTCGACGTCCTTCGTCGGCGCCAAGCCCGTGCCGGTGTTCGTCCGGGCGCAGGCGCCGGCCGGGTCGGTGCTCGACCAGTCGATGGTGGCGGAGACCGGGCTGTCGACGGCCCGGGCCGGGGCCGTCCGGTCGCAGTCCACGCCGCGGTCGGTCGTCCCGGGCACCGGCAGCGCGCGGGGAGCCTTCGTCCGACGCTGAGGCACCGGACGACGGCCGGGGCGGCTCACGCCGTCCCGGCCGTCGTCCGTCCGGCGGGTGCCGCACGGCCGGGCGTGCGACGATCACGCCATGTCCAAGCAGCTGCTCGTCGGGATCGGTCTCCTGCTCGTGCTCATGGGCGCGATCTGGACCGGTCAGGGCCTGGGGTTCATCGGCGGCAGCTTCATGACGGGCGAGGTGCTCTGGGCCGTCATCGGCCCGCTCACCGCCCTCGCGGGGGCGGCGCTCGCCTACCGCGGCTCGAAGAAGAAGGCCTGACGGCGGGGGCTCGGCCCCGACCGGATCAGCCCCCGACCGGCAGCGGCACGGACGACCAGGTGAAGGCGGCCGCCCAGTCCGGGTCGGCGTGCGCCCATCGGCCCAGCGCCGCACTGACCTTGTCCCGGGAGACGGTCAGCGCGGAGCGCAGCGCCGCGTGCCGGACGCCGCCCGGCTCGGGCAGGGCACCGAAACCGTGCTCGACCTGGTAGACGCCGTCCGGGCGCAGCCAGACCTGGGCGAAGGCGTCGCTGTCGCACTCGAGGACGAGCCAGCCGTCCCGCGGCAGGTACTCCACCTCGGCGCGCACCTGGTCCGCCGTCGGCCCGGCGGTCATCCGGTCCCGCGACGTCCGCAGCACCAGCCCGCCGCGCGGCCTGCCGTCCGTCATCCCGCTGCCCCGGCCGGTCGCGGCGTTCAGCTGAGCCGCTCGTAGATGATCGCCATGCCCTGGCCGCCACCCACGCACATCGTCTCGAGGCCGAACTGGCCGTCGCGGGTCTGCAGACCGTTGAGCAGCGTCGTCGTGATCCGGGCGCCGGTCATCCCGAACGGGTGCCCGAGGGCGATCGCCCCGCCGTGCACGTTGAGCCTGTCGTAGCCGATCCCCAGCTCGTCGGCGCTGGGCAGCACCTGGGCGGCGAACGCCTCGTTGATCTCGACGAGGTCGATGTCGTCGATCGTCATGCCGGCCAGCGCCAGCGCGCGGCGGGACGCCTCGACGGGCCCCAGGCCCATGACCTCCGGCGACAGCGCCGACACCCCCGTCGACACGACGCGGGCGAGCGGGGTCAGCCCCAGCTCCTGGGCCTTGGTGTCGCTCATGACGACGACGGCCGCGGCGCCGTCGTTGAGCGGGCAGCAGTTGCCCGCGGTCACGGTGCCGCCCGGCCGGAAGACCGGCTGCAGGGACTGCACCGCCTCCAGCGTCACGCCGGCCCGCGGGGAGTCGTCCTTCGTCATGACCGAGCCGTCGGGCAGCGTGATCGGGGTGATCTCCCGCTCGAAGAAGCCGTCCGCCGCGGCCTTCTCGGCCCGGTTCTGGCTCTCGACGCCCCACTCGTCCTGCGCCTGCCGGCTCACGCCGCGCGACGTCGCGACGTTCTCGGCGGTCTGCCCCATCGCCATGTAGACGTCGGGGAGCAGGCCGTCCCCGCGCGGGTCCGTCCACGTCGCGTTGCTCTGCGCGGTCGCGGTCGTGCGCTCCTTGGCGTCGGCGAACCTCGGGTTGTCCCAGTCCGCGGCCTGCTGGCCGGCCCCGGCGAAGCTCTTGTAGCGCGAGACGCACTCCACGCCGGCGCTGACGAATGCGTGGCCCTCGCCGGCCTTGATCGCGTGGAACGCCATCCGGGTGGTCTGCACGGACGACGCGCAGAACCGGTTGACCGTCGAGCCCGGGAGGCCGTCGAGGCCGAGGAGCACCGACACGACGCGCGCCATGTTCGAGCCGTGCTCGCCCCACGGCTCGGCGCAGCCGAGGTAGAGGTCGTCGAGGATCTCCGGGGTCAGCGCGGGCACCTTGTCGAGCGCCGCGCGGACGACGGTGGCGGCGAGGTCGTCGGGGCGCACGTCCTTGAGGGAGCCCTTGAAGGCGCGGCCGATGGGCGAGCGGGCGGTGGAGACGATCACGGCCTCGGGCACGGGTGGACCTCCTCTGGACGCGCGGCACCGGTGCCGCAGGCGGTGGACCCAACATACCTGCGGCTAAGCGACCGCTTAGGTGGGTCGGGTCACACCGACGCGTCGTCGGTGAGCCCGCCGTCCGACGCCTCCGCGTCCGAGGACCGCGCCTCGGCGTCCGGGGTCCGGGCGTCCGTGGTGCGTGCGCCGTCCGCCGGCACCGTCGCCCACGGCCGGCGCAGGAGCACCGCCCAGCGTCCGCGCGGGCCGCGGGCCGCGCCGCCGACCTCGGTGCCGGTGACCTCGGTGCCGGCGACCGCGGCGGCCCGGGCCGCCGCGTGCGCGACGTCGTCGACGCCCTCGCCGCGGCGGACGTCGGGGCGCTGCTCGGGCAGCCAGGGCAGCACGTCGAGCGCGTCGCACACGCTGGGCAGCAGGGCCGCGGCGCACCGGGCGTAGCCCGCCGCCGACGGGTGGAACCGGTCGGCGGAGAACAGCTCGTGCGGCCGCGACGCGAACTCCCCGCCGATGAGGTCGCGCAGCGAGACCGTCCGGCCGCCGGCCTCGACGACCGCGATCGTCTGGGCCGCGGCGAGCTCGCGGCTCCAGCGCCGGGCGAGGTACTTCAGCGGCTGCGCGAGCGGCTCGATCGTGCCGAGGTCGGGGCAGGTACCGACGACGACCTGCGCCCCGGCGGCGCGCAGCCGGCGCACCGCCTCGGCGAGCGCCCGGACGGCGACCGCGGGCTTGGTCCGGTTCGTCACGTCGTTCGCGCCGACCATGACGACGGCCACGTCGAGCGAGGGGCCGGCCTCGAGGAGCCGGTCGACCTGGGCCTCGAGGTGCTCGGAGCGGGCGCCGACGACGGCGACGACCCGCAGGTCGACCGGCCGCCCGGAGAGCGCCGCGAGCCCGGTCGCGATGACGGCGCCGGGGGTCTGCGCCGGGTCCTCGACGCCGAGGCCGACGGCGGAGGAGTCCCCGAGCATCGCCATGACGACCGGGTCGCCCGGGCCGGCGCCGTACCGGCCGCTCGCGTCCGGGCCCTGCTTGCCGAACGGGGTGCCGATCCACCGCCGCGCGAGCTTGGCCTCGGTGAAGAGGATCCCGTAGCCCGCGGCGCCGAGGCCGGCGAGCCCGCCGCCGCCGTAGGCGGCCGCGGCCGCGATACGGCGTGCCCTGCGCGCGCGGCTCATCGACTGCTGACCTCCCCTCGTGGCCCGAGCCCCGTGCCGGGCGTGCCGGACCGCTTCACCGTAACGCCGCCGCCGGTCAGCGTCGTGCCGCGGCGGTGAGGAAGGCGCGGACCTTCTCCCGTGCGTTGTCGCTCACGTGCGGCCCGTGGGTGAAGGCCGCGACCCGGTACTCGAACTGGCCGAGCACGTGCGCCGTCCGCCGGGTGAGCGCGACGTCCGTGCAGAACGCCTTGGCCGGCCAGCGCAGCCCGAGCACGTTGAAGATCGAGTCGCCGGTGATGAGGACGCCGGTCGGCTGGTGGAGCAGCGAGACGTGGCCGGGGGTGTGGCCCGGGGTGTGGACGACGCGCAGCCCGCCGAGCACCGGCAGCACCTCGCCGTCGTGCAGCACGTGCCCGACGTCGACCGGGTCGAAGGCCTTGGCGCTGCCGCGGGAGAGCATCCGGCCCAGGCCCGTCGACGGGTCGAGCGGGGGCCGCTCGCCGCGCCGGACGTAGCCGGCGTCCGCCTCGTGCGCCGCGACCGTCGCGCCGGTCTCGCGGGAGAGCCGGGCCAGGCCGCCGCCGTGGTCGCTGTGCGAGTGGGTCAGCACGATCCGGGTCACGTCGCGCGGTGACCTGCCGATCGCCGCCAGCCCGGCGGCGATCCGGGCCGGCGCCCCGCGCAGCCCGGTGTCGACGAGCGTCACCGCCCCGTCGGGCTCGGCGAACGCGAACGTGTTCACGAGGTCGAACGGGGCCGTCGGGATCCGCCACACCCCGGGTGCGAGCGCGATGGCTGCCTCTGCCATGTGGTCCTCCCCTCCGCGGTCGTCACCCTAGGGCCCGCGGATGTCGGCGGCGTGTCACCGCACCGGTCACCGCGCGCCGGGGGCCGCGTGCGCGTCGAGGGCGGGCAGCAGGGTGAGCGCGAGGTGCAGCCGGAGCCGGTCCGCGCCGTCCGCGAGGTCGAGACCGGTGATCCCGGCGAGCCGGGCCAGCCGCTGGTAGAGCGTCTGCCGGTGGATGCCGAGGTCGGCCGCGGCCCGCTGCGGCGAGCAGGCGGCGTCGAGCCAGACCCGCGCCGTCCGGACGAGGTCGTCGTCCCCGGTCGCGAGGAGCCGGGCGACGGGCGGCTCGAGGACGGCGTCCGCGAGCGCCCGCGCCCCGCACGCGAGCAGCCGGTGGACGCCGAGCGCGGACCAGCGGGCGACCGGCCCCAGGGCGGGGACGGCGGTCGCGGCCCGGACGGCGACGAGCGCCTCGTGCCGGGAGGCGCGCGCGTCGACGAGGTCGGGGCGCGGGTCCCCGACCCCGGCGACGATCCCGCTGCCGTCGGGCGCGCTGCGGCGCACGAGGTCGACGGCCTGCCGGGCGACCGCGACGGCAGCGTCCTCGCCCCGGGCGCCGACCGGGACGAGCAGGTCGATGAGGCCGTCGCCGGGCCGGGCGAGGACGCCGCGCGGCAGCTCCCAGAGGTTCGCGGGCGTCCGGCCGCCGTCGACCGTCGGCGGCACCGTGACGGCGACTGCGACGACCCGCACCGAGCGCTGCACGAGGCCCCGGCCGGTGAGCGTCTCGGCGGCCCGCTCGGCCGCGTCGCCGTCCGCGGCGAGGACGTCGTCGAGCAGCCAGGCGACGTCGTCCCGGGCCCGGGCCTGCTGCGCGAGGACGGCGCCCGCGCGGCCCGCGAGCCGCATCGCGGCCTCCGCCGCGCCGCCGTCGACGGAGCCGTCGACCGGGCCGGCCGCCGGGTCCTCGACGACCCAGAGGTAGCCGTAGGTGACGTCGCGCCAGCGGGCCGGCAGGCAGAGCCGGGCCGCGACGCCGCGCGGGCCGTCCGCGGGCACGTGCACCGGCCCGGTCGCGGTGGCGATCCCGAAGCCCTCGAACCACGCCCGCACGTCCGGCGTCGAGCGGCGCTGGAGGATCGAGGCCTGCCGGACGCCGTCGACGGGCGCGTCGTGCGCGGCGAACGCGACGAGGTGGAAGTCCCGGTCCTCGAGCGTGACCGGGGCGTCGAGGAGCGCGGCCGCCTCGTCGACGACGGCCTGGAGGTCGGGACGCACGCGGCTCCTCTGGGCGTATGGACATCTGTCTGCTCAAGACTCCCGCAGCTGGTGACGATCGTCCATTCGCGGATCCACAGGTTCTGCCTACCGTGGTCGTGACGCCCCGATCGACCGCTGTCTCACCGGCCCCCGGAGGTCACCGTGCTCGGATCCGTGCTACTGTCCGCCTCCCGCAGCCCCCGGCTCCGGCAGGCCGTCACGTCGGTCCCCGCGACCCGGACGCTCGTCGAGCGGTTCGTCGCCGGCGAGCAGCGCGCCGACGCCGTCCGGACGGCGTCCGCGCTCGTGGCGCGCGGCCTGCGGGTCACCGTCGACCACCTCGGCGAGGACACCACCGACCTCGCGACCGCGGCCGCCGTCCGCACCGCCTACCTCGACGCGCTCGCGTCGTTCGCGGACGCGGGCATCGCGAAGGACGTCGAGGTGTCGGTCAAGCTCTCCGCCGTCGGCCAGGCCCTCGCGCAGGACGGCGAGGCCGTGAGCCTGGAGAACGCGCGGGCGATCTGCGAGGCGGCCGCCACCGTCGGCACCACGGTCACCTTCGACATGGAGGACCACACGACGGTCGACCGGACGCTCGCCGTCGTCCACGCCCTGCGCCCCGACTTCCCGTGGGTCGGCTGCGTGCTCCAGACGATGCTGCGCCGCACCGAGGCGGACTGCCGCGACCTGTCCGGCGTCGGCTCCCGGGTGCGCCTCGTCAAGGGCGCCTACAAGGAGCCGGAGTCGGTGGCCTTCCAGGCGAAGGCGGACGTCGACCGCTCGTACGTGCGCTGCCTGGAGACGCTCATGGCCGGCCAGGGCTACCCGATGGTCGCCTCGCACGACCCGCGGCTCGTCGCGATCGCCGCGACGCTCGCCGAGCGGCACGGCCGCGGCCGGGACGACTACGAGTTCCAGATGCTCTACGGCGTGCGTCCCGACGAGCAGCGCCGCCTCGCGGACGACGGTTACCGGGTCCGCGTCTACCTGCCGTACGGCACCGACTGGTACGGGTACTTCATGCGCCGCCTCGCCGAGCGCCCCGCCAACGTCGCGTTCCTGCTCCGGGCGCTCGCCAGTCGCGGCTGACCGGCATCCGGCCGGGTCCCCCGACAGGCCCGGCGTCGGCGATGATGTGATCGTGAGCGACGACCTGCCGCCCCTGTGGTTCCTCGACGTGGACGGCGTCGTCAACGCGATCTCCGCGCAGCCGGATCCCGCCGTCTGGAGCGACTGGAGCACCGGCCGGGCGACCGTCGACGGCCGTCCGTGGACGATCCGGTTCTCCCCGACGGTGACCTCGACCGTGGCCCGGCTGCACACCGAGGGGCTCGCCGAGGTCTGCTGGCTCACGACGTGGGGGCACGCCGTCAACGACGACCTGCGCGTCGTCCTCGGGCTCCCCGAGCTGCCGGTGGCCGGCACCTTCGAGGACGAGTCCGGCGACGGGCCGGTCCCGGAGGAAGACCCGGCGGACGGGTCGGTGGATCAGCCGGTGGACCAGGCGACGGAGCAGCCGGAGAGCCACGCCCGGCTCGGCGGCCGCGCGACCGCGGTCGACCCGCTGACCGGCGTCTGGTGGAAGCTCGACGTCGTCCGGCTCATCCACGCCGTCGACCCGGCCCGGCGCATCGTCTGGACCGACGACGACCTCCGGCTGTACCCGGAGGCCCTCGAGTGGTTCCGCGCGAACGCCCGGGGGCTCTGCCTGGCTCCCGACGAGAAGGTCGGCCTGACCCGGGAGCACCTCGCCGCCGTCCGCGACTACCTCGACGACCCGACACTCTGACCCGGGCCCGGGACGGAAAGCCGTTCTGCCCGCCGGGGTGCGCCCACTAGCCTGCCCCACATCATGACCATGGACCCCGGCGCCGCCGCAGAGCCCGGCGACGACCGCCCGCTCGTCGTCCTCGGGGACGGCGCGCTGGCGCGGTCGGTCTGCGCGGCGCTCGTCGAGCGCGGCCGGGTCGTGCGGCACCTGCCCGCACCGGACGACGGCCGGCTGGCCGAGGCGCTCGGCGTCCGGGACGGCGCGCAGCCCGGTGAGCCGGCGGACGACGGCACCGGCCGCGCCGCCGGGCTCGCGGTGCTCTTCCACGACGACCACGTCGCGCTGCGCTACACGCTCGCGGCGGCGCACCTGGCCCCCGACGTCCCGGTCGTCTCGAGCGTCTTCGACCGCACCGTGGCGACCCAGCTGACCCGGCTCGTGCCCTGGCTGGCGCTGTCGACGCCGGGCAACCTCGTCGCGCCGTCGCTCGCCGGTCCGTGCCTGGGCGCGGGGATCGTGTCGGCGAGCGCGCCGGGCACCGTCGTCGTCCGCGACGGCGACGGTCTCGTGACCCGGCCCTGGCGCCCGGACGCCGCGGACCGGCGGCGCACCCTGGTCGGGCGGCTGTCCGGCCAGCTGCGCCCGCACGACCCGGGCAGCCGGATCCTCCTCGCGGGCCTCGCCGGTCTCGTCGCGGTGCTCGTCGGGGACTTCGCCGCGCTCGTCCTGGGCTTCCACCGGCACGCGTCCGAGGCCTTCTTCGACGCCGCCCGCGTCGTCGCGACGGTCGGGCCGGCGGCGGCGCCGGAGGAGAGCGCCACCTACCTCGTCCTGTCCGCGCTCGCGATCCTCGTGACCGTCGTCCTCACGGCCTCGTTCACGGCCGGTCTCGTCGAGCGGCTGCTCGGCGACCGGCTCGTCGGTCTCGTCGGCCGCCGGGCGCTGCCGCGGCGCGGGCACGTCGTCGTCGTCGGGCTCGGCCAGGTCGGCCTGCGGCTGTGCCAGGAGCTGCGCGGGCTGGGCCTGCCCGTCGTCGCCGTCGAGAAGTACGCCTCCGCGCCGTCGGTGCGCCGGGCCCGTGCGCTGCACATCCCCGTCGTCATCGGCGACGGCGAGGACCGCGAGGTCCTCGAGCGCGTCTGCCTGGGCCGGGCCCGGGCGCTCGCGGCGGTCGCCTCGGACGACATCGACAACATCGCGGTCGCGGTCGCCGCGCACGCCGTCGCCCCGGGCGTGCGCGTCGTCCTGCGGGCCGGTCAGCACGAGGCGATCCAGGAGACCCGCAGCCTGCTCCCGCTCGGCACGACCCGGGACGTCACCGGCGCCGCGGCCGGCTGGGTCGTCGCCCGGCTCCTCGGCGAGCAGCCGACCCGCATCGTCGCCGGGATGCACGACCTGTGGCTCGACATGCCCGGCCGCGGCCTCGTCCGCTGGCCGACGACGTCCCGGGACCGCTGCTCGCACATCGGCGGCTGACCCGCCGCCCCGCCGCGACGCTGCCGTGACGGGACGACGTCACCGACGGGTGCGAGGATGCTCCGGTGGGACGAGAGCAGATGCAGCACACAGGCCCCTTCGAGGGCATGACCTACGCGGACACCGTCGTCGACCTCATGGGCGACACGCCGCTCGTCCGGCTCGGCCGGGTCACCGAGGGGCTCGCGCCGCTCGTGCTCGCCAAGGTCGAGTACCTCAACCCGGGCGGCTCGGTGAAGGACCGGATCGCCGT
This sequence comes from Kineosporia sp. A_224, assembly GCF_002198655.1. Lineage (GTDB taxonomy): Bacteria > Actinomycetota > Actinomycetes > Actinomycetales > Kineosporiaceae > R-H-3. Next base: position 11,468 of record NZ_MWLN01000150.1, read on the forward strand.
GCGGATGATCGAGGCCGCCGAGGCCGACGGCCGGCTCAAGCCGGGCGGCACGATCGTCGAGCCGACGTCCGGCAACACCGGCGTCGGGCTCGCACTCGTCGCCCAGCAGCGCGGCTACAAGTGCGTCTTCGTCTGCCCCGACAAGGTCAGCGAGGACAAGCGCAACGTGCTCAAGGCGTACGGCGCCGAGGTCGTCGTGTGCCCGACCGCGGTCTCGCCCGAGCATCCGGACTCGTACTACTCGGTGAGCGACCGGCTCGTCCGCGAGATCGAGGGCGCCTGGAAGCCCGACCAGTACTCCAACCCCGAGGGGCCCGCGAGCCACTACGCGACGACCGGGCCCGAGATCTGGCGCGACACCGCCGGCCGGGTCACGCACTTCGTCGCGGGCGTCGGCACCGGCGGCACGATCTCCGGCACGGGGCGCTACCTCAAGGAGGCGTCCGCGGGCCGGCCCGGCGGCCCGGTGCGCGTCGTCGGCGCCGATCCGGAGGGGTCGGTCTACTCCGGCGGCACCGGCCGGCCGTACCTCGTCGAGGGCGTCGGCGAGGACTTCTGGCCGACCGCGTACGACCCGGCGGTCCCGGACGAGATCATTGCGGTCTCCGACGCGGCCTCGTTCGAGATGACCCGCCGCCTCGCCCGCGAGGAGGGCCTGCTCGTCGGCGGCTCGTGCGGCATGGCCGTCGTCGCGGCCCTCGAGGTCGCCCGCCGGCTCGGCCCGGACGACGTCGTCGTCGTCCTGCTGCCGGACGGCGGCCGGGGCTACCTCTCGAAGATCTTCAACGACCGCTGGATGGCGTCCTACGGGTTCGTCGAGGCGGACGGCGCGACGAGCGTCGGGCAGGTCCTGCGCGGCAAGTCGGGCCGGCTGCCGGACCTCGTGCACACGCACCCGACCGAGACGGTCCGCGACGCCATCGAGATCCTGCGCGAGTACAACGTCTCGCAGATGCCGGTCGTCAAGGCCGAGCCGCCGGTCATGACGGGCGAGGTCGCGGGCTCGGTGAGCGAGCGCGAGCTGCTCGACGCCGTCTTCTCCGGGCGGGCCGCGCTCGCCGACCCGGTCGAGAAGCACATGGCCGCCGCGCTGCCGCTCGTCGGCGCCGGCGAGTCGGTCGACGTCGCCCGGCACGCGCTCGAGGACGTCGACGCGGTCATGGTCGTCGAGGACGGCAAGCCGGTCGGCGTGCTGACCCGGCACGACCTGCTCGGCTTCTTCGCGAGCTGATCGGCACCGCCCGCACACTGGCCCTCAGAGGTAGATCGCCGTGCCTATGGAGGGCGAACTACCTCTGAGGGGCTGTTGCCGGCAGGGCGTCAGTTGACCTTCTGGCCGAGCACCCGCGGCTTGTAGGTCGCGATGTACTCGTCGACCTTGTCCTTGCGGACGGCCTCCCAGAGGACCCTGCCCTGCGCGTCGTCGAGGTACACGACGGACTGGGAGCCCTCCTTGCCGGTCGACGGGCTCGCGAGCGGCGCCGTGAAGAACGCGACGTCGGAGACGTCCGCGCCCTGGTAGTCCAGCGCGATCTCGCTCATCTCGTCGATCGTGAAGGCGTTGTCGGACGCCGTCGCGGAGGTCAGCGCGTCGAGCGCGCTGTTGAGCTTCAGCGGGTTCGCGAGCGTGCCGCGGGCCGAGAGCTTCTTGAGGACGGCGCGGATCCAGTTCTGCTGGCGGCGCACCCGGTCGAAGTCGCCGCCGGCGAGGGTCTTGCGCTGCCGCACGTACTGCAGGGCCTCCTCGCCGCCCATCGTCTGGCAGCCGGACTTCACGGTGCCGATCTTGTCGCTGACGGTCTTCGGCACGCAGATCCGGACGCCGCCGAGCGCGTCGGTGATCTGCTTGAAGCCGGTGAAGTCGATGACGACGACGTGGTCGATCCGGACCCCGGTGAGGGACTCGATGGTCCGGACCATGAGCGTGGGGCCGCCGAAGCTGAAGGCGGCGTTGATCTTGTTCTTGCCGTGGCCGGGGATCTCGACCCAGCTGTCGCGCGGGATCGACGTCACCGACGCCGTCTTCCGGTCCGCGGTGAGGTGCAGGATCATGATCGCGTCCGTGCGCTGGGCACCGGCCTTCCAGTCCTCGGGGTTGCCCGCCGAGACCCGGCTGTCCGAGCCGAGGAGCAGGATGTTCGACGCGTCGCCCGCGACCGGGTCGACGGTCGCGCGGTCCGTCTTCGGGATCGCCTGGAACGGGTCGCCGAAGCGCTCGATGTTCTTGTCGAGGGACTGCTGCCACTCCCGCACGGCGATCTTGAAGCCCACCCCGACGACGAGCGCCGCGGTGCCGAGGATCGCGACGACCTTGACCCACCGGGGGTAGCGGCTCGTGCGCCCGCGCTTGCCGCGGCGGCCCCGCGGCGGCTGCCCGCCGGCCGCGACCTCGTGGGAGGTAGCCCCATCGAACCCGTCGAAGACGTCGTCGAACGGGCGCTCCCGGATGTCGCTCACCAGATCTCCGATCTCGTCGCCCCGACTCGAAAATCAGGATAGGTGGACGTCAGTCGCGCTTTTCACGCATTGCTGCAAACGTCACCCGTCCGGTAGAGCCGGTCACGCCAAGTGAGTGAATCCAGGATTCGGTGTCAGCCTCGACGGCCTTTGCGTGTTTTGAGGTAGTCACTGACGACGTACTGCCCGAGCCTGTCGAGCCCGGGCGTGAACACCCGGCCGCCGTTGCGCCGGGCGACCGCGTCGACGAAGCGGCGCAGCCCCGGGTCCTCCCCGAGCATGAAGAGGTTGATCGCCGCGCCGTACCGGGTCAGCGCGTCGACCTCGGCGACCGTCGCCCGGATCGTCTCGGGCAGCGGCGGCCACATGAACACGGCGTCGCCGTCCGGGGCCAGGTGCGCGGTCGGCTCGCCGTCGGTGACGACGAGGACGACGGGCTCGCCGTCCGGGTGCCGGCGCAGGTGCCGGCCGGCGATCTTCAGGGCGTGCTGGAGGTTCGTGCCCTGCACGTAGTCCGGCTCGACGCCCGCGAGCTGCTCGACCGACAGCGCCGAGGCGTGCCGGCCGAAGCCGATGATCTGGAGGGCGTCCTGCGGGAAGCGGGTCGCGACGAGGTGCGCGAGCGCGAGCGCCGTCTGCTTCATCGGGCCCCAGCGGCCCTCGGAGATCATCGAGTACGACAGGTCGACGCACAGCGCCACGGCGGCCCCGGCCCGGCGCTCGGTCTCCACGACCTCGAAGTCGTCGACCTCGAGCCGGACGCCGCGCGGCGTCCTGGCCCCGGGGACACGCGGCCCGGTCGTCGCGACCGACCGCCGGACGGCGTTCCCGACGGTGCGGACGACGTCCAGCGGCTGCTCGTCGCCGAACTGCCAGGCGCGGGAGGCGCCCGTCGCCTCGCCGGACGCCCCGGCGTCGCGCAGGTCGTGCTCGCCGCGGCCGCCGTCCTTGAGGTGCTCGAAGACCTGTCGCAGGGCGGTCTGGCCGAGCCGGCGCAGCGCCTTGGGGGACAGGGTCATCCCGCCGGAGTCCCGCACGAGCCAGCCCTGCCGCTCGAGCTCGCGCTCGAGCTGCTGGAGCCGGCGCACGTCCTGCGCGGCGCCGGCGCCCAGCGCCCGCTCGACCTGCTCCACGTCGACGTCGTCGAGCGTCGCGCCCGGGTGCTGCTGGCCGAGGGAGTCGAGCAGGTCGTCGAGGTCGGCGAGCTCGGCGAGGGCGTCGGCGGCCTCGCCGTAGCCGAGCGGGTTCTCGCCGCGCATCCGCTCGCCGCGTTCCCACGACAGGTCCGGGCGCAGCGCCCGGAGGTTGTCGCTCAGCGCGGCCATCTGCGCCGCGAGGTCGGGGTCGCCGAGTGCCGCGGCCATGAGGCCCTGGAGCTCCTCGCGCTGCTGCGGCGTGAGCGAGGCCATGAGCCGCTGCGCCGCGGCGGCCTGGCGCGCGAGCGCGTCGATGAGCTCGTCGACGTTCTTCGGGTCCTCGGGGAACAGGTCGCCGTGCTTGTCCATGAACTCGGCGAAGGCCTGCGTCGTGTCCTCGCCGCGGGCGTGCTTCGCGAGCAGCCCGTTGAGGTCGGAGAGCATGTCCTTGACGGCCTGGTTCGCGGCCTGCCGCTGCGCGTCGTCCGCGCCGGGCTGCATGCCCCGCAGGGCGTCGCGCATCCCGCGGAACTGCTGGTCGAGGACGTCGCCCCGCAGGTCGTCGAGGATCTCCCGGTAGATCCGCTCGGCGTCCTGCGAGGCCCACGCGTAGTCGGACAGGTCGCTCACGGCGCGTGCCGCGGACCGGGGCAGGTTGTCGAGCCGGGCCTCGGCGAACCGGGCCTCGTCGCCGTCGCGACCGGCCAGCTCCTCGCGCTCGGCGGCCAGCGCCTGGTCGAGCTTGGCCTGCGCGGAGGTGACCGCGCCGTCGAGCCGGCCGCGCCGGGACGCGTCGCGGCGCATCCGGGCGGCCCGGGCGCGCAGCTCGTCGAGCCCGGGCAGGTCCGGGCGGCCGGTCTCGCCGGGCAGCCCGCGGCGCAGCAGGTCGCGCAGGGCGTCCCGGATGCTGCCGCCGGCGAGGACGTCCTCGCCGAGGGCGTCGAGCGCCTCCCGGACGTCGAACGGCGGCGCGAGCGGGTCCGGCCCGCCGCGCCACGGCCCGTACCGGTGCCGGTTCGAGCGGTGCCTGTTCGGGCCGCGGCCCGACGCGGCGGCGTCGCTCATCGTCGGCGGCCCTCGGTGGGCTCGCCGTCGTCGCGCCCGCCGTAGACGACGCGACCGTCGTCGTCGACCTCCTTGGCGACCCGCCGGGTCAGGTGCAGGCCCTCGAGCACGAACTCGACGGCGCTCGCGGCCTCGGCGGCCGTGGGCACCTCGTCGTGCCCGAGCCGGGCGAGCACCGCGGCGAGGCCCGGCACCGTGCCGACCTGCGCGAGGAGGTCCTTGGACGACACCGCCTCGCCCGCGGCCACCCCGGCGCCCTCGGCGGCGGCCGCGACGAAGCCGGTGAGGTCGAGGCCACCGAGCCGGGCGCGCCAGGTCTCGGCGGTCGCGCGGCGCAGCAGGTGGTCGAGCACCTCGACCTCGCGGCCCTCGCCGTCCGCCTCGAACTCGACCTTGCCGCGCAGGGTGCCGGTGACGAACTCGGTGTCGCCGATCCGGGCGACCGGCCCGTCCGGGCCCGACGTCGGCTCGCCGAGCAGCGCGGCCCGGCGCAGCGCCGCGGCGGCGACGGTCTCCGCGGCGGCGATGGAGAACCGGGCGGAGATGCCGGACCGCTGGTCGACCGCCGGGGACTCCCGGACCGCGCGGGTGAACCGGGCGAGCACCTCGAGCAGGTGCTCGGGGAGCCTCGCCGCGAGCGCGGCCTCCTGCTTGACGAGCTCGACCTCGAGGTCGAGGTCGAGCGGGTAGTGGGTGCGGATCTCGGCGCCGAATCGGTCCTTGAGCGGGGTGATGATCCGGCCCCGGTTCGTGTAGTCCTCGGGGTTGGCCGACGCGACGAGGAGCAGGTCGAGCGGCAGCCGCAGCACGTACCCGCGCACCTGGACGTCGCGCTCCTCGAGCACGTTGAGCAGCGAGACCTGGATCCGCTCGGCGAGGTCGGGCAGCTCGTTGACGGCGAAGATCCCGCGGTGGGTGCGGGGGACGAGCCCGAAGTGGATCGTCTCCGGGTCGCCGAGCGTGCGGCCCTCGGCGACCTTGATCGGGTCCACGTCGCCGATGAGGTCGCCGACGGAGGTGTCCGGGGTGGCGAGCTTCTCGGCGTACCGCTCGCTGCGGTGCAGCCAGGCCACCGGCAGGTCGTCGCCCAGCTCGGCGACCCGGGCCCGGGAGGCCGGCGTGATCGGGTCGAACGGGTGCTCGTGGAGCTCGGCGCCGGAGATCACCGGCGTCCACTCGTCGAGCAGCCCGACGAGGCTGCGGATGAGCCGGGTCTTGCCCTGGCCGCGCTCGCCGAGGAGCACGAGGTCGTGACCGGCGAGCAGCGCGCGCTCGAGGTCGGGGAGCACGGTCTCGTCGAAGCCGACGACGCCCGGGAAGCGGTCGCCGCCCGCCGCGATCCGCTGCAGGAGGTTCTCGCGCAGCTCGGCCTTGACCGTGCGGAGCACGTGCCCGGAGGCGCGCAGCTCACCGGCCGTCGCGGGCAGCCCGGCGGGCGGCACGGGGGCGACGTGCGGGAGGTGACCGACGGCCGGGCCGGCGGCCGTCGGGGCGGGGGAGTCGGGGGATGGCGTCGTCACGTCCTGACCGTACGTCGCGCCACCGCGTCACCGCACGCCGTAACCCGGGCCGGCCCGGCCGGGAGCGCCGCCGGTCAGGTGCGGCAGAACTTCGCGAAGCCGCCGAGCCACGCGTTGGACGCCGTCTTGACGATGTCCCCGCCCGCCCAGAGGCAGCCGGCGGAGTCGACGAAGAGCTGCCACACGCCGTCCCCGTACTGCCCGTAGACCGCGGGGCTGAAGGCGTCGAGCTTGGCGAACGTCGTCGCGTCGTAGGCGCCGATGCCGTTGATGCGGCTGTACCGGGACCAGGACGTCGGCGCGAGGCCCGGCGTCGTCGTCCGGTAGGCGCCGCTGTAGTCCTGCCGGAAGCAGTGGCAGGCGGCGTAGACGACGCCGTTCGCCTCGGCGATCGCCTGGTAGTCGCCGCCGGCCTTGACGGTCGAGCCGGGGTCGCCGCCGGTGTAGTGCCCGTACCTGCGGGCCAGCGTCGAGCGGGTCAGCTGGTGCAGGCCGTGCTCGGTCGGCGTCGCGATGACGTACGCGCCGTTCTTCGTCTCGTAGACCGCCTCGGAGTACGGTGCCTTCGTGCACGCCGGCCGGCAGTCGAACGTCGGCGTGACCTTCGCGACGCCGCTCACGAGCGCGCCGGTCGTCGGGGAGAGGACGGCCAGCACCTCCTTGGCCGTGCCGTTCACCGTGCCGAACCGGCCCGCGGCGTAGACCCGGTCGCCCTTCGGCGAGGCGAACACCTGCCACGGCGCCGTCGACATGCTCGGGTGGAACCCCGCGCTCGGCCGCCCGTTCGACACCTTGACCCTGAACAGGTTCTTGCCCCGGACGGTGCCGGTGTCGGTCCCGGTGCCGCCGGACACCGTGTTGACGTTGCCGCCGAGGTAGACCCAGCTGCCCTGCAGGTGCATGGTGCGGACGCCGACCCGGCCCGTCGTCCGGGTGAGCGTCGCCTTCCAGGTGCTGTCGACGGCGCCGGTCGAGGGGTTCAGTGCGACGAGGGCGCGATGCGTCGTCCCGTTGACGACGCCGAAGTAGCCGGCGACGAGGAGCTGCCCCTTGGGGGTCACGGCGAGGTCCCAGACGCCGCCGTCGAGCCGCGGTCGGAACGTCGTGACCCAGGCACCCGTCGCGCGGTCGAACGCCGCGAGGTACGGCTGGGCGGCCTGCGTCGTCCCGTTCCGCGCGACGGCCGTGAACATGCCGCCGACGTAGATCCGGCCGTTCCACTCCGCGAGCGCGGTGACGTTGCTCTTGAAGTCGGCGAGCGGGGACGTCGTGACGTCCAGACCGGTGACGCCCCAGCCGCCGAGGCTCTTCGGGGTGCTCAGCATGACCGAGGGGGCGGCGCTCGCCGGGGCGGCGGCCCCGGTGGCGGTGCCCGCGGCCACGACCGCAGCGACGAGCAGGCCGGCCGCGGCGCGCAGCCCCCGGCGGCGCGAGCCCCACCTGTGCAGCCGACCACGCATCGTGCACCCTCCCCCGGCGGCGCACGGTCGTCGTCGACCGGCGGCACGGCAGATCGTGACATTCGGTGCGGGTCGGGGGGAACCCCCTGAATCGTGGTCGGCCGGTCGCGGTCAGTGGTGCGGCCGGCCGCCCGTCGTCACGTCGTGCAGAACTTCGCGAAGCCGCCGAGCCACGCGCCGCCGCCGGTGTGCGTGATGTCGCCACCGGCCCACAGGCACCCGGCAGAGTCGACGAACAGCTGCCACGTGCCGTCGCCGTACTGGCCGAACAGGCTCGGGGTGAAGGTGTCGAGCTTGGCGAACGTGACGGCGTCGTAGGCACCGATGCCCTGGATCCGGCTGTACCGCGACCAGCTCGTCGGGGCGAGCCCGGGCACCCACGTCGTCCATGCGTTCGTGAAGTCCTGCTTCCAGCAGTGGCACGCCGCGTAGACGACGCCGTTCTTCTCCGCGATCGCCTGGAAGTCCCCGCCGCCGGCGATCCAGTCGCCGGGCGGCGCCCCGGTGTAGTGCGCCGCCCGCCGGTCGAGGGTGGCCCGGCCGAGCTGCTGGAGGCTGTGCTCGGTCGGCGTGGCGATGACGAACTGCCGGTCCGCGGTCTCCAGGACCGCCTCGGAGTAGGCGCCGCCGCTCGTCTCGTAGCTGGGCCGGACGTCGGCCACGCCGCTGACGAGGCTGCCGTCGGTGGCGGACAGCACCGCGAGGATCCGCTTCGGGACGCCGTTCACCGTGCCGAACTTGCCGGCGGCGTAGACCCGGTCGCCGGCGGGGGAGGCGTCGACCTGCCAGGGGCTCGTCGACAGGGCCGGCCGGAAGGCGGCGCTCGGCCGGCCGTTCGACACCTTGAGCCGGAACAGGTTCTTGCCCTTCACGGTGGCGACGTCGGTGCCCGTGCCGCCCGTGACCGCGGTGATGTTGCCGCCGACGTAGACCCAGCTGCCCTGCAGGTCCATCGTGCGGACGCCGACCCGGCCCGTCGTCCGGCTGAGCGTCGCCTTCCACGTGCCGTCGACGGCGCCGGTCGAGGGGTTCAGCGCGACGAGCGCGGGATGGGCGGCGCCGTTGACGCGGCCGAAGTAGCCGGCGACGAGGAGCTGGCCCTCGGGGGTGACGGCGAGGTCCCAGACGCCGCCGTCGAGCGTCGGGCGGAAGCCGGGAACCCAGGCGCCGGTCGCCCGGTCGAAGGCCGCGAGGAACGGCTGGGACGCCTTGGCGACGCCCTTGTTCGCGACGGTCGTGAACATGCCGCCGACGTAGATCCGGCCGTTCCACTCCGCGAGCGCGGTGACGTTGCTCTTGAAGTCGGCGAGCGGGGACGTCGTGAGGTCCAGGCCCGTGACGCCCCAGCCGCCGAGGCTCTTCGGGGTGCTCAGCACGACCGCTCCCGCGGCCCGCGCCGGGGCTGCGAGCCCGGCGCCCGTGCCGGTCGCGGCGAGCGCGGTGACGAGAGCGGCGACCGCCCCGACGGCGAGACGGGAGAGCGGGCGTCGACGGTGGCGCTGCGTCATGAACTGGTCCCTTGGCATGCGGCCGCTCGGGGCGGGTCGCACGCATTGTGCCATTCGGTGTTGGCGTCCACGGCTGAACCGCGTGAATGCCTCAGCCGCCGAGCACGTCCTCGATCCGGGCGCCGGGCCGCGGCGCCCCGATCGGCCGCGGGTCGCGGCAGCGGGCGAGGAGGCGCTCGACCAGTGCGGCAGCAGCCACCACCTCCTCGGTGCCGAGCATCCCCGGCAGGCAGCGGATCTCGACGGTGTCCTTGTCCGCACGCGGCGTCACGAGGCTGGTGAGGTTGACGTCCGCGTACTTCTTCAGCCCCATCGGTGCGACGGCCGCGCGCAGGGTCTCCCAGTCGGGCGCGAGCGGGCCGGCGGCGTAGGCGACGACGGCGTCCGGCAGCGGGGCGAGCCGGGTGCAGGCGGGGTTGGTGCGCAGCGCCGTCCGCAGCGGCTCCCGCCACGCCGAGAACAGGCGCACGAGGTTGGCGAACGTCGCCGGGTCCCGCAGCGGTGCGGCGTCGACGTGCAGGTGGACGGCGGCCTCGACGGGGACGGTGAAGCCGAGGTCGCGGGCGGGTGCCAGGAGCGCGTCGAGGTGGGCGGCGTGGTCGGCCGTGAGGGGTGGCGTGACCACCTCGCAGGCCCGCTCCCGCTCGCCGGGCATCGGCGCCGCCATGGCGACCGTCGCGCCCGCCGGGTCGTCCACGACGACGACGTCCCCGGCGAGCCGCGGCGCGACCCCGAAGACCGCCGCGAGCGGGTCGAGCACCGACTCCCGCGACGCCTGCGGGTCCGCGAGCCGGTGGACGAGCCGCATGAGCCGCGGCTCGTCGCCGAGCACCCGGTACCACCCGGCCCGGGCCGGGGCCCGGCGGTCGAGGTCGGCCCGCAGCGTGATGTCGTCGACGAGCCGGCAGCGCGGTGCGCCGTCCGGCCCGAGCACCTCGAACCCTGGTGTGAGGTGGATGAACCACCCCATGCCCGGGACGAGCGAGGGCTCGGAGTCGGTGTGGAAGAAGCGCCGGACGGTGCCGCCGCAGCGGGCGGCGACCTCGGCCGCGAGGTCGGCCCGGCTCGCCCCGCGGGGGGCGAGGAGCTCGAGCTCGAACCCGGTGCGCAGCGCGAGCCGGGCGGGGGCGCCCCCCGCGGTCCGGTGGCCCGCGCCACCGGACCGCGGGGAGGCCGGGTCGACGTCGCCGCCCGTGCGGACCGTCGTCACGATCGTCACGCCGACCCTCGCGCTCAGGCCGCGACGGGCAGGTCGATGCCGGCGATGAGCTTGTCGCCGGCCATGACCTTCGCGTCGAACGGGTCGATCCCGCCCCAGATCCGCGCCAGCGCGACCGCGTCGTCGTAGTCGTAACCGGCCGCGAAGAACGCGTCGAGCGCCGCCTGCTGACCGGCGTCTGCCTGGTCGCCGTCGAAGGGCAGGACGCCGCCGGGCAGCGGCAGCCGGTCGAGGATCTTGTGACCGGCGTTCGCCTTGACGTCGGCGAGGTCGGCGACGCCGGACCAGACGTCCGCGAGCACGAGGGCGTCGGCGTAGTCGTAGCCGTTGTTGAAGTAGGCGGCGCGGGCGGCGTCGTCGGAGACCGACCAGGCCGTCTGGCCGTGCTCGATCGGCACCTCGCCACCGGCGAGCAGCTTGGAGCCGGCGAGCACCTTGGCCTCGTAGGCGTCGGTCTCCGGACCCCACAGCAGGGCGAGCAGGTCGGCGTCGTCGGAGTCGAAGCCGGCGTCGAGGTAGGCGTCGAGGGCGGCGCGCTCGGCGATCTCCTGCTCCGTCGCGGGGGTGCCGCTCGGGTCGACCGGGAGGTCGCGGCCGGCGAGGAGCTTGCGGCCCGCGCGCACCTTGACGTCGCTCACGTCGGCCTTGCTGTGCCAGGCGCGCTTGAGGGCCACGGCGTCCTCGTAGAGGTAGCCGGCGTCGAAGAACGCCCCCAGCGCCTCCTCGGCCGTGTACTTCTGGTGGTGCCCGTGGTGCCGGTCGTCGTCCTTGTCGCGGCCGTGCCTGCGGTCGTCGCCGGCCTCGTCGTCGGCGTCCTTCTTCGCGGAGCGGCCGTCGTCCGCGCGGCCGGTGGCGGGCTTCTTCGGCGCGGTGCTCGCGGACGCCGGGCCGGACGCCGGCGTGGCCGTGGCGGGCGCCGAGCGCTGCGCCACCTGCTGGGTCCGGGTGTCGTGCGCGTTCGCCGGGAGCACCCCGAAGGTGCCGACGGCGGCGGCCGTCACGGGGACGGCGAGGAGCGCGAACCCGAGGCTGCGCGGCATCGAGCGGAACCGGCAGACGATGCCCCGCTCCGGGCCGGAGGTGTTGTGCGACATGGGATCTCCCCCTGCGTGAGGTCCCCCGAGCGGGACCTGTCGTGTGGTCCGGCCGCTGCTGCGACCGTGATGCACCACTCACGCGGCGGAGGGCCGAAGGGTTGCGGCCGGTGTCGTCCGGGACCGCGTGACCCTTTTCATGGGGCGGCAGGACAACGCAGGGGCCGGGACGCGCGTCTGTACGCGCGTCCCGGTGCCCGCGACGGCGCGGACGGCCGTCGCGGGCGGTGCCGGCTCGGGCTCCTCGGGCCTACTCGGGCTGCACGGTCGCCGGGGAGACGGTCGCGGGCGAGGCCGCCGGGCGCCGGGTCCGCGGGGTCCGCGGGGTCGTCGACGTGGTCGTCGACGTGGTCGTCCGGCGGGTCGTCGTCCTGCGCGCGGCAGCGGTCTTCGTGGTCACGGGCGCCGCGGGTGCCTCGGGCTCGGGCGCGACGGCCTCGACGGGCTCTGCCGGCTCGACGGTCTCGACGGGCTCGGCGACGACCACCACCTCGACGGGCTCGGCGGCCTCGACCACCTCGGCGACCGGCGCCGGGGGCTCGGGGACGTCGGCCTGGGGCTCGGCGGGCGCCTTGGCCGCGGCCTTCCCGGCCGCCGCGGCCAAGGCGGCCGCCGCCTGCCGCGCCCGCTTGAGCGTCTTGCGCGCGGCGTCGCGCTCCTTCGTCGCGGTCGCGAGGCCGGTCGCGGCCTCGGCGAGCGCGGTCCACAGGGCCGAGACCTCGACGCGGAGGGCGGAGACCCGGGCCTTGCGGTCGGCGAGGGCGGCCTGCGCCGCGTCGACGGCGGCACCGGCCGCGGCCGCCGTCGANCCTCGCCGACCGCAAGGCCCGGGTCTCCGCCCTCCGCGTCGACGGCGGCACCGGCCGCGGCGGTCTCGGCGGCCTTCGCGGCGCGGCGCCCGGCGCGCTCGGCTGCTGCCTCGGGGGTCACGGTGCGCTTGTTGCTCTTGCGTGCCACGGGGGGCTCCTTCGGTGGTGCACCAGTGATCCGTCGACCCTACGTCACCGAGATGAACGGGCCTGTTCGTCTCCTGTCCACCGAGGACGTCAGACGGCGTCGACCGTCAGCGGCCGCCAGGCGCTCGCCGCCTCGGGAGCCTTCCCGCAGGACGCGGGCCGGGGCGGGAGCGGCTCCTCGGCGACCGTGACCCGCCACGTCGTCGCACCGTCCGCCGTCGTGTGCCGCCAGGTGCTGGCCCGGCCGCCTCCTGGTGCGGCCGCCTCGTCGAGCAGCGTCAGGGCGGCGAGCCGGTCCTCGTCGAGGCGGTCGCGCAGGGCCGCCTCGGCGGCCTGGGCCGGCGGCGTCCGGTGCAGCGCCCCGCGCAGCAGGTGCCGGACGACGCGGCCCTCGCCGTGCGCGCGCACGAGCGTCGCGGCGTCCGGGGTCCCGACCCGGCCGTAGACCAGACCGGCCGCGAGGTCGAGCGCGACGCCCGCGAACCGGTGGCCGCCGGAGTGCGAGATCTCCCAGGTGCCGGCCGGCTCGAGGGCGGCGAAGGCCTGGGCGAGCGGGCGGCCGAGCCGGGCGCAGCAGGCGTCCCGGGTGCCGTGCGTGCAGATGCCCCACACCGGGCCCGGGTCGGTCCAGCCCGCGGGTGCGGCCGGTGCCGCGGCGAGCCCGGCCCAGTCGAGGCCGAGCAGGTCGGCCGGTGCGTCGAGGGTCGTGGTCGCCGCCCAGCCGCCCGGGCCGTACCGGGCGAGGACGACGGCCGGCCGCTGCGGTGCCCCGCGCTCGCCGGCGCCGGGCCGCCGTCCGAGGACGACCCGGACCCCTGCCCCGTCGGTGAGCGCCGCGAGCGCCGCCCCCGTGCCGTCGTCCGGCCACGGCGCGTCGAGCACGGCCTCCCGGCCCCACGGTCCGGGGTGCTCGACGAGCGCCCACACGGGCCGGTGCGGCGCGGTCCCGGCGAGCGGCTCGGCGGCCGCGCCGTCGACGCAGAAGATCCCGTTCACCGGCACAGTCCATCAGCCGCGTGCGCGTCCCCGGCGCGCGGGTGCTGCGACCGTGCGGTCGGGCGGCGTCGTCGGACCGCCGGGCTAGCCTGCGCGGGTGACCGCGCCGCACAGGCTGAGCCGGGCCGACGCCCGCCGGGTCGCCGTCCGGGCCCAGCTGCTCGAGGCCGACCGTCCGGCAGACCTCGTCGGGCTCGTCCGGCACCTGACGTTCCTCCAGCTCGACCCGACCGCCTCCGTGGCGCCCAACGCCGACCTCGTCGCGTGGAGCCGGCTCGGCGCCGGCTACGCCCCGGCCGACCTGCGCGCCGCGCTCGACCGGCGCGACCTCGTCGAGCTCGAGTCGCTGGTCCGGCCCGCCGAGGACGTCGCGCTCTTCGCCGCCGACATGGCCGACTGGCCCGGCCGTGGCGAGCTGCGGCCCTGGCAGCAGGGCCGGATCGCGTGGGTCGGGGCCAACGACGCGTGCCGGCGCGACATCCTCGCCCGGCTGGAGGGCTCGGGGCCGCTGCTCATGCGCGACCTGCCCGACACGTGCGCCGTCCCGTGGCGCTCCACGGGGTGGACCGACGGCCGCAACGTCGAGAAGCTCCTCGGCGCGATGGTCGCCCGCGGCGAGGTCGCCGTCGCGGGCCGGCAGGGCCGCGAACGCCTGTGGGACCTCGCGTCCCGGGTGTACCCCGACGTCCCCGCGGTCCCGGCCGAGGAGGCCGCCCGGCAGTGCGACGAGCGCCGGCTGCGGGCGCTGGGCATCGCGCGGGCGAAGGCCCCCGAGCACCCGATGGAGCCGCAGCACGTCGGCTCGGCGGGGGAGCCGGCCGTCGTCGAAGGGGTCAAGGGCACGTGGCGCGTCGACCCGGCCTACCTCGACGCGCCCTTCACCGGTCGGACGGCGCTCCTGTCGCCGTTCGACCGGCTCGTCCACGACCGCCGGCGGGCCCTGGAGATCTTCGGGTTCGAGTACCAGCTCGAGATGTACAAGCCCGCGGCGCAGCGCCGCTGGGGCTACTTCGCGCTCCCGGTGCTGCACCAGGACCGGCTCGTCGGCAAGGTCGACGCGACCGGGGACCGCGCCGCGGGGGTGCTGCGGGTCGACGCCGTCCACGAGGACGTCCCCTTCACCAGGGCGATGACGGCCGCGGTGCGGGCCGAGCTGAAGAGCCTGGCCCGGTGGCTGGGGCTCGGGGTGACGCTGCCGGGGGCCTGACGGCCGCGCCCGCCGCGCGCCCGCCTACGATGGCACCGCCCACCGATCACTACCTGCGGGGACTGGTGTGAAGGACATCGTCGTATTCGGCGGCAGTGCGCATCCGGAGCTGACCGCCGAGCTCTGCGAGCACCTGGGGGTCGCGCAGAGCGGCGTGCGGGTCAGCCGGTTCGCCAACGACTGCCTCGAGGTGCAGCTGCAGGCGAACTGCCGCGAACGGGACGTCTTCCTCGTGCAGCCGCTCGTCGCGCCGACGCAGGAGAACCTCGTCGAGCTGCTCCTCATGTGCGACGCGGCCCGTGGGGCGTCGGCGGCCCGGATCACCGTCGTCATGCCGCACTACGCCTACGCCCGGTCGGACAAGAAGGACACCCCGCGCATCTCGCTCGGCGGCCGGCTCGTCGCGGACCTGCTCAAGACCGCCGGTGCAGACCGGGTGCTCGCCGTCACGCTGCACTCGCCCCAGGTGCACGGGTTCTTCTCGGTGCCCGTCGACCACCTGCACGCGCTGCGCGAGCTCGCCCAGCACTTCCGGCAGTACGACCTGAGCCGCACCACCGTCGTCTCGCCCGACCTCGGCAACGCCAAGGAGGCGGCCGCGTTCGCCCGGATGATCGGCGCGCACGTCGCGGCTGGCGCCAAGCAGCGCTTCCCCGACGACCGGGTGCAGATCAGCGACGTCATCGGCGAGATCGCCGACCGCGACGTCATCATCCTCGACGACGAGATCGCCAAGGGCAGCACGGTCCTGGAGCTGCTGCGGATGCTCCGCGACCTGGGCCCGCGCTCGATCCGCGTCGCCTGCACCCACGGCCTGTTCTCCACCGACGCCCTCAAGCGCCTCTCCGAGCAGGAGGACGTCCTCGAGATCGTCTGCACGAACACGGTCCCGATCCCGCCCGAGCGGGTCACCGAGAAGCTCCGGGTGCTGTCCATCGCACCCGCGCTCGCCGAGGCGGTGCGCCGGATCCACAACGGCGAGTCGGTCAGCGCCCTCTTCGACGCCTGACGCGCCGTCCGGACGCTTGCGGGGATACCCCAGCGGCACGATGCCGCCGGGGTTACCCCGCAGCAGGGTCAGTCGGTGGACGTCACGCCCAGGCCGATCGGGCAGCTGACCCCGGTGCCGTGGTCGGGGCAGTAGCCCCACGGCACCTTGTCGAGGTACTGCTGGTGGTCGCCCTCGGCGTAGTAGAACGGGCCGGCCTCGGCGGCGGGGCGGCCCTCGGTCGTGATCTCGCCGAACCGCTTCTCCGACAGGCGCTTCTGGTACGCCTCACGGGTCGCGCGGTACGCGGCCTCCTGCTCGGGCGTCGTCCAGAAGACCGCGGAGCGGTACTGCGTGCCGAGGTCGTTGCCCTGGCGGAAGCCCTGGGTCGGGTCGTGGTGCTCCCAGAACGTCTGGAGGACCTTCTCCGTCGTGACCTTGGCCGGGTCGTACGCGACGAGGACCGTCTCGGTGTGCCCGGTGCGGCCGGTGCACGTCTCCTCGTACGTCGGGTGCTTCGTGAAGCCGCCCTGGTACCCGACGGCGGTCGTCACGACGCCCGGGAGGTTCCAGTACGCCTTCTCGGCGCCCCAGAAGCAGCCCATGGCGACGTAGATGACCTGGGTGCCCTCGGGCCACGGGCCCTCGAGCGGGGTGCCGAGGACGGCGTGCCGCGCGGGCACGGCGAACGGCCGGGCGTCGCGCCCCTTCAGGGCGTCGTCGGCGGTGACCATCGTCGTCTTCAAGCGCGAACCGAACACTGCGATCTCCTGCCTCTCACAACTCCCGCCGCATCGGCGGGCAACGGTGCCAACACGCCCGGCCGCCGGGTGGTTCCCGGCCGGCGAGGTGGGCGCCCCCGTCAGTGTCGCCCGGCGGCCCCGCCGTTACACCTCGGAGCAGGTCCCGGTGCCGGGCCGCGGGCTCACAGCGCCGCCGGTCCCGCGCCGGCGGGGACGGCGCCCGCACCGGCCGCGCCCGGCACCGCACCGCCGTGCCAGGCCCGGGCGAGCAGCCCGACGGCGGCCACGAGGTCGGCCTCGGGGCGGGCGAACGGGATCCGCAGCCGGGACTCGAACGCGCCGTCCGGGCCGAACCGGGGTCCCGGCGTCACGGTGACCCCGAGGTCCCGCACGGCCGCGGCGAGCGCGCTGCTGCGCGGCAGGGGCAGCCGGCACCACAGCACGAGGCCGCCGGCCGGCACCGGCGCCTCCCACTGCGGCAGCCGCTCGGCGAGAGCGCCGCGCAGCGCCGCGCAGCGGGCGGCGACGAGCGCCCGCCGCTGCGGCAGCAACGTGTCGACGACGTCGAGCAGGTGCGCCGTCGCGAGCTGCTCGACGAGCGGGGAGGCCAGGTCGTCCGCGGCCCGGGCGACCGTGAGCCGCTGCACGAGCGCGCGGTCCGCGCGGACCCAGCCGACCCGCAGCCCGCCCCAGAACGTCTTGCTCGACGACCCGAGGTGGACGACGCCCGCGCCCGGCCCGGGCCGCCGGCCGGCCCCGAACGGCGCCGGTGCCACGGCCCCCGGACCGCGCAGGTCGAGGTCGGCGGTCGTCTCGTCGACGACGACGAGGCAGCCCGCGCGCACCAGGACGTCCGCGAGCCGCTCCCGGACGTCGTCCGCCATGAGTGCGCCCGTCGGGTTCTGGAAGTCCGGCATGAGGTAGGCCGCCCGGGCGCCCGTGCTGCGCAGCGCCTCCGCGGCGGCGTCCGGGTCCCAGCCGTCCTCGACGGGCAGCGCGACCGGCCGGGCGCCGGCCCGCCGGACGACGTCGAGCGCGAGCGGGTACGTCGGGCTCTCGACGAGCACCCGGTCACCCCGGGCGACGGTCTCGCCGAGCACGAGCCGCAGCCCGTGGATCGCCCCCGAGGTGACGAGCACCTCGTCGGGGGCGGTCGGCAGACCGCGCGCGGTGTACCGGGCGGCGACGCGCTCGCGGAGCACGTCGAGCCCGGCGGTCACGTAGCCGTGGCCGGGCAGGTAGCGCGGCAGGTCGGCGAGCGCGGCGACGTACGCCGCGTGCACCTGCGGCGGCGCCTCGAGCGCCGCGCTCGACAGGTCGCCGCGGCCGTCCGCGGTGCCGCGACGGCCGGTCGTCGTCACCGGCCACGGCAGCGTTGCCGGGTCGCCGGACGGGGGAGCGGGCTCGTTGGGCAGCGCGGTCCAGGTGCCGGCGCCCTGCCCCGCGGCGGCGAAACCGGCCTCGCGCAGCGCCCGGTAGGCGGCGGTGGTCGTCGTCCGGCTCGTCCCGGACGCCGTCGCGAGCGCCCGCTCGGACGGCAGGACGGCGTGTACCGGGAGCCGCCCGTCGAGCACGAGCAGCCGGAGCCGGTCCGCCAGCGCCTGGTAGCCGGGGACGCCCGGCCGGTCCTGCCAGCCGGCGAGGAGCGGCACGAGCTCGCGGACGCCGACCCGGCGGGCCGGGCGGGCGGCCGGGCGGACGGCGGAGCTGACGGCGACGTCGGGCATGCAGCCACTGTCCGCGAGGTGGCTATGGAATGCAAGGCCACTTCTCGACGACCCTGGACGGGTGAGCGCAACCCCCGACACCGCCCGCCCCGACAGCCCGGA
>NZ_MWLN01000151.1:0-18349 GCF_002198655.1 Kineosporia sp. A_224
TGCCGCACCGGCCCCGGCCTGCGGGACCACGGAGGGGCCCGACCACGACGGCGCCGCCGACCGCCGACCCGGAGCCGTCCGCGACGGCGACCCCCTCGCCGTCCGCGACCCGCACGAAGACCGCCCGCACGAAGACCGCGACCCGCCGCCCGACGTCCGCACCCGCCGGGACGCCGACGGCCGAGGACGGCGTCCCGCGCTCGTTCGCCGGGGTCTGGACCGGGACCGCGACCCAGCGCGGCGGCATCGTCACCTCGTTCGACGTGACGATGCGGCTCGGCCGCGGTGCCGACCGGGGCACGATCGCCTCGTCGACCCTCGGCTGCACCGGCGTCGTGGACGTCGTCGGGACGCCGACGGCGAGCGTGCTGCGGCTGCACCAGCGCACGACTCGCTCCGGCGACGGCCTGTGCGCCCTCGGCGCCGACATCACGATGACGAAGCGCTCGACGAACCGGTCGGCCTGGGCCTGGGTCGACGACACCGAGCCGACGAACACCGCGAACGCCGTCCTCACCCGGTCCTGACACGCAGGCGATTTCAGCCCGGCGCGACCGGGCGGCTAGCATGGCCAGGTTGCCTCGGCGAGGGTCGGCCGCGATGCGGCCCCGTGATCGACGCGGTGCAGACGCTGTCGCGCCCGCGCCCACGCCGTGGCCCCGCAGACCGTTGCACCGCCATCGAGGACCACCGGGCGACAGCGCCCGGACGACGAGGAGTTACACAGTGGCCGAGGTCAAGCTCTCCGCCGAGACCCGTTCCGAGTTCGGCAAGGGCGCCGCGCGGCGCCTGCGCCGTGAGAACAAGGTGCCCGCCGTGCTCTACGGCCACGGCACCGACCCCGTCCACGTGAGCCTGCCCGGCCACGAGACGATGCTCGCGCTGAAGAACTCGAACGCGCTCCTCGCGCTCGAGATCGAGGGCAAGAAGCAGCTCGCGCTGCCGAAGGACGTCCAGCGGCACGCGACCAAGGGCTTCATCAAGCACGTCGACCTCATCCTCGTCCGCAGCGGCGAGAAGGTCACCGTCGACGTCCCGCTGCACCTCGTCGGGTCGCCGGTCTCCGGCACGATCGTCACGCAGGACATGACGACGATCTCCGTCGAGGTCGAGGCCACCCACATCCCGAAGTCGATCGAGCTCGACATCGACGGCGCGGGCGAGGGCACGCACATCAACGCCGCCGACGTGAAGCTCCCCGAGGGTGCCACGCTCGTGTCCGACCCCGAGGCGCTCGTCCTGCTCATCTCGACGCCGGGCTCGTCGTCCGACGCCGCTGACGAGGCCGCCGTCGCGGCCGACGCCGAGGCCCAGGCCGCCGGCGCCGCGGCAGCGACCGAGGCCTGACCGGTCCTGCCGGCAGGCACGACCAGCACAGGTTCAGCAGCGTGAACGACCCCGCCGTGGCCGGCGGCGACCCGGACGCAGTCTGGCTCGTCGTCGGCCTCGGCAACCCCGGGCCCAAGTACGCCGGCAACCGGCACAACGTCGGCGCGATGGCGCTCGACGCCGTCGCCGCCGAGCTCGGTGCCCGGTTCTCCGCGCACCGCTCGCGGGCCGAGGTCAGCGAGGTGCGGCTGCCGCCGGTCGGCGGCCGGCCCGGGCCGCGCGCCGTCCTCGCGAAGCCGTCGTCGTACATGAACGAGTCCGGCGGCCCGGTGAGCGGTCTCGTGAAGTTCTTCAAGATCCCGGCCGCGAACGTCCTCGTCGTCCACGACGAGCTCGACCTGCCGTTCGGCGAGGTCCGGCTCAAGCGCGGCGGCGGCGAGGCGGGTCACAACGGGCTGCGCTCGATCAGCCAGTCCCTCGGCACGAAGGACTACTGCCGGGTCCGCGTCGGCGTCGGCCGCCCGCCCGGACGGCAGGACCCGGCCGACTTCGTCCTCAAGGACTTCCCCTCCTCGCAGCGCGAGGAGGTCGCCCTCCTCGTCGGTGACGCGGCGGACGCCGCCCTGGACGTCCTGCGGCAGGGCTGGGAGCGGGCGCAGGGCGCCGTGAACACCGTCCGGCGCTGACCCGCCGCACCGCTCGGCCGCCCCCGGACGGCCCAACGCCGCCGCCCGGACCCTGACGAAACGTCACGACCCGCCGGGCCGCGCCGACCTTGAGCCCTCCGACGTGCTCCGTCCGGGTGGTCCTGCGCACCCATCGGTGGGACGCCGCCCCCGACGGGTCAAGCCCGGACGCCGCTCCCGCCGATGCACCGGCTGTCGTCGAGCAGCCGTCGGGGGAGCACGCAGCATGAGCACGCAGGACCCGAGCACCGCCGGCACCCGGCCCGCCGGGGGCCGCCGCAGCGCCCCGCACCGGCTCGCGGCGGCCGCCGCCGCGGCGGCCGTCGCGAGCACGGTGAGCCTGCTCGTCGCCGCGCCGCAGGCGGGCGCCGCCACGACGAACCTCGTCGCCAACCCGACGATGGAGCGCAGCACGACGGGCTGGTTCGCGTCGTCCTCGTTCGCCCTCGCCCGGGTGGCCGGCGGGCACGGCGGCGGCTACGCGGTCCGGCTGCGGAACGCCGCGACGACGACCCGCACGGGAGTCGTCAACGACACCGTGAACACCGTCCGCTCGACCACCGCGGGCCACGTCTACGCCGCATCGGCCTGGGTGCGCTCGTCGACCCCGCGGCGGGCGGTCTCGCTGCGGCTCATGGAGTACCGCGGCCGCACCTACCTGGGCCAGAAGGTCGGCACCATGACCCTGCCGGACACCGGCTGGCACAAGGTCTCGACCGTCTACACCGCCCGGACGACGGGCGCGACGGTCGACGTCAACGTCCTCGGGGTGCGGCTGCCCGCCGGGGCGTCGGTGCTCGTCGACGACGTCACGCTGCGGGACGCGACACCCGTCGTCCCGCCGCCGGCCGACCCGGGCACGCCGGGCGACCCCACCGGCACCACCCGCGCGGGCTGGACCCTGAAGTGGGCCGACGAGTTCGACGGCGCCGACGTCGACGCCACCCGCTGGAAGGTCGACGACCTCTCGACGTACGGCGACGGCAACTCCGAGCTGGCCTGCCTCATGGACCGGCCGGAGAACGTCTTCACGAGCGGCGGCGTGCTGACGATCCGGGCCCGCCGGGAGGCCGCGCCGGTCCGCTGCGGCGACCGGGACGCCCGCTTCCCCTCGGGCCGCGAGTACACCTCCGGGATGCTCCGGACGACGGCGGCCTGGCAGTACGGCCGGATCGAGATGCGGGCCCAGCTGCCGACCGCGCAGGGCGTCTCGAAGGGGCTGTGGCCCGGGTTCTGGATGCGGCCCGCCGGTGGCGGGACCGGCGAGCTCGACATCCTCGAGACGATCGGCAGCGGCCCCGGCGGCACCGAGTGGAACAAGATCCACCAGACGGTCTGGTACGACTACAGCGGCACCCACCCGCGGCAGACCTTCACCGCGACGACGGACGTCGACCCGAGCGCCGGCTTCCACACGTACGCGGCCGAGTGGGAGCCGGGCGTGATCCGCTGGTACGTCGACGACCGCCTCACCTACACCCGCACGACGGCGACGACCCCGTGGCTCGACGAGGCGTTCGGCAAGCCGTTCGTCATCCGGCTCAACATGGCCGTCGGCGGCTCGTGGCCGGGCAGCCCGGACGCGACGACGACGTTCCCGGCCGACTACCGCGTCGACTACGTGCGGGTCTACCAGCGCTGACAGCACCCGCCGCGCCGCCTGTTTTCCGGCGTTGTCCCCACCTGCCGACCCCCGCACGCCTATCGTCGGACTCGACCGGGCCCGGCCAGGCCGGTCGACGGGTGTCGGGTTCGAGCGATGGGGTGAAGCGCGTGTCCTTGGGCATGGAGCCCGAGGCGTTCCGGCGTCCTGCGCCGGGCGACCCGGAGATCGCTGTCGGCGACGGCGACCTCGGTGCCGTGCTGGGCCGGGGCGGCCTCGACGGGCTGAGCCTGTCCGAGCACCTCGACATCTCCGAGCGTCCGCAGCCCCTCACGACCCGCACCACCCGGCTGCCCCGCCCCGACATCGCGGACGACGACGCGCAGGGCATCCTCGAGTCCTACCGGCGCCGCGCGATGGCGATCGACGGCGCGAGCGCGCTGCTCGCCGCGACCGTCGCCGGCATCGTCCGGTTCGACATGCGCTGGCCGATCGGGATCGTCGTCCTCACGGCCGTCCTCCCGGCGGCCTGGCTCGTCGTCCTCGGCCTGCAGCGGGCCTACGAGAAGCGGTACGTCGGCACCGGCACCGAGGAGTACCGGCGGACGGCGTACAGCGCGTTCGTGCTCTTCACGGTCATCGCCGTCGCCTCCTTCACCCTGCGGGCCGAGCTCTCCCGGCAGTGGGTGCTCACCGCGGTGCCGCTCACCGTCGTGCTGTCCCTCGTCGGGCGGCACATGCTGCGGACCTGGCTGTTCAAGCTGCGCCTGCGCGGCCAGGGCCAGCAGAAGGTCCTCGTCGTGGGCCGCGCGGACGCCGCCGTCGCCGTCATCGAGAAGCTCGACCACGAGCCGCAGCACGGCCTCGTCGCCGTCGGGGCCTGCGTGCCGCCGGCCGGCGTCCAGCTCTCGCACGTCCACGGGGTCCCCGTCGTCGGCGACCCGGACCAGATCCTCGACGCGGTCGTCGAGCTCGGGGTGCACGTCGTCGCGGTCGTCTCGCACCCGGACCTGTCCGGGCACGCGCTGCGCCGCCTCGCCTGGGCCCTCGAGGAGCGGGACGTCGAGCTCGTCGTCTCCCCGGGCATCGTCGAGGTCGCGGGCCCGCGGCTGTCGATCCGCCCCGTCGCCGGGATGTCGCTGCTGCACCTCGAGCGCCCGGTCATCAGCGGCGGGCGGCGGGTCGCCAAGATCGCGTTCGACGCCGTCACCGGCGCGCTCCTGCTCGTGCTCGCGGCACCGGTGATGCTCGCGATCGCCGCGGCGATCCGGCTGGAGAGCCCCGGCCCGGTGCTGTTCCGGCAGACCCGCATCGGCGCCAACAGCCGGCGCTTCACGATGCTGAAGTTCCGCTCGATGGTCACCGACGCCGAGGACCGCAAGGGCGAGCTCGCCCACCTCAACGAGGGCAACGACATCCTCTTCAAGGTCCGCGAGGACCCGCGCGTCACCAAGGTCGGCTCCTTCATCCGCCGGTTCTCGCTCGACGAGCTGCCCCAGCTCGTCAACGTCGTCCGCGGGGACATGTCGCTCGTCGGGCCGCGGCCGCCGCTGCCGGAGGAGGTCGCCGTCTACACCGACGACGCGACCCGCCGGCTCCGCGTCCGCCCCGGGATGACCGGCCTGTGGCAGGTCAGCGGCCGCAGCGACCTGTCGTGGGAGGAGTCCCTCCTGCTCGACCTGCGCTACGTCGACAACTGGTCGCTCATGCTCGACGTGACGATCCTCTGGCGGACGGCGCGGGCCGTCGTGCGAGGCACCGGGGCGTACTGAGCCCGGTCGTCCCGCGAGCGGCTGCCCGCGTGGGCCCACGGTCGGCGCGACGACGTTCGGGACGTCCGTCCCCGGCCGATCGCCGCACGGCGGGGATCACCGCCCTCCGCGCGACCGGATCCGACGGAAGAAACGCGAATCACACGATGAGTGTGCGCGCGCGGGCTACGTTCGGTGGCGTAGGGGCGAGCGCGACTCGGGGGCGGGTCGCCGTACGTGATGACCACGAGCCGGGGTGACCTCGTGTCGCTGGAGACCGAACAAGATGTAACTCTCAGTGCAGAATCAGTTTCTCAGGGTGCTCAAGACGGGACTCGCGGGGCAGCGGGCCCACGGGCGGAGCCCGTCTGGCGCCGCACCCTCGTCGAGGTCACGGCCCGGACGACGGGGCGCTCCGACGAGGCGTCCCGGATCGTCGCCCGCTACCGCGCCGCGGCGCTCGCGCTCGACGCGACGGCGGCCCTCCTGGCGTCGGCGGCCGTCGCCGGTGCGCGGTTCTCCGGCCGGATCGGGCTCGGCTACCTCGCGCTGTGCGCCGTCCTCCCGCTCGTCTGGGTCGCCGTCCTCGCCTGGAACCGGGCCTACGAGCCGCGGTTCCTCGGCACCGGGACCGAGGAGTACCGGCGGATCCTCACCGGCGGGTTCGTGCTCTTCACGGTGCTCACGGTCGCGTCGTTCTCGCTGCGGGCCGAGCTCTCCCGGCTGTACGTCGGCGGGGTCGTCCCACTGACCCTGGCCCTCACCATGCTGTCCCGGCACACGCTGCGGGGCTGGCTCTTCCGGCTGCGTCGGCAGGGCCGGGCGATGCAGCACGTGCTCGTCGTCGGCCGGGCCGACGCCGCGGTCGCCGTCGCCGACAAGCTGCGGAACGAGCCGCAGCACGGGCTCGTCGTCGTCGGGGCGTGCGTGCCCGCGGTCGAGGTCCACGTCTCGCACGTCGCTGACGTGCCGGTCGTCGGCGACCTCGGCCGGATCCTCGAGGCCGTCGACGAGCTCGGGGTGCACGTCGTCGCGGTCGTCTCGCACCCGGACCTGTCCGGGCACGCGCTGCGCCGGCTCGCCTGGGCCCTCGAGGAGCGCGACGTCGAGCTCGTCGTCTCCCCGGGCATCGTCGAGGTCGCGGGCCCGCGCCTGACGATCCGGCCGGTGGCGGGCCTGTCCCTGCTCCACCTCGAGCGGCCCGCCTTCGCCGGCGGCCGGCGCGTGCTCAAGGTGCTCGTCGACGCCGTCCTCGGGACGGCGCTGCTCGTCCTCGCGGCGCCCGCCATGCTCGCGGTGGCCGTCGCCGTGAAGCTGGACAGCCCGGGGCCGGTGCTCTTCCGGCAGACCCGGGTCGGTGCGGCCGGCCGGCCCTTCACGATGCTCAAGTTCCGCTCCATGGTCGTGGACGCGGAGGAGCGCAAGGCCGGGCTCGTGCACCTCAACGAGGGCGGCGAGATGCTCTTCAAGGTCCGTGCCGACCCCCGGGTGACCCGGGTCGGGGCGTTCATCCGGCGGTTCTCGCTCGACGAGCTGCCCCAGCTCGTCAACGTCGTCCGCGGCGACATGTCGCTCGTCGGCCCGAGGCCGCCGCTGCCGTGCGAGGTCGAGCGCTACGACCACGACGCGACCCGGCGGCTCCGGGTCCGCCCGGGCGTCACCGGGCTGTGGCAGGTGAGCGGCCGCAGCGACCTGTCCTGGGAGGAGTCCGTCCTCCTCGACCTGCGCTACGTCGACAACTGGTCGCTCGCGCTCGACGCCGTCATCCTCTGGCGCACCGCCCGGGCCGTGCTGCGCCCGCAGGGCGCCTACTGACGCCCGCGCTCGTCGGCCGGGAGCGCTCAAGATCCGCGCCCCGGGCGCCGACGTCTCGCAGTGCGACCGCGCACGACGTCCCGCGACCCTTCGGGGGACGATGGTGCGGGCCCACGGCTGCCGTGGGTTAGCGTCACCGGGTGAGCGGCCCGGTACGCACCGGCCCCGCACTGGACCGAAAGGGTGAGATGAGCGGCCACGACGACGCGCGCCTCGCGCGGCTGCTGGCACAGGCGGCGGGCGACGCGCTGCTCACCGTCCGGACGCAGGGGCTCACCGGCCGCGACCTCAAGGACGCCGGTGACGCCCGCGCCCAGGAGGTGCTCGCGGCCCTGCTCGCCGAGCACGCGCCCGGCGACGCCGTCCTCTCCGAGGAGGCCGCCGACTCGTCCGCGCGCCTGGTCGCCGACCGGGTCTGGATCATCGACCCGCTCGACGGCACCCGCGAGTTCTCCGAGCCGCCCCGCGACGACTGGGCGGTGCACGTCGCCCTGTGGGCCGGCGGCGACCTCGTCGCCGGTGCCGTCGCGCTGCCGGCGCGCGGCGTCGTCCACGGCACGGACGCCGCCCCCGTCGTCCCGCCGCGGCCCGCCGGGGCGCCGGTCCGGCTCGCGGTGAGCCGGTCCCGCCCGCCGGAGATCGCCACCGCGCTCGCCGCGGAGCTGGGCGCCGACCTCGTGCCGATGGGCTCGGCCGGCGTCAAGTGCGCCGCCGTCTGGACCGGCGAGGCCGACGCCTACGTCCACGCCGGCGGCCAGTTCGAGTGGGACTCCGCCGCCCCCGTCGCCGTCGCCCGCGCCGCCGGGCTGCACACGAGCCGCGTCGACGGCTCCCCGCTCGTCTACAACCGCCCCGACCCCCGCCTGCCCGACCTCGTCGTCTGCCGCCCCGAGCTGGCGGCCCAGATCCTCGCGCTGACCACGGCCCTCACCACGGTCCGAGCCGGCGCGCCCGCTGGAGGAGCCCGATGACCCACCCGTCCCCGGAGCGCCGGACCACCGAGTACCGGCTCTCCCAGCTCGACACGCTCGAGGCGGAGTCGGTCCACGTCTTCCGGGAGGTGGCGGCCGAGCTGGAGAAGCCGGTGCTGCTCTTCTCCGGCGGCAAGGACTCGATCGTCATGCTGCGCCTGGCGGAGAAGGCGTTCTGGCCCGCGAAGATCCCGTTCCCGATGCTCCACGTGGACACCGGGCACAACTTCCCGGAGGTGCTGGAGTTCCGCGACCGCCGGGTCGCCGAGCTCGGCGTCCAGCTGGTCGTCGCGAGCGTGCCCGACGCGATCGCCGCCGGCACCGTGCACGAGCTGCCCGACGGCACCCGCAACCGGCTCCAGACGCCGGTCCTCCTCGAGGCGCTCGAGGCCGGCGGCTACACGGCGGCCTTCGGCGGCGCCCGGCGCGACGAGGACAAGGCCCGCGCCAAGGAGCGCGTCTTCTCCTTCCGCGACGAGTTCGGCCAGTGGGACCCGAAGAACCAGCGCCCCGAGCTGTGGTCGATGTACAACGGCCGGATCCACGGCGGCGAGAGCATCCGGGTCTTCCCGCTGTCGAACTGGACCGAGCTCGACATCTGGCAGTACGTGCAGCGCGAGGGCATCGACCTGCCGAGCATCTACTTCGCGCACGAGCGCGAGGTCTTCGACCGCGGCGGGATGCTCTACGCCAACAACGAGTTCTGCCGCCCGAAGGCGGGCGAGGACCTGTTCACCGAGAAGGTGCGCTACCGCACCGTCGGGGACGCCTCGCTGACCGCCGCGGTGCGCAGCGAGGCCGACACGCTCGACGCGATCATCGAGGAGGTGTCGACCACGAGGATCACCGAACGCGGTGCCACCCGCGGGGACGACAAGTTCTCGGAGGCCGCCATGGAGGACCGCAAGCGGGAAGGGTACTTCTGACAGTGGGACACGCCGGCATGGACATGCTCCGGTTCGCCACGGCGGGCTCGGTGGACGACGGCAAGAGCACGCTCATCGGGCGGCTCCTCTACGACTCGAAGTCGATCTTCGAGGACCAGATGGACGCCGTCGAGAAGGCCAGCGCGGCCAAGGGCGACGAGTACGTGAACCTCGCGCTGCTCACCGACGGCCTCCGGGCCGAGCGGGAGCAGGGCATCACCATCGACGTCGCCTACCGCTACTTCGCGACCCCGCGGCGCAAGTTCA
Organism: Kineosporia sp. A_224; assembly: GCF_002198655.1. Taxonomy (GTDB): domain Bacteria; phylum Actinomycetota; class Actinomycetes; order Actinomycetales; family Kineosporiaceae; genus R-H-3. The sequence continues at coordinate 9,349 of NZ_MWLN01000151.1, forward strand.
TCATCGCCGACACCCCGGGGCACATCCAGTACACCCGGAACATGGTCACCGGCGCCTCGACCGCCGACCTCGCGATCGTCCTCGTCGACGCCCGCAAGGGGCTCGTCGAGCAGAGCCGGCGGCACGCGTTCATCGCGACGCTGCTGCGGGTGCCGCACCTCGTGCTCGCGGTGAACAAGATGGATCTCGTCGACTACTCGCAGGAGGTCTTCGAGTCGATCGCCGACGAGTTCACCCGGTTCGCGACGAAGCTCGACGTGCCCGACCTCACGGTCGTGCCGATCTCGGCGCTGCTCGGCGACAACATCGTCACGCGCTCGCAGAACATGCCCTGGTACGACGGGCCGTCGCTGCTGCACCACCTCGAGCACGTCCACGTCTCGAGCGACCGCAACCTCATCGACGTCCGGTTCCCGGTGCAGTACGTCATCCGGCCGCAGTCGGCGCAGCACCCGGACTACCGGGGCTACGCGGGCACCGTCGCGAGCGGCGTCCTCAAGCCCGGGGACGAGGTCATGGTGCTGCCGAGCGGCTTCACGAGCCGGATCGCGGCGATCGAGACCATGGACGGCCCCGTCGACGAGGCGTTCCCGCCGATGGCCGTCACCGTGCGGCTCACCGACGAGATCGACATCTCCCGGGGCGACATGATCTGCCGCCCGCACAACGCGCCGAAGGCGACGCAGGACGTCGACGCGATGGTCTGCTGGATGGCCGACAAGCCGCTCGCCAAGGGCGCCAAGCTCACCATCAAGCACACGACCCGGACGGCGCGGGCCCTCGTCAAGGACGTGCGCTACCGGCTCGACGTCAACAGCCTGCACCGCGAGGAGAGCCCCGCCGGGCTCGGCCTCAACGAGATCGGCCGGGTCGTGCTCCGGACGACGCAGCCGCTGTTCGCCGACGAGTACCGGCGCAACCGGACGACGGGCGGCTTCGTGCTCGTCGACGAGGCGACGAACGCGACCGTCGCCGCGGGGATGATCCTCGACCAGGGCTGAACGCACCGTCATCGCCTCACCCGGACGGCCGTCGTCCGCCCGCCCCCTCAACGTGCGGGCCGGCCGGCCGACGGGAAGGGCATGACACCCGACCCTGTCGGCCCGGCGGACCCGTCCGGCGCCGCCGAGACGTCACCGACCGTGAGCGCGGTCGACATCGCTCCCGAAATGCCTGACGCTGCGTCGTCGACACGGCAGGATGGTGACGTTCACCCGGGGTGGGTGGCGTCGACAGGACGGGCAGTGACGAGCGAAGTGACGACGGGCCACGGCGGCCCGTGGACCGTGGCCCTCCCCGGGCAGCGCGCGGCCGGCGACGCCGCCCCCGCGACCGGTGACGGCACCCCGGGTGCGGCGGGCGGCGAGCGGCTGCGGCTGCTCCTCGTCGGGTCCAGCGGCGGGCACCTCGCCCAGCTCACGGCGCTCGACCCGTGGAGCGCGGCCCACGACCGGCACTGGGTCTGCTTCGACACCCCGGACGCCGTCTCGATCCTCGCCGGGGAGTCCGTCACCTGGGCGTACCACCCGACGACCCGGCACCTGCCGAACCTCGTGCGCAACCTCGGGCTGGCCTGGCGGGTCATGCGCGAGGAGCGGCCGGACGTCGTCCTGAGCACCGGCGCCGGGGTCGCCCTGCCGTTCTTCGTGCTCGCGCGCCTGCTCGGCGTCCCGGCGGTCTTCCTCGAGGTCTACGACCGGCTCGACACCTCGACCCTCACCGGCCGGCTCGTCCGCCCGTTCGCGAGCCGGATGCTCGTCCAGTGGGAGGAGCAGCGCGGCCTCTACCGCGACGCCGAGGTCGTGGGGTGCGTGCTGTGAGCGCCGACGGCGGCGTGCGCCCGCGGCTGTTCGTCAGCGTCGGCACCGACCATCACCCCTTCGACCGGCTCGTCGGCTGGGTCGCGGACTGGGCCCGCGCGAACCCGGGTTGGGACGTCGCGCTCCAGCACGGCCGGACGGCGGCGCCCGCCGCTGCGCCGAACCTCGAGGCCTTCGCGTTCTGCGACCACGCCCGGCTCCAGGACCTGTTCTCCGGCAGCGACGCGGTCGTCAGCCACGGCGGTCCGGCGACGATCACCGAGGCGCGCCGCACCGGTCACGTGCCGGTCGTCGTCCCGCGGGACCCCGCCCACGGCGAGCACGTCGACGGGCACCAGGTGCTCTTCGCCGGCCGGCTCGCGGAGGCCGGTCTCGTGACGCTCGTCGCCTCGGCGGCCGCGCTCGACGAGGCGGTCAGGGCCGCGGCGGAGCAGCGTCGTGCGCTGCCGGCCCCGGCTGCCGGCGGGGCGGCGGCGCAGGCCGCCGTGCCGCCCGGCGTGCACCGGGTCGGGCAGGTCGCGGAGGCGCTCGTCGCCGAGGCCAGGTCGTCGCGGCGGGCCCGTGCGGGCCGGGGACGTCGTCGCTGATCGTCGCCTGCTGAGTCACCGAGAGTGACTGCTGGTCGCCCGATCGCTCCGTGCCCGGGTGTGGGCTGCCGTGTTAGCGTGCTGGTCGTCGTGGCGGTCCGCCGTCGCGCGGCCATGTCCGCCGGTGCAGGAGGTCACGTAGCGTGAGCGAACAGGGTCACGGCCCTGACGCCGAGCTCGACCTCACCGACGCGTCGCCCTCCGCCTCCCGCAGGTCGCTGCGCCGGCCCCGCCGCCGGGAGCGCGCTGCCCGCACGCGCCGCCGGCGCACGGTGGCGGCCCTCGTCGCGGTCGCCGTGGCCGGGGTGGGCGTCGTCGTCGCGACCCAGCGTCCGGCCGGCTCGGACGGCGTGACGACGGTGGCCGCCGACGGGCCGTCGTCCGCGGCCGTCCCGGGTGCGACGACCTCCGGGCCGACGGGGTCCGTCACCGGCACCGCTGCGGCGACGGGCACCGCGACGGGCACCGCGACGGGCACCGCGACGGGTCCGGCCTCCGCCACCGGGACGGCCACGGGCACGGCCACCGGCACCTCGAAGACCGCCGCGCCGACGAAGGCCGGCGGCACGTCGTCCGCGCGGCGCACGACGTCCGCCGCGGCGCCGGGGCCGACGCCCCGGCTGCGGGCCGGCGGCGCGCCGTTCGCGACGCGCTGCGCGGTGAGCCGGACCCTCGTGCCCTCCTGCGGCGCCTACTGGGGGATCTACTCGCGGCGCTACGGCGGTGGCAACGTCGAGACGACGGTCAAGACCTGGGAGTCCAAGGTCGGCCGGCCGTTCGACATCGTGCTCATGTACTACGACTTCTCCGGCCGCAACGGCCCCGGCTGGTTCCCGGACCAGTCGATGAAGAACCTCGGGTCGAGCCGGATCCTCCTGCTGGACTGGGAGTCCCGGAACTTCTCGACGGGCGCGAACTACCGCTGGGCCGACATCGCCGCGGGGAGGTACGACTCGAGCGTCGTCGTCCCGTCGGCGCAGCGGGTCAAGGCCTACGGCACGAAGGTCATGCTCGGGCTCGACCACGAGATGGACCTGTCCTACGCCAAGCACGGCACCGCCGCCGAGTACCGCGCGGCCTACCGGCACCTGCGGTCGGTCTTCGCGGCCCAGGGCGTCGACAACGTCGTGTGGACCTGGGTGACGTCCGGCTACGTCGCCTACGGCAACGGCCCGCACGTGAAGTCGTTCTACCCGGGCGACCAGTACGTCGACTGGATCGGCTACGACCCCTACAACTTCAACACCTGCCACAAGAGCGGCTGGGAGACGTTCGACCAGACCGTCAAGGGCTTCTACGACTGGTCCGCCGCGAACGGCCTGGGGAGCAAGCCGCTGCTCGTCCAGGAGTACGGCATGCACTACGGCAGCGAGGCGCAGTCCCGGCAGTGGTACCGCGACATCGACGACGTGCTCCGCAAGCGCACCCGGATCAAGGCGCTCGTCCGCTGGGACTCCGACACCTCGTGCACGCTGCGGATCGACAGCGGGACCGGGATGGTCGCCGAGTTCAAGGCCGCCGGGCTCGCGGTCGACCGGCCCTGACCGCCCCTTCAGACAGCCAGGGTCAGCTGCTCCAGGGCAGGTCGCGGCCGAGCAGCGTCGCGAGCGCGGCGTTGTGCGGGGCGTAGAAGGCGCGCAGCTCCTCGGCGGTCGCCGGGTCGATCTTCGGCGCCGGCCGGTTGTTGAAGTGCGCCTCCTTGGGCACCGGCCACGGGTCGATGCCCAGGTGCTCGAAGACCGTGTTCATGACGGGCACCGGGTCGGCGTACATCTCCTCGCTGACGACGACGAGCACCCGCTCCCGGCCGACCGCGTCGAACCAGCGCTCGAGCTGCGGCGCGTAGACGCCCCGCTCGCGGTACGTGTGGTAGTCGTGCAGGCGGCTGTAGTAGTACGGGTCCGCAGCCATCTTCTCGGCCTCGCCCGCGAGCCGCGACGGCTCGGCGGCCAGCGCCTGCTCGAAGGTCAGCGGCTCGACGCCCTCGTCGACGCGCTCCCAGTAGTGCGAGTAGGCGCGCTTGACCGGGTCGCGGAGCAGGACGACGAACCGCGCGTCGGGCAGGTCGGTCGCGACCCGCTGCGGCACGTACGGGTTGAACATGTAGTACGGGCTGGCCTCGCCGGTGACGACGCGCTTGCCGAGCCGGCGCTCGGCGGTCTTGCGGGCGGCCGCGGTCGGGAAGTGCCCGCGGTACCAGGCCTCGCCGCGCGCGTAGTGCCAGTAGAAGTAGTGCGGGCTCTTGTGGTGCTCCCAGCGCGCGACCATCGGCAGCACCTGCGGGTGCTGCTCGATCCAGCGCCACGCGGACGTCGAGCCGCCGCGCTTGGTGCCGAGCACGAGGAAGTCGGGCATCGGCCGCAGCGCCGCCGTGGACTGGCCGTAGGCGCGGATGACGCCCTTGCCGAGGTCCTTCGCCTGCTCGGGGATGAGCGCCTTGACGCGCTTCTCGAGGCCGTTCACAGCGCGGATCCCTCTTTCCTGTGCGGTGCCGGGTGGTGCGGTGCCGGCCGGGTGGTGGAGTCCATCCGGTCATCTGGTTCATCGGACGGCGCGGTGCCGGACTGGACCGTGCCTGTGCCTGTGCCCGTGCCCGTGCCCGCGGACGGACCGGGCCGGCGGCGCAGGGCGGCGACGAAGCCGTCGAGCCCGAGCGCCCGGCGCCGCACCCAGAGCGCGCCGCCGTAGACCGTGGACGCGACGGCGACCCCGGCGACGGTGTCCAGGAGCGACGTCCCCAGGGCGGCACGGACGGCGAGCGCCGGCCCGCCGAAGGCGACGACGGCGAGCGCGGCCACCTCGGCGACCCGGCGGTCCCAGGACCGCACGCCGAGCCCGCGGCGCAGCTCGAGGGTGCCGAGCGCCGCGTCGGTGAGCAGCGCCGCGCCCCATCCGATGGCGGCCCCGACCATGCCGAGGCCGGGGACGAGCGCGACGTCGACGGCGAGCATGACGGCCGCCGCGACGCCGGTGTTCACGGCGGCCCAGTGGCTCTTGCCGGCCATGTTGAGCACGGTGTTCGCGTTGCCGGTCGCGACGACGCCGAGCATCGCGATCGACAGGATCGTCAGCGCGTCGGCGCCGGCGACGAAGCGCGGGCCGATGAGGGAGAGGACGGCGGGCGCGAAGACCGCCATCCCGAGGTAGACCGGCCACGTCGAGGCGATCGCGCCGACGGTGCTGAACCGGTGCACCCGCTGCGCCTCGGCGCGGTCCCCGCGGCTGAAGGCGGCGGCGACGGCGGGGGCGATGGAGAGCCGGATCGCCTGCATCGCGAGCGTCCCCGAGGTGACGAAGCGGCTCGCTGCGGCGTAGACGCCCGCCTCGACCGGGCCGCGCAGCGCCGCGACGAGCAGTACGTCGGCCCACGTGACGACCACCTCGAAGGTCGCGGCCACCCCGCGCGGGGCGGTGAGCCGCCAGAACCGGCGTGCTACGCCGTCCGCAGGCAGGTCCGGCAGCGGCTCGCCGGCCGCGGCGGCGTCGGCGGCCTTCTCGTCCCCCCGCCGGACGGCGGCCCGCACCCGGCCCCGGACGTCGCGGCCGGCGACGGCGACGGCGACGAGCAGCGGCGCCGCCCAGACCAGGAGCGCCCCGTGCAGCCCGGCACCGAAGCCGAGGACGGCGACGACGAGCAGGAGCGGACGGCTCACGGGGAGCAGGACCTGCTGGTAGAGCGTGTACGTGCGCATCGCGCCCAGGCCCCGGCTCGCGCCGTTGAGCAGCGCCGTCGACAGCGTCGAGAGCACGAGGAACGGCGCGAGCAGGCGCAGGGCGGAGGCGGTCCGGGCGGCGTCCGCCGGATCGTCGACGAGCAGCCGGGCGAGCGGGCCGGCAGCGGCCCAGACGGCCGTCGCGACGACGACGGAGCCGACGAGCACGGGCACGAGCGCCGCCCGCAGCGTGACGCCGAGCAGCCGCTGCCCGCCGGTCGCCCGCAGCCCGGACAGCGACCGGACGAGCCCGGTGTCGGCGCCGAGCAGCAGGACCGTCGTCGCGATGGTGAAGGCGGCGACGGCGGAGAAGAACTCACCCGTCGCGCGGTCGTCGAGGAGCCTGCCGACGGCGAAGGTCAGGGCGAACCCGCCCGCGCCGGTGCACACGGCGCCGGCCAGGCCGAGGACGCCGTGCCGGGCGACCTGCGTCCTGGTCGCCGCAGGGTCGCCACCCACGGGGGGCGGGAGCGTGCTCACTACAGGCCACGCCCCCGGCGGTGCAGGGCCGCCTGGAGCCGGTCGATCGAGAGCAGCCGGAGCGCAGCCGCCGCGGCGAGGTAGCTGCGCGGCTCGCGGCGGGAGAGCCTGGCGGTCTGCGCGGCGGTCGAGAGGGCGTCCCGGCGGCGGCCCATCGCGGCGAGCGCGATCGCCTGCTGGCCCTTGATCCGGGCCAGCCCGCGCGGCACCTGCGCGAACTGCGGGTGCTTGACGAGCATCGCCTCGAGGGACTCGTGGATCGTCGCCCAGCGGCTGAAGTAGAACGAGGAGCCGTGCCAGTGGATCTTCGTGAGCGGGCGCGGCACCGAGAGCACCGGCCCGACGGCGGCAGCGCGCAGCAGCAGGTCGTAGTCCTCGGCGTAGCCGCCCGGCAGGTCCTCGTCGACGAGGCCGATCGGGCCGACGAGGTCGGCGCGGCGCAGGAGGAACGACGACGGGTGCAGCTCCATGATCCGGCGCAGCAGCAGGTCCTCGAGGTGCACGGGGTGCAGCGGGCCGGGCCGCTCGACCTCGGTGCCGTCGTGGACGACGACGATCCCGGTCGCCACGATCGAGGCGCCCGGGCTGCGCTCGAGGAGCGGCACCTGGGCGCTCAGCTTGCCCGGCAGCCACTCGTCGTCGTCGTCGCAGAACGCGACGAGCGCGTGGGTCGCGGCGAGGATGCCCGTGTTGCGGGTGCCGGCGAGGCCGGGGGAGCGGGTGTTCGTGATCTGCCGCAGGGTGACCCGTGCGGGCAGGTCGACCGCGAGGTCGGTGACGGGGGTGCCGTCCCGCACGACGAGGATCTCGACGGCGCCCGGGTGGTCCTGCGCGGCGATGCCGGCGAGGGCCCGGACGAGCAGGTGGTCCCGGTCGCGGGTCGGGATGACGACGGTGACGGGGGTCGCGGTCGCCCCGGACGCCGCGGTGGCGTCGTCCGTCGTCGGCTGCGTCGGGCTGTCGGTGACCTGCACGCCTGGATCCGCTTCGGTTCGGTCGGTTCGGTCGGTTCGGTCGGGTGCACTTCGGTCGGTGGCGGCGGCCGGTCTCTGGCCGGGGACGATCATGGTGCCGTCCAGGCGTGCAGGACGTCGGCGGCGTCCGGGTCGAGGCCAGGCGGCAGCCCGCGGCCCGCGGCGAGCGCCGCGAGGGCCGTCGAGAGGACCGCCACGAGGTGGACCCGGACGAGGGTCCGGACCAGGTCCGGGACGTCGTCGGCGGCGACGCCGAGCCGGGGGAGGACGCGGGGCCCGGCGGCGGCCATCGCGGCGACCGCCTCGGTGAAGGTCACGCCGTCGAGGACGTGGGTGCACTGGTAGACCCAGCGCAGCGCGTCGAGCCCCACGGGGCCCTGCCGGCTGCCGTACTCGAGGTCCCAGACCCAGAGGGTGTCGCCGGCCCAGCCCATGTTCCAGGGCACCCAGTCGCCGTGGAAGGCGCCGACGGCGACGGGCCGGGCGCCGTCCGCCTGCTCGACGCTCTCCGTGAGGGCGCGCAGGGCGTCGGCCAGGTCGGGGCGGGTGCAGTCCGGGCCGGCCACGGTGCGGACCCGGGCGGTGAGCTCGGCCCAGAGCGCGGTCGTGCGCAGCGGGGTGGTCGCCGGGCCGGAGCCGTCGAGGGGGTCGTCGAAGGCCGCGGCGAAGGCGGCGAGCCGGTCGAGGACCCGGTCCTCGTCGTCCCGGCGGGCGCCGCGGGTGGCCTGCGGGAGCGGCTCGACGACGGACACGGTGAACGGCCCGACGGTGCCGTGGTCGAGCACCCGCGGCAGCCGGACGGCGGGCCCGGGCAGGCCGGCGCCGAGGTCGCGCAGGAGGACCGCCTCCCGCTCGACGCGGTCGCCGGTCGCCGGGTCGGACGCGACCTTGGTGAACGCGACGACCCGGCCCCGGACGTCGGTGACCTGGACGGTCGGCTTGGCGAGCGGGTGGAAGGCGCGCAGGCTCACGGCCGTCGCGACGGCGCCCGGCACGTGCCGGCGCAGGTGCCGGGTCACGAGGGCTGCGTCGACGGCGTCGTCGGGGACGTCGCGCGGCACGCTGGCGCGCAGCACGGTGCGCTCGCCGGACACGGCCGCGAGGCCCGCGACCGCGAGCGAGGCCGCCGTCCGGGCGGCGCGCACCTTGGGCCCGCGCAGCCGGTTGTGCGACGTGAGCAGCCGGCGGGCGGCACCGGCGTCGACGGGCACGAGGAAGAGCGGGCGGGCGGCCGACGGGATGACCCGCCAGGCGTCGACGACCCGGTACCCGTCCGGCGGCGGGCCGTAGCCGACGTGGACGTCGACCCCGGTCACCGGGAACAGGTGGCGCAGCTGGGCGGTCGCGGCGTCGACGCGCGGCGACGAGGGGCCGAGCTCGATGGTGACGCGGCCTGCGGTGGTCGTCACGACGGGGCTCCTCCGGTC
>NZ_MWLN01000151.1:18368-20833 GCF_002198655.1 Kineosporia sp. A_224
GGCGGCCGGGCGCGGGGATGCCGACGTCCGGCCAGCGCAGGCTGCGCTCCAGGTGGCTCTCCCGGTGCGGCGGGACGCCGTGCCGGCGCACGACCCGCTCCGGCACGACCGGGGCGTCCGAGCGGACCGGGTCGTCACGGCGCAGCAGCAGCGCCGCGGTGACGAGGACGATGAGCAGGTTCATCCCGTCGAGCCCGTAGAACATGAGCATCACCGAGACGACGACGAGCGTCATGTGGACGAAGGCGCCGGGCAGGTCCGTGGTGCGCCGCGTCGTCAGCGCCAGGCCCCAGACCGTCGTGAGGAACAGGGCGAGCCCGACGAAGCCGTGGGAGAACATGACGTACCAGAAGTGGCCCTGGGTGCCGACGCTCACCCCGAGCAGCTCCGACGGCCGGGGGGCGCCGTAGCCGAGCAGCGGCGAGTCGAGCGTGCGGTCGAAGGCCTCCCGGTAGATCGAGGCCCGGTCGGCCGTCGTCGAGCTCGACGAGGTCCGCTGCGAGATCCGGTCGAGGGCCCCGGTGCTCAGGACGAACAGCGCCGCCCCCGCGAGCGGGACCGCGGCGAGCAGCACGTGCCCGAGCCGGATCCGCCGCCGCAGCCGGAGCGTCGTCACCATCGCCGACACCGCGACGCCGACGAAGATGCCCCGGTTGAGGGTCGCCAGGGCGGGTGGGACGGCGGCCAGAACGAGGAGCGGCAGGGTCGTCCGGAGCCGCCGGTCGGCGATGAGCCACAGCGCGACCATGAGCGGCAGGAGCAGCACGAACGCGTGCCCCCAGCCGTTCGTGTACGGGAACGGCGCGGCCGGCCGGACGAACGGGTAGGGCGCGCCGTACGGCTGCTGGACCTCGGCGAACCGGGGGCTGAGCAGCTCGCGGACGTAGTCGTTCGAGGCGATGTTGCGCGGCATGATCCGCAGCATCGGGGTGTTGATCCGGGTGTACGGGGCGATCATCCCGAGGTAGCCGCCGACGGCGATCCAGCCGAGGAACCAGGCCATCGCCCCGAGGAGACGGCGGCGGGTGAGCCGCTCGGCGGCGTTGTAGACGTAGACGGCGACGATGCTGGCGCCGACGAGCGTCGTCCAGCGCTGGGCGAAGCCGAGCATCCGGCCGGCGGTGTCGATCATCGACGCCGACACGAGCATCCAGATGATGAAGCCGGTCCACGGCAGCCACATCCGGGGCAGCCGGACGGATCCGCGCACCGACATGAGGAACAGGCAGACGGCGCCGGCCATCGGGATGACGAACGGCATCAGCCCGGCGACCCACCACAGCGGGAAGAGCACGAACAGCCACGTGACCGGCCAGGCCGGCAGCACGCCCGCGCGGGCGGCCCGGGCGCCGCGGCGGTCGAGCGGGCCGACGGCCACGCCCCCCGCCTGCTGCAGCGCGCTCACGGTGCGGGCCTCCACGGGTCGCTCGTCCTCGTCGGTCGTCCTGGGCGGTTCTCGGCGGTCCGCCGTCCCTGTCTTCATCGCCCGAGGAGGGGTTCAGCCTTAGCCAGGACGTGCCGATCATTCTTCAGCAGGCCAGGGTGTCCGTCGCCACGTTCGCGGAGAGTCGCGGACAAACCGAGCGAACGGTGTAGATCCTGGCCCGGGGTGCCCGTGCGCCCTGCGGCCGCCCTAGGCTGTGCGACACGACAGGCTGACGACGAGGACGCCCGGACCGACCTGGAGGCCCGCAGGCATGGAGGACATCACCGGCGCGCTCACCGTCCGGGACGTCGTGACGCGCGTCAGGCAGCGTCCCGTCCTCGCGGTCGCCCCGATGATGCTCGGCCTCCTGCTGTCGGTGGCCTACGTCGTGCTGACCCCGCCGACCTACTCGGCGACCGCCTCGGTCAAGGTCGAGCCCGTCGTCGCGGACCGGTACGCCGGCAACGTCAACGTGTCGAACCTCATCTCGATGCAGACCGAGATGCAGGTCGTGCAGTCGACGTCGGTCGCCGCCCTCGCCGCCGACACCCTCGGCATCGACATGCGGACCGTGCGGCACTCGATCGCCGTCTCCTCGCCGCAGGACACCCAGGTCGTCGACATCACGTACTCCGCGGGCTCGCCCGCGGCGGCGGTGCGCGGTGCCGCCACGGTCGCCGACAGCTACCTCACGTACAGCAAGCAGAGCAAGCAGTCCGTCGCCAAGACGCAGTACGCCGAGGTGCTCAAGAACATCGACGAGGTGCAGAAGCAGATCGCCGTGAAGTCCACGACGGCGCTCCAGACGCAGCTCGACGTCCTCGTCCAGAGCCGCCGGAGCCTGGAGTCGCTGCTCGCGAACACCGCCGGCGAGATCATCAACAAGCCGGTCGAGCCGACGTCCCCGGCGTCGCCGAAGCCGCTCGTCGCGATCCCCGCGGGCCTCGGCCTCGGGGCGATCCTCGGCCTCGCATTCGCCGTCCTCTGGCCCGCGCGCAGCCGCCGCCGGCTCACCGCCCCGGTCCCGCCGGCGCCGGGG